>VBCA01000020.1 GCA_005881575.1 Betaproteobacteria bacterium
GAAATCGGGGTAGAACTCGGCGATCGTCGGCACCTCGGGCAACACCCGCGAGCGCTGCGGGCCGGTGAAAGCGAGCGCGCGCAGGCGGCCCGCCTTGATCTGCGGCGCGGTGGACGTGCCCGACATCATCACCGCGACCTCGCCTGCGACGGTCGCCGTGGTCGCCGGCGCGCCGCCCTTGTACGGGACGTGGATCATGTCGATCCCGGCACGGGCCTTCAGGCGCTCCATGGTGAGGTGATGCTGGCTGCCGTTGCCCCCCGAGGCGTACTGCAGCGGCGGATTGGCCCGGCGCGCGTATTCGATGAACTCCGGAAACGTCCGCGCCGGTACCGAGGGATTGACCGCCATGAAAAATCCGTTCGACACCAGGCTTGCAACCGGCGCCAGATCCTTCTGCGGATCGAAAGGCATCTTCGCATAGAGGTGCGGGTTGATCACCATCAGACTGTCCATGCCGAGGAGCAGCGTGTAGCCGTCCGATGGCGATTTTGCGACCAGCTCGCCGGCGAGATTGCCGTTGCCGCCGACGCGGTTCTCCACCACCACGGGCTGGCCAAGAGCATCGCCGAGCTTGGGTGCGATCAGGCGCGCGACGATGTCCGGGCCGCCCCCCGGCGGAATCGGCACGAGGAGGCGGATGGGGCGAGAGGGGTACTGCGCGGCTGTGTTCTGACAGAGGAGCGCTGTGAGGAGCGCGACGAGAAAACGAGGAAAGAAGGCACGCATTCGTTCAACGTAGCGCTATACGGCAGGCTGACACGCGGCCTGTGGGACACTATCGGCGCGAAGGGTGTCGGCGCGTCCGAGTGGAACGTCTCGTCAGGCCCCGAGTTGATTTGTCAGGGGACGCCAGAGAACGAAGCGCTTCATTAACTTCGGTGGAATTCTTGAACCGCTTCGCGACATCCGGATCAAGAACGACAACGCTGGTGCTCTCCAAATACCGCAGATAGTACTTTCCGCGAGCGGCACCGGAGAAGTCATATTCCGGGCGGCGCATTATGCCGCTACGTCAACGTATTCGACGCGGCTCGCAGGCTGCGGAATCACGACACCATCTTCGCGCAGACCATCCAGGTGAAACTCAATAGCCTCACGGATCTGTCCTTCGACTTCCTCAACCGTTGCGCCGGTTGCAACACAGCCCGGAAGATCGGGCACGTACGCCGAGTAGTTGTTCTCCGCCTTTTCGATCACGATTGCGTAGCGCATAGCAGTCTCACTTTTTCAATCCAGCTTGCTTCAAAATACTGTTCAGTGTACCAGCAGCAAGATCGTCATTCGGTTTTCCTGGGACAGTAACTCGGCCGGGCTTTGTCGGATGCTTAAATTGACGATGGCTACCTCGGGTCGCTACCAAGAACCAGCCTTCATCGTTCAGCATTCGCAGTATCTCACGGACCTTCATCAAGCGAGGATATCAAGGACCGTCGTATTCCGCCAAACACAAATACAGGTATGTTTCGAGCATCTACCTGTATATGGAATTCTTAGCAACTATATGGAAACTCCGCAGTAAGTCAACGCCTACCGAGCCGGTTCCCCGCTTCGCCGATCCCGTTCAAATACATCTCCCACACCTGGAGGTTCTTCTCGCAGGCGGCGACGACCGCGTCTTCCATGTGCAGCTGCTTCGCGAAGCGCTCGACTGCGCGCCAGCCCGCGTCCGAGTGCTCGATGTCGGCCTTCTCGTGCAGCTCGAAGAATTCGAGCTCGCCGTCCGACAGGCCGAAGAGCTTCCCCCAGCGCTCCCGCTCCAGGCCGAACCAGCCGTGCTTTTTCATGATGCCGGTGCCGTAGCCGGGGACGTTCGCGCGTTCGGCGCAGGTGTTGGCCACGATGCCTTCCAGCCAGTGCCGGTTGGCCATCAAGCCCTCCCAGGCGGCCCAGGCGAGCTGCGTAGTGGCGATGGGCGTCGCCGCGCGGATCTCGCTGCGCTTCAAACCGATTCGCGTTCCCAGGTCTTCCAGGATCTCCCAGTGCGCCCTGCCGCCCCCGTGCTCGTGGTCGGCGATCACCTCTTCGCTGCATGCCTTGATGATGCCGATGCGCGTATCCCAGTCGGGGCAGTTGGTCGCCACTTTCAGCTTGAGCACGGAATTTCGATGACGCGTGTTCAGGCGGTGCTGCATGGCGAACATGCGCGCGCGGCCCTTCGTCATCTCTTCGTGAAAATAACGCGTGCGTCGGGAGAAATCATCGACCGCCCGGTCCAGTCGCGCGAGCACGCCTTTACTGGCCATGGTCTCTTCAGAATTTCGCGATCTCGCGGGCGGCGCCGGTGAGCTGCAGGATGTGCATTCCGGTGTTGGCGCGATCGACGATGTAGATGTAGCCGCGGTCGTCGACCTCGAGGTTGTTGGTCTGGATCGCGACCTTGCAGCGCTCCGCGCCGTCGGGCATCTTCACGCAGCGCTTGTCGGTCTTGCCGGTCTTCGCGGGAATGTAGTAGCCGACCTCCTTCGGCTGATAGGGGTCGCGGATGTCGATCGCGCGCACCCCCGCGTTGAACCAGGCGACGAACACCAGGCGCTTCGCGTACATCGGCGGCTGGTTCTCGTTCGGCGAGTGCGCGCCGAAGCGGCCGCCGCGGGAGCAGAAATTGCCGCTCGCCTCCGGGACGTTGAAATTCGAGACGTTGAAGGGCGTAGCCTCGGCAGTCACGTCCGCGATCCACACCCTCTGGCGCGTTTCGCGGCACTCGTTCGCGATCTGCTCGTCGACGATCATCACGAAATCGCCCACGGCTCCTTCGGCATCCTTGGCAAATTCCGGTAGCGGCATCCGAAGCAGCGGCAGCGTCGTGTGCGCGCCGTGGGTGGGCTGCAGGTCGAGCCTGCCCACCTGCGGGTAGAGCAGGTTCTCAATGGTGGGTTCCTTGGGGCCGTTCAGCAATTTCTCCCGGTCGACGATCTGCAGGACTCCGTCCTTGTTCGTGCTGTAGCCGAAATAGACGCGGTTGCCCTTGGGCCCGGTGGAGATGGGGCCGTGCAGGTCGGCCGGAGTCGGACCGGTCGCGCCCGGCTGTTGCCCGGGCAGGCCGAAATTGCGGATGAACACCGGCTTCGCCGGGTCGGAGAGGTCGTACACCTGGGTCATGCGCCGCACGCGCCAGCCTTCGATCCCGGAGACCAGGTAGGCGATGCCTGAGTCGCACTCCCACCAGTTCTTGTGGGTCCCCTTCAAGCCCTTGATGATCGTGGTGAGCAAGGCCGGCCTGGCCGGATCGCTCACGTCCCAGATCTCGTGCGCGGCGTTGCCGAAAGTGCGAAGCAGGTAAACCTTGCTCTTGTCGCCCTTGGGCAGCTCGCTGCCGTCGCACACGCGCACCATCTGCGCTCCGCCCGCTTCCGCCATTCCGGCCTCTCCGGGAATGTGGGCGAGGTAGCCGGGTTTTCTCGGATCGGTCACATCGACGATGGACGTTCCGTTGTCTTCCTTCTTGCCCGTGAGCGGGTTGAGGAGGTTGTCGCCGTGGTGGCCGACATAGGCGATCCAACGGCTCCCCTGCTTGTGGATAACGGGCTGATAGGCGCTGCGTCCCTGGAGATCGTGGTAGCCGACAAGCTCCATGTTGCGCTTCTCGGCCTTGTTCTGGGCCAGGGCCGGCGTGAGCAAGACAGCGAATACCGCAATTCCAACGGTACCCTTCGTGCAAAAGCTCGACATGCTTTCCTCCTGGGGTGATCTTTCCAAACTTCTTATCTGCCGCGCCTCGACCTCGAACCGCGGCGTTTGTGACGCCGATCGGCACCTCGCGCGGGCTTTTTCGGCACGTAGCCGATCGCCTCGACTTCGAGGCCGCAGTCCATAGGGGTGCGTCCGGCCTGGATGCGAGTCCTCGCGGGCAGCGTGTCGCGTCCCGAGAAATACGTGCGGTAGATCCGGTCGAACTCCTCGGCGTCGCGCTGATCGCGCAGCCACACGATGACCTTCAACAGGCAATCCATGTTCGAGCCGGCCGCTTCGACCAGCTTTTTCATGTTGTCCATCACGAGGCGCACCTGCTCGGCGAAAGGCGGGTTCGGAAAAGGCGGAACCGGGCGCCCCTGTTCCCGGGCCTCGCGCACCGCCCGCGAAAACGCCTCGTCGAACGGCGGCAGGCCCGAAATGAAGATCAGGTCGCCGTGACGCACGCACAGGTTGAAGGGCGCATTGGTCGCGGGCAGGCCGGCATCGTAGATGTGTTTCTCGGAAAGCGCTGGCATCGCTTCTCCCCGGGCGAATGGTAACTGATTCTCGGCGGCCCGAACTCCTCTCCGCTCCGGCCGTCTAACAATTCGCCGCCACCGAATCCTTGAGGCTTCCGGTGCGCCTCGACTTGGTTCCCCGCGGCGTAGGGGTCGCGCACAGAGCCGCGGCGGCCGCCGCGCTTTCGAAACGCAACCATCTGGAGACATCAACATGAAATCGACTAGCAGACTTTTCGCCGGCGCTTTGGCGCTCGGCATCGCCCTGCCCGCATGGGCCGGCTCGGCGACGGACTACCCGCTGCCCCAAGCCAAGACCGAGAATGGCATCACCTACATGAGCGGCGGGGTCGGCAAGCCCGAAGCGAACGCGATGAGGGAGGAAGCCAGGCATTACCCCCTGAGCATGGTGTTTTCCGCCGCCAAGGACAACGAATTTCTGGCTGCGGTGCGAGTCACCATCAAGCATCCGTCGGGCAAGGAGATGCTAAGCGCGGTTTCCGACGGACCCATCATGTTGGTGAAGCTCCCCGCCGGGAAGTACACGGTTGCCGCAGAAGCGCACGGCAAGACCCTGCACCGTACGGTCCAGGTGCCCGCTAGGGGCGACCGGCAACTCTCCTTCCATTGGCCGCAAGCCTGACGAAGACGGGATGAAATTCGGGTGCATCTCGCCGACGCGACCCGCTGATCGGCGAGAGCTCCGCAGGACCGTCCGCTTCCCCGCTGGTGCCGCGCCGAGAACTCGTTCGGCGCGGCCCCTGCATCGATCGCAGCGATTCGGCCGGGTTCCTCGGCGGAACAAGACTGTTAGAATTCGATCGTTCCAGACGATGAACACCCCCGGAAGTCCCAAGACTGGCGTCTCGCGCCGCGCTTGGCTCAAGCTCGCCGCGGCGCTCACGCTTGGAGGAAGCATGCCCGCAGCACGCGCCGCCGAGCGGTTGCAGCGCCCCATCCCGAAGACCGGGGAGACGATTCCGGCGGTGGGACTGGGCACGTGGCAGGCGTTCGACGTCGCCGGCGACGCTGCCGAGACGGCGCAGGCGCGCGAAGCGCTGAAGGCGCTCGTCGACCTCGGCGGCCGCGTGATCGACAGCTCGCCGATGTACGGCTCGGCCGAATCGGTATCCGGCCAGCTCGCCGACGAGCTCCGAGTGAAAGCCAAGCTCTTCGTCGCCACCAAAGTCTGGACCAGCGGCAAGCAGGCGGGCATCCGCCAGATGGAGGACTCGATGAGGAAGCTCCGCGTCGAGCGCCTGGATCTGATGCAAGTGCACAATCTGGTGGACGCGGGAACGCACTTGGCGACGCTGCGCGACTGGAAGAGCGCCGGCCGCGTCCGCTACCTCGGCGTGACGCACTATCACGCCGGCGTGCACGCCGACCTGGAAAAAATCATCCGGCCGGGCGATATCGATTTCGTCCAGGTGAACTACTCTCTCGCGGAGCCGGAAGCCGACCGGCGTCTGCTCGCCGTCGCCGCGGACAGCCGCACCGCGGTGATCGTCAACCGGCCCTTCGCGGAAGGGTCGATGTTCCGCCGCGTCAAGGACAAGCCCCTGCCGGATTGGGCGACGGAGATCGGCTGCGCGAGCTGGGCCCAGTTCTTCCTCAAATGGATCCTCGGACATCCCTCGGTGACCTGCGCGATTCCCGGAACGCGCAACCCCAAGCACGTGGCCGACAACCTGGGTGCCGCCTCGGGGCCGCTTCCGGACGAGACAATGCGCCGACGAATGTCGGTATACTTCGAATCGCTCTGAGCGAAATCGGTCGCTGACGAAACTTCCCGGCAGCCCCCCCAGACCGGGAGGGGAAACCCCGGCGTGCGCACGCTCTATTTCCTCATTTTCATCACCCTGCTCAACCACTGCGCGTTCGCGGGGATGCGCGTGTCGGTATCGCTCTATGCCCTTCACCTGCACGCGACGCCGTTCACAGTCGGCGTGCTGATGGCCCTGTACGCCTTGCTGCCGATGCTCTCGGCAGTCGGCATGGGACGCCTGATCGACCGCATCGGCGCTCGAGTGCCTATGCTCGTCGGATCGGTCGCGATCGCGCTCGGCGCGCTGGCCCCCTTCCTGTGGCCTACGCTGACGACGCTCCATCTTACGAGCGTCCTGATCGGCTCGGGCTTCATGATGTACCAGATCGCAGCGCAGAACAGCATCGGCTACATCGGACGGCCCGAGGATCGCCCGATGACTTTCAGCCTCGCGGCGCTGGGGTTTTCGGTATCGGGTTTCGTGGGCCCGATGCTCGCCGGATTCGGGATCGACGCGTTCGGCCACATCGCGACTTTCGGGGCGTTCGCTGCATTTCCGCTGCTGCCGATCGCCGTGCTCGGACTGAACAAGCTGCACCTGCCGCAGCCGCACACCCACGCGCCGCCGCTTGACCCTGGCCGCAGCATCGTCGATCTGCTGCGCCACCGCGTGCTGCGTCATGTTTTTGTCGCGAGTGGGCTGCTGGCCGCGGCGTGGGATATGTTTACCTTTGCGATTCCGATCTACGGCTCGCGCATCGGGTTGTCGGCGTCGAGCATCGGCCTGGTGCTCGGCTCGTTTTCCGTGGCGACCTTCGTCATCCGGGGGCTTCTGCCTGCGATATCGCAGCGGCTGACCGCGTGGCCGCTCCTTACGGTATCCCTGGGGACGGCAGCAGCGGCTTTTTTCCTGTTTCCGTTACTCGAGCGCGCGAGCTTCCTGATGGCGGTTGCCTTCCTGCTCGGTCTAGGGCTCGGGATGTCGCAGCCGATGGTGATGTCCTTGCTCCATAACACGGCGCCCGCAGGCCGGGTCGGCGAAGCGATAGGCGTGCGCATGAGTCTCGTCAACATGAGCCAGATCGCGATGCCGCTCCTGTTCGGCGCACTGGGTACGGCGCTGGGCATGCTCCCCGTGTTCTGGGCGACGGCGCTCCTGCTCTCCTTCGGCGGTTTGTATGCGCGCCGCCGCAAGTAGGTCGTAGAATTCGCGCAATGGATCTCGCCGCCTTGCGTCAGGAATACATGCGCGCCGGTCTGCACGAGAAGGATCTCCACGCGGATCCGCTCGCGCAGTTCGGCAACTGGTTCGACGAAGCCCTGCAGTCCGGTATCGCCTTGCCCAATGCGATGACGCTCGCGACCGCGACGAAAAAAGGGCGTCCTTCAGCGCGCGCCGTGCTGCTGAAGGGCTTCGACGCGCTCGGCTTCGTCTTCTACACGCACTACCGCAGCCGCAAGGGCCGCGAGCTCGAGGAAAACCCGCAGGCGATGCTGCTTTTCTGCTGGACGGAGCTGGAGCGCCAAGTGGGCATCGAAGGCCGCGTTGCGCGAGTGTCTTCGGCGGAATCCGACGCGTATTTCGCAACCCGGCCCCTGGGAAGCCGGCTCTCGGCGACCGTATCGCCGCAAAGCGAACCCGTGGCGAGCCGGGAGGCGCTCGAAACGCGGCTGGAAGAAGCCTCCAAGCGCTTTCGCGACTCGCCGCCCCGCCCGCCCCATTGGGGCGGGTACCGTCTCGCTCCGGAGCGATTCGAGTTCTGGCAGGGCCGCAAGGACCGCCTCCACGACCGTCTGTGCTACCTCAGGGCGGGAAGCGCCTGGAAAATCGAACGGCTGGCGCCCTGAGCTGCTGCCGGCCGGCATGATCAATTCGTCGAGCCGCCTCTGGGCTTCGCGTACGCCGCGCTGAACCGCATCGTCCGGATCGACCGGGCCGAGGTCGCCGCGTCGCTGTGGTCGTTCGCCTGCTTCTTCTTCGTGTTGTGCGGTTACTACGTCCTGAGGCCGCTGCGCGACGAGATGGGGGTGCAGGGCGGGGTCGAGAACCTTCCGTGGCTCTTTTCGGCGACCTTCGCGGTCATGCTGGGAGCGGCGCCCCTTTTCGGTTGGGCGGCGGCGCGCCTGCCGCGTCGCCGCCTCGTTCCCTGGACCTATCTGTTCTTCGTCGCCAACGTGCTCGTCTTCTACGCCCTGTTCGCAGCCGGCGCGGCGCCGCCCGCGGTGGCGCGCGCTTTCTTCGTCTGGGTGAGCGTTTTCAATCTGTTCGTGGTGTCTCTCTTCTGGAGTCTCATGGTCGACTTGTTCCACCCGGAACAGGCGGCGCGTCTCTTCGGCTTCGTCTCGGCCGGAGGCAGCTGCGGCGCGCTCGCGGGTCCGACGCTCACCGCATTGCTCGCTGCGCCGCTCGGGACCGCAAACCTGCTGTTGGTGTCCTGCGGCTTCCTCGGCCTCGCCCTCGTCTGCATCTATGCGCTCATCCGCCGGGCGCATGTCCGCGCGCCCGCGGGCAGCGCCCGAGCTCCCGTCGAACCGGGCGACTCCATCGGCGGCACGGCCTGGTCGGGCATCGCGGAGATTCCCCGCTCGCCCTACCTCCTCGGCATCGCGGCGTACGTCCTTCTCTACACCGTGCTCTTCGGCTTCGCCTACCTCGAGCTCGCGCGGATGGTGTCCGCGACCTACAACGACTCCGCACAGCGCACCGCGCTCTTCGCCCAGATGGACCTCGCGGTCAACGTCATCACCCTGCTCGGCCAGCTTCTCGTCGTGGCGAAGCTCGTCGAAAAGCTCGGCGTCGGCGCCGCGCTTGCCCTGCTGCCTGCGCTCGGGCTCGCCGGATTCGTCGCCATCGGGCTCGCGCCGATGCTCGCCGTCCTGATCGCGTTCCAGATCCTGCGCCGCGCCGCCGACTATGCCATCGCGCGGCCGGCGCGCGAGATGCTATTCACCGTGCTCACGCCCGAAGCAAAGTACAAGTCGAAGAACTTCATCGATACGGTCGTGTTCCGCAGCGGCGACGCCGCGAGCGGCTGGGTCTACGCGGCGCTGAAAGGCCTGGGGCTCGGCCTCGCAGGCCTTGCCGCCGCGGCGATCCCCGGCGCGATCCTGTGGCTTCTCCTCGGCCTGTGGCTGGGACGCCAGCACGCCCGGAGAATCTCGATTGAGAAGCGGCAAGCGCGGCCCAGTAGATTTATGTAAGCTTCATATCTACGTCATCGCGACGTAACTCGCGTCAGCTAGCGTGTTGTCGTTCTTAACTCACTTTCAGGAGAGGCCGATGAAACTCCAATCCATCGCAAGCGGCCTGATAGCGGCCGCGATCTGCACAACGTTTGTCCCACCCGTCCATGCCGACCGAAATGCGGGTCCCGACCGCGACTTCCCGCGGCCGCTCGTGATCGGCCATCGCGGCGCGCACGGTTACCTGCCGGCGCACACGCTGGAGGGCTACGCCCTGGCGATCGAACTCGGCGCCGACTTCATCGAGCCAGACCTCGTGTCCACGAAGGACGGCCATCTCATCGCGCGCCACGAGCCGAACATGATCGCCACCACCGACGTGGCGAGCCGGCCCGAGTTCGCCTCGCGCCGGCGCACGGCGGTGATCGACGGCGCGGCGGACGAAGGTTTCTTCGCTTCCGACTTCACCCTCGCCGAGATCAAGCGGCTGCGCGCGGTGCAGGACTTCGGCGAGCGTCCGCAGCAGTTCAACGGCAAGTTCGAGATCCCGACGCTGGAGGAGATCATAGGGCTCGCGAAGCGCAAGTCCAAGGAGAAGGACCGGCCGATCGGAATCTACCCCGAGGTCAAGCATTCGACTTACCACAAGTCCATCGGCCTGCCGATCGAGAAGCGCCTGGTGGCCATTCTTGCGGCAGCCGGATGGAACCATAAGGATGCCCCCGTCATCATCCAGTCTTTCGAGCAATCGAACCTGAAGGAACTGCGCAAGCTGACGCCCCTGCGCCTGATCCAGCTCATCGACGCGAACGACGTCAATCCCGACGGCAGCCTCGATTTCACCGCGCCCTTCGACCGGCCGTTCGACTGGACCGCCTCGGGCGATCCGCGCTTGCTCGCGCGCACCTTCGGCTTCCTGACCACGGACGAAGGCCTGCGCGAGGTCAAGACTTATGCCGACGGAATCGGCCCGTGGAAACGCTACATCGTCAGCACGGTCGCCGCGAATCTTCCCGGGCCCGGCGAAGCGAGCCTCAAACTTCTGCCGGCCGGCAATCTGATAGCGCGCGCCCACGAGGTCGGCCTGTTCGTCCATACCTGGACCTTCCGTAACGAACAGCGGCGCCTGGTATCGGACTACACCGGCAACCCGGTGAACGAATATCTGCAGTTCTACCGGCTCGGCATCGACGGCCTGTTCTCGGACTTTACCGATACGGCGGTGGCCGCGCGCATCCTGTTCGAGCTGGAAAACAACCCGGATGGCGGCCGCTGCCTCACCGGCGATCGCGACGGGCCGAAGCGGCACCAGCCCGAGTGCCCTGATCAGGGGGACTAGAGGGTCTCCGTGCGCACGCGCGCCGGCACCACGCGGCGCGCGGGAAACTTCGCGGTGAAGCGGCTACCCGTTCCCGGCGTGCTCTCGATCTCGAGGGTCGCCTGGTGCCGCGCCAGGGCATGCTTGACGATGGCGAGCCCCAGACCCGTGCCGCCCGTCTCGCGCGAGCGGCCGCGGTCCACCCGGTAAAAGCGCTCGGTGAGCCGCGGGATGTGCTCGGCTTCGATACCGACGCCCGTGTCCTCCACCGTGAACTCGGCGCCTTTCTGCGAGCCGCACCAGATCAGGCGCACCTCGCCCCCGGGCGGCGTGTAGCGCACGGCGTTGCTCGCGAGATTGCCGAAGGCGCTGGCGATCTCGGATTCGGTCCCGAGCAAGTCGAAGCCCGGCTCGGCGTCGAGAGTGATGCGCTGCCGGCCCGCCGAGAGCGCCTGTGCTTCGCCGTGGATGCGCGAGAGCAGCGACCCCACATCGACCTGCTCGTCGTGCGGCGGCTCGGGCGTTGATTCGAGCGTGGACAGCGTGAGCAGGTCGTCGATGATGCGCTGCATGCGCCGGCTCTGCTCAGCCATGAGGTTCAGGTAGTCGCGCGAGCGCTCCGGATCGAGCTTGAGCTCGCGCACCGTCTCCAGGAACCCCACCAGCACGGTGAGCGGGGTGCGCAGCTCGTGCGAAACGTTGGCGACGAAGTCGCGGCGCATGGTCTCGAGGCGCGTGGCCTGCGTGATGTCGCGCGAAAGCAGCAGCAGCTGCGAGTCGACATAGGGAACGAACTGCACCGAAAGAACCAGGCCGTCCCGCGTCGTCTTCAGCTGCAGGGGCTTCGCGAACTCGCCGGCCGCGACGTACTTGACGAATTCCGGCTGGCGCACGAGGTTGGTGATCGGGTGGCCGACATCGGCTTCCGCGCCGATGCCGAAATGCGCTTCGCAGGAATCGTTGCACCAGACGATGCGGTATTCGTCGTCGAGGATCGCGACGCCGTAGGGAAGCGCCCGGCCGGCCTGGCGGGAGCGGGCGAGCGAGTGCGCGAGCTGGCGGCTGCGCGCGGTCTCGGCGCGCTGCCGGCGGTACAGCAGCGTGAATACTTCTTCCCACGCGCCGCTGCCTTCCGGAACGGCCTCGGTGAGCGAGCGCGAGGCCCATCGGCGGAGCAGGTTGAGATGGCGAACATGGTGGAGGAGCAGGCCAACGAGCCCCAGCGAGAAGAACGACCATCCCCAGATTGCCCCGAACGCGAGGCCCGTTCCAAACCCGAGAACTGCGAGGAGAAGAACGACGACTGCGGTTCGGATCAGGATACTGCTCATATACGGCTATCCGACGAGGACCAAGAGCCACACTACTGTGACATTGATAAGGCTTAAGAATACCGCAGCGCTGCCGATGTCCTTCGCTCGCTTTGCAAGGAGGTGATTTTCCAGCGAGATCCGGTCGACTGCGGCCTCCACCGCCGAATTGAGCAGTTCCACGATAAGCACCAGGAGCACGCTCGCGATCATCAAGGCTCTCTCGGTTCCGCCGACGGGGATGAGAAGGGCCGCCGGAATCAGCAGCGCGGCAAGCAGGCATTCCTGGCGGAACGCATCCTCGTGCCGAAACGCGGAGGCCAAGCCCTGGAGCGAATAGCGGAGCGCGTTCCACAGGCGCTGCATCCCGGTCTTGCCCTTGAAAGGACTTTCCTGCATTGAGAATACCTCCCGAGACTGCTTACTTGTCGGCGGCAAGTAGGGCGAGCAGCTGCTCCTGCGCCGAGCGCGGTATCCGCCCGCGCGACTTCCTTCTCTGGTAGTTGCCGTCGGAGTCCATTTCCCAGGCCTGGCTGTTGTCGGACAAATAGGGCTTGAGGCCTTCCCGGATGACGCGCTCCTTGATCCTGCGGTCGAGGACCGGGAAGCACAACTCGATTCGTCCGAAGAAATTGCGCCCCATCCAGTCGGCGCTCGAGAGGTAGAGGTCGTCCTCCCCGCCGTTGAGGAAGTAGAAGATGCGCGAGTGCTCGAGAAACCGTCCTATGACCGAGCGCACGCGTATGTTCTCCGACAGCCCCGGGATTCCGGGACGCAGCGAACATACGCCGCGCACGATCAGGTCGATTTTCACGCCGGCCTGCGAAGCCCGGTAGAGCGTCTCGATCACCTTGGGTTCGATCAGCGCGTTCATTTTCGCGATGATGTGCCCGGGCTTGCCGGCACGCGCGAGGTTGGCTTCCCGCTTGATCGCCGCAAGCACGCGCTCGTGCAGCGAGAACGGCGAAATCCAGAGATGGTGGAGCCGGCGCGCGCGCCCGAGCCCGGTGAGCTGCTTGAAAACCTCGTTCACGTCCTCGCAGATCTTCTCGTCCGCCGTCAGCAATCCGAAATCCGTGTAGAGCCTCGCCGTGCGCGGGTGATAGTTGCCCGTGGAAACATGCGCGTAGCGCCGCAGCCTGCCGTCTTCGCGGCGCACCACGAGGGACATCTTGGCGTGCGTCTTGTACCCGACTACGCCGTAGACCACGTGCGCGCCGACTTCCTCGAGCTTCGCAGCCCAGTTGAGGTTCGCTTCCTCGTCGAAGCGCGCGAGCAGCTCCACGACGACCGTGACTTCCTTTCCGCGCTGCGCGGCGTCGATCAGGTACTTCATCAGAACCGAGTCGGTACCGGTCCGATACACGGTCTGCTTGATCGCGACCACGCTGGGGTCGTCGACCGACTGCTCCAGGAAGTCGATCACGGGGTTGAACGATTGAAACGGATGGTGCAGCAGAACATCGCCTTTCCGGATGACACGAAACAGATCGGGACTCGCCTCCAGCTGCTTCGGTACGCCCGGGACGAACGCGGCGAACTTGAGCGCGGGGTTGTCGACCAGATCGGGGACCTGCATCAAGCGCACAAGGTTCACGGGTCCGTCGACGCGGTACAGGTCGTCTGCGGCAAGCTGGAACTGCTCCAGGAGAAACTGCTCGAGCTCCGCGGGCATGTTGTCCGCGACTTCGAGCCGCACGGAATCTCCGAAATGGCGCTGCGAGAGCTCTCCGGCGAGCGCGGTGCGAAGGTTCTTGATCTCCTCCTCGTCCAGGAACAAGTCGCTGTTACGGGTGACCCGGAAAGGGTACGAGCCCCGCACGGTCATGCCCTGAAAGAGCGCCTGCACGAAGGCCTGAAGGATCGATGTCAGCAACACGAAGACGTGGCCCTTGCCGGCGATGGTTTGCGGCAGCTGGATCACCCGCGGCAGCGCCCGCGGAGCCTGGACGATCGCCGTTCCGGAATTGCGCCCGAAAGCGTCGCGGCCCTCGAGTTGCACGGCGAAATTCAGGCTCTTGTTGAGCACGCGCGGAAAGGGATGCGACGGATCGAGGCCGATCGGCGTGAGGAGCGGGATCATTTCCCTCAGGAAATAGTTGTGCAGCCAGGAGCGCTGTTCCCGAGTCCACTGCGGCTCGGCGAGGAAGCGCACGCCCTCCTCCGCGAGCTCCGGAAAAATTTCCTTGTTGAGCAGCCGATACTGCTCCGCGACCAGCGCATGGGCGCGCTCGCTGACCAGGGGGAAAACCTCCGCCGAAGGCGTCTCTCCGGGAATCGCTATCTCGTTGCCGAGGCTGATGCGCTCTTTCAGCTCGGCGACGCGGATCTCGAAGAACTCGTCCAGGTTGCTCGAAAGGATGCACAGGAACCGCAGCCTCTCCAGCGCCGGAACCCGCCGGTCCTGGGCCTGGGCGAGCACGCGCTGGTTGAATGCCAGGACGGCGAGCTCGCGCGCGAGGAATTGGGGCTTGATCTTGCCCGCCGGAAACCGGGTTCTCTGGAGCATGGAGAAGTCTAGGGACCGTGTGTGGCAGAATTGTTACAACGCGGCGCACCGCAATAACGCGGCAGCGGCATTATGATACCGTCGCTTCACCTATCGGGCTGAACACGCGCAACGATCGTGAAACAGGACACTCTGGCCGCCCTCGACCTGGGATCCAACAGCTTCCACTTGCAGATCGGCAGAGTCGTCGACGACCAGGTCTACCTGCTCGACAGCCTGAGAGACCCGGTGCGCTTGGGTGCGGGCCTCACCCGGGACCGGCGCATCGACCAGGCGACGAAATCGCGGGCGCTGGAAGCGCTCGCGCGCTTCGGCGAGCGGCTGCGCGGCTTTCCGCGCTCGGCGGTGCGCGCGGTGGGCACGAGTGCGCTGCGCGTGGCGAAAAACGCCGAATCCTTCCTCTCCGAGGCGGAAGCGACGCTCGGTTTTCCCATCGAAGTGATATTCGGACGCGAGGAGGCGCGCCTGATCTACCTCGGCGTCGCACACAGCCTCGCGCCTTCGCCCGAGCGGCGCCTGGTGATCGACATAGGCGGCGGCTCGACCGAGCTCATCATCGGCACGGGGCTCGAGCCCGAGCTCATGGAAAGCACTCCCATGGGCTGCGTCAGCTACAGCCTCAAGTTCTTTCCGGAGGGCCGCCTCGAGAAATCGTGCTTCAAGCGGGCGGAGCTTGCGGCCGCGAACGAGCTGCAACGCATCGTGGACTCCTACCGCCGCGCCGGCTGGAAACACGCGGTGGCGTCGTCGGGCACCGCCAAGTCGCTCGCGGCCATCCTGCGGGAATCCGATCTGTGCGAGCAGGGAATCTCGGCGGCAGCGCTCGACAAGCTCCGCGCTCTGTTCATCAAGGCGGGAGAAGTCGACAAGCTCAACCTCCCGGGACTGCGCGAGGACCGCGCGGCGATCATCTCCGGGGGCCTCGCCATCATGTCGGCCGCGCTCGCCGAATTCGGGATCGAGCATCTGGAGGTTTCCGACGGCGCTCTTCGCCAGGGCGTGCTCTATGATCTGCTCGGACGCGTGCGGCACCGCGACATGCGCGAGGCGACTGTGCGCCAGTTCATGCGACGCTATCAGGTGGATACGGCGCAGGCCGAGCGCGTGGCGCGGCTCGCGCAGAACATCCATGCGAGCCTGAACGGGGAATCCTCCGAGGCCGACACGGCGATGTTGCGCTGGGCGGCGAGCCTGCACGAGATCGGCATCTCGATCGCTCACGCCGGCTATCACAAGCACTCGGCCTACATCGTGGCACAGGCCGACATGCCCGGCTTCTCCCAGAAGGAGCAGGCGCGCCTGTCGCGGCTGGTGCTCGCGCACCGCGGCAAGCTCACCAAGATCGAAGACCTGCCCGAGCAAAGCGCCGACTGGGCGCTCATCTTCGCGCTCAGGCTCGCCGCTCTGTTCAATCTCAGCCGGCGCGATCTCGCGCTTCCCATTCCCGCGTGCAAGGCTTCGAAAAGCGCCTTCCAGCTGACGCTGCAGCGCGCCTGGCTCGAGGAGCATCCCATGACCGAGGGAGCGCTCGAAAACGAAACGGAGGAATGGCGAGCGCTCGGCGTCAAGCTCGAGCTGCGCAGCTCCGCCAAGGAAGAGCGTCCGGCCCTCGCCTGAAGGCGGCGTTACGCCAGCGCGCGCCGGAAGCGATAACCGGTTCCGCGGACCGTCTCCACCAGCGAATCGTGCTCGGTGGGTTCGAGCGCCTGGCGCAGCCGGCGTATGTGTACGTCGACCGTGCGTTCCTCTACGAAGACGTGATCGCCCCAGACCTCGTCGAGCAGCTGGGCGCGGCTGTAGACGCGCTCAGGATGGGTCATGAAGAAATGCAGCATCCTGAACTCGGTCGGCCCGAGGTCGATGTTGCCAGCGGCGGCGCTGACGCGATGCGCGATCGGATCGAGCCTGAGGTCCGCGACCTCGACGACGTCCTCGGTCAGCTGGGGAGCGCGGCGCCGCATCACCGCCTTGATACGCGCCAGAAGCTCCCGGGGCGAGAACGGCTTGGTGACGTAGTCGTCCGCGCCGCTCTCGAGGCCGACGATCTTGTCCTGCTCCTGCGCACGGGCCGTCAGCATGATGATCGGAATATCCTTGGTGCGTTGATCGCTGCGCAGCTGGCGCGCGAAATTCACACCCGGCGGGCCCGGCAGCATCCAGTCGAGGAGCACGAGGTCCGGCAAGACCTCGCGCACCAGCGCTTCGGCTTCCGGGACATTCGCGGCCCGCAACACCTGATGACCGGCGTGCTCGAGGTTGACTGCGATCAGCTCCTGGATCGCCGGCTCATCCTCGACTACGAGTATCGCACCGCCCATGAGCGCCTCGTTTCTTCTCTCGTTCCACGCCGTGCCCATCAGCCGAGCGCCTCGCGCTCGACGACCTCGACTGCAGTGTGGCGAACATCGGTGCCCTTGACGATGTAGATGACATCCTCGGCGATGTTCTTGGCGTGATCCCCGATGCGCTCGATCGCCTTGGCGATCCAGACGATCTCGAGCGCAGTCGAGATCGTGCGCGGATCCTCCATCATGAACGTGATGAGCTGGCGCAGGATCGAGCGGAATTCGGTGTCGATCGCCACGTCCTGCCGGATGATGCTCGCCGCATCCGCCGCGTCCAGGCGCGCGAAAGCGTCGAGCGCCTGGCGCAGCATCGACAAGGCGATGTCCGCGGCATGGCGGACGGTCGCGAAGCGATGCAGGTCCGCGTGCCCGCGCTCGTGGATCTGCCTGGACATGCGCGCGATCTTCTGGGCCTCGTCGCCGATGCGCTCCAGGTCGGTGACCGTCTTGCTGATCGCCATGATGAGACGCAAATCGCTCGCCGCGGGCTGGCGCTTGACGATGATGTGGCTGCAATCGTCGTCGATCCGGACCTCGTACTCGTTGACGCGAGCCTCGTTCGCAATCACCTGGTCGATCAGGTCCTGATTTCCGTGCGCGAACGCGTCGATCGCTCCGCGTATCTGGGCCTCCACCAGGCCGCCCATCTGCAGAACCCCCGAGCGCAGGGTCTCGAGGTCGTTGTCGTATTGCTTGGAAAGGTGTTCGGTGCCCATTGCGCCGCTCCCATTCAGCCGAACCGGCCGGTGATGTAGTCTTCCGTCTCTTTTTTCTTCGGCTTGATGAAAACCTCGTCCGTCACGCCGAATTCGACCAAGTCGCCCAGATACATGTAGGCAGTGTAGTCCGAAACGCGCGCTGCCTGCTGCATGTTGTGGGTGACGATCACGATGGTGTAATCGGCCTTCAGCTCGTGCACCAGCTCCTCGATGCGGCCGGTGGAGATGGGGTCGAGCGCCGATGCAGGCTCGTCGAGCAACAGCACTTCGGGCCGGACGGCGATTGCCCGGGCAATACACAGCCGCTGTTGCTGACCACCCGAAAGGCTCGTGCCGCTCTGCCTGAGCTTCCCCTTCACCTCGTCCCAGAGAGCCGCCTTCCGCAGCGCCCATTCCACGCGCTCGTCCATCTCGCGCGGCGAAAGGCTTTCATACAAACGCACGCCGAAAGCGATGTTGTCGTGAATCGACATGGGGAACGGGGTCGGCTTCTGGAACACCATGCCCACTTTGGCGCGAAGGCGATTCAAATCCTGGCCCGGGCCGAGAATGTTCTCCCCGTCCAGCAGGATCTCCCCTTTCGCCTCCTGATTCGGATACAGCGCGTACATCCGGTTGAAAGTGCGAAGGAGCGTGGATTTCCCGCAACCCGAAGGGCCTATGAAAGCGGTCACCTTCCGGTCCGGGATATCGAGGTTGATGTTCTTGAGAGCCTGAAACTTGCCATAGTAGAAATTCAGGTCTTTCACCTGAATTTTCTGGGTCAGTGCCTGCTCGACCGGTTGCAAGACCGCAGCGTTCATGATCTCAGTATGTCGCCGTCCGGTTTCGGAAGAATACGCGGGCAAAAACGTTAAGAGCGAGAACGCTGAGGGTGATCAGCAGGGCGCCCGCCCATGCAAGCTTGTGCCACTCCTCGTAGGGGCTCATGGCAAACTGGAATATGACCATGGGAAGGTTGGCCATGGGCGCATTCATGTTGGAAGTCCAGAACTGGTTGTTGAGGGCTGTAAAAAGAAGAGGTGCCGTCTCGCCGCTGATGCGCGCAATCGCGAGCAGAATCCCGGTGATGATGCCCGCTTTGGCAGCACGCACGGTTACCAGCACGATCACCTTCCACTGCGGCGCGCCGAGCGCTGCGGCCGCCTCACGCAGGCTGTCCGGGACCAGCCGCAGCATGTTCTCGGTCGTACGGATCACCACCGGGACAACAATCAGGGCAAGCGCGAAGGCCCCCGCCCACCCGGAGAAGTGTCCGACCCACACCACGTAAGCTTCGTAGATGAAAAGGCCGACAACGATCGACGGTGCGGACAGGAGGATATCGCTGATGAAGCGCGTCACGGGAGCGAGCCATCCCCGGCTGCCGAATTCGGCGAGATAGATTCCGGCCATGATCCCTACGGGCGTGCCAAGCAGAGTTCCGGCCGCGCCCATCGACAGGCTGCCCATGATCGCATTCAGGAGCCCGCCGTCGCTGCCGGGTGGTGGGGTCATTTCCAGGAAAAGCTTCGCGCTGAACCCGCCCAATCCCGCCTTGAACAAAGTAAATAGAATCCAGCCGAGCCAGAACAACCCGAACAACATCGTGAACAGCGATACGACCAAGTTGAAGCGATTGATCAACAGCCGGCGCGTGTACAGATCCATGGGTGCCGTTCAGGTCGTCCGACCCTCGCGCCGTGCCAGGCGCAGCAACAGCAGCTTCGACAACGCCAATACCACGAAGGTTATGAAAAACAAGATCAGGCCGAGCTCGATCAGCGCCGAAAGATAGAGATCGCCGACCGCCTCGGTAAATTCGTTGGCGAGGGCCGATGCGATGCTGTTTCCGGGCTCCATGAGCGAAGCGCTGAGCCTGTGAGCATTGCCGATCACGAAAGTCACCGCCATGGTCTCACCGAGCGCCCGGCCCAATCCGAGCATGATCCCGCCGACCACCCCGACCTTGGTGTAGGGCAGCACCACGTGCCAGACCACTTCCCAGGTGGTCGAGCCCAGAGCGTATGCGGATTCCTTCAATACTGCCGGAACAATTTCGAATACGTCGCGCATCACCGAAGCGATGAACGGAATGACCATGATGGCGAGAATAATGCCTGCAGTCAGGACGCCGATTCCCATCGGGGGCCCCTTGAACAGGATGCCGATGATCGGGACCGAACCCAAAGTCGACTTGAGGATTGGCTGGACGTGACTTGCGAACACTGGAGCGAACACGAACAATCCCCACATGCCATAGATGATGCTGGGGATTGCGGCGAGCAGCTCGATCGCCGTGCCGAGCGGGCCGCGCAGCCATTTCGGGGACAGCTCCGTGAGAAAAAGCGCTATGCCGAAGCTGACCGGGATGCCGATGAAGAGCGCGATCACCGAGGTAGTCAACGTACCGACGATGGCCACGAGTGCTCCGAACTGCTCGGTGACCGGATTCCATTCGGCGCTGAAAAAAAAGCCGAAGCCGAATGTCCGCATCGATGAGAGACCGCCGATGAAGAGGGCGATTAGGATTCCTGCCAGCAGCGCCAATACCAGAAACGCAAAAAGGCGCGTGGCGTGACGGAACAGCTGATCCAGCCGATATTGCTTTCTCAGGCTTGCGTCCGAAATTCTCCTCGACATGAGCGCGGCAAGATCGGCTTGCGCCTGGCCCTGCAATGGGTTGACGACCGCGCTCATTGTAGTTGCCCCGGATCGATCCTGCGCTGCGGATCTCGCTACCAGACGGCCCTGCCGGCGGCATCCTTGATCTGGTTCTTCCAGGACGCTTGAATCATCTTGACCACGGAGTCAGGTAGTGGCACATAGTCGAGATCCATCGCCAGTTTGTCGCCGTCCGCGTAGGCCCAGTCGAAGAATTTCAGGACTTCCTTTGCCCTGTCCGGCCTGTCCTGGGCTTTGTATACCAGGATGAAAGTCGCGCCGCTGATGGGCCAGCTGTTTTTCCCCGACTGATCGGTCAAGATCAGGTACATCCCCGGCGCCTTGTCCCACTGGGCCCCCGCTGCGGCCGCCTTGAAGGTTTCGATGTTGGGAGAGACGAAGCTGCCGTCGCGGTTCTGGACGAGGGTGTAGGTCAACTTGTTCTGCAACGCGTAAGCGTATTCGACATAGCCGATCGCGCCGCTGATCCGCTGAACATAGGAAGCAACCCCTTCGTTTCCCTTGCCCCCGACGCCCGCGGGCCAGTTCACAGAGGTGCCTTCGCCAACCTTTTCCTTCCATTCCGGACTCACCTTGGACAGATAGTTCACCCAAATGAACGTCGTCCCCGAACCATCGGAGCGGTGCACGACTGTTATGTCCTGAGCGGGCAGCTTCGCGCCCGGGTTGAGGCTCGTCAGGACCGGATCGTTCCATTTCTTGACCTTGCCAAGATAGATATCGGCCAGAACGGGCCCGGTCAGCTTTATCTCCCCCGCCTTGATTCCGGGGAGGTTGACTACCGGAACATCGCCGCCGACTACCGTCGGAAATTGCACCAGCCCGCTCTTGTCCAGTTCTTCCGGCTTGAGCGGCATGTCCGAAGCGCCGAAATCGACGGTCTTGTTCTGGATCTGCCGGATGCCGCCGCCGGAGCCGATCGATTGGTAGTTAAGGTTGTTGCCCGTTTTTGCCTTATAGGCTTCGGCCCACTTGGCGTAGATAGGATAGGGAAATGTGGCGCCGGCACCGGTGATGTCGACGGCGAGCACCGGGCGACTCGCTGCAATCACAGCGATCGAAAGCAGCGCGAAGCGTTCGAGAAATGCAGAGAAGTACATTGATGCGACCCTCCGATTGGCTCCTGAAGAACGGGATACCGCTGCGCATACTACGGAGGTGATGTTGCAGTTGCGTTACGGTTAACAAAAATGAAACCTATCTTTACTTCAAAGACTTAAGTGAGGTGCAGAACTCTGGTATTCGGCGTCGGCGGCATGCTCTAGAGCCATCAGGACGAAGCCGCTTCAGCCGGGCTCCGGCACCGCCGCGCGCATGCGTTCGCGTCCCTTGCTCTCCCCGCTGCGAAGGCTTCCGGATCGCGCCGGCTTTGAACTTTCTTTTGACGAGGCGACCGATCGAGTTCGCCAAAACGGTCGCACCTCGCGGCAGCTGTTCGCGCTAGTCAACGCGGCGACGTGCTTCGATCGCTTCCTGGCGTTTGCCGTGAGTCTGCATTCCTCTTATCGGCCGCTGCGCTAAAGCGTCGGTGTGATGCCGGAGTATCAAGTCCATGTCGATTCTTTGCGATGATCGCCATCGCGCGCATCTCGAACTCGTCGGGCGCTGCTTGTTTTGCGCTGTTTTGACGCAAAATAATTCTTGCTGCTTTGCTCATTATGTGCAATGCTGCCGAAATATTTTTTCGGTGATCGCGAAAGATTGAACGAAAATTTTTCTTCCAAGCCGCTCGCTCCTAGTGTCGAGAGGCGAAGGGATTCGGTTCGACGGGGTTTATTCCGGCGACTGAATAGACCGTCGCAGCATGGACGGGCTTCGTGCTTTCCTTCCTTAACTTACGATGGAGGCCAGTGATGGCGAAGAAGAGAAAAGCCAAAAAGGCAGCGAAGAAAAAGAAGAAGTAGATAGTACTAGGAGACCCGCCAGACCGCAGGAAACGCGGTCAAGAAACGCAGGGCGGGAAAATCGGCCGGGAAAGCTGCGGCGAAACCGGCAGCGCCAAAACGGAAACGGCGGTTAGACTGCCCTCCGTCGCGGTCGCGCCCGGGGCAGGACCTGCCCCGAACCCCGCAGCAGCTTGGTCGTTCACGCCCTGGGTGCGGGTTGTGAATGGACTGCGGTCGGTCCGGGGCTAGCGCTCCGAACCGAACCGCAGACATTCAGTGCAGGTCATTTCTTCAGTTTCTCCAGGAAGTGCTTCCGGAATTTTGCGACTTTCGGCCTGACTACGAGAGCGCAGTAGGGCTGCGCAGGATTTCGCCGGAAGTATTCCTGATGGTAATCCTCCGCCATGTAGAACTTCGAGGCCGGCACTACTTCGGTCACGATGGGATCTTCGTAGATCTTGGCCGCGCCCATGCTGGCAATAACTTGCTCCGCGGCTGCCTTCTGCTCGGGGGAGTGATAGAAGACCGCTGAACGATACTGCGTGCCGACATCATTGCCCTGGCGATTGAGCGTGGTCGGATCGTGGATCACGAAGAACACTTCTAGGATTTCCTTGAACGACACCTGCTTCGGGTCGAAGCTGAGTTGGGCTACCTCGGCATGGCCGGTTTCCCCCGCGCAGACCTCCTCGTAACTGGGGTTCGCCGTGCTGCCGCCCATGTAACCGGACTCGACCGAATCTACGCCCTTTAGATCGTCGAATACGGCCTCCAGGCACCAGAAACAGCCTCCGGCGAGAGTGGCGACTTCCTTCACTGCCTCGGTCATATCGTTTTGCCTTTTTTTGCGGTTGGCGTGCTATTTTGTCAGGTCGAAGCCGACCGCATTACAGTATGCCGGATTCGGTCTGCGACCAAGCCCGGCGCGCACTGTTTACGAGTCCCGGAGGAATCGAACATGAGTCTCCCACGCAGCCTGCTCGCCGCAGCACTCCTTGTCCACGCGCTCGCTTGCGCCGGCCAGCAACCCGCTCCCGGGCAGGCGGTAGCCACATTTGCGGGCGGCTGTTTCTGGTGCATGGAACCGCCCTACGACGCCTTGCCGGGCGTGATCTCCACGACCTCCGGCTATATGGGGGGAACCCAGAAGAATCCCAGCTACGAGGAGGTGTCCTCGGGAACCACGGGGCACGCGGAGGTCGTGCAGGTCGTCTACGATCCGAAGAGGGTGACTTACGAAAAGCTCCTCGAAGTGTTCTGGAAAAACGTCGATCCTACCGTGCGAGACCGGCAGTTTTGCGACATAGGAAGCCAGTACCGCACCGCGATCTTCTATCACACCGACGAGCAGAGACGCCTCGCCGAGGTCTCCAAGGCGATGCTCGCGAAGGCGAAACCGTTCAAGGACGATATCGTCACACCTGTCGTGCCGGCCGGAGAGTTCTGGCGCGCTGAAGACTATCACCAGGATTTTTACGTCAAAAATCCGGTGAGGTACAAGTTCTACCGAACCGGCTGCGGACGTGATGCCCGGTTGAAGCAGCTGTGGGGGAGCGTGCCGCATTGACTCGGGTAACCGATATGCGTCGGTCGAGACCGTGAGCGATCCTCGCCTCGAGGTCGCGCCCCAGTCCGCCAACCAGCCGCCGCCCCTGGTCGGATACAACGCCTGGTCGGCAGATCGGGTCCTCGTCGAGGCGGTGAAACGGGAAGGCGGCGGCTGGATCGCCGAGCGCGCAAGCCGCATGGGAGATCTCGTCGGCAGCGAGCGGATGCAAACACTCGCGATGCAGGCGAACCGTTACGCGCCCGAGCTGAGAACCCACGACCGGTTCGGCAACCGCAGCGACGCGGTCGAATACCATCCGGCGTACCACGAGCTGATGGCGCTCGCTTTCGGCGCCGGGCTGCATTCGCTCGCTTGGACGGACAAGAGGGAAGGCGTATGGGTCGCGCGCGCGGCGCTCAACTATCTGTGGAACCAAGGCGAAAATGGAGTCGCGTGCCCGGTGACCATGTCCTTCGCCGCGGTGCGGGTACTGCGCAACAGCGCGAAGCTCGCCGAGGAGTGGGAGCCGAAGCTCCTCGCCTGCGACTACGATCCGCGCCCGCTGCCCCTCGCGCAAAAACGCGCCGTCACAATCGGCATGGCGATGACCGAGAGGCAGGGCGGCTCGGACCTTCGCGCCAATTCATCACGGGCAGCGCTCCTGGGCGGAGGCCGATACGAGCTCACCGGGCACAAGTGGTTCTGCTCGGCTCCGATGAGCGACGCCTTTTTCACCCTTGCGCGTACCGAGGCCGGTTTGACCTGCTTTTTCGTGCCGCGCTCGCTTTCCGACGGCACCCGCAATCCTTTTTTCATCGAGCGCCTGAAGGACAAGTGCGGCAACCGCTCCAACGCTTCGTGCGAAATCGAGTATCGCGGCACCCGTGCGCATATCGTCGGAGAGGAAGGGCGCGGCATCGCCACGCTGATCGAGATGGCGCACCTCACGCGCTTCGACATCGTAGTCGCCAGCGCCGGGATGATGCGCGCGGCGCTGAACCAGGCGATCCACCACGCCGCGCACCGCAAGGCCTTCGGCCGACGGCTCGCCGAACAGCCTTTGATGCAGAACGTGCTCGCCGATCTCTCCCTCGAGACCGAGGCCGCCGCGCTCCTGGCGTTTCGCCTTTCGAGGGCCTTCGACCGCGCGGAAGCTGATGCGCGCGAGCGGCTTTTGATGCGCTTGATCACACCGATCGCGAAGTACTGGCTGTGCAAACGCCTGCCCCCGCTCGTCGTGGAGGCAATGGAATGCCTGGGGGGGAACGGTTATGTGGAGGAGGCCCCGCTCGCGCGCCTGCACCGGGAGGCACCGCTGAACGGAATCTGGGAGGGCTCGGGGAACGTCATCTGTCTCGACGTGCTGCGCTCGGTCGAGCGCGAACCGGATAGCGTGGCGGCGCTGCTCGCGGAGATCGGGCGCGGCGGCGTGCGCTCGCGTCGCGGGGCGACGGCGATCTCGCGAATGCTCAAGGAGTCCGGCAGCGCAGAGTTGCAGGCGCGGCGCATTGTCGAGGCCATTTCGGTCGCGCTCCAAGCGAGTCTCATGGAACAACACGCCTCGCCGGAAGCCG
The DNA here is from genome assembly GCA_005881575.1 of Betaproteobacteria bacterium. Lineage (GTDB taxonomy): Bacteria > Pseudomonadota > Gammaproteobacteria > Burkholderiales > SG8-39 > VBDM01. The sequence goes on from VBCA01000020.1 coordinate 25,019, forward strand.
CCGATGCTTTCTGCGCCTCGCGGCTGGAGCGTGATTGGGGCCGCTCATTCGGGACGCTTCCTTCGACCACGCCCTGCGAATCGATCGTAAGGCGCACGTGGCCCCTCGGCCCGGGCGCCGATTAGGGCGATCCAGCGCCCGGCGGCGGGCAACGTAGTCAAGCTGCGTCGAAATCGGCAGCTCGCCGTGCCTTTCCGGACGGAATCGACCCTCTCGCCAGTCCGCCGCTTACGCAGCCTCGCGCGACAGGCTTGCCGGCATCTTGGCAGGCAATGTCTGCGTCGAAGTCACCAGCGCCAGATGGAGCAGTTCCAGACTGCGCTTGGCCGCATACATGACCTGCCGTTGCATCCGCGGCGTAATGGCGTAGTGCTTGACGATTTCCAACGCGAACTTCGGATGCTCGTCGTCGTAGTGGGAGTGCTCCCGTATCCACTTGTACGTCCTTGGATTCATGTCCACGCCGGGTTTGTCCCGGTAGGCCTCGAAGCCTGTGCAGACCTTCCTTGCGATCGCGCCCGTGACACCTTCGATGGCAAAGCTCGTCGCGGCCACGGCTTCTGCAAGAGACCCCTTGGTGTTCACGCGCCACACCCAGTCGGTCAGCGACTGCACGTCGCGCAAGGGAGGAGTCCCGCCCTCAGCCAGGTCCAGCATCTGCTGCCGATCCAGGCCGAAACCCTCACCCATCCACAGCCAGTGCTCGGCGTGCGCTTTTTCGATGCGGATGTTCTCGATCAGAAAGGTGCGGGAGAAGTCGTCTTCCACCTTGATCAAGGCCTCCGCGAGAAACTTCGGAAAATCGTAGATGAACGGGTAGATCTGCAGGATCCATCCCTGCATCTCCTGGACACTGAGGCGCGTCGACGATATCGATTCCGCCCACGGACCGTTGACCAGGGCGTCCCAATGGGGAGCCACGAATTCGTACATGGTAGCGACCCATCGTGGGTGCGAGGATATCTTGTGTACTGAACTGGCGTTCATGGTTTGCTCTCTCAGGTTGTGGTATTAAGAACCGTTGCTGGAATTGCCCAATCCTTTTGCGGAACAGGGCCTGAATCTGTCGTGGTACGCGGCATTCCCCCTGACGCTTGTTCGAGGAAGGGACCGGGAGGGGAAAGCCAATGGCCTTGTGCGAAGTCCACTCCGATCTCGCGCAGCGCGGCGAGACCCATCTCTCCGTCCACGGCCTCGCCGATTGTTTTCTTGCCCATCACATGTCCGACGTCGTTGATGGCCCGCACCATCGCGAGATCGACCGCGTCATGCGCCACGTCCTTGACGAAGCTGCCGTCGATCTTGAGGAAGTCCACGGGTAAGTGCTTGAGGTATCCGAAAGAGGACATTCCCGCCCCAAAGTCGTCCAGCGAGAACAGACACCCAAGCGACTTCAGCTCTCCGAAGAACCGCGCCGCCTTGTCGAAATTGGCGATCGCCGCCGTTTCCGTGAGCTCGAAGCAAATAGTCCCGGGGCGCATGACATAACGCCTGAATTGCTCGCGAACGAATTCGAGGAAGCGCTCGTCCCCGATCGACGTTCCCGAAATATTGATGGCATAGGTTCCGCCGGCTGCGCCCTTGGAACCCAGGGAATTGATCTTGGCGAACGCGTCTTGAATGACCCACTGGTCTATCAAGGGCATCATGTTGTAGCGTTCAGCGGCCGGAATGAACGCCATCGGGGGAACGATCTTGTTATGCTCGTCGAGCATGCGCACGAGCAGCTCGTAATGGTTGTCCCGTGGGGATTGATTCCCGATCGAATGGATTTCCTGCGCATGAAGCACGAAGCGCCCTTCCTGGAGCGCTCGTTGCAGGCGGGACACCCATTCCATCTCGCCGCGGCGCAGAAACACCTCGCTGTCGTGCGGACGATAGAACTGAACGCGATTGCGTCCCTTCTCTTTCGCCATGTAGCAGGCGGCATCGGCCGCGCCGAGGACGTCGGTGAGCGTGAGCGTTCCATCCGCGATATGGACTACGCCGATGCTCGCACCGATGGTGAACGACCTGCCTTCGCTGACAAACCGAAAATCGGCGATGCATTTCTGCAGCTCGTCGGCTATGCGAATGGCCTCATGCATCGGGCAGCTTTCGAGCAGTACCCCGAATTCGTCGCCGCCCAGACGCGCAAGAGAATCTCCTTCGCGCACTTGCTGCTTCAACAACGCGCCCACCTGCCGCAGCAGCTGATCGCCGGCTGCGTGCCCGCAGGTATCGTTGACGATCTTGAACTGATCGAGATCCAGGTACATCACCACGTGCTGTCGCCCCTGGTTGGCGGCCGTGTGCAAGGCGAGTCTGAGCCGGTTTTCAAACTCGGGGCGGTTGACCAAATTGGTGAGCTGATCGTGGCTCGCATGATAGGCGAGCTTCACGGCGTATTCCTGCCCCAGCTTGAGTTCTTTGAGTTCCCGCTCTGCGCGGTCGACCCGACTGACCATGCGCTGTGTGAGAAAAATGCCGATCGGGACCAAGGTTCCCGCGACCGTAACGATCACGAGAAAGAGCGTGGACCGGATCCAGCGTGTGGCCTCGCCCAGGGTAGTCGAGAACCGGTTCTGCCAAGGCCTCATTTCTTCGTTGACCTGGATAATGCGGTTCAGTATGAGTCCGAGTCCGGACGGGTCGACGCGACCGGACTGGTGGAATGCGTGGAGCTCTTGGGCGGCCTTGTCAAGCCTTGCGAGGAAATCATCTCCCGTTTTCCAAATATCGAGCACGCTCTTCATGTAGCTCACGCGGTGAAAGCGCTGGTACAGGCTGATGACGCCGGGGATGTCATCCGGATGGGTTCCCCCTTCGAGGAAGCCGGCCCGCACGGCCGAGTAGTCTGGAGGGGATTTTTCGAGCTCGAACCTGGCCCTTTGGAATCCCAGCGGCACCATGATCGCCTTCCGATAGCTGAGGAAATCGGACTCGGATTTGGTCTCGGCGAAACGCAGCAGGTGGAACACCGCTTCCTTCTGGTTCTTCGACCACAGGCTCTCACCTTCGACGTATGCGCGGCCCGCAGTAAGGATGTCTATGCTGACAATGGCGAGCCACACCAGCACGGCGACGATCGCGAGGAACGGCGAAACGATCAAGAGCATGCGCTTGCTCATGGCGAGCCATTGAGTGACTTTCGCGAACGCTTTCGCGAACGAAGTCACAAGGGCTTTGATGTCAACGTATGCCATAGTCGTTTGTCCGTCTTACTTTCGTTTCCGGAACTTCTGATGTGCCGGAAAAAGTTAGTGCTCGCATTCGGCAGTCAATCGAACCTTGAACCCTAGAGAGCACGTTATGTGCCCGCGAGTGTAGACAAAAGCGGATCGGGGAACCCTGCAAAATCCCCCTCGATGCTGGGATTTCCTTGTATCGAAATTCAACTCGGGCGGCCGGGCGCGGCGGTACGGCGACGCGGCGGCCGCGGCTCGGCGGATCGGCAAAACGGGGGGCATAGCTTTAGTCACACGTCCTCGCGGCCGAAAAGGTTCCCTCGGTGACGGCGACGACTTCCCGCCGGACACGGTGAGGTTTCGACACCTCGCTATGGGGAGGTGTTATACGCTCTCAGGGAATGCGGCCCTAAGGCCGTGCGGCGCGCTGGAAGCTGATGTCCCCGTAGTACGCGTGCACCTTTTCTCCGGTGTTGTCCGTGTCGGTCATGATGCCTACCGAACGCGTCAGCGCCGGCTCCTCGTCGAAGGCGCGCTTGTAGTCTTCGTAGACGTTGCGCACTTCTTCCCGCCACTCGCCGAGACGGTCGTTGCCGCTTTCGGCAACGATCATCTTGACGCGGGTGGTGTACTGGTTGGTGATAATGGTGCTCACCGGCGCCCGGTTCTCCCAGATGTACATCAGCGTCGCGTAGGGCATCTCGTATCCCGTCAACGCCTTCATCTGGCTCGCGAAGAGCCTGTCCTCGAACGACCACCTCGAGTTATCGCCCTGAAAAGTGACGATCATGCGCACGGGAGAATCCTCGCTGTGGCGCCGGGTGTTGTCCGCGCCCGCGATCAACTCGGGCACCTTCCAGCGCCACCTGAGCAGCGGAAACTCCCTCGTGTCAACGCGCACGTCCTGCGACAAACCCGACGCGGAAGCGTTTGCGGAGGCCCGTATGACGGTCCGGCCATCCTCCTTGACGAGGCTGTACTCGGTGGCTTTTTTGTACTTGCCGACGGTCCAGGCACGCCAGCCCGCAGGCAAGGGCTCTCCGGGCTCGCCGGACGAAAACCGGGTGACCGAAGTCATCACGACGACGCGCTCGGGCGCACGCCCGATCATCGCGCAACCTGAGAGCAGTGCGAGCGCTGCTATGGCATGGCGCCGCGCCATCCTCGCTCGAGGCGCCGGGCTAGGGGAAAGCCGAAATTGTATTTCGGCGTCGACGGTTCTTAGAAACGGTACGCGAACTGCGCGCCGAAAACGTCGACCGAGCCCTTGTAGGTTCCGACGAGCTGCCCTCCACCGTCTGCTGGCGGGTTGTTCTGATTGATGGGAGCGTCCTTGATAACCAGATGCGCCAACCCGAAGTCGAGCGTCCCGTCCTTCGACAATCTGTATTGACCGCCGACCGACAGCCACAGGCGATTGTTGTCGGGTAGCCGTGCGGTGCGATCAGTGTCGTTGACAGGCGTTTGGTCATACGCGAGTCCCATCTTGATCGACCAGGTATCGTCATAGCGATGGACCGCACCGACACCGACACGCCAGGTGTTCCTGAAGTTCTCGGGGGTAACGTCCGGGGGCTGCCCGTTGCTGGTGACGATCCTCAATTCTTTGATCTTCGACCAGCCCGTCCGCGTCGCATCCGCGAGCAAGGTCCACTTCGAGTCGAGCCGATGATTCAACGCGATCGAAAACGTGTCCGGCATCTTGATGTCGACGTTCGCGTCGCCGTTCAGGACGGGAGCTCCGGTGACGGACACGGTCCCGCTGATGTTGTATTTGATCGAAGACCGGTACGAAACCCCGAGTCTAGTATCGGGAGTCGGCTGATACATGGCCCCGGCGTTGAACCCCCAGGAAGTATCGTCGCCCTTGACGACAGCGACGCCCTCTACGTTCGCCCCGAGTACGACAGCCCTGCTGAGCTCGGCGTCGATCTTCTGATAGTTCAGCCCGAAGCCGAACGACGTCTTGTCATCCAGCTTGTACGAGACCGATGGGTTGATGTTGTAGGTCCTAATGTCCGACTTGATTGCTTGGAACCGGCCCACCCAGGTGGGGTCGTACTCCGTTTTCAAGCCAAATGGGACGCTTACGCCGACGCCAAACTTCCAATCTTTCGCGAGGTCCATCGCAAAGTAGACATTCGGAACCTCTGAAACGCCTCCGGCGTCTCCGCCGTTGCCTCCCAGCGAAGCAATTCCCGGTGGCGCAGTGGAACCCGAGTCGCTGAACTTCGCGGACAGGTTGATGAGCGCGAGGCCGGCAGAGACCTGCATTCCCCCGGGCAGCAGGCTCATCCCAGCAGGGTTGTAGAAGATGATGCTCGCATCGTCCGCGGCCGCCGCGGCTCCCGCGTAAGAGGTACCGAGTCCACTTGCGCTCTGTTCGATCAGGGCGAACGCGGAAGCGTGCGCTTGCGTAGCGCCCCCGGCGAAGGCCCCTGCCACCGCGAGCGATAGGGCCGTTTTTCTGATCCCGCTACGTGCCATGAGAATTTCCTCCTTGCGTTATTGAGAGCCGAATTAGCAGCTGTCTTGGCCGCCGACACGATAGCACAACGTCATAGTCTCGCAAATGGCCGTTACGCAGCAGGCCGGCCCGGCTGCGCGAGCCGCCTCTCAAGCGAGGGTCACCCGAGCGAACTTGCGTTTGCCGACCTGCAATACGACCGTATCCCCCCGCTTCACGGAAAGTCCCTTGTCGGTGACCTTCTCGCCGTTGATGCGCACGCCGCCCTGCTCGATCATGCGCAGGGCCTCTGACGCGCTGGAGACCAGCTGCGACTCCTTGAGCACCTTCGCGATCGCCATTTCGGGGACTTTGCCTGGTGTCGATTTCCGATCGACGCCCTGGACCTTGACAGTAATTTCGGGAATGCCCTCGGGCGTCGCGCCATGCTTGAAACGCCTCTCGAAATCGGCCTGAGCGCGCTCCGCCGCCTCGGCGCTGTGAAAGCGAGTGACGATCTCGCGCGCGAAGAGCACCTTGATGTCGCGCGGGTTGCGACCGCCCGATACCTCTTTCTTCCACATCGCGAGCGTTTCCAGGGACTCGAAGGAGAGCAACTCCAAGTAGCGCCACATCAGCTCGTCGGAGATCGACATCAACTTTCCGAAGATCGCTTCCGGAGATTCGCTGATACCAACGTAGTTGTCGAGCGACTTCGACATCTTGTCGACGCCGCGTATCCCTTCGAGAAGCGGCATCGTCAGGATGCATTGTTGCGGCTGCTCGTAGTGCTTCTGCAGCTCGCGCCCTACCAGCAGATTGAACTTCTGGTCGGTCCCCCCGAGTTCGACGTCGGATTTCATCGCCACTGAATCGTAGCCCTGCATGAGCGGGTAGAGAAACTCGTGGATGGCGATGGGCTGCCGGGTCGCATAACGCTTGCCGAAATCGTCGCGCTCGAGCATGCGCGCGACCGTCCATTTTCCAGCCAGCCCTATCAGACCCGCTGCCCCCAGCTCGTCGGACCACCTGGAATTGAACAGCACTTCAGTCTTGTTGGCGTCCAGGATCTTGAAAACCTGATCTTGATAGGTTTTTGCGTTCCGCAGGATCTGCTCTCGCGAAAGCGGCGGTCGCGTCGCGTTCTTGCCGCTCGGGTCACCGATCATCCCCGTGAAATCTCCGATCAGAAACTGGACGTGATGGCCCAAGTCCTGAAACTGGCGCAGCTTGTTGATCACCACCGTGTGCCCGAGATGCAGGTCGGGCGCAGTCGGGTCCAGGCCGAGCTTCACTCGAAGCGGCCGACCCGATTTGAGCTTTTCCCGCAGCTCGGCCTCGACGATCAGTTCATCGCAGCCGCGCTTGATGACTTTCAGTTGGCGATCGATGTCGCTCATGGGTGTGCCGATGGCTGACCAGGCGGTTATTTGTTAGACTTTTTTGATTCAACCTGCTGGCGAACATGCATAACGACGAGGTGGGAATTGTAACGCGCTCCGGTGCAAGGCGCCTCCGATGGCTCGCGATCGCCGTCGCCGTGCCGCTGTTTGGCGTCGTGGCTGCATTCGGCACCGTCGCGCATGTTCCGGAACCGGTTCCCGTCAGGACGGTCGTCGAGACGCTCGCCCTGTCCACGACCCCGGTCGGCGACTCGGGAACGATCATCTACTTTCAGGAAGACCGCTTCAGACGCAGCGACACGCTGGCCACTCTGATCGGGCGGCTCGGGGCCGACGAGGAGGAAGCGGCCACGCTTCTGCGGTCTTCGCGTGCCGCGCGGCCGTTCCGCTTTCTGCTTCCCGGAACTACGGTTCAGGCAAAAGTCGACGAAGTCGGCAGGCTGCGCTCGATATCGTTCCTCACCGACAGGGACACGCTTCTCTCGGCGGATCGCATGGGCGACGGATTCGGCAGATTCGAGCAGCAAGCCGATGTGGCGCGCGGAATAGAGATGAAATCGGGCGGGATCAAGACCTCTCTCTTCGCGGCGACCGATGCCGCGGGGATTCCGGACGGCATTGCGGTCCAGCTGGCGGACATTTTTGGGGGCGACGTGGATTTTCATCGCGATCTGCGCCGCGGGGACCGTTTCGGGGTCGTTTTCGAGACCTTCCACCACGGCGGCAGAACGATCCGATTCGGGCGGGTGCTCGCGGCCGAATTCTACAGCCAGAGGAAAACCCACCGCGCGGTCTGGTTTCAGGACCCCTGGGGAAGGGGCGGCTATTACACCCCTGACGGCGAAAACCTGCGCAAGGCATTCCTGCGCTCGCCTCTCGAATTCTCGCGTATCACCTCCGGATTCGGCCTGCGCCGGCATCCGATTTTCCGACAATGGCGCACACACCAGGGGATCGACTATGGAGCCCCGGTCGGAACAAGCGTGAAGTCGACCGGTGACGGTGTCGTTGCGTTCGCGGGACGCAGGAACGGGTACGGAAACCTCATCGTGCTCAGGCACCACGGGGGATACAGCACGTACTACGCGCACCTGAGGAATTTCGCTGCGGGGTTGAGAGCGGGCAGCCGCGTCGTCCAAGGCGAGATCATCGGCTACGTCGGGCAAACCGGCTGGGCGACTGGCCCCCACCTTCATTACGAATTTCACCTGCACGACCAGTACCGCAATCCGCTGACCATGGCTTTCCCGGCGGCGCAGCCGATTGCCGCGATCGAACTGGCCGCGTTCAGGCGTACGGCCGATCCGGCCATCGCGCGACTCGATCTGCTGAAAAACGCCGACCTAGCGCTGCTCGAGTGAGCGGTTCCACGAGATCGGCATCTTCCGAGATCTACATCGGTTTGATGTCGGGCACGAGTCTCGACGGCGTCGATTCGGTTCTCGTCGACCTGCGGCGCCGACCCTTTCTTCTCGGTGCCGGGTTCCTACCCTATCCGAAGAGCTTGAAAGCCGCCTTGCTCGCCCTGCACAAGACATCCGGCGACGAGCTGCATCGTGCAGCGCTTGCAGGGATTGAACTCTCGAGACTGTACGCTAAGGCGGCCGATCGCCTCCTCGAGAAACACGGCGTCAACGCGCAAGCCGTATCCGCCATCGGTTGTCACGGGCAGACAGTGCGTCATCGGCCGGGGTCCGGGTACAGCTTGCAGCTCGGCAATCCTGCGTGGCTTGCCGAGCGCACGGGCATTGCGGTGGTCGCCGATTTCAGGAGCCGCGACATCGCCGCGGGTGGGCAGGGTGCACCGCTGGTACCTGCGTTTCACGCGGCTGTTTTCCGAGACCCGCGCCGCCACCGCGTCATCGTCAATCTCGGCGGTATAGCCAATCTGACCGATCTTCCCCGTACAGGGCCCGTAACGGGGTTTGACACGGGACCCGGCAACGTTCTGCTCGACGCCTGGGCGCGTGAGCGACTCGGGCACGACTTCGACCGCGGCGGGGCGCTTGCCGCCCGGGGACGGCCGGTCGCATCCTTGCTGAAGAGGCTGCTTGCCGACCTCTATTTTCACCGCTCACCGCCCAAAAGCACGGGCCGTGATCACTTCAGTTTCGATTGGTTACGCCGGTTCGGCGTCGGAAGGCATCGGGCCGAGGACGTGCAAGCCACGTTGGCCGAGCTTACAGCGTGCAGCGTCGCCAAGGCGATTGCAAGGCACTGTCCGGGCGCAGAGGAGGTTTACCTGTGCGGGGGCGGAGTACGCAACCACGACCTGGTGACGCGCATCACCCGGGAACTACCCGGCATGAAGATCTCCTCGACCGAGCGGCTCGGAATTCATCCGGACTGGGTGGAAGCGATGGCCTTTGCCTGGCTCGCGCAGCGGTCGCTGAAGCGACACACTGGAAACCTTCCAGAAGTCACCGGCGCGAAGGGACCGCGGGTGCTTGGTGCGATTTACCCGGCTTGACCGGCGAATGACTGCGAAGAAAAACGCAAAAACAGAACGGAAGCCTAGCGCCCCCGCTTCAGGACCCCCATCGACTCATGCGGAGAACGACGAACCGCAACCGCAGGTGCTCGTCGCATTGGGGTTTTTGATCACGAACTGCGCACCCTCGAGGCCTTCGGTGTAGTCGATCTCGGCGCCGACGAGATACTGATAGCTCATCGGGTCGATGAGCAGCATCACCCCGTTTTTCTCCATCACCGTGTCGTCGTCGCTCTTCACTTCGTCGAAAGTAAAACCGTACTGGAAGCCGGAGCAGCCACCGCCCGTGACGAACACGCGCAGCTTCAATTCGGTGTTGCCTTCCTCGTCGATCAACTGCTTGACTTTGTTGGCGGCGCTGTCAGTGAAGACTAGCGGCGCGGGTATCTCTGCGACAGCATTCATGTCTCAACTCCTGTTACAAACCCCATTATCGGTCCGGGACCCGAAGCGGTCAAACCGCGCCAGCCACGTAGATGAGGCTGCAGGTACCGGTATTCAAGCCCGAGAGAAAGTCAGCGCCGCCCCTTAGACCGCGGGCTTGCTCGTCGCGAGCTTCAACTCCACGGTCTTTGCTTCGCCCGAGCGGTGTACCAGATGCCCCTCGACTATGGCGCCGAGATGCATCTCCAGACTGTTGTAATGCACGTCTCCTTTGACTCTGGAGCGCGACTGGAGTTCGAGGAATTCTGCCACATACACGGGCCCCGTGATCTCGCCGTTCACGACCAGGTGCGATACACTGATTTCCCCTTCGATACGAGCCTTTTCGCTCAGCACCAGAGTCGAAGGCTCGTCCGAAACCGCAGTTACATTTCCCACGACTTCGCCATCGACACGAAGTCCTCCGGTGAAGTTGACGTTGCCCTCGATCTTCGTGCCGACACCAATCAGGCTGTCGATGCGATTTTGCGGCTTGCTGGGCTGCTTGCGAAACATAGCGCTTCCTACTTGCTAAGAAAGGTTGATGTTTTGGCTGGCACGGGCCTCGCTGGACCCGTTCTCCAGGATGCGCGCCTGTACGGTCCGCACCTTGGCTCCCGCCGGAACCCGAAATGTTCCCTCAACTCGACGAAAGTACTTGAAATTGAGCCTAAAAGCAGTGCTGCCTGTCTCGGCTGACTCGGGGATGACGATTGTAGCATCCCTGCCCTCCTGCTGCATCTCCACCACGAGCTGCAAAGACCCGTGGAACTCGCGGTCAAGCCTGCCTCCCTGGAGGACGAGCAGCCGGTAGCGAAACTCGCCGGGAAGCACGTCACGCTCGACTTTGAAGCGGTGGATACTGACTTTCTCGCCGCGTCGTTCGCTGGGGACGAGATTTTCGAAAAAGGCCAGATCCTCCTTGAGTCTGTTGTTTTCGTCTTCGAGCGTCTTCACCTGAGAGGCAAGCTGGGCCTGCGCAGTTTGTTCGATCTTCAGGCGCGACTCACTGGCGTTGGCGATCGAGCGCAACCTCGCGGCCTCGCTCTCGAGCCGCCCCATCGATTCGCGAAGCCTGGCGAATTCGTTTTGCAGCTCGCTACGATCGAAACCGGCGAAACGACGCCCGGCGTCGTACATCCACGCGGCCAGCGCAAGCGCGAGCGAGAGGAACACCAGCATTCCAAGCCAGCGCCAGTACCAAGCGACGTGCGTCTGGACCGTCATCTTCGGCGCAGAAATCCCGAAACGCTGGCGGAATTGTTTGAAGAGCTTGGACATTGGATTCTCCGCCGCCGAGTCAGGGCACAATGGCCAGATGCGAAAGACCCATCGTCTCCTCGAATCCAAACATGATATTCATATTCTGCACCGCTTGTCCCGAAGCGCCCTTCACCAGATTGTCGATCACCGAGAGAACGACAAGCATATCTCCCTCATTCGGGCGATGGATCGCGACGCGGCAGGTATTGGTGGCCCGCACCGAGCGCGTATCCGGCTCGCTTCCGGCAGGAAGCACATCGACGAAGGGTTCGTCGCGATAGCGATCTTCGTACAGTTTCTGAAACTCCATGTTAGCAGTGATCCGAGCATAAAGAGTCGCATGTATGCCCCGAATCATGGGCGCCAGATGCGGTACGAACGTGAGGCCCACGCTCCTTCCTGCGACTGCGTCCAGCTCCTGCCGAATCTCTGGCCAATGACGATGGCCAGAAACACTGTAGGTTTTGAAATTATCTGAAGCCTCGGAGAAGAGCAGATGTTCTTCGGTTTTCTTGCCGGCACCGCTCACCCCGGACTTCGCATCCGCGATCAAGTGATCGAGGTCGACAGCCCGGGATTCCGCAAGGGGCAACAGGCCGAGCTGAACAGCGGTCGGATAGCACCCCGGATTCGCCACCAGGCGTGCCCCCTTGATCTTTGCGCGATTCACCTCAGGCAGACCGTACACTGCCTGGACAAGAAGCTCGGGCGCGGCGTGCTTGACCTTGTACCATTTCTCCCACTCAGTTGCGTTCTTGATGCGAAAATCAGCCGAGAGATCGACGACACGCACGCCGGCCTCCACGAGCGCCCTCGCCTCACGCATTGCAACGGTGCTGGGCGTCGCGAAAAACACGACGTCGCACTTGGCGAGGTCGGACTTGAGCGGATCCGAGTACGCAATCGCCACGGCCCCTCGCAAGCTCGGAAAAACCTGCGCCACCGGAATACCGGCGTCCTTGCGCGAGGTGATCGCGACGAGCTCCGATTGCGGGTGGCGCGCGAGGATGCGCAGCAACTCGATCCCGGTATAGCCGGTCCCGCCCACGATGCCGACTTTAATCATCACTACCTCAGAAAACCGGTCTCCCTGCCGAGTTCCATCGAATCGCACCATGCCCGGGAAGTCCAGTTCCAGCTGAAACGGGAACCGCAAACAAAAAAGCCGCCCGGAGGGCGGCTTTCCTGTGCCAATCTCTGAACATCAGCGTTTGGAATATTGCTTGCGCCGCCGCGCCTTATGCAGACCGACTTTCTTTCGCTCGACCTCGCGCGCATCGCGAGTCACCAAGCCGGCCTTGCTCAAAAGCGGCTTGAGCGCCGGATCGTACTCGATCAGCGCGCGCGTCAGACCGTGGCGCACGGCGCCCGCCTGGCCGAACTCCCCTCCTCCTGATACGTTCACCCTGACGTCGAACTGGGTCAGCTTGTCGGTCAACACAAGGGGCTGGCGCACGACCATTTGCCCGGTTTCGCGTGCGAAGTATTCGTTCGCCGGACGGTCGTTCACGATGAAATCACCCTTGCCGGCCTTGATGAACACCCGCGCTACGGAACTCTTACGTCGTCCGGTTCCGTAATAGTATTGTCCGATCATGCGTTGGTCTCCAGCGCTTTTGGCTGCTGCGCCGCGTGAGGGTGCTCCCCACCCGCGTAGACTTTCAGTTTCTTGAGCATCGCGTAGCCGAGCGGCCCTTTGGGCAACATCCCTTTGACCGCGATCTCGAGCGCCCGAGTGGGGAACCGCGCCTGCATCTTGCCGAACGTAGTCGCGTAGACTCCGCCGGGGTAGGTGCTGTGGCGATAATAAGTCTTGGCCTCGCTCTTGTTCCCCGTAACGCGCAGTTTAGCGGCGTTCACGACGACCACGTAATCCCCGGTGTCGACGTGCGGAGTAAACTCCGGCTTATGTTTGCCGCGTAATCGGCGCGCGATTTCGGCGGCAAGTCGCCCGAGCACCTTGCCACTGGCGTCGACCAAATACCAGTTGCGCTTGACCTCATGGGGCTTCGCGGAGAAAGTGGTCATGGCTGTGGAAGCTCGCGTCTCGTATTGCGACGAAAGCGCGTGATTTTATTGAAGAAGTAGCGAAGTGTCAAACGCATTTCAGCCGGTGATCGCTCCCAGGTGCGGTGCGGTGAGAGACTGGACTAATATCGGGAATGCTTGAAATAGTAAGTATATTCAATTCATTGATGATCTCGATCGGGTACTCTTGAATTCTCTCGAGCGATTTGAAAAAGCGAAAAAGATGGAGTGCAAAGTCAAATGGATCGGCCCAGACGGCATGAGCTTCGTAGCCGAAACTGAAAGCGGCCATGCTTTCGTGATGGACGGTGCCCCAGAGGGCGGGGGGCGTAACCTGGGGCCGCGTCCGATGGAGACCGTGCTCGCCGGGACCGGCGGCTGCACCGCCTACGACGTGGTGCTGATCCTCAGGAAAAGCGGCCAGAGCGTCTCGGCTTGCGAGGTCCGGCTGAGCTCCGAGCGCGCGGAAACCGATCCCAAGGTGTTCACCAAGATTCACATGCACTTCGTCGTGCGGGGCAAAAATCTGAAACCCTCGACAGTCGAAAGCGCGATCAAGCTCTCGCACAACAAATACTGCTCGGCTTCGATCATGCTGGGAAAGACCGCGAAGATTTCGCACGACTACGAAATCATCGCCGATTGAGCCCGCGCGGGCGCGCTAGATCCAGTACGAGAGCGTCGTCATCAGGCGAGCGGCCAAGCGCATGCCGAGTCTGGCCGGTTCAGGCAGTTCGCGTGCCCCGAGCGATTCGGCCGTGCGACGGTGACCGGTCTCTTCAGCTTGCATGCTCTCGATCACGGCCCGCGTCTTGGCGTCGCGGCCTCCGAGCCGATCGATGTGTCTTTGCAGATGCTGCTCGACCTGCCGCTCGGTCTCGGCGAGGAATCCGAGATTCCAGCGCTCGCCCAGTCTTCCTGAGGCATAACCGAGAGCCAGCGAACCCGCGTACCACAGGGGGTTGAGCACGCTCACCCGGCCGCCGAGCTCGCGTACGCGTTGCGCGCTCCAGGCGAGATGATCGGCCTCCTCGAGTGCCGCCTTTGCGAGCGCGTCCTTGACGTGGTCGTTCGAAGACGCCAGCGCCTGCCCCTGGTATAGCGCCTGAGCACACACCTCCCCGCAGTGGTTCACGCGCATCAGGGCCGCAGCATCGCGGCGTACTTCGTCGCCAAGATCCTCCTCGACGACGGTATCAGCCGGACTGGGTCGGCGCGCGACTGGGTCACCGTACAGAATCCGCAAGGCCTTGTCGAACTCGAGGATGCAGCGATCCGGATCGAAGCGTGTGTGGCTTGAGATCTCCATTGAAAAGCCCGTCTCTCGGAGTTCGGAATGATACCTCCGAATTTC
>VBCA01000058.1 GCA_005881575.1 Betaproteobacteria bacterium
AATCTTGAGAACCTGATGAGAGGGGTGCTCAACGAAGAAATGCTGCGGTACATGACGATCAGGCTATACGACGCCGGACCTGTCCTAGAACATACGAATTATTCCGATTCCTCCGCGACGAAGAGGCTCTTGTTTGATAGCGTCCAGCTAACCAAGGGATCTTCGAAGCGGCCCGCGATAGCAGAATTCGGCTCAACGTTTCTTCATGCGCTGCGTATTGACATGGCCGACCGAGTCTGGGAATTCCAATACAGCGCGCCGAAAGACGAAATAATCGGGCATCTCGATACCCTCTGGCCCTCCGGGGTGTTGGCTGGCGGCATGCTCTCGAGCCTGCTTCTTTTCGGTGTCCTCTATTCCTTGTCCCTGTCCCGCGGCCGCGCCCTCAAGCTCGCCGCCCAGATGACGAAGGACCTTCGCGAAACCGAAGAGCGCTTCCGCTTGATCACCGAGAGTGCCTCCGATCTGATCCTTCTGATCGACCCGCAGGGCAGGCGGATTTACGCGAACCCCGCCTACGGCCGGCTGTTCGGTGACGAGAAGGATCTCGTCGGGACCGATGCGTTTCGGGAGGTTCACCCCGAGGACAAGGAGCAGGTCGAGAAGGCGTTCTTCGATATGGTCCGCGACGGCCAGAATCGGGACGTGGAGTTTCGCTTTCTCCTTCCGAGCGGAGAGGTACGCTGGATCGAGAGCCACCGCAGCGCCGTGTTCGATTCGCAAGGTCGTGTCGCGCATATCGTCGCGGTGGCGCGCGACGTCACCGAGCGGAGGCGGCAGGACGAGGTCTTGCGGGCGCGCGACGTTCAGCTCCAGGAAGCGCAGGCGCTCGCCAATCTCGGCAGCTGGGAATGGGACGTGCGGACCAACTCGCGAAGGTGGTCGGACCAGCTCGCGAGGATCTTCGGCGTCCGCCACGATCAGGTGCCATCGACTTTCGACGGCTTCTACCCGCTCGTCCATCCGGAGGACCGGGAGCGCACGGCGAAGATCGCGAACGAGGCGCTGCGCAGCGGCACCGACTACGAAAACCAGTTTCGCATCGTGCGCCCGGACGGCGTCGTCCGCACCGTGCACAATCAGGCGCGCGTGGACCGCGACGAGTCGGGCAGGCCGGTGCGGATCATCGGCGTCTGCCAGGACATCACCGAGAGGAAGCTCGCCGAAGAGCAGGTGCGCGCGAGCCAGGAGCGCTTCCGCATGATGGTGGAGAATGTCCGCGACTACGCCATCTACATTCTGGATATGAACGGCTACGTCACCAGCTGGAACCTCGGAGCCGAGCGCATCGAGGGATACCGCGCCGAGGAAATCATCGGCAAGCATTACTCCTGCTTTTTCCCGCCCGATCACGCCGCCCGGGGCGATCCCGGGATGCAGCTCCAGTTCGCCTCGATCCAGGGGCGGTACGAAAGCGAGGGTTGGCGCGTGCGCAAGAACGGCTCGCAGTTCTGGGCCCACGTCATCGTCACGCCGCTGCTCGACGAGACCGGAAAGCCGCGCGGGTTCTCCGAGATCACCCACGACGTCACCGAGCGCAAACGCGCCGAGGAAGATCTCCACAGCTACGCCGACCGCCTGAAAGTCACCTCCCGCCGCCTGGTCGAGGTCCAGGAGGCGGAGCGCAGGCTCCTTGCAAGGGAGTTGCACGACCGGGTAGGGCAGAATCTCACGGCGCTCGGCATCAATCTGAGCATCGTCGCGAGCGGCCTGCCCGCCGGGTCCAAGCCCGAGCTCGCCGGGCGCCTCGAGGAATGCAGCTCGCTCGTCGAAGGCACGGTCGACGCGATGCGCAACGTCATGGCGGAGCTGCGGCCCCACGCGCTGGACGACTATGGGCTTCCGGCCGCTCTGCGCTCGCTCGCCACGGGCTTCTCGCGCAGAACGGGAATCCACGTCGCCTTCGAAGGGGACGCTCCGGCGGCCGACCTGCCCAAGCCGGTGGACCTCGCGATGTTCCGGATCGCCCAGGAGGCGCTCAACAACGTCGCCAAGCACTCGAACGCGCAACGCGTCGAAATCGCGATCCGGCGCGCCAACGGCCTGGCGACCCTGTCGGTCCGCGACGATGGCATCGGCTTCGACCCGAAGCGAATCGAGAGATCCAACCGTGAAGCCGGCTGGGGACTGTTGATCATGCGAGAGCGGGCCGAGGCCGTCGGGGCCCAGTTCTCGCTGAAGGCGCGCCTCCATGCGGGCGTGCAGGTGCTCGTGGAGTACCACGTACAAAGCGGGAGTGTGAAATGACGGTAACGGTGCTGCTGGCCGACGATCACGCGGTCGTCCGCGACGGTCTTCGTGCCCTGCTCGAAACGGGCGACCTGCAGGTGGTTGCGACAGCGGGAAACGGCCGCGAGGCGGTCGCCGAGGCGCTGCGCCTGCGCCCGGACATCGTCATCATGGACATCGCCATGCCGGAGCTCGACGGCGTGGAGGCGACGCGGCGCATCGTCGAGAAATGTCCGGAGACGCGCGTGCTGATCCTCTCCATGTATCTGAGCGCGGAGCACATCTACCGCGCCTTGCAGGCGGGCGCTCAAGGGTACGTCCTGAAGGAATCCGCGGGCGAGGAAGTCGTCGAGGCGATCCGCACGCTGCGCGCCGGCAAGCGCTACTTGAGCCACCGCATCACCGAGACGGTGATCGACGACTATCTCCGCGAAGGCGCGAACGTCAGTCCGCTCGACAGCCTCTCCCTGCGCGAGAGGGACGTGCTGCAGCTGGTCGTCGAGGGGCGCACCAACGCCGCGATCGCGCAGGCGCTGTCGCTTTCGCCCAAGACCGTGGAAACCTACCGCGCGCGCATCATGAAGAAGCTCAAGGTCCGCGATACCGTCGAGCTCGTGAAGTTCTCGATGCGGCACGGACTAATCAGCTGATTCGTCTCGTTTATCGGGTTTTCCCGACACGATGTGTTGGGTTTCCCCGATGGACGCCGCTCAGGCCTGTGCTTAGGCTCGGTTCGTCGAAGCCGAGATATGGGGCGGGAGGGTGGTCCGC
The DNA here is from genome assembly GCA_005881575.1 of Betaproteobacteria bacterium. GTDB lineage: Bacteria > Pseudomonadota > Gammaproteobacteria > Burkholderiales > SG8-39 > VBDM01. The sequence goes on from VBCA01000058.1 coordinate 3,001, forward strand.
ACTGGAATTTCAAGCACTTGCTCGATGCCGGCGAGAGTGCGCTGGCGGCGCGCGCTCGTCTTCAGCGCCTTGCTTGCCTCGGCGGGCGTCGGCGCGCAAACCATGCGCGTGGCGGACCTCGCGGATCTGAGCATCGAGGAGCTCGGCAACATCCAGATCACCTCGGTGTCGCGGCACGCCGAGCGACTCTCGGACGCTCCCGCATCCGTTTTCGTCATCACCGCCGAGGATATCCGCCGCTCCGGCGCGACCAGTCTCCCGGAAGCCCTCAGGATCGCGCCTAATCTCGAGGTCGCGCGCGTCAACGCCAATTCCTACTCGATCAGCGCGCGCGGCTTCAACAATACGGCCGGAAACAAGCTGCTGGTGCTGATCGATGGTCGCGCCGTCTATACGCCGTTGTTCTCGGGGGTTTTCTGGGACGTCCAGGATGTGGTGCTCGAGGACGTCGAGCGCATCGAGGTGATCAGCGGCCCGGGCGCGACGCTTTGGGGAGTGAACGCCGTAAATGGCGTGATCAACGTGATCACGCGGCGTTCCGCGGACGGCGGGTTTGCATCCGCTCGGGCCGGCAACGAGGGGCGTAGCTACAACCTCCGCCATGGCGGGGCGCTGAGGGAATCCGGCGGTTCGTTCCGCATCTACGGCAAGTTCTTCGACGTCTTTAATACCACTACTGCGAACGGCGACACGGCGAGAGACGGCTGGGAGAAGGGGCAGCTGGGTTTTCGGACCGACTGGGGTACGACCGCAAACGGCTTCACGCTGCAGGGCGATGCGTACCGGGGCTTGGAAGACCGGACCACTCCCACAGATCCAAATCCGGGAAAGACTCACGCGTCGGGCGGAAATCTGCTCGGGCGCTGGAACGGCGACCTTGCCGCTGGCGACCATCTGCAGGTTCAGGTTTATTTCGACAACACCGAGCGCGATATTCCCGGAGCGTTTGCGGAGCGCCTGAACACCTATGACGTCGAGTTTCTGTACAGCCTTAAGCCCACTGAAAACAACGCGATCACCTGGGGCGGCGGCCATCGGGTGGCGTACGACTATGTCACCAACGGCACAGTTGCGTTTCTGCCGCCGAATGTGAAACTGCACTGGACCAACCTGTTCGCGCAGGACGAAATCACCCTGAAAGAGAACTGGCGCCTCACGCTCGGCAGCAAGTTCGAGAACAACTACTACACCGGCACCGAGTTTCTGCCTTCGGTGAGGCTCGCCTGGAAGCCCGAGCCGCAACAGCTCGTCTGGGGCGCGGTCTCGCGCGCCGTGCGGGCGCCATCGCGCATCGACCGCGACTTCTTTACCGGCCCGCCGGTTCAGTTCGCGGGCGGACCGGACTTCGTGTCCGAGGTCGTCAAGGTCTTCGAAGTCGGATATCGGGCTCAGCCGTCGCCGCGAGCATCGTATTCGATCTCCCTGTTCCACAATATTTACGACAAACTGCGCAGCGTCGAGCCCGCCGCCGGAGGTGCCTTCGTCATCGCCAACAAGATAGAAGGCACGGGCGACGGGGTCGAAGCCTGGGGCAGTTATCAAGCGACGCGGAACTGGCGCCTGAGCGCCGGAACGCTGACGCTCAGGCAGCGCCTGAAACTTAAGCCCGACAGCGCAGACACGGTGTTCGGTGTGGCAGCCGAAGGCAACGATCCGAAACTGCAGTGGACTTTGCGCTCGTCGCTCGATCTGACCGACGCGGAGTTCGACGTCAGCGTCCGTCATGTTTCTGCGCTACCGAATCCAGGTGTTCCCGCTTATACGGCGGTGGATGCGCGCTGCGCCTGGCGAGTGCGGCGCGACCTCGAGCTTTCGGTCGTCGGACAAAACCTTTTTGATCCGGGTCATCCGGAATTCGGCGCTGAACCCGGGCGCAGCGAAATCGCCCGCGGAGCGTATGTGAAACTGAGATGGACTTTCTGAACAAACGATCGTGCCGAGAGCTCTGGCGGGAACTTGCTCGCACCATTGAGCGTCCGCTGCGCGCCTGCGCTCTTTCAATCCTAGTCGCCGCCGGTATCGCGGGCCCGTGCGCGGCGCAGTCTGATGCGCAGACAGCAGAATACCGCGTCAAGGCCGCATTTCTCTACAAATTTGGAGGCTACGTCGAATGGCCGCAAGGAGTTTTTGCGAAGCCGGACAGTCCGATCGCGATCGGGGTGATCGGTGCGGACGCTCTGGCCGAGGAACTCGCGCGGATCGTTGCCGGCCGCACGATCAACGGCCGGCCGGTGACGGTGCGCAAGCTCCGGCCAGGAGAGGCGGTCGCGCGCTTGCACGTCCTTTTCGTCGGCCGATCGGACAGCAGCCGACTCGCCGACATATTGGCCGCCGCGAAAGGCCAACCGTTGTTGACGGTGACGGAATCGGAAGAAGCGCTCGAGCTCGGCAGCATGATCAATTTCGTGGTGGTCGAGGACAAGGTGCGTTTCGACATTGCGCCTCCCCCCTTCGAATCGAGCAACCTGAAAATCAGCGCGCGCCTTCTCGGAGTCGCGCGCAAAGTCGTATCGAAATCGTCGTGAAGCTCCCCTCCACGCGCTCGTTGCGCCAAAAGCTGCTCGGGATGGTGCTCGTCACCACGCTGGTGGCTCTGATCGTCGCCCTGGCCGCGATGATCGGTTACGACCTGAGCGCCTACCACCGGACCTTGGTATCGGACATGACCACGCAGGCGGAGCTGCTCGGGCGCACGATCGCTCCCGCGCTGGCATTCGACGACACCCGAATGGCGAAGGAGAACCTGAGCCTGCTCCGGTTCCGGCCGCCGGTGAGCTCCGCCGCCGTCTACAACGCGCGGGGGGCGCTCTTCGCGACCTACGCGCGGGCCGACGCCGCGCGCGCTTTTCCGAAACTGCCCGAGGCCGACAGCGCCCGCGTAGACGACGGGGACCTGGTCCTTTTCAAGCGCATCGTGAGCGACGGGGAGATCCTCGGAACGGTGTACCTGCGCGCCGACTACGAGCTTTTTTCCCGGGTCTACGATTACCTCGGGATCGCGGCCGTCGTCCTGATCGCCGCGATGCTGGTCGCGCTGCTCATGTCCTCGTGGATGCAGAACATCGTCACGCGGCCGATCCTCGCGATCGCCCAGGTCGCCCGCGAGGTGGTCGGGCAGCGCGACTATTCCCGCCGCGCCGTGAAGATGAGCGCCGACGAGGTGGGAACGCTGGTCGACTCGTTCAACGACATGCTGACGGAGATCGATCGTCGCACCCGGGAGCTCGAGGCGTCGAACGCGAAGCTCGCTCAGGAGGCCGAGGAGCGCAGCCGCGCCGAGCGGGAGATCCTGCGCCTCAACGCCGAGCTCGAGGGGAGGGTGCGCGAACGCACCACGCAGCTCGAGACGGCGAACCGGGAGCTCGAGTCGTTCTCCTATTCGGTGTCCCACGACCTGCGCGCACCCTTGCGCGCGATCGACGGGTTCGGCCAGGCGCTGCTCGAGGATTTTCCCGAGCACCTTCCGGACGAGGCAAAGCGCTACCTGTCGCGGATACGCGCCTCGACGCAGCACATGGGCCAGCTGATCGAGGATCTGCTCAAGCTCGCCCGCGTGTCGCGCGGGCCGCTCGAGCGCCGGGCGGTGGACCTCGGCCAGGTCGCGCAACAGGTGGTGAGCGAGCTGCAGCAGCGCGAGCCCGGCCGCGCCGTGGAAGTCTCGGTCTGGGACGGGATGCTTGCCGAAGCTGACCCGCATCTGCTGCGGGTCGCCTTCGAGAATCTCATCGGAAACGCGTGGAAGTTCACTTCGAAGTCGGCCAAGCCCCGCATCGAGATTGGCGCCCTGAAGGATCACGGGCGCACGACCTATTTTGTCCGCGACAACGGGGCGGGCTTCGAGATGGCCTACGCCGACAAGCTTTTCGGCGCGTTTCAGCGCCTGCATTCCGCAACCGAGTATGCCGGCACCGGCATCGGGCTCGCGACCGTGCAGCGCATCGTGCACCGGCACGGCGGGCGCATCTGGGCCGAAGGGGAAGTCGGCAAGGGGGCCGTTTTCTTCTTCACGCTGGCGCTCGTCGCGGAGGAGGCCGCCGACGAAGGGGCGGTCGGGAAGAAGGCCCATGGATAGAACTCCGATCCAGGTGCTGTTCGTCGAGGATTCGGAAGTCGACGTCGAGCTCGCGCTGCGCTCGCTCGAGCAGGGCGGGTTCGAGGTCTCATGGAACCGAGTCGACCTCGAAGAGGACCTGAAGCGGGCCCTGGGCGCGTCGCAGCCGCACGCGATCCTTTCCGATTTCTCGATGCCGCGCTTCGACGGCATCGATGCGCTGCGCCTTTCGAAGGAGCTCGCCCCGGGCGTCCCGTTCATCTTCCTGTCGGGCACGATCGGCGAGGAACGGGCGATCGAGGCGATGCGGCTCGGCGCGACCGACTATGTCCTGAAGAACAACATGCGGCGGCTGGTCACGGTCGTCAGGCGCGCCCTGTCGGAGGCCGGCGAACGCGAGCGCATCCGCGTCGCGGAGGAGGAGCGCGCGCGCCTGGTGCAGATCCTCGAGGCGACCAGCGACTACGTCTGCATGACCGACCCGGCGGGAACGATCACCTATCTGAACGCCGCCGGGCGCAAATTGATCGGCGCGCCGGAATCGCAAGGCGCGGGCAAGTCGACGGGCGAGATCTATCCCGCGTGGGCGCGCGAGCTGATCGAGCGCGAGGGAACGCCGGTCGCCTCGAGCACGGGCGCGTGGACCGGCGAAACGGCGATCCTGGGCGCCGACGGGACGGAGATCCCCGTCTCGCAGGTGATCATCGCGCACCGGGGACCCGGCGGGGAGATACGCTTTTTCTCGACGATCGCGCGCGACATACGGGAGCGAAAGGCCTACGAAGCGCGCCTGCAGTATCTGGCGAACTACGATCCGCTGACCGGCCTGCCGAACCGCGACCTGCTCGGCGACCGCACCTTGCAGGCGGTCGCGCACGCCCGGCGCGCGAGCCGGCCGGCGGCGCTGCTGGTCCTGAACCTGGATCGCTTCAAGCTGGTCAACGAGAGCTACAGCCGCGGCGCGGGCGATGCGCTGCTGCGAATGGTCGCCGACCGCCTGAAGAGCGCCGTACGCGAAGGCGACACCGTGGCGCGGCTCGGTGGAGACGCCTTTGCGGTGCTCGCGACCGATCTCGCGCGTCCCGACGACGTTCTCTCCGTGGCGCGCAAGATCCGCGAGGCGATGCACTCGCCGTTCCGGCTCGAGGCACGCGACCTCCACGTCACGCTGAGCATCGGGGCGAGCGTCACTCCGCGCGACGGCGAGGAATTCGACATGCTGCTGCGCAATGCCGACGCGGCGATGCACCGCGTCAAGGCCGAGGGCCGCGACGGCTTCCAGTTCTACGCCGCCGCCATGACCCGGCAGGCCGCCGAGCGGGTCGAATTGGAGAACGAGCTGCGGCTCGCGCTGGAGAAGAACCAATTGGAGATGCACTACCAACCTCAGGTCGTGCTCGCCGACGGGCGCATCGTCGGGGTCGAAGCGCTGATGCGCTGGAACCACGCGCAGCGCGGATCGATCTCCCCCGGGCAGTTCATCCCCGTCGCGGAGGACTCCGACTTGATCCACCCGCTCGGGGCGTTCGCGCTCGCCGAGAGCTGCCGGCAGATCCGCGTCTGGGGAGATGCGGGGTCCGCCGAGCTGCGTCTCGCGGTGAACGTCTCGGCGCGGCAGTTCCGCAGCCCCGGTTTCGTGAATACCGTCGAGCGCGCCCTGCGCGCATCGGGGCTAGCCCCGCGCAATCTCGAGCTCGAGCTCACCGAAGGCGTGCTGGTCGAGAGCCGCGACCGGACGGTCGCCGTCCTCAAGGGCCTGAAGGAGCTGGGCGTGCAGATCGCCGTCGACGACTTCGGCATGGGCTATTCGAGCCTGAGCTACCTCTCGCGCTTGCCGATCGATTGCCTTAAGATCGACCGCACGTTCGTGAGCCAGGCCCGCCGGCGGCAGGACGCGGCGATCATCCAGACGGTGATCTTGCTCGCCCATTCGCTCGGCGTGCGGGTGATCGCCGAAGGGGTCGAGACCGTGGAGCAGCTGGACTTCCTGCGCATGCACCGCTGCGATCAGGCCCAGGGCTACTTCTTTTCCCCCGCCGTTCACCCCGGGGCGATGGCGCAGCTCTTGGCGGCAGGCTCGATCCGGCCGCCGGCCGGGAAATTCAACTGAGGGCGCCCGGCGCCGTGGAGGGATGATGGAAAAGACGATCATGCTCGTCGAAGACAACCCGAACGACGAGGAGCTGACGCTGCGCGCGCTGCGAAAGGCCAACATCGCCAACAGCGTCATCGTCGCGAGGGACGGCCAGGAAGCGGTCGACTTCCTGTTCGGAACGGGCAAGCACGCCGGGCGCGAGCCGACGACGATGCCCGCCGTGGTCCTGCTCGATCTCAAGCTTCCCAAGCTCGACGGCATCGACGTGCTGCACCGCATACGCGCCGATCCGCGCACCCGGCTCGTCCCCGTGGTCGTCCTCACCTCGTCGAGCGAGGACGAGGACATGCTGCGCAGCTACCAGTCCGGCGCGAACAGCTACGTGCGCAAGCCGATCGACTTCTCCGCCTTCGCGGGCGCGGTCACCCAGCTCGGGATGTACTGGATCCTGATCAACCAGAGCCCGCCGAGCCGCGGCTGATCCCGCGGCGCGCGGGCCGCGCGCTAACATGGCGCAATGAGCCGGCACGCGGTCCGCCGCAGCCTCCTGCTCGCGCCGCTCGCGCAGCACAAGGGCAGGCTCGCTCTCTCGGTTCTCGCCATCGCGCTCGGCGTCGCTCTCGGCTACGCCGTCCAGCTCATCAACCAGGCGGCCATCAACGAATTCGCCGCCGCCGTGCAGACGCTCTCCGGAGAGGCCGATTTGGCTGTTCGCGGCTCCCGGGCGGGTTTCGACGAGTCGCTGTACCCGCGCATCGCAAGGCTGCCCGAAGTGGCGGTGGCGAGTCCGGTGCTCGAGGTGGAGGCGCGGCTCCCCGGGCGCCGCGAGCCGCTCAGGATCCTGGGGCTCGATCTCTTTCGCGCGGCCCGCATCCAGCCGTTTCTGTCGGCCGGGGATTGGGGCGAGCGGCTGGATTTTCTGCGCCCGGACCGGATTTTTCTTTCCGCAGCCGCCTCCGAGTCGCTCGGGCTTAAGAAAGGCGACGCGCTTTCCGTCCAGGTGGGCCTGCGCGTGCGCTCGCTGCAGGTCGCCGGAGTGCTGGGCGAGGCCCGCCGTCAGCGATTTGCGATCATCGACATCGGTGCGGCACAGGTGATCTTCCAGCGCCCGGGCCTTTTGAACCGCATCGACCTGCGGCTGCGCCCGGGGGCCGACGCGGAGCGCCTGGCCGAGCGCCTGCGCGCCGAGATGCCGCCGGGCACTCTCATCGAGCGGCCGGACGCCGACATCGAGCGAAGCGGCGCGCTGTCGCGCGCCTACCGCGTCAACCTCAACGTGCTGGCGCTGGTGGCGCTCTTCACCGGCGGGCTGCTCGTTTTTTCGGCGCAAGCTCTCGCCGTGGTGCGCCGGCGCGCGCAGCTCGCGCTGCTTCGCGTCCTGGGCATGACGCGGCGGGAGCTGGTTGCGATGCTCCTCGCCGAAGCCGCCATCGTCGGCGCCATGGGGGCGCTCGCCGGAATCGCGCTCGGCCATGCGGGCGCCGCCTTCGTGCTCCAGCGCTTCGGTGCAGAGCTCGGGGGCGGATATTTCCGCGGCCTCGCGCCTTCGCCTGTGCTCGACTGGCCGGCGCTCGCGCTGTTCCTGTCGCTCGGGATCCTCGCAGCGGTGCTCGGCAGCCTCGCGCCCGCGCTGGAAGCGGCCGGTGCGGTGCCCGCGCCCGCCTTGAAGGCGGGCGATGAAGAGCGCGCGCTGCGGCGGCTGCAGCCGGTGCGGCCGGGAATTGCGGTGCTTCTCGCGGGCGCGGCCCTCACCCAGGCGGGGCCGGTGAGCGGGCTGCCGTTGTTCGGCTATGGCGCCATCGCGCTCCTTCTGATCGGCACGGTGATGCTGATGCCGCGCATCGCGGTGCTCGGCTTCCGCGTCGCGCCGCTCCTCGGGCCGGTACCGGCGCGCATCGGGCTCGCGCAGCTTCGCGGCGCTCCGGGACAGGCGGGAGTGAGCCTCGCCGCGATCGTCGCGAGCGTGAGCCTCATGGTATCGATGGCGATCATGGTCGCCTCCTTCCGCCAGTCGCTGGACGAGTGGCTGGAGCGCGTGCTGCCCGCGGATCTCTATGTGCGCGCGGGGCCGGGCTCGGACACGGCCTTTCTCTCGCCCGCCGACCAGCAGACCATCGCGACGCTGCCCGGCGTTCGTCGCGCCGAGTTCCTGCGCAGCCAGCGCCTGCTCGTCGCTCCGGACAGGCCGCCTCTCACGCTCCTTGCCCGCGCGGTCGAGGCCGAAGGGAGGGTGCCGCCGCTGCTCGGTTCCGCGCATGCGCTCAAAGCGGGCGAGCCGCCAGCGGCATGGGTGAGCGAAGTCGCCTCCGATCTGTACGGGTGGCGGCCCGGCGCCGTCATCGAGATCCCGCTCGGCGGGCGGCGCGCGCGCTTCACCGTCGCAGGCATCTGGCGCGATTACGCGCGCCAGCAGGGCGCGGTGCTGATCGAGCGCTACGAGTACCTGCGCCATACGGGCGACGCCTACGCCGACGACGCGGCACTGTGGCTCGCGCCGGGCGCGGACGCGGCGAGCGTGACGAGCGAGATCCAGGCGCGCGTCGCGGGCGCGGCGAACCTCGAGATCGCCGGCCCCGGAGAGATCCGCGAAGTCTCGCTCAAGATCTTCGATCGCACCTTCGCGGTGACCTATGCGCTCGAGGCGGTGGCTGTGGTCATCGGCCTCTTCGGGCTCTCCTCGAGCTTCGGCGCGCTGGTGCTCTCGCGGCGGCGCGAGTTCGGCGTGCTGCGCCACCTCGGAATGACGCGGCGACAGATCGGCTCCATGCTCGCCGCTCAAGGGCTCTTGGTGAGCGCTCTGGGTCTCGCGGTGGGCCTCACGCTCGGCTGGGTGATCAGCCTCGTGCTCATCCACGTCGTCAATCGCCATTCGTTCCACTGGGGGATGGAGCTGCACCTGCCGTGGCGGCTCCTCGCCGAATTCGTGGCGGTGATGCTCGTCCTGGCGACGTTCACCGCGATCGCGAGCGGGCGGCAGGCGATGAGCGGGGAGGCGGTGCGGGCGGTGAAGGAGGACTGGTGAAGTCCGCGCTGGCGCTCGCGCTCGCCTTGTGCCCCGTCTTTGTCCACGGGCAGGGCGAGTATCCGAGGGTGCGCCAGGGTCTAGCGCTGCAGTTCCCGCGCGACCACGGCAGCCATCCGCAGTTTCGCAGCGAATGGTGGTACATCACCGGCTGGCTCACCGCGGCGGGCGGCAAAGAGCTGGGCGTACAGATCACGTTTTTTCGCAACCGGCCGCGCCTCGCCGAAGACGTTGCGAGCCGCTTCGCGCCGCGGCAGCTGCTCTTCGCGCATGCGGCACTCGCCGATCCGAGTGCGGGAAAGCTGCTGCACGATCAGCGCGCCGCGCGCGCAGGCTTCGGGCTCGCCCAGGCGCAGGAGGGGCGCACCGAAGTCGCGATCGAAGACTGGTCGCTCAAACAGATAGACAGCGGCTACGCGGCGGAGGTCGCGGCGCGCGATTTCCGCTACAGCCTGCGGTTCGAGGCGAAGCAGGCGGTGCTGCTCCAGGGCGAGCGCGGCTTCAGCCGCAAGGGGCCCGACCCGGCGCAAGCGAGCTACTACTACAGCCTTCCGCATCTCGCGGTCACGGGCAGCGTCGCCGTCGGCGGCCGCGAGCTGGAGGTTAGCGGCGAAGCCTGGCTCGATCACGAATGGTCGAGCGAGGCTCTCGCCGAAGACTCGGTCGGCTGGGACTGGATCGGAATCAATCTTGCCGACGGAGGTGCGCTGATGGCGTTCCGCGTGCGCTCCGGGGACGGCAGCGGCTTCTGGGCGGGCGGAACTCTGCGCGGCGCCGACGGCCGCGTGCGCACTTTCAAGCCGGGAGAAGTCCGCTTCGAGCCGCTCAGCCGCTGGCGCTCGCCGCGAACCGGAACCGAGTATCCGGTTTCGGTGCGCGTGCAAGCCGGTGCTTTGACCCTGGAGATCGAGCCGCTCATGGAAGACCAGGAGCTCGACGCGCGCGCGAGCACCGGCACCGTGTATTGGGAAGGCGCGGTGCGCGCTCGGGCAGGGGAGAAGGAGGCCGGGCGCGGCTACCTCGAGCTGACCGGATACTGGAAGCCGCTCAAGCTATAACAAGAGCCGGCGCGGTTTCGATAAACTTGCGGGATCCATAGAACGGAAGAAAGCCCCAGTTTGTCCGAGAAAGCCGATCATTCCTTCGTCACCGTTCAAGGGCGCAAGCTCGAGGTTCAGAAAATTCCCGGCGAGAATCGGGATGCGCCGACTCTGGTCTTTCTCCACGAAGGTCTGGGCTCGGTCGCGATGTGGCGCGATTTCCCGCAGAAAGCGGCTGCGGCGACCGGCTGCGCCGCCGTGGTCTACTCGCGCTACGGCTACGGCCAGTCCGAGGTGCTGCGCGAGCCGCGCGCGGTCGACTACATGCACGTCGAAGCGCTCGAGGTCCTGCCCGAGCTGCTCGAGCGGCTCGGCGTCGGCGACCCGGTTCTCGTGGGCCATTCCGACGGCGGATCGATCGCCCTCATTTATGCAGCCGCGAAACACAGCGTCAGAGGCCTGGTGGTCATGGCGCCGCACGTGTTCGTCGAGGACATCAGCGTGACGAGCATCGCCGAGGCGAAGACCGCCTTCGAGGGCACCGACCTCGCGCAGAAGCTCGGCCGCTATCACGCCGACGCGGCCAAGACATTCCGGGGATGGAACGATATCTGGCTCGATCCGGCTTTCCGCAGCTGGAACATCGAGGAGGTCCTGCCGCGGATACATTGCCCGGTGCTCGCGATCCAGGGCTTCGACGACGAGTACGGGACGATGGCGCAGCTCGAGGCGATCGCGAGGCAGACCGGCGGTCCGATCGAGCTCCTGCGCCTCGCCGACTGCCGGCACTCGCCGCACCGCGATCAGCCCGGAGTGGTGCTCGAGGCGATGGCGAGCTTCATCGCCCGGCTCGAGGGCGGGGCCTAGGCGCGATCTGGAACGGGCGGATTTGAGGCACAATCCCCTGCTCGCAAAATCCGAATCCACATTCTCAGGCGCTCATGAACCCGAATCTCAAGCTCGACATCTTCCCGCACATCTTTCCGCAGGCGTTTTTCGAGCGGGTGAAGGCGATCGCGGGGGAGAGTCCCGCGCTCGCCGCGCAGATCAAGCGCTGGCTGCACATCCCGGTGCTGTGGGACCTGCAAGCGCGCCTGCGCATGATGGAGCGCTTCCCGGGGTACAAGCAGATCCTCACCCTGTCGCTTCCGGCGATCGAGTTCCTCGAGCCGCACGACCGGTCGCCCGAGCTCGCGCGCCTCGCGAACGACGGCATGGCGGAGATCGTCGCCGCGCACCCGGACCGTTTCCCCGCCTTCGTCGCCTCGCTCCCGATGAACAACGTCCCCGAGGCGCTGCGCGAGATGGACCGCGCGATCGGGAAGCTCGGCGCGAAGGGCATCCAGATCTTCACCAACGTGAACGGCCGGCCGCTCGACGAGCCGGAGTTCTACCCGATCTTCGAGCGCATGGCGAACAGGTACGATCTGCCGGTCTGGGTGCACCCGACGCGCACCGCGAAATTCGCCGATTACGTGAGCGAGAGCAAATCCAAGTACGAGATCTACTGGCTGTTCGGCTGGCCCTACGAGACGAGCGTTTTCATGGCGCGTCTGGTGTTCTCGGGAATGATGGAGAAGCTCCCCAATCTCAAGATCATCACGCACCACTTGGGCGCGATGGCGCCGTTCTTCGACGCGAGGATCGGCTACGGGATGGATCAGCTGGGCACGCGGACTTCCGACGAGGACTACACCGTCATCCTGAAGCGCATGGCGAAGCGCCCGGTCGATTACTTCAGGATGTTCTACGCGGACACCTCGGTCAACGGCTCGGCCTCCGCCACGCGCTGCGGCCTGGATTTCTTCGGCGCGGACCACGTGCTCTTCGGCACCGATTGCCCCTTCGATCCGGAGGGCGGCCCGCTTTTCGTGCGCGAGATCATCAAGACGATCGACTCGCTGAAGTTGAAGGACGACGACCGACGCAAGGTCTATTTCGGCAACGCCATCCGCATGCTGAAGCTCGAGCTGCCCGGCGCGCCGAAGAGGGAAGCAAAACCAAAATCGCGCCCATCCAGGAAAAAGACCAAGAAGAAAACCCAATGACCATCCCACGAGACCGCGTTAAATACTCTGCCATCGTCGACCGGCCGAAGCTCAGGCTTCCCGCCGGCAAGCGCATCGTCGTCTGGACCATCGTCAACCTCGAGGTCTGGGACATTTCCAAACCGATGGCGCGGCAGGTGCTGCCTGCGCCGACCGGCGTTCCGCTGCTGCCCGACGTGCCGAACTGGAGCTGGCACGAGTACGGCATGCGCGTGGGCTTCTGGCGCTTTCACGCGCTCTACGAGCGGCTGCGCATCAAGCCGACCGTGGCGATCAACGCTCGCGTGTGCGTGGATTACCCGCGCGTCGCTCAGGCGTGCAAGGACGCGGGCTGGGAATTCATGGGGCACAGCTACGAGCAGGGGCCGATCCACAACGAAAAGGACCAGCCGGGGATGATCGCTCGCTCGCTCGACACGATCGAGCAATTCACCGGCAAGCGCCCGGTCGGCTGGCTGGGTCCGGGGCTCACCGAGACCACCGACACGCCCGAGCACCTCGCGGCCGCCGGCGTCAAGTACATCGGCGACTGGGTCTACGACGACGAGCCCACCGAAATTTCAACCGCGAACGGGCCGCTCGTCACGCTGCCTTATACCGTCGAGTGCAACGACATCCCGATGATGATCGTGCAGCATCACGAAGCCGCGTACTGGACGCGGAAATGCATCGACTGTTTCGAGCGCCTCTACAAGGAAGGCGCCGAGCGGCCCAAGATCATGGCCATCGCCATCCATCCCTACATCAGCGGCCAGCCGTTCCGCATCAAATACCTCGAGCAAGTGTATGAGGCGATCGCCAAGCACAAGGGCGTGCTGCACTGGAACGGCGAGCAGATCCTCGAGTGGTATCTGAAGGCGAGGCGGGAAGCGAAGTAAGCCGGCGCGTCAAGGCGCCGGAAGAGCTATGTCGCCCGTCGCGGCCGGCGTGCCGGACGGATTACTCGCCGCCTTGGCGGCGCGCGGGCTCCCGCTCTATCGCCCCACGACGATCAGGACGCCGGCTGCGATCGCGAGGATCGCCATCACCGTGCCCAGTCCCGAGAAGCTGAGATTGAGCAGCGGTATCAGCCCGGTCAGGATGAGCCAGGCGGCGAGCAACAGCAT
>VBCA01000080.1:0-1741 GCA_005881575.1 Betaproteobacteria bacterium
CGAACGAGCTCTCGCTGTACACCGAGCCGAACACGCTCACCATCGACGGCGGCGGCGGGACGATGAAGCGGTCGCCGTCTTCCAGGGGCAGGTCGGGAAGGTCTTTCGATTGCGGGCTCTCGGAGAGCTCGAGCACGATGCGGCCGATGGGCCGGATCTGGCGCAGGCGCGTGAGCAATGCCTGCTGGTTTTCCGCCTGCTGCTTGAGCGAGGCGGCGTCTTCGGGAGAGGTCACGTTCTGCGCGCGCAGGGTGTTGAAGCGCTGGATGTCGCGCTCGAGGCGATTGAGCGCCTCTTCGAGCGTCTTCTCCTGCTGCAGGCGCGTGGATTCGCGCGTGAACTGGGCGCCGTAGAGGTAGGCGTTCGGCGTGAATCCGCCCACGCGCTCGACGAGCTGGCGCAGGGTTTCTCCGGGCTGGATCTGGTAGACCCCGGCGCCTTTGAATTCGCCCTCCAGGCGGATGTACTGGGTCTGCTTCGAGACCGGCACCTTGATGTCCTGCTTGGAGAACACCGTGACGATGTCGCCGGGCTGGAGCAGCAGGTTCTGCTCGGGATCGCCGTCGATGACCGCCTTGCCGAGATTGAACGGTATCAGCGAGGTGGTGAGATCGTTGCGGTTGAGGCGCTCGATCACCGCATAGTCCCAGTTGATCTCGCGTTGCGAGGGTCTAATCTGGTTGATCAGGCGCTGCGCGTCGGCTTTCGCGGTCTCGAGGGTGCCTTTGCTCGCGTCCTGGAGCCGGGTGACCTCCACGGCGCTGGAAGTCTGGTTCGGATCGAGGAACTTCGCCGCTTCCGACTCCGTCTGGATGCGGCGAATCGTGTCTCCGATGGTCGCGTCGAGCTCACCCTCGCGCTTGCGCCGCTGGTTGAGATCCTCGACGCTGAGCCGCGTGCCGGTCGCGGCCTGCTGATTGAGGATGCTCGTCACGTTGCTGTCCAGACCCACGGCCTGGTTGCGCTTGATCCAATAGTCGCGCGAGAGCAGCGCTTCCCGGTCAGGGATGAGGTCGCGCACGCGCATGCCTTCGCGCCAGGGGAAGCGCCCCGGCTGCGCGACGTCTCCGCGCAGCGCCACGGCGTTGTCGAAGCGCGGCACGAGCGAATACACGCTCACGAGATCGCCGTCGCGCACCGCGCGCGAGAGCCCGCCCATGTCGAGCGGGAATTCCTCGACCTTGCGCGCCTTGTGGTCCTCGATGCGCTCCACGGTGGCCTTCTGCCCCGCCGCGGTGGTGGCGAGTCCTCCCGCCCAGCGGATGAGGTCGAAGAGCACCGTGCTTTGCTTGAGCTCGTAGACGGCGGGGACGTTAACGCTGCCGGTGACCGCGACGAGCGGCCCCACCGGCGGGATGTAGATCACGTCGCCCGGCAGCAGCTTCGCGTCCCGCGATTTGTCGCCGGAGAGCAGCAGATCGTACAAGTCGAACTCGGCGACGACCTGGTTGCCGCGCTTCAACTGGATGTTGCGCATCGAGCCCTTGCTCGAAGGCCCGCCGGCGGCGAACACCGCGGTCACCAGCGTCGAGAGCGAGCTCACCGTATAGGTGCCGGGGCGCTTCGCCTGCCCGACGACGAAGACCTGGATCGAGCGCAGCTTGCCGAGCGTCGCGGTCAACTGGAAATTGCGGAACGTGCGCCCGAAGACGGTCTTGAGAAAGGCGGGCAGGTCGCTCGCCTTGATCCCGGCGACGTTGATCACGCCCACCTTGGGAACGCTGATGGTGCCGTCGCGGTC
>VBCA01000080.1:1862-14515 GCA_005881575.1 Betaproteobacteria bacterium
TGCTGGAATTGGAATTCCTGGATCCGCTGCTGGAGATCGGTGCCGGGAAACGCGGTGCGCGCGCCCGGAGTGAGCCCGGTCTGGCCGGTCGGCACTGCGCTCGGCTGCGCGCCCGCCGCCGCGCGCGGGCGATTGCTGATCGTGTTGAGAGGGCTGCGGACGTCCTGGAGGCTCGGCATCGCCGGAGCCTGCTCCTGGGTTATGGCGGGAGCGGGAGCGGTCTGCTGTTGAGTGGACTCGACCTGCGCCCAGGCGGGCAAGCCGAGGAGGATGCCGAGGCCGATTGCGAAAAAGCGAAAAGTGTTCCGCATATAAAATCCGTTTCAAAGAACCGATTCGGGAACTTACGAATTACCTGCAGGAGCCCCTAGCAGGGCGTTGAATCTTATACCCAATGACAGGCGAAGGGAATTCCCCGGCAGAGCCGTCAATTGATGATCTCGTTCAGCCCCTCGATGACGTGAGCAAGTTCTTCGGGCGAAGCGCGGCCGAGCTTCGCCCCGATCCGTTCGGCGGCAAGGGTGCGAATCTGACTGATCTTGACCCACGATCGCTTCGGCAGCCTCGCAGACTGAAGCTCGTGAGTCAGTGGAAAACCGGCGCGCTGGGGCTGACTGCTCAGGGCTACCGCGATCACGGTTCCGGAACGCTCGTTGAAGACGTCGTGGCTGAGCACAAGTACCGGACGCAAACCCGCTTGTTCGTGCCCCCTGACCGGATTCAAATCCGCCCAGCGAATCTCCCCCCTCAGTACTCGGGCCATGTTTCCAGATCCCGACCCAAGCCTTCTTCCGCGAGCGCCTTCTCGAACTTCGGGTCGAGCTTGGCACACTCGGAGGCCAGCCGGCTGCGTTCCATTCGCGCGAGTTTTTCGGCCACGGCTTCCTGGATCGCCCGGCTTCGGTTGGGAAACACTTTTCTTGAAACCAAGCCGTCAACGCTCTGTAACGTTTGCCGGTCGAGGGTGATTGCGACCTTTACACTGCCCATGAGGATTCTCCTTGGTATGACAATATATCATACCCCGTTTCCGCCCTATCTGTGGCATTACGAGCTCGGCAGCGCACTGATTGCGGCGAAGCGCGACAAGCGGATCTCGGCTGCGAAACTTCGGGCATCGCAGCGTGCGATTCGAGGACTCAAACCCGAGACCCTAATCAGCCGGTCTTCCCGGATAGCTCCCTCACCGCGGCACGGAGAGCCGGAAGGTCCGCCTCGATTACGCCCCAGACGATGCGATCGTCCACGCTCGCGTACCCGTGAACGATGATGTTACGAAAAGCGATGATTCGCGTATGTTCGGGGATCCGCGCCGCAACTTCGGGATCGTCTTTTGCAAGGCGGGCGAGGGCCTCGCCGACGATGCCGAACTTGCGCTCGACTGCGGCGCGCAGAATTTCATCGGCACGGTATTGCTCAAAGTTTTTTCCCGCGCAGAATGCCGCAATGCTGTCCGCGGCTTGCTGTATATCGAAGAGATATTTCCGCGCTTCAAGCCGCATAAAGCAAGGTCTTCTCCTGCTCCACGCGCTGCCTGAAATAGGGGTTACCGAGGTTGGCTGGAGTGACAAGATCGACCGGGAGGTTGAACAGCTTCCCCAGTGCGTCGCGAAGCTGGAAGTAGGCGTCGGCGTACTCCCGGGGCGGAAGATCTCCCAGGTCAACAAGAAAATCCAGATCGCCAGGCCGCTTGCCGGTGCCGGCCACCGCCGAACCGAATATTTCCAGACGACGAACGCCCAGTCTTGCGCAGATGCGGGCGATCTCATCGCGGCGCTCCAGGAATTCACGGCGGATGGCTTGATTCATGGATGTCCTCGAATTGCGTACGAAGCCTACTCCCTCGGCCTGCAACGGTAAACTCCGGTTGCCGTAGTCTCTCGCACAAGGACTTCCCGGCCCGGGAGAGCGGCCCCTCGAAACCGCGTTCATTCGCGTCAGCCTTAGACGACCGCGGTCCATGCGGGTCGCGCTTTGCGCTCGGCAAGAAAGTCGAGGCGCTGCCGCTCGACGACTGCGTGCGGGAATTGGCGAAGCTGGGCGGCTGGCTGTAAACCTAGTCGTGCTGCTTCCGCACCCGGTGGCCGTGCTTCTTCACCAGCGCATCGCGCTCGGCCTCGCGCAGATCCTCGCGCACCATTTCCTCGACGAGCTGCTCGAAGCTCGTCTTCGCCTGCCAGCGCAATTTCTCTTTCGCCCGCGCGGGATCGCCGACAAGGGCGTCGACTTCGGTGGGCCGGAAATAGCGCGCGTCCACGGCGACGACTTTTTTTCCCGAGGCGTCGAGCGCGTGCTCGTCGGCGCCCTTGCCTTGCCACCCGAGGCGGATGTCGAGCCTCGCCGCCGCGAGGTTCACGAATTCGCGCACGCTGTGCTGCTTGCCCGTCGCGATCACCAGATCCTCGGGCTCGGGCTGCTGCAGCATCAGCCACTGCGCCTCGACATAGTCGCGCGCGTGGCCCCAGTCGCGCCTCGCGTCGAGGTTGCCGAGGTACAGGCAATCCTGCATTCCGAGCTTGATGCGGGCGAGGCCGCGCGTGATCTTGCGCGAGACGAAGATCTCGCCGCGGATCGGCGATTCGTGGTTGAAGAGGATGCCGTTGCAGGCGTAGAGGCCGTAGGCCTCGCGGTAGTTGACCGTGATCCAGTACGCGTAGAGCTTCGCGACGCCGTAGGGCGAGCGCGGATAGAAGGGAGTCGATTCGCGCTGCGGCGTCTCCCGCGCCAGGCCGAAGAGCTCGGAGGTCGACGCCTGGTAGAACCGGGCTCGCTTGCCGAGTCCCAGCGTGCGCACCGCTTCGAGCAGGCGCAGGGTTCCGAGCGCGTCGGAATTGGCGGTGTACTCGGGCTCGTCGAAGGACACGTGTACGTGGCTCTGGGCGGCGAGGTTGTAGATCTCGTCGGGCTGCACTTTCTGCAGGATGTGCATCAGGCTGCTCGAGTCGGTCATGTCGCCGTAGTGCAGGAACATGCGCACTTGGGGCTCGTGCACGTCGCGGTACAGGTGGTCGATCCTCGCCGTGTTGAACAGCGAGGTGCGCCGCCTGACGCCGTGCACTTCGTAGCCCTTCCCGAGCAGGAACTCGGCGAGGTAGGCGCCGTCCTGGCCGGTGATGCCGGTGATCAGCGCTTTTTTCGAATGGGGCATCGTCTTGTTCTTTGTTCCAAGGCGCGCGGGACGCGAAGGGTTGCCTATATTGCACGCGCGGAGTGGCCGGAGGCAAGCGACGTGGATTAAAATGCGCGGAGCTGAAAAAAGTTCAGGGACGCCTCGACGATGAAAATCAAAACCAACGGCATCGAGCTGAACTACGTCGTCGAAGGCAACGGCCCGTGGCTGGTGATGAGCCATTCCCTCGCCTGCGACCTGACCATGTGGGACGAGCAGGCCGCGGTGCTCAGGCGCAATTTCAAGGTGCTGCGCTTCGACACGCGCGGCCACGGCGCGAGCGACGCGCCCGAAGGCGAGTACACGCTCGACATGATGGCCTACGACGTGCACGGCCTCCTACAGGGGCTCGGCGTCGAGCGCTGCCACTGGGTCGGCCTGTCGATGGGCGGGATGATCGGCCAGACCTTCGCGCTGAAATTTCCCGCGATGTTCGCGAGCATGGTGCTCGCCGACACCACCAGCCGCTACGCGCCCGAGGCGCTGCCGCTGTGGCAGGGCCGCATCAAGACCGCGCAGGACAAGGGGATGGAGGCGCTGGTCGAGACGACGCTGCAGCGCTGGTTCACCGAGCCGTTCCGCAAGACCCGTCCCGAGGTGACCGCTCGCGTGAGCGCGATGATCCGCGCCACGCCCGTCGCGGGATACGTGGGCTGCTGCCACGCGATTCCCCAGATCAACCTGACCGGGCGGCTGAAGGAAGTGAAGTGCCCGTCGCTCGTGATCGTCGGCGAGCAGGACGCGGGCACGCCGGTCGCGATGGCGCGCGAGATCCAAGCCGCGCTGCCCGGATCGGAGCTCCTGGTCATCCCCTCGGCGTCGCACTTGTCCAATCTCGAGCAGCCGACGGCGTTCAATCGCGCTCTTGCGACGTTTCTGAACAAGCGCCGATAGACCACCCCGGCGCTTCGCGCCACCCCTCCTCAAGAGAGGAGGGGAAAAACCCCAAACCTCTCGATGAGAATCCTCCTGCTCGCCGTCACGCTCGACAAATGTCGATGAGAATCCTTCTACTTGCCGTCGCCTTCGCTTTTGCAGCGAACGCATCGGCGCAGCCCACGGGCGATGCGAAGAGCTGGCCCTCGCGCGCGATCCACCTGATCGTGCCCTTTCCCGCCGACGGCTACACCATCGGCATCTCGATCCCGGGCCCGCTCGCCGTCAACACCGCGCTCTACCGAAAAATGGAATACGACCCGTTCAGGGACCTCGCGCCGGTGAGCCTCGTCGGGGCGAGCCCCAACCTGCTGGTCGTCGATCCCGCGCTCAAGGTCGATTCGGTGAAGGAATTCGTCGCGCTCGCGAAATCGCAGCCGGGCAAGCTCAACTACGGATCGGTCGGCAACGGCAGCACCTCGCACCTCACCATGGAGCTCTTCAAGGAAGCGGCGGGAATCGACATCGTGCACGTGCCCTACCCGGGCAGCCCGCAAGTGAACACCGCGATACTCGCCGGCCAGGTCGCCGCGGGCTTCGTCGTTCCGGCGACCGCGATGCCGTTGGTGCAGTCGGGCCGCCTCAAGGCGCTCGCCGTGACGACCAGCGTGCGCAGCGTCGTGCTGCCTGAATATCCCACGCTCGCGGAAGCGGGCTATCCGCAGGTCGTCTCGACCGCATGGAACGGGATCGTCGCGCCGGCCAAGACGCCGCGGGCGATCGTCGAGCGACTGAGCCGCGAGCTCGTTGCGATACTCCGCAGCGAGGACGTGCGCGAGAAGATGCTGCGGATGTACTTCCAGCCGACCGGCACCGCGCCCGCAGGCCTCGCGAACCTGATGCGCTTGGAAGCCGAGCGCTGGGGCAAGGTGATCCGCAAGACGGGCGCGACCGCGGATTGATTCTGCAGCCGAACGCCCTATCCGCCCACCTGGAACTTGGCCATGCATTCGCCGATCGGCTCCGGGTAGATGACCGGCGTCCAATCGACGTTCGTCAGATTCGTGTATTGAGCCGAAACCCGGTAGCGCGTGCAGGGCTTGGCGTCGAGCTCGACCATCTTCTTGCGCTTCCAGTAAGGCCCGTCGCCGGTGCTGAATTGAATCTCGAGCTGGTGCTTTCCCGGCTTGATCGGTCCGGAGCGCGGATTCAGCAGATAATCTCCGTCGATGGCGTTGACGATCACGGGGAGCTGCTTGCGCGCGGCGCTCGTGTAACCGACCTCGACGAGCGCATAGGGGCCGTCGAAGGGTTCGACCGCGGCGCATCCGGCCGCCACGAGCGACCCGACAACAAGTAGCGGCATTGCTTTCATGGTCATAAATGCTGGAGAGGCACGAGGATTATGAAACTCTCCCTTCATGCAATCGAGAGGGTTCTATCCTGCGATCAGGGAGCTACCTGGTTTCTTCTTTGGTTGAAAAGCTGTACGTGGTGGCCATGAGCCCTGCGAAAGCCCAACCAATCGCGCCAGCAGGAGTCGGGGCAAGGGCTACTCCCGCCAGGGTCAGGGCGCTTGCCCAGATACTGACTGGCTTCGGGTCGGCGGCGAACGCGGAGGACATAGACAGCGACAGCAGAATTGCAAGTACGAGTTTTTTCATGATTTCATCCCTTTAAAAGCAGCGCCCGTTCGACAAGGAACGGAGTTTGCCATATGCAGCATACGCCGCCGCCTATCCAGGGTCAAAAAATTGGAGCGGAGGTACAGTTCGCCCTGTGTTCGGACGGGGTGGGAACACGGACAAGACACCCGTGCTGCATCGCGGCACCCGCTTGGGCCTGGTCGGGCTTCGGCGCCCTCGTCGTTTATTTTTTTGCCACTTGGTCGTCACTTGTGCATAATTCAGGGGCTTCGGATTGCTGGCTTTGCTGTTTTCTTAAAAAGGGGGAGGAAACATGAGGGACGTTGTCACCCGCCGCATCGCGTCGACACAATCGATTGCGCTCGGCGCCGCATGGGTCACCGCGCTGATCGCGCCGGCCGTATTTGGACAGCAGACTATCGAGCGCGTCGAAATCACCGGCTCGAGCATCAGACGCGTCGACGCCGAGACCGCGCTTCCGGTGCAGATCGTCACCCGGCAGGAGATCGAGGCCACTGGCTCGGCTAACGTCGAGCAGTTCCTGCAGGGCCTCGGCGTGGCGCTGCAAGGCAACAGCAACAGCGTGGTGGCGACCGCGTCGGGCGCAACCACGGGCGGGGTCTCCAGCGTTTCACTGCGCGGCCTCGGTTCTCAGCGAACTCTGGTGCTCATCGACGGAAAGCGGGTGGCCGCGGGCGGGACCCTCACCGACGCCACCACCGTCGACGTCAATCACATCCCGGTCGCAGCCATCGAGCGCGTCGAGGTGCTGAAGGACGGCGCGTCCGCCATCTACGGCAGCGATGCGATCGGCGGCGTCATCAACTTCATCCTGCGCAAGGACTA
This sequence comes from Betaproteobacteria bacterium, assembly GCA_005881575.1. Lineage (GTDB taxonomy): Bacteria > Pseudomonadota > Gammaproteobacteria > Burkholderiales > SG8-39 > VBDM01. Next base: position 8,400 of record VBCA01000080.1, read on the forward strand.
CAAGGGGGGAGAGGCCACCGCTTACGCCAACCTCACCCAGCACCCCGGCGGCCGCGGTTGGGGCGCCAATGCCCTGCTCGGCTGGGGCGACCTGGCCAGGGACCGCTTCAACGCGACGATGGCCTTCGACCACAGAAAGCAGAATGCGCTGTACGGCAGGGACAGGGATTTCGCGAAGCTTGGCTGGAACATCGACGCCCGCAACGACACGACTTCCGGCAACACCTTTCCTGCCAATTTCACCAACGACACTCGCGCCGGTGGCACCAGTATCGGGACGCAAAATCTGTTCCGCACCACCAATTGCGTGGATCCCAGTGTTGGTCCACAACCGTACTTGGTCTTCTCGCCGGTACGAAACTCGTGCCGCTTCGATCCCTCGCCGCTGGTGGCGCTGCTTCCCCAGCAGGAGCAAACGAGCATCTTCAGCACCCTGCGTTACGCGTTCGCAAACGATCTGGAGGGCTACGGCCAGTTCTCGTACTCGTCCAAGGAGCAGCGGACCATTATCCAGCCGGTCCCGCTTTCCGACCAGTTCATCCTGCCGCCCAGCCACCCCTTGGCCAACCAGGCGCCGTATTTTGATCCTGCCCTTGGTTTTGGTTTTTCGACATTTCTGCTTCAAGGGCCGGGCCGCCCTAACGCAAGCCCCTACTATCCGACCGCCTTTATGCAGACCAACTTCGGTGGCACTCCGGACCTGCTGATCCGCTACCGCTCCGTGCTCACCGGCAACCGGGACCTCACGGATCTCTCGGACCAGACGCGCGTCGTTCTTGGGGTCAAGAGCCAGCCGATCGCCGGATGGGAGTCCGATGTAGCCTATCTGCACGTCGATACCAAGCTGACCGAGCGCGTCAACAACGGCTTCCCGTCGCTCAGCGGAATCCTGCCGCTGCTGAATAGCGGGCAGGTCAATCCCTTCGGGGCGAATACGCCGGCGATCCAGGCGGCTGCCGAGGCAACCCAGTTCCGCGGCGATGCGTGGAAGACCAAGACGTCGATCGACGGCTTGTCCGCCACGATTCGCCATGACCTGACCCAGTTGTCGGGCGGCCCCATGGCGCTTGCCGTGGGAACGGACGGGCGCCGGGAGCGATTCGCTCTCGATCCCTCGCCCGCGATTCAATCCGGGGACATCTCCGGCTATGGCGGCAATTTTCTGCCGGTCGACAAGTCGCGCCTCGTCGGTGCGGGCTACATGGAGCTGGTCGCTCCGGTCGTTCGCAGCGTCGAGCTGACGGGGGCACTGCGCTACGACCATTATGAAAACGTCGGCGCCAAGACAACGCCAAAGGTCGGCGCGCGCTGGCAGCCGGTGAAGGAGGTGGTGCTGCGCGGATCGGTGGGCAAAGGCTTCCGTGCCCCCAACCTCACGGAGCTGTATCAGCCGCAGACTACCGGCGTGAGCGCACCCGGCTTCGACGATCCGCAGCGTTGCGGCAAGCCAACGGGCCTTCCCCCCCCCAACGACACAAACCAGGATCCACGAGACTGCGGGACCCAGTTCCCGATCACGGTCGGCGGCAAGCCCGATCTCAAGCCGGAAACTTCCACCAACAGCACGCTCGGAGTCGTGTTCGAGCCGGTAATCAATGCGTCTCTCTCGGTCGACTGGTGGCAAGTCAATTTGCAGAACACGATCATTTTCGGCATCGCGCCGGATGCCATACTCGCTGATCCGGTCAAGTACGGGTCGCTCGTCACGCGCGGCGCGCCCGACCCCAGCTGCCCCGGCTGCCCCGGACGGATCACGAACATCGACCAGACCAACACCAATCTGGGCGAGACCCATGTCCGAGGAATCGACGTGGACACCCGTTACCGCATACCGGCGACCGGCGTGTACACGGTCGGCCTGAACGGCACCTACTTTCTAAAGTACGAGATTCAGAATCCGGACGGCTCGTTCAGCGACGTCAACGGGATGGTGTCCCCGATCACGAATGGGAACGGCGGGGTGATCCCGAGATGGCGGCACTACGCGTACGTGGACTGGAAACTGGCGCCGTGGAACCTCACGCTCGCGGAGCAGTACCAGAGCCACTACGACGACATTCTGGGGAACCGCCCCGGCGCGCAGCCGCGCAAGGTCAGCGCGTACAGCGTCCTGCATTTCTCCAGTTCGTACACCGGGCTGTACGACAAGAACCTGAGGATCACATTCGGCGTCAGGAACCTGATGGACAGGAAACCGCCTTACACGAATGCAGGCGGTGTGAACTACTTCCAGGCAGGCTACGATCCGGGCTATGTCGACCCGCGCGGCAGGACGTTCCTTCTCAGCGCAACCTACAAGTTCATGTAGGGGTTCATGCGGGGCGCCCTACGAGCGGCGCGGACGGGATCCGCCCCGCGGTGATGTAAAATAGTTTCCGTCGTAGCGAAGGGGCTGTACAGCAGCCCCTTCGCCATTTGCTGCCTCCCGATTGCAGGATCGCATCGAACAGGCGGCGTTTGTCGCACGGACCGATTCAATGAGCTACGCGGTACAGAAAGATTCCAGCAGGCGGCTGACCGGGCTGGTGGCCGTGATCGCGTTTCACGTGGTGCTGGTCTACGCCCTCGTCCACGGCCTCGCGCGCAAGATCGTCGAGGTGGTCCGCCAGCCGCTCGAGACGAAGATCATCGAGGAAGTCAAGGCGCCGCCGCCCGACAAGCCGCCGCCCCCGCCGCCGCCCAAGCTGTCGATGCCGCCGCCGCCGTACATCCCGCCGCCCGAGGTGCAGGTGCAGGTTCCGGTGTCGGCGCCGACGATCACCGCCGTCACGAGCGAGCCGGTTCGCACGCCGCCGGTGGTCGACGCCAACACCTGCGAGAAACCTGCGTACCCGCCGGCGTCGGTGCGGGCGAACGAAGTCGGGCTCGTGCGCTTGAGTTTCCTGATCGATATGGACGGCAAGGTGCTCGACAGCAAGGTCGAACGCTCATCCGGCCACCGGCGTCTCGACGAGGCGGCAAGGGCCGGCCTGAGCCTGTGCAAGTTCAGGCCGGCCACGGTCAACGGGAAGCCCGAACGGTCTTGGGGGCGCATCGAGTACGTGTGGAAGCTCGAGTGACGCGCTCTCGCGGCATGTCGAAGAGGCTTTCGCGATTTTCAAATCGTTGTTTTCGGGATCGGGGAATATGAAACGCAAACCGTTGAATGTTCAGAGCCTGCTGGCGATCATGCTGATCTCGATCGGCGCGGCGATCGTCAGTTCAAGCGACGCGATGGCGCAGGCTCCCAAAGCAGAGAGCCCTCCTGCCGCAGCAACCGAGATCAAGTCGGCGCCGCTGACCCCGGTTCCGCCCGCCGCGGCGCCGACAACCGAAGTCGTCGAGAACCCCTACGGCATCGAAGCGCTCTGGCGGCAGGGGGACTTCGTCGCCAGGGGCACGCTGATCATACTCATGATCATGTCGGTCGGCTCTTGGTACATCGGCATCATCAAGGTGCTGGAGCAGAGAAGGATGCTGAAGGATGCCAAGGAAGCCGACGACAAATTCTGGCACGCGCACTCCGTGAAGGAGGGCGTCGCCGCGTTGAACGAGGACAGCGCGTTCCGCTTCGTCGCCGAGAAGAGCTCGCTAGCGGCCGAGCACCACGGCACCATGCAGACCAAGCAGCTCGACCTCAATACCTGGGTCGGCATGGCGCTGCAGCGGGCGATCGACGTCATCGGCAACCGCCTGCAGAGCGGTCTCGCGTTCCTCGCGACGGTGGGCTCGACCGCGCCCTTCGTCGGCTTGTTCGGGACCGTATGGGGCATCTACCATGCGCTCACCGCGATCGGAATCGCGGGGCAGGCGTCGATCGACAAGGTCGCCGGTCCCGTGGGCGAGGCGCTCATCATGACGGCGCTCGGTCTGGCGGTGGCCGTGCCGGCGGTGCTCGGCTACAACTGGCTGGTCCGCCGCAACCGGGTGGCGATGGAGTTCATCCGGCACTTCGGCGGAGGCGTCCACATGTCGCTCATCGGCCGCGGCGGCCGCACACGCGCGGACTCCGAATCATGAGCATGTCCGTCGGCAACCCGGACGCCGAAGACGATCTCGTCGCGGATATCAACACGACCCCGCTCGTGGACGTGATGCTCGTATTGCTGATCATCTTCCTCATCACCATCCCGGTGGTCATCCAGAGCGTGCCCGTCGAGCTGCCGAAGGAAAGGAATCTGCCGACGCAGACCAAGCCCGAGAACATCGTCATCGCCGTCAACAAGGACGGCGACGTGTTCTGGAACAACCAGCTCGTCGCGGAGGAGGGAGCGCTGCTCGCCCGGCTGAGGGAAGTCGCGGTGCGGCAGCCCCAGCCGGAAATCCACATTCGCGGCGACAAGGAGGCGCGCTACGAATCCATCGGCAGGGTGGTGTTCGCGTGCCAGCGCATCGGGATCCTGAAGATCGGCTTCATCACCGAGCCGCCGCCGCGGGCCGGCTCGCGGCAGGAGTGACACGCTCATGGCCATGAAAATCGGATCCGGAAGCGGAACGCAGGACCCGGACGTGATGGTCGACATCAATACCACCCCGTTGATCGACGTGATGCTGGTCCTGCTCATCATGCTCATCATCACGATTCCCATCCAGACGCACGCGGTCAAATTGAACATGCCCGTCGGCACTCCACCGCCCCCGCTGGTCCCTCCCGAGGTGGTGACCATCGAGATCGATTTCGACGGCACCCTGATCTGGAACGGACGGGTCGTGCCGGATCGCCAGGAGCTCGAGGCGCGGTTGCGCGCGGCGGCCGAAATGCCGGAACAGCCGGAGATTCATCTGCGCCCCAACAAGCTGGTCAAGTACGAGAGCGTGGCGATGGTCATGGCTTCGGCGCAGCGGCTGGGGCTGAAAAAAATCGGCCTGATCGGCAACGAGCAGTTCCTGCGCTGAAAGCACCGAACCGCAAGCCTTATGCGCGTGTGCCTCTGCATCGTTCGCTTTTGCTGGATCGCCTTGTTCGCCGCGAGCGCGCTCGCGCAGGAGCCGGGCGCGGGCGGCCAGACGGTGCGGCCCGAGATCGGCAAGCCCATCCAGGCCGCGATCGAGCTGCTGAAATCCAAAAAGGGCAAGGAAGCGCTCGCCAAGGTGCGCGAAGCGCAGGCCGTCGGCGACAGGACGCCGTACGAGAACTACCTCATCGAGCGCGTCCTGGGGCAGGCCGCGGCGGCGGCGGGGGACCCGACCACGGCGGCCCGCGCCTTCGAGAACGTCGCGACCTCGCCGGCTTCGCCCGAGGGGGAAAGGCGGCAGTTCTTCGCAGCCGCCGCCAGTCAGTACTATCTCATGAAGAATTACGCAAAAACCGCCGAGCTGGCGGCGCGCTACTTCAGGGACGGCGGCACGGAGAAGTCGGTGCGCACGATTTACGTCCAGGCGCTCTACCTCGGCAACGACTTCGCGGGCGCGGCCAAGGAGCTGATGAAGGATCTCGAAGCCGAGGAACGCGAGAACAAGGCGCCCACCGAGGAACAGTTGCAGTTGCTCGCGAATTCCTGCTCGCAGATCAAGGACGCCGCGTGTTACGGCAAGGCGATGGAGATGCTCGTCGCCCACTACCCGAAGCGCGATTACTGGCTGAGCGTCATCTACAGCATCGCGACGCGTCCCGGGTTTTCCGAGCGGCTCGCGCTCGATCTCGCTCGCGTCAAGCTCGAGACCGGCACGATGCGCAGCGCCGACGAGTACCTGGACGCGGCGCAGCTCGCGCTTCAGGAAGGATTCCCGATGGAGGCGGTGAGGATCATCGACAAGGGCTACGCGTCCGGCGTTCTGGGCACCGGACCCGAAGCCGCGCGGCACAAACGCTTGAAGGACATGGCGGCGAGGAACCTCGCCGAGGACAAGAAAGCGCTCGCGCGCAGCGACGAGTCGCAGTCGGCGGCCGGCAAGGACGGCAGGGCGCTCTTCAACGAGGGTCTCAATTACGTCCTGCTCGGCAAGGCGGAATCGGGGCTCGCGTTGATGGAGAAGGGGATTCGCGATGCAAAGGCCTTCAGGCGGCTGGATCACGCGAAGCTCCAGCTGGGGTACGCCTACCACCTGGCGGGCCAGAATCCGAAAGCGATCCAGGTTCTCAAGTCGGTGCAAGGAGTGGACGGGGCCGCCGCCCTCGCCCGCTTGTGGGTGATCCG
>VBCA01000005.1 GCA_005881575.1 Betaproteobacteria bacterium
CAAACGCGGGCAGGCTCGCGAGGAGCAGATAGCCGAATTGCTCGCTCGATGCGCTCTGCTCTATCGCGAGCAGCACCGCTCCCGCTACGAAAAGGCCGGCCATCACCTCCAAGCCGCCGATGCGCGGGGTCGGCGCCGAATGGAATTTCTGGGGGCCTGCGTGGGCGAAGTCGTGGCTCCAGCGTGCGTGGAGCGCTTCGTAGCGCACGATCAGGTGACCCGCGAAAACGGATGTCAAACAGGCGAGCAGCAGGATCATCAGCCCGGCGGGGACTTCCCCTGATTCGAAGCGCTGCGGCGTCACCGGAAACGGGCGCTTGGTGTCGGGCGGATAGCAGACGGCCGGAACCCCCGCGCCCGTCAAGCGCTCTGTTTCCCGGCACGCGGCAAGAGCGAGCGCCTTGTTGTCCGATACGTAGGCCACGATTCCGCGGGGCAAACGCGAGCTCGGCATTCCGATCGGCTCTTCGGAGAGCAGCTTCTCGTAGGCGGGCTCGAACTTGCCCGAGCACTGCCGGATCGCGATTCGACAGGCGGGACAGCTGACCCGGATCGCGTCGGCGATGGTCGCGACGGCGGCCTGACAGGTTTCATCCTTGCGCAAGCCGTGCTGCAGGAACTCGAGGCTGACGTTTTCCTGGGTTTCCACCAAGACGTGGGGGTAGTACAGCGGTCCGTGGAAGAAATGCGTAGCACCGGCGACCGCGACGAACAAAACGACCGCCACGAGCGGGGCGTGCGCTTTCTTTACGGGCATCGAGGTCGTCACGTTGCGGGCTGCGAGGAACTCCGTGTGCAGCCATGATACTCAAACCCGCAACGGGTGGACGGCGCGTCATCGGGGAAGGAGCTGCACAGAATATTAGCGATTGCTCATAGAGAGCGAGAAGGCGGACATCCTTGCAAGTCATTAAGATGTAAAGATAAAGGATCAGAATTCCCTTCGACCTTTGGGTCGAATCAACGCCGATGGCCAAAGCCGTGGAATAGAGCGGGCGCGGTGCTGTTAACGAGCGTAGCCCGGATTCGGCTCCGTGTTGCAAGGCCTTGACCGGATATGCTAAGGTCCTAGGCACCATTCGATTTATCTTTGTAGTTTCCTCAGGGGAGAGAGTCCATGAAAAAGCTGGTTGCGATGATTTTCTTTGCGATGCTCGCGGGTAATGCGTTGGCGCAAGCGGGTGGCGCATCCTCGGGTGCCGGCGGCACTGCGGCGGGCAGCGCGGCGGGCGCCACGGCAGGCACCGTGGCCACGGTTGCCGCGGTGGTGGCCGGAGTTGCCGCGGCGAGCACGAAAAACACCACGAACCACTAAGCTCTTCAGATCGAGTATTCCCGAACCCTGCCAGGGTAGACCTGGCGGGGTTTCGTTTTTTGGGTAGAGTCGCGGGAGCGCGAAATCACGGCGAGCGCGGGCACCCGGTCCCGCGCTCGCTGCGTTTCGGACATGGAACCATTGCATCCGACAAGGGGCTATGCGCCGTTTTCCAGCGTGTTGGACGGGCGTGATCGCGTGGGGCCTGTCCTCGCTCGCGACGGCGGGTCCGACCGGCCTCATCAACATGCCCGACGCCCGTTTCAATCCGGACGGGACCTTGCGTTTCGGCATGGTCTACGCGCGGCCGTATTTCGATCTTTCGGCGAACGCGACATTGCTTCCCTGGCTCGAGACCAACCTCGCGGTCACCCAGATCAGCGGTGTCCTGGCATTCCCTTCTCAAACGAACGGATTCGGTCCGAGCTACGGCAGCTACAAGGACAAGAACGCCGGTCTGAAAGTCCGGCTCGTTGCCGAGGATGGCTGGTGGCCCGCGGTCGCGATCGGGGCGCAGGATCCCTTCGGCACCAGCCTTTTCCCGAGACAGTTTGCCGCCGCGACCAAGACTCTGGGCGACGCGCAAGTCACGCTGGGATACGGGCGCCAGCAGATCGACGGAGTGTTCGGAGGCCTGCGCTACTCGCCTTCGTGGTTGGGGAGCTGGTCCTTCGTCACCGAATACGACGCGAGCGACTACAAGAGCTTTCCTTTCGCCGAGCAAACGCACGTGAGCGGGCGCCGGCGCGGATTCTCGAACGCCGTCGAATACCGCCTCGGCTGGATGAGCGCGGCCTTCTCGAATCAGCGCGGGGTCGCCGGAGTCGCCGCCTACATTTCGATACCCCTGGAGCAAAAGGAATGGATCCCGAAGACCGCGGAACCCGAGCCCTACGCGAAAGTGATCCCCCGGCCGACGCTTGCGCAGTGGGAGCGCGACGCAAGCTACAGGAAGCGCATGTACGGGGCGCTCTTCCGCCAGGACTTCAAGGACGTGCGCATCCGCATGGAGCCCAATGTGCGGCTCTCGCTCACGCTCACGAACGTCCGTATATCCCAAATGAGCCGTGCGGTCGGCCGGGCGGCGAGAACGGCGCTCCTGCTCGCTCCCCTCCAAACCACCGAGATCCGCGTCACCTACACGACCAACGGCTTGCCCGTGGCGACCTATGAGTTCACCGATCTGCGCAAGCTCAATCGCTACTTCAACGGCCTGCTGACGCGAAGCGAGCTCGCCGAATCCGTTTCCATCCGCTACGCGGACCCTTCCTCGTACTCCGCAAAGGAGAAAGACGATCTCCTGGCTGCGCTCGAAGAGCCGACCGAGGCCAGGGTTCTCTACGGCGGCGAGGGCAATTACATCGGCTTCAAGACCCAGGACACGGGCTTCAATGTGTTCCAGGTCAGGCCCACTCTGAGCAGCTACGTGAACGGGCCGAATGTGTTTCAGTACAGCCTCGCCGTGCTCACCACCTATGACCGCGAGCTCGCCGAGCGCCTGTTTCTCAGCAGCGGCGTGAACGCCATTTTGTACGAGAACATCAGCCAGGCGCTCGGCGTCAACAACAGCACGCTTCCGCACGTGCGTTCCGACTTTGGCGAGTACGCGAAGGGTCCGCGCGTGAGAGTCGATCACCTGCTCTTGAACCGCGTCTACCAGCCTTCCGAGCGGACTTACGCGAGGCTCACCGGCGGTTGGCTCGAGCAGATGTACGGCGGCATCGGCGGGCAGTGGCTGTACGTGGAGCGCGGCGCGCCCTGGGCGTTCGACGTGAGCGTCGAAGCCGTCAAGCAACGCGACTTCGACGGCCGCTTCGGTTTCCGGGATTATCAGACCGTGACCGCGCTCGCGGCCGTGCATTACAAGCTTCCGTATCAGTCCACGTTCACCGTGCGCACCGGTCGGTTTCTCGCCCGGGATTACGGGGCGCGGTTCGAGATCAAGCGGCGCTTTCGCATCGGCATGGAACTCGGCGCGTGGTATACGGTCACCAACGTGGTAGACACGGGAGTCGGAAACGAAGCCAATTACCGCGACAAGGGGGTCTTCGTCTCGATTCCGTTCGAAGGCCTGCTCCCCAACGATACGCGACTCGTTACCGGCTTCGCGCTCTCGCCCTGGACGCGCGATCCGGGGCAGATGGTCAACTCGCCCGTGGATCTCTATCAGATGTTGGAGAAGCCGCTGATGCTCGACATGCACGACCGCGACGGCCTGGTGCGCTTGGGAGACGGCGAGGACGACAGCAACCTGCCTTATCTCGGCAGCCCGATGTGGGACCGGCCGTTCGAGAACCTCGGCAGGATGACCGCGCGCGACTTTAGCGATGGCGCGAGGGCCCTGGGCAGCTCAGGCGCCTGGGAAACCGCTCTGCTCGGGGCGGGCGCCGTGCTCGGCTCGGCGGTGTTCGATCGGAGAATCTCGCGATCGGTGGATCGCCACGCCGGCTCGCGCGCGCTCGATACGCTGGATGGCTTCGGCAAGTGGCTGCCCGTCGCCGCGATGGGCGGCGCGGGGCTCGCTGCGCTCTCCGAGCAGGACAAGCGCTTGAGCAACACCGGCATCGCCGCGATTCAGGCGGGAGCCACGGGCCTGCTCGCGAACCTGGGGATCAAATACGCGGTGGGTCGTGCTCGCCCTGAGGACGGGAAAGGGCCCGCGGATTTCGAGCCGTTCAAGCGCCCGGCCTCTTCTTTCCCCTCGAACCACACGACCGTCACCTGGGCCGCGGTGACGCCGTTCGCCAAGGAGTACGACGCGCCGTGGCTGTATGGAGTGGCCGCGCTCGCCAACGCCGGAAGGATCGCCTCGCGCGAGCACTGGTTGTCCGATACCGTGGCGAGCTCGCTGCTCGGTTTCGCGATCGGCGATTTCTTCTGGCAGGAGCGCCGCAAGCCCGGCGACGGGGCGCCGAAAGTCGCGGTGGGCCCGGGCGGCGTGAGCGTGATGTGGGAGACGAAGTAGTGGCGAACACCATGACCACCCCGGCGGACTTCGGCCGCCACCCCTCCTTAAGAAAGGAGGGGAAAAAACCCTTACGTTCCTTCCCCTCCTCGCATGAGGAGGGGCGCCCGCGTAAGCGGGCGGGGTGGTCGGCTTTCCCCTCTGTCCTCGCGCTCGTCCTCTGCGCGTCGTCTCTCTCCGCGCAGGCTCAATCCCAATGCCTCGTGCTCGATCCGGAGCTGCAGGATTCCTACTCCGGCGGCTGCAAGGACGGCAAGGCGGAAGGGCAGGGCACGGCCCGCGGACGCGCCGCATACGCCGGCGAATTCCACGAGGGCAGGAAGCACGGCCGCGGCGTCAAGACCTGGCCCTGGGGCGATCGCTACCAGGGCGAATTCGTGGACGATTCCAAGCACGGCACGGGGATCTACGCCTGGGGCGCGCGCTCGGCCTTCGCCGGGGACCGCTACGAGGGCGGCTTCGCGAACGACAAGCGCAGCGGCTACGGCGTCTACGTCTGGGCGAGCGGCGACAGCTACGCCGGGCCGTGGAAGGACGACGCGGTGGCGGGGCGCGCGACGCCGATGATGATCGCGAGATTCCGTGCGACGAACGAGTCGCTCGCCGCCATGGCGAAGCCCGGCGTCAGGCTGTGCCACGAATCGACCGTGGGAAGCGGGGCCGGGGAATGGACCGAGGGCGAAACGCTCGCGGTCGACCCGAATGCGCGCCGGGTCGAGGTACGGGTCACCAAGCTCGGCGCGAAACCGCTCTTCGTGGCCGGGACGCAGGTCGCCGCGGGCGCTGTCGTCTGGGACGATCCGCTCAACTGGATTCCATGCCAATGACCGCTTATCGTTACCGGCGAATCTGGTTTCTCCTCGGTTGGGCGATGGTCGTCACGGTCGTCGTCCTGTCGCTCATCCCGCTGGACGTGGACCTCGGGAACAACCGCGACAAGCTTGCGCATTTCGCCGCCTACGGCGGCCTGTCGTTCTGGTTCGGAATGCTGATCGACGGTCGCGGGCGCGAGCTTCGCGTCGCAGCCGCGTTCGCCCTGCTGGGAGTGGCGCTGGAATTCCTGCAGGGATTGACGGACTACCGCACTTTCGAGATCGCCGACATGATCGCGAACGCGACCGGCGCCGCGCTCGGCTGGGGGCTCGCTCAGACGCCGCTGAGGAACGTCCTCGACTGGATGGAGCGGCTGATCGCAGCCGTGTCGCGCGGCCGCGGGCCCTAGGCGAAGCTAATCCTTCACCCGCGCGATCCTCACCACTTCCTGGATGCGCCTCAAGGCGCGCATCACCTTCGCGAGGTGCAGGCGGTTCGCGACCTGCAGGGTGAAGTGCATGCTGGTGTAGAGGCTGCGCTCCTCGTCCATGCTGACGTTGTCGATGTTGGAACCGGCCTCGGCTATCTCGGTGGCGACCTTGGCGAGCACGCCGCGCTGGTTGGCGACGGTCACGCGGATCGCGACGTCGAACAGCTTGTCGGTTTCCGGCGCCCAGTCCACGTCGAGCCATTTTTCCGGATCGCCGCGCGATTTGGCCGCCGTCGGGCAGTCGTTGGTATGCACGACGAGCCCCTGGCCCTTCTTGATGAACCCGAGGATGGGATCGCCGGGGATGGGGTTGCAGCACTTGGCGAACTGCACGGCGAGTCCTTCGGAGCCGTGGATGACGATCGAGCCGGCCGGCCCCCTGCCTTCCGCCTGGGGCTCCGTGAGGCTCAGCAGTTTCCTCGCGACGATCGCCGCGAGCCGCTTGCCCAGGCCGATGTCGGCGACGATTTCCTGGCGCGATTTCGCCCCGAGGTCGCGCACCAGCCTTTCCCAGCGCTCCGGTGTCGCCTCCGAGGATTTCGCGCCGAGCGCGCGCACCGCCTGCACGAGCATGCGCTCGCCGAGCGCCGCGGCTTCCTCGTACTGCATGGTCTTCAGGAAGTGCCGGATCTGCGAGCGCGCCTTGGCGGTCTTCACGTAGGACAGCCACGCCGGGTTGGGATGCTCGTGCGCGGCGGTGATGATCTCGACGCGGTCGCCGTTCTTCAGCTCGGTCCTCAGCGGCGCGAGCTCGTAGTTGATCCGCGCCGCGGCGCAGCGGTTGCCGATGTCGGTGTGCACCGCGTAGGCGAAATCCACCGCGGTCGCGCCGCGCGGCATCGCGAGGATCTTTCCCTTGGGAGTGAACACGTAGACCTCGTCCGGAAAGAGGTCGACCTTGATGTGCTCCAGGAATTCGGCGGGATCGCCCGAGGCGTGCTGGATGTCGAGCAGCGACTGCAGCCATTTGTGGGTGCGCTGCTGCACTTCGTTGATCTCCGCATCGGAGCTCTTGTACAGCCAGTGCGAAGCGACGCCGGTGTCGGCGATGCGGTTCATCGCCTGCGTGCGGATCTGGACTTCGACCGGCATGCCGTAAGGGCCGATCAAGGTGGTGTGCAGCGACTGGTAGCCGTTCACCTTCGGGATCGCGATGTAGTCCTTGAATTTCCCCGGCACGGGCTTGTACAGGCCGTGCAGGGCGCCGAGCGCGAGATAGCAGGCGGGAATGTCCTCGACGACGACCCGGAAACCGTAGATGTCGAGCACCTGCGAGAACGACAGGTGCTTCTCGTGCATCTTGTTGTAGATCGAATAGATGTGCTTCTCGCGGCCGGTGACCGTGGTCTCGATCTGCGCCGACTGCAGGCGCTCCTTCAGCGCCTTGAGGATCTTGTTGACGACTTCGCGGCGGTTGCCGCGCGCCGCTTTCACCGCCTTGGCGAGCACCTTGTAACGCGCCGGATAGAGGTTCGCGAACGCGAGCTCCTGCAGCTCGCGAAACAGGCTGTCCAGCCCGAGCCGGTTCGCGATCGGCGCGTAGATCTCCAGCGTCTCGCGCGCGACGCGCCGGCGCGTCTCCGGGCGGACCGCATCGAGCGTCCTCATGTTGTGCAGGCGGTCGGCGAGCTTGATCAGGATGACGCGCACGTCGCGCGCCATCGCGAGCAGCATCTTGCGGAAGTTCTCGGCCTGGGCGTCGGCCTGGGACTGGAACTCGACGCGATCGAGCTTGGACAGGCCGTCGACGAGCTCCGCCACCGGCTTGCCGAAGCGCTCCGTGATCTGCTGCTTGGAGACCTCGGTGTCCTCCATGACATCGTGCAGCAGCGCCGCCATCACGGCTTGCGCGTCGAGCTGCCAGTCCGCGACGATCTCGGCGACGGCCACCGGATGCGAGATGTAGGGATGGCCGCTCAGCCTGAACTGCCCCTGGTGCGCGGCGTCGCTGAACTGGTAGGCTTCCTCGATGCGGCCGATGTCGCTCGGCTTGAGGTAGCCGAGGTGCTGCCTGAGATCGGTGATCGCGACAGCGGCCATGTCAGGCGCTAACGCTGCGGGTTTTGCGCTTTTTTCCCCTCCTCGCACGAGGAGGGGTGGCGCGAAGCGCCGGGGTGGTCGGGTTTCCCCTCCTCGCATGAGGAGGGGTGGCGCGAAGCGCCGGGGTGGTCGGGTTTCCCCTCCTCGCATGAGGAGGGGTGCCCGCGTAAGCGGGCGGGGTGGTCGGGTTTCCCCTCCTCGCATGAGGAGGGGCGCCCGCGTAAGCGGGCGGGGTGGTGAAGCAGCCTAACCACCCCGGCGCTTCGCGCCACCCCTCCTTAAGAAAGGAGGGGAAGGGGTGCGCGTTCACCCGGTGTGGACGCGGTTCAGGTATTCCACGCCGACCTTGCCCGCCGCGATTTCGCGCAGCGCGATGACCGTCGGCTTGTCGCGCGCGGTCTCGATTTGCGGCGTGCCGCCCTGGGCGAGCTGGCGCGCGCGGTACGTGGCCGCGAGGGTCAGCTGGAAGCGGTTGGGAATTTTCTTTAAGCAATCTTCGACGGTGATTCGTGCCATGGGTCCTCTCTTTAGTCTTTAGTCTAGCTAAATGATCTGAAGATTTCCGGATGCCGTGCGCTCTGGCGGGAAAGCGTCAATCGAGATGCGCGCACGACGGCGGCAAAGTCCCGCCGCGCTTCTTCAAACTCTTTGTTTATAATAACATAATCGAACTCGGCCCCGTGGCTTATTTCCTCTCGGGCGGCGCGCAATCGCCGCTGGATCGCTTCTTCGCTGTCCTGCCCGCGTCCGCGCAGCCGGCGCTCGAGCTCCTTCAAGACCGGGGGCGGGGGAAGGATGAAGATGCTCACCGCGTCGGGAAAGGCGGCTCGGACCTGCTGAGCGCCCTGCCAGTCGATTTCGAGCACGATATCCAAGCCCTTCGCGCGCGCTTCGGCGATCCACTTCTGCGACGTGCCGTAGCGGTTTCCGTGGACCTCGGCCGATTCCAGAAACTCGCCGCGCTCGAGCATCGCCTCGAAGGTCTTGCGGTCGACGAAATGATACTCGCGCCCGTTCGCTTCGCCCTCGCGCGGGGGCCGCGTGGTGTAGGAAACCGAGAGCGCGAGCTGTTTGTCCTCGGCGAGCGCGGCGCTCACCAGGGACGACTTGCCCGCGCCCGAGGGCGCCGAGACGATGAACAGATTGCCGGTCATTGCGGTTCGAAGGGATCCCCTATTCCTTGTCATCCTGAGCCCTACGCTTTCGCTCAGGATAAACTCCGCGAAGGATCTGCTGCTGCGTTGAATCAACCTCTCGGGAAAGCAGATTCTTCGTCGCGGAGTTCACCCTTGAGCGCAGCGAAGGGCTCCTCAGAATGACAGCGCTTCGTTGCTCGTTCATTCGATATTCTGGATCTGCTCGCGCATCTGCTCGATCAGCAGCTTGAGCTCGAGGCTCGCGTCGGAGATCTCCTTCGACACCGACTTCGAGCCGAGCGTATTCGCTTCGCGATTCAGCTCCTGCATCAGGAAGTCCAGCCGCTTGCCGACCGGCCCTCCGGCTCCGACCACCCGGTGCACCTCTTCCAGGTGCGCGCCGAGGCGGTTGAGTTCCTCGGCGACGTCCACCTTGACGCCGTAGAGCGCGATTTCCTGCCGGATGCGCTCCTCGTCGGCGCCGCCGAGCACTTCGCGAAGGCGCGCGGCGAGCTTCTCCTCGTAGGCGGCGATCGCCTCGGGCAGCCGCGGCTGGATCGAGGCGACCAGGGACTTCATGCGCTGCGCGCGCTCGACCAGCATGGCGGCGAGCTTTGCGCCTTCGCGCGAGCGGGTCGCCGCGAAGTCCTCGAGGAGCTCCTGCACGAGCGCCACGCAGGCCTCGCGCAGCGCCGCCGACCGGTCGTCTCCGAGCACTCCCGGCCAGTGCAGCACCTCGCCCACGCTCAACGGGCTCGCGTCGGGCACCGCGCCTCTTACTTTTTTCGACGTTTCGGCGAGCTCGGCGAGCAGGGCTTCGTTCACGCTGATCCGCGGCGCGGCGCCCGTCGGCGGAGTGACCGCGACCCGGCACTCCACCTTGCCGCGGCCCACGCGCGCCTGGATCAGCTCGCGCAGCGCCGGCTCCACGGTGCGCAGCTCGTCGGGGAGCCGGAATTGTACGTCGAGAAAACGGCCGTTGACGCTTTTCAGCTCCGCTGCGAGCGATGCCGTCGGCAGATCTCGCGTCGCCGCCGCGTAGCCGGTCATGCTGTAGATCATGGATTGCGACGGGTGAGCCGTATAATGCCGGCGGCAATGAAAACGCCGCTATGATAACGGTTACAAACGCCGCACCGCTACCCCTTTGATGCCACAGCAGGTCAATCAGCCTCTGCCGGACGGCTATCAGCTCGAAAACTACCGCATCGCGAGCGTGCTCTCGTGCGGGGGTTTTTCCATCGTCTATCTCGCGTACGACGAAAACGACCAGCCGGTCGCGATCAAGGAATATCTCCCGAGTCAGCTCGCGTTGCGAAAGGAGGGCGACGCGCTGCCCTCGATCGCCGAGGAGAACCTGGCGACGTTTCGCTACGGCATGCGCTGCTTCTTCGAGGAAGGCCGCTCGCTCGCGCGGCTGTCGCATCCGAACGTGGTGCGGGTGCTGAATTTCTTTCGCGCGAACGAGACGGTATACATGGTGATGCGCTACGAGCGCGGGCGCACGCTCCAGGAGCACATCCACGCGCGCCGCGGATCGATCAAGGAGAGATTCATCCGCCACGTGTTCGCGCTGCTCCTGAACGGGCTGCGGGAGGTGCATTCGAACAAGCTCCTCCATCTGGACATCAAGCCCGCCAACATCTACATCCGCAACGACGGCACGCCCGTGCTGATCGACTTCGGCGCCGCGCGCCAGACGCTCGCCCAGGAGGGCCCGCGCCTGAGCCCGATGTACACGCCCGGCTTCGCGCCGCCCGAGCAATACCAGAACCGCGACCTGCTCGGGCCCTGGAGCGACTGCTACGCCATCGGCGCGAGCATTTTCGCCTGCCTCGCCAACGCGGCGCCCCAGGCGGCCGACGGCCGCGCCGAGCGCGACCGCTACGTCTCCGCGGCGAGGATGTGGGACGGCAAGTATTCGAGGCAGCTGCTCGAAACGATCGACTGGTGCCTGGAGCTCGATCACATGAAGCGCCCGCAGAGCGTGTTTGCGCTGCAGAAGGTGCTGCTGCGCGAAAAGGACCCGGAAGTGCACCGCAAGAGCTCCTTCCTTGAAAACCTTCGCAGCGCCTGGAAAAAGCGGTCCGGACGATGAGATTCTCGATCTTTCAGGAAAGCCGCAAGGGAGGCCGCGAGGCGAACGAGGATCGCACCAGCTACGCCTACACCCGGGACTCCTTGCTCATGGTGGTCGCCGACGGCATGGGCGGACATCTGCACGGGGAGGTGGCCTCCCAGATCGCCGCGCAGCTCCTCACCGAGGCGTTCCAGCGCGAAGCGAAGCCCAAGCTCGCCGACCCGTCCGCCTTCCTGCAAAAGAGCATCACCGACGCGCACTTCGCGCTCGGCGATTACGCCAAGGCGCGCGACCTGATCGAGTCGCCGCGGACCACCTGCGTGGCCTGCGTCGTGCAGGACTCGACCGCCTACTGGGCGCACGCCGGCGATTCGCGGCTCTATCACATCCGGCAGGGCCGGATCCAGGCGCAGACGCGCGATCATTCCCGGGTGCAGATGCTCGTCGACCAGGGCCGCGTGCGCGAGGAGGCCGTCGCGTCCCATCCGGATCGCAACAAGATCTTCAACTGCATCGGGGCGACCGCGCTGCCGCAGGTGGAGCTGTCGAAGCCCACGCCGCTGAGCGAGGACGACACCCTGATCCTGTGCAGCGACGGCTTGTGGGGACCGCTCACGGGAAAGCTCATCACGGGGACGCTGATGAAGAGCGACCTCATGAAGGCGATTCCCGCGCTGCTGGATCTGGCCGAACTGCGGGCCGGGGCGGATTCCGACAACCTCTCTGTCGTTGCGATGACCTGGGCGGAAACGCATCCGGGCGCGCTCGCCGGCGAAGTGTCGACCCGGACGCTCAAGCGGGACGGCGTCACCACGCAGCTCGAGGATTTCAGCAAGGCGGACCACAGCGACCTGACCGACGAGGAGATCGAGCGGGCCATCGAGGAGATTCGCGCCGCGATCCGCAAGCACACGCCGCAAAAACGCTCATGAGACCCTCCAGGCGCAAGCCCGACGAACTGCGTCGCATCGCGATCGACCGCCATTACACGCGGCACGCGGAGGGCTCGGTGCTGGTCGCGTTCGGCGACACCCGCGTGATCTGCACCGCGAGCGTCGAGGAGGGCGTGCCGGGATTTCTCCGCGGCCGCAGCCAGGGCTGGGTGACCGCGGAGTACGGCATGCTGCCGCGCGCGACTCATACGCGCACCGAGCGCGAAGCGGCGCGCGGCAAGCAATCCGGGCGCACGCAGGAAATCCAACGCCTGATCGGGCGGTCCTTGCGCGCGGTGACCGACTTGGAGAAGCTCGGCGAGCGCACCGTGAAGCTCGACTGCGACGTGATCCAGGCGGACGGGGGGACGCGCACCGCGAGCGTCACGGGGGCTTTTGTCGCCTTGCACGATGCGGTCGGGACGCTGCTCGAACGCGGCGTCCTCGCTCAGTCGCCCATCCGCGATTTCGTCGCCGCCGCGTCGGTCGGCCTCTTCGAGGGCGCGCCCGTCCTCGATCTGGACTACGCCGAGGATTCGGGCTGCGAAACCGACATGAACGTGGTGATGACGGGCTCGGGCGGTTTCGTCGAGGTCCAGGGAACGGCCGAAGGCGCGCCGTTTTCCGCGGCGCAGATGGATGCGCTGCTCGCGCTCGCGATGCAGGGGATCGCCGAGCTCATCGCCAAGCAGAAAGCGGCGCTCGGCCTTCCCCTCCTCTCTTGAGGAGGGGTGCCCGCGCAACGGGCGGGGTGGTCGGCTTTCCCCTCCTCTCTTGAGGAGGGGTGCCGCGCAGCGGGCGGGGTGGTCGGCTTTCCCCTCCTCTCTTGAGGAGGGGTGCCGCCGTAGGCGGCGGGGTGGTCGGGTCGAAGCTTCACCGGTTTCGTCAACTCTCGCCGCGGCCGAGCGTTGACCGTGCATGGCTCTCGTTCATAATGTTGCGCGCTTGAAGCCGCGCCGCCGGGAACTTCGTCGACGACTCACCATCGCGGAAGCGCGCCTGTGGAACCATCTCAAAGAGAGCAGTCTGCGGGGCAGAAAATTCCGACGTCAGCACAGCGTCGGGCCCTATATTCTGGACTTCTACTGTCCCGGAGAAAGACTCGCAGTGGAATTGGACGGCGCGGCTCACGACCATGAAGCTGCGCAAGACCGCGATGCCATTCGCACGCGGTTCCTTGAAAGGGCCGGAATCCGGCTGGTCCGATTCGAGAATCGTGAAGTCATCGAGAATCTCGAGGGAGTTCTCGCGGTGATTGCGCGGCGATTCACGATTGCTTGACCACCCCGGCGGCCTTCGGCCGCCACCCCTCCTCATTCGAGGAGGGGAGAGCAATGTCGCCGCGGTCATCTTCCCCTCCTCATTCGAGGAGGGGAGAGCAATGTCGCCGTGGTCATCTTCCCCTCCTCTCTTGAGGAGGGGTGCCCGCGGAGCGGGCGGGGTGGTCGTGCCTCGCAGGTTAAAATGCATGCGTGAAAAAACTCGTGCTCGCCTCCTCCAATCCGGGAAAGCTGCGTGAGTTCGAGGCGCTGCTCGCGCCGCTCGGGATGGAGGTCGTTGCGCAGGCGAGCCTCGGCGTGTCCGATGCCGATGAGCCACACGGAACTTTCGTCGAGAACGCGCTCGCCAAAGCGCGCCACGCGAGCCGCCGCACCCGGTTTCCCGCGCTCGCCGACGACTCGGGCATTTGCGTGGAGGCGTTGGGCGGAGAGCCCGGCGTGCACTCGGCGCGGTTTGCCGGCGAGCCGCGGTCGGATGCGCGCAACAACGAGAAACTCGTCAAGTTGCTCGCCGGCAAGGACAGCCGGCGCGCGCACTACTACTGCGTCGTCGTTTTCCTGCGCCACGCGGAGGATCCCGAACCGGTGATCGCCGAGGGAATCTGGGCGGGCGAGATCGTCGCCGAGCCCCGCGGCGCGAACGGGTTCGGCTACGATCCTCATTTTTTCCTGCGCGACTTCGGCAAGACCGCCGCCGAGCTCGATCCCGAGCAGAAAAATCTCGTGAGCCACCGCGGCAAGGCGCTGCGGCGGCTGCTGGCGAAACTGAAGGAGGGCGTTTGATGCCGGACCACCCCGGCGGCCTTCGGCCGCCACCCCTCCTCAAGCGAGGAGGGGAAAGCTGTATCGCCGTGGTCGTATTCCCCTCCTCATATGAGGAGGGGTGCCCGCGAAGCGGGCGGGATGGTCAGTGACACAAGTAATGACCCCCGCGCCCGCCGGTATCCGGCTTGGCGTGCTCCCGCCTCTCGCCCTCTACGTTCATATCCCCTGGTGCGTGAGGAAGTGCCCCTACTGCGATTTCAATTCCCACCAGGTGAGAGGCGATGTCCCCGAGCGGGCCTATGTCGAAGCGCTCGTATCCGATCTCGAGCTCGCGCTTCCCGACGTCTGGGGGCGGCGCGTCACCAGTATTTTCTTCGGGGGCGGCACGCCCAGCCTCTTTTCGGCGGCCGCGATCGAGACCCTGATCTCGGCGTTTCGCGCGCGGCTGTCGCTCGCCGCCGATTGCGAGATCACCCTGGAGGCGAATCCCGGGACCTTCGAGGCGGAAAAGTTCCGCGGCTACCGCGAAGCCGGCGTGAACCGGCTCTCGATCGGCATCCAGAGCTTCGAACCGAAGCACTTAAAGGCGCTCGGACGCATCCACGACGATCGCGAAGCCCGGCGCGCGATCGAGATCGCCCGGGACTCCTTCGACAACGTCAATCTTGATCTCATGTATGCGCTCCCCGAGCAGACGCTCGCCGAGGCGCGCGCCGACGCCGAAGCCGCGCTGGCGGCCGGCACGGCGCATCTGTCGTTCTACCACCTCACGCTCGAGCCGAACACGCTTTTCTACCGGCATCCGCCCGCGCTGCCGGACGAGGATGCGGCGGCGGCGATGCAGGACGCCATCGGCGCCGCGCTCGCCGCGCGCGGTTACGCGCACTACGAGACTTCGGCCTGGGCGAAGCCCGGCCGCGAATGCCGCCACAATCTCAACTACTGGCGTTTCGGCGATTACCTCGGCATCGGCGCCGGCGCCCACGGCAAGCTGAGCTTTCCCGATCGCGTCGCGCGGACCGCGCGCTGGAAGCAACCCAGGGAATATCTCCAGCGGGTCGCCGAAGGCCGTCCGGTGCAGGAAATCCGCGAGGTCGGGCGCGACGACCTGGTGTTCGAATTCATGATGAACGCTTTGCGGCTGTCCGATGGATTTCCGGTCGGCTCGTTCGTGGAACGCACCGGGCTGCAGATCGCAGTTGCAGAAAAGCCGCTGCGAGAGGCCGAGGCGCGCGGACTCATCGCGCGGGACCACGAGCGCATCCGGCCGACGGATCTGGGGCAGCGCTTTCTCAACGATCTGCTGGAGCTCTTTCTGCCGGACGCAAAGCGGGCCTGACCGCCTCACCACCCCGGCGGCCTTCGGCCGCCACCCCTCCTCAAGAGAGGAGGGGATAAAAACCCGCACGTTCTTTCCCCTCCTCGAATGAGGAGGGGTGCCGGCGCAGCCGGCGGGGTGGTCAGATTTTTCTGAAAACCAGATCCCAGACGCGGTGGCCGAGCGCGAGACCGCGGCGCTCGAACTTGGTCTCGGGCCGGGCCTGCGGCCGGCTGGCATAACCGGAAGCGGTGTTGCGGAGCGCCGGCTCGGAGGAGAGAACCTCCAGCATCTGCCGGGCGTATTCCTCCCAATCGGTGCAGGCATGCACGCGGGCGCCGCGCTTCATCCTCGAGGCGAGCAGCGCGACGAACGCCGGCTGGATGAGGCGCCGCTTGTGATGGCGCTTCTTCGGCCAGGGATCGGGAAAGAATACGTGCACGCCGTCG
This sequence comes from Betaproteobacteria bacterium, assembly GCA_005881575.1. Classification (GTDB taxonomy): domain Bacteria; phylum Pseudomonadota; class Gammaproteobacteria; order Burkholderiales; family SG8-39; genus VBDM01. Next base: position 15,584 of record VBCA01000005.1, read on the forward strand.
AGCGCCGCGGGCGCGATCATGTGCTCGACCACCTCGACCGCGTCGTGCTGGATGATGCGCAGGTTCTGGAGATGCAGGTCGCAGATGCGTTTCAGGAGACTCCCGACGCCGGGGGTATGGACTTCGATTCCGAGATAGTCGTTCTCGGGATGTTCCTGCGCGATCGTCGCGGTGGTCTCGCCCATGCCGAAACCGATTTCGAGGATCCTGGGCGCCGTGCGGCCGAACAAGCGGTCCAGATCGAGCGGGATCGGCGAGAAGGGTACGCCGTAGACGGGCAGCAGGTCGGTGTGGGCGCGGCGCTGGGCTTTCGAAACGCGCCCCTGGCGCAAGACGAAACTTCGAATCTGGCGCCGGTGTTCTCGCAAGAAATATCTTGGGCTACGCGGCCTTCGGCGGGATCAGGCCCGAAGCCGGCGAGCTGGGGCTGGCGGAGTAGAGCTTCTTCGGCATGCGGCCGGCGAGAAAGGCCTCGCGCCCGGCCTCGACCGCCTTTCTCATCGCCTGCGCCATGAGCACCGGGTTTTGCGCCTTCGCGACCGCGGTGTTCATGAGCACCGCATCGCAGCCGAGTTCCATCGCGATAGCGGCATCCGACGCCGTGCCCACGCCGGCATCGACCACCACCGGCACCTCGGCGCTGCCGATGATGAGCTCCAGGTTCCAGGGATTGAGAATCCCCATCCCCGAGCCGATCAGCGAGGCGAGCGGCATGATCGCGGCGCAACCGATGTCTTCCAGCTGTTTCGCGATGATCGGGTCGTCGCTCGTGTAGACCATCACCTTGAAGCCGTCCCGCACCAGGGTTTCGGCGGCCTTCAGCGTTTCGACGATATTCGGGTAGAGCGTGTTCGGATCGCCCAGCACTTCCAGCTTGACGAGGTCATGACCGTCGAGGAGCTCGCGCGCGAGGCGCAGGGTGCGCACCGCGTCCTCCGCGTTGTAGCAGCCCGCGGTGTTGGGCAGGATCGTGAACCGGGAAGGCGGCAGCGCGTCGAGGAGCGACGGCTCCCCCGCGTTCTGGCCGATGTTGGTGCGGCGGATCGCGACGGTGACGATCTCGGCGCCGCTCGCTTCCACCGCGCGGCGCGTCTCGTCGAAATCCCGGTACTTTCCGGTGCCGATCAGCAGGCGCGAGCGGTAGGCCCGCCCGGCGATGAGCAAGGGGTCGGCGATCTGATCGGCGAGCAACGTCGGAGCGTTCATCGCGCTAGCCTCCGCCGACCGCGACGACGATCTCGAGCGCGTCGCCTTCGGCGAGCCGCGTGTCCGAATACCGGCTTCGCGGCACGATCTCTCCGTTCTTTTCAACGGCCACTCGCTTTCCAGCGAGCTCGAGCGCGTCGAGGAGCTGCGCGACATTCGCGCCCGGCTCGAGACGCTGCACTTGACCGTTGACCGAGAGCTGGATCACCTGGAATCCCCTGGGGCGAGAGGGTAAAATTATCTTACCACGCGGGTGTAGTTCAATGGTAGAACGAAAGCTTCCCAAGCTTAAGACGAGGGTTCGATTCCCTTCACCCGCTCCAAATCAAATGCCCGCGTCCTTCGACGGTAAGCTGGTCGTCGCCATTTCCTCCAGGGCTCTGTTCGATCTGGAGGAATCGAATCGGGTGTTCGAAGAGCAGGGCGTGACCGCCTACTACCGGTATCAGCTCGAGCACGAGAACGAGATCCTCGCGCCCGGGATCGCGTTCGCGCTGGTGAGGAAGCTCTTGAGGCTCAACACGCTCGCGCCCGCTCGAGCCCGGGTGGAAGTGATCCTGCTTTCGCGCAACACCGCCGACACGGGGATGCGCATCATGAACGCGATCGAGCACTACAAGCTCGACATCTCGCGCGCGGCCTTCACCGGGGGGGAGAACACCTATCCCTACGTGCCGGCGTTCGATGCGCATCTGTTTCTCTCCGCCAATCCCGTGGATGTGCGCAAGGCCCTGGACGCGGGGCATGCGGCCGCGACGATCCTGCCTTCCCACGTCGGGAAGAGCGTCGAGGCGACGGAGGGTTTGCGCATCGCCTTCGACGGCGATGCCGTGCTCTTCTCCGACGAGGCCGAGCGCGTCTACAAGCGGGACGGCCTGGACGCCTTCACCGCGAGCGAGGTCGCCGCGGCCAAGGAGCCTCTGTCGGGAGGCCCTTTCAAGAGTTTTCTGGCGGCGCTGCATCGCATCCAGTCCGAATTCCCGGCGGACCGCGCGCCCATCCGCACCGCGCTGGTGACGGCGCGCAGCGCGCCCGCCCACGAACGCGTCGTGCGCACGCTGCGCGCCTGGAACATCCGCATCGACGAAGCCTTGTTTCTGGGCGGGTTGGACAAGGGCCCGTTCCTGAAAGCCTTCGGCGCGGACATTTTTTTCGACGACCAGCGCGGCCACGTCGAGTCGGCGAGCCGCCACGTCACGGCCGGGCATGTGCCGTTCGGCGTCGCCAACGAATAGAAAACGCAAGGCCGGCATGAAAATCTTCAAGACCCTGCTGCTCGCCGCCGTCGGGATCGTCGTGCTGATCGTGATCGTGATCGCCATCGTTGCCGCGACTTTCGATCCCAACAAGTACAAGCCGGAAATCGTCGCCGCGGTCAAGGACAAGACCGGGCGCACGCTCGCGATCGAAGGCAATCTCGGCCTCAGCTTCTTTCCGGGCATCGGCATCGCCGTCGGAAGGGCGTCCTTGTCCGAGGCCAACAGCAGCAGGATCTTCGCTCGCGTCGAACAGGCGAAAATAGCGCTCGCGCTGTGGCCCTTGCTCTCGAAGCGGGTGGTGGTCGATCGCGTGACCCTCTCGGGGCTCGCGCTGGACTTGGTGCAGGGCAAGGGCGGAAGGACCAATTTCGAGGATCTGGCGGGGGGCACGGCGGCGGGGCCCAAGGCGGGCCCGCAGCAAGGGGCGATGCGCCTGGACATCGCGGGAATCGAGATTCGTTCGAGCGCGATCGGCTGGCGCGACGAATCGAGCGGGCAAAGGTACAAGGCGACCATCGACGAGTTCAAGACCGGGCGGATCGCGAGCGGCGTGCCGGGAAGGCTCTCGCTTTCCGCGAGGGTCGAAGCGGCGCAGCCCAAGGCCGACTACCAGGTGCGCCTGTCCGGCGACTACCGCCTCAATTTCGAAAAGCAGACGTTCGCGTTCTCCGGGATCGACCTCAAGATATCCGACGCCGCGCCGGGCTCCAAGGCGCCTCCGCTGTCGCTGAAGGGGGACGTGGAGTTCGATGCTTCGCCCCAAGCGATCCGTTTCACGCTCGCCGCGGACCAGGTGAATCTCGACCGCTATCTGCCGCCGCCTCCGCCGAAGCCGGCGGCCGGCGCGCCGAAGGGCGCGAGCGCGCCCTCGACGAAACCCGAGGAGGCGATCGATCTTTCAGCGCTGAAAGCGCTCGACCTGAAGGGCGACCTGAAGATCGAGCGATTGATCGCATCGAACGTGAAACTGGAGAGCGTGCACCTCGGCGTAAAGGCCGCGGGCGGCAAGGTCGACGCCGAGCCGCTGACGGCCGATCTGTATCAGGGCAAGCTCTCCGGCGCTGCGAGCGCCAACGCCCATACCAATCGCTTCGCGCTCAAGGCGGATCTCGGCGGCGTCACGTTGGGGCCGTTGCTGAAAGACGCTCTCAACAACGATCTTCTGGAGGGTCGAGGCAGCGTCGCGCTCGACGTGCAGACCGGCGGCGCGAGCGTGAGCGCGATGAAAAAAGCGCTCTCGGGCGGCGCGAGCCTCGCGCTGCGGGACAGCAGCTTGAAGGGCGTCAATCTGGCCGAGTTGCTGCGCAAGGCAAGATCCCTCCGCGGATCGAGTCCTCCGGCCGAGCAGGGAGCGATTGCGGCGGAGCGGACCGATTTCACCGAGCTCGGAGCGAGCTTCGTCATCCGGAACGGCGTCGCGCACAACGACGATCTCTCCGCCAAGTCGCCGTTGCTGCGCCTCGCCGGATCGGGCGATATCGACCTCGGAGCCAATTCGATCGATTACCTCATCAAGGCTTCGGTGGTCGCTTCCTCGAGCGGTCAGGGCGGCAAGGATCTCGCCGAGCTGCGCGGGGTCACCGTGCCGGTGAAGGTCAGCGGCCCGCTCGATGCGCCGCGCTTCCGCGCCGATCTTCGCGCCACCGTCGGCGATGCGGTGAAGCAAAAGGCCGAGGAGGAGCTGAAAGAACGCGTGCAGGACCGGCTCAAGAGCCTTCTGAGACGGTGAGCACTCTCGCCGGCCGGCTCATACGCTGGCAAGCCCGGCACGGGCGTCATGACCTGCCGTGGCAGCAGACGCGCGATCCGTATCGCATCTGGCTGTCGGAGGTGATGTTGCAGCAGACCCAGGTCGCGACGGTCATTCCGTACTACGAGCGCTTCCTCGCGCGCTTTCCGGACGTGAAATCGCTCGCCGGGGCGCACCTCGACGACGTGCTGGCGCTGTGGAGCGGCCTGGGCTACTACTCGCGGGCGCGCAACCTGCATGCCGCGGCGCGGATCCTCGTCGAATCATGGGGAGGCCGGTTTCCGCGGACGCGCGAGGCGCTCGCGTCGCTGCCGGGAGTGGGCCGTTCCACCGCGGGCGCTATCGCGGTGTTCGCCTTCGGCGAGCGCGAAGCGATCCTCGACGGCAACGTGAAGCGGGTGCTCGCGCGCCATTTCGCGGTGCGCGGTTACCCCGGAGAGCGGCGGGTCGGTAACCGCCTGTGGAAGCTCGCCGAGTCGCAGGTGCCCGAGAAGGACATCGAGCGCTACACCCAGGCTCTGATGGATCTGGGCGCAAGCGTCTGCACTCGCGCGCGGCCGGCGTGCGCAAGCTGTCCTCTGAAGGGGACCTGCGAGGCTCGTTCGCAGGGAAAAGTCGAAGCGTATCCGCGGTCGCGTCCGCGCAATCCCGTGCCGCTCAAGGAAACCGCGATGCTGCTGCTTCTGCGCGAGGGCGAAGTACTGCTGGAGAAACGCTCGCCGGTCGGATTGTGGGGCGGGCTGTGGTGTCTCCCGGAGATCTCCCCGGACGCCGATCCGCGCGATTACTGCAGACGCCGATTGGGCGCAAGGCTCGCGAGCGCGGAGCGCCTGCCGCTTTTGCGGCATGGTTTCACCCATTTCACCCTGAATATCACGCCGGTCCTGTGCCGGGTGGCGAGCGCGTCGCCCTGCGCCTCGGAGCCCGGACAAGTCTGGCTCCCGGTCGAAGAGGCGGGCCAGGCGGCGGTACCGGCGCCCGTGAGAAAACTGCTCAATTCTCTGCGGGCCGTTTAGCGGCGGCGAGACCGCGGCTTTCCAGAAATCGCTGCAGGATGGAGAGCCGCGCCAGGCTGTCGGTCAGCTCGAGGAGCTTCTGCTTGGCGAGGAGAGGCACCGGGAGGATTTCGGTCAGGCGGTAGCCGACCCACGCGGCGTCGTCGAAGGCGTGCGGTTCGGCGAAAACCGATTTGCCCTGGTCGGCGACGACCATTTCCAGGAGCCGCGTGCAGGCCGAAAACTCCTCGGGAACGGCGACGCTTGCGTCAGGCTCGATCAGCCCTACGCCGGCCGAGATCAGCCCCTGGGCGCCGGTTTCACGTTCGAGGATGCGAAACCGCTGGCTGCCGCGGGTTTTGAGGGTCAGGATGCCCTGCTGCTGCATGTCGCATTCCTGGATCTTCGCGAGACACCCGACTCCTTCGGGCACGGCGGGCGCGCCGACCTCCGAACCCTGACGGATGAGGCACACCCCGAACGGTTCGTCGCGCTTGAGACAGTCGCGCGTCATGTCCATGTAGCGCGCTTCGAACACCCGCAGCGGAAGCAAGCCACCCGGGAAGAGCACCGTGTTGAGCGGAAAAATCGGGACGCGCAGCGAATCCAAGAGCAGGTCCGGCTAGCGCTCTTCGCCCCAGCGGTGCATCAAATCGTGCTTGACCCCGAGGTGATCGAGTATTCGCGCGACGATGAAATCGACCAGGTCCTCGACGCGCTGGGGGCGGTGGTAGAACCCGGGATTGGCGGGGAGGATGACCGCGCCCGCGCGCGCGAGCTTGAGCATGTTCTCCAGGTGCAGGGCCGAAAACGGCGTCTCGCGCGGGACGAGAATCAGCTTGCGGCCTTCCTTCAACGTGACGTCGGCCGCGCGCTCGATGAGATTGTCGGAGAGACCCGCGGCGACCGCGGCGAGGGTGCCCACGGTGCAGGGGCAGATCACCATGGCGTCGGCGGGATTCGACCCGGAAGCGACCGGGGCAAACCAGTCCTCGCGGCCGAACACGCGCAGTTGACCGGGCTTTGCCGAATAGCGCTCGCCGAACATGCGCTCGGCGTCGGAGGCGCGCGGCGGCAGTGCGATGTCCAGCTCCTGTTTCGCGACCACGTGGGCGGCCTGGGAATAGAGGAGGTAGACTCGCGCTTCGGCGCGTATCAGGGTTTCCACCAGCCTCAGGCCGTAGGGCATTCCGGAGGCGCCGGTCAGCGCGACGGCGACGGTCGGCTTCATGCCGCGGGGACGAGGTGCCGATGGCGAACCTGCACCGGCGTATGGCTGCGAAAATGTGCTCCTAGGCGCTCGACGAGATACACCGAGCGGTGCCGGCCGCCGGTGCAGCCGACTGCGACCGTGAGCGAGCTGCGGCTGTCCTGCCCGTATGCGGGGAGCCAGGTCTCGACGAACCGCCGTATGTCCCCCAGCATCGTGCCGACTTTGGGCTCCTTCTCGAGAAACGCGACCACGTCCGCGTCGAGGCCGGTCAGCGGCCGCAGCCGCGGGTCGTAATGCGGATTGGGGAGGCAACGCACGTCGAACACCAGATCCGCGTCCAGGGGAACGCCTTGCTTGTAGCTGAAGGACTCGAACAGGAGGATCGTCGTCTCGGTGTGGATGTCGAGCCATTCCTTGATCCAGTTGCGCAGCGTATTCGGCAGCAAATCGGTGGTGTCGAGGCGGTAGCCGATTTCACCCACCGGAGCGAGAACCTCGCGCTCGCGCGTCAAGGCCTCCTCGAGCGTGCGCGTCCCGGTGGCGAGAGGATGGCGCCTGCGCGTCTCGGAGAAGCGCCGGATCAGCGTATCGTTTTTCGCATCGAGGAAAAGCAGGCGCAGGTCCACCCCTTGAGCTTTCAGCGCGGCCACATATTCCGGGACGAGCTCGAGCGAATCGCCCATGCGCGCGTCGATGCTCATCGCGACATGGTTGTGGCCTGCGCTGCGCAGCAGTTCCGCCGACTGCTGGAGCAGTTGCCCCGGAAGATTGTCGACGCAGTAGTAACCGCTGTCCTCAAGGGCGTTGAGGGCGATGCTCTTCCCGGAACCCGACAGCCCGCTGATGAGGACGAGTTGCATTTCGACACCTTAGCGGATTGACGGCAGCCGCGCAAAACCCGGCTTCCCGGTTCCCGGACGACAAGATGGCCCGCTTCAATCCTTCTTCATCTGCGCCTGCTGCCTCTGCATGAACTCGTCCGTCGAGTGGATGCCGCGAAGCTGCAGAATGTAGTTGCGCACGGCGGCTTCGAGCAGCACCGCGAGGTTGCGACCCGCCGCAACCGGAATGACGACTTTCCGGACGGTCACGCCCAGGATGTCTTCGGACTGTTCGTGCAGCGGCAATCGCTCCGACTCGTTCGCTCCGTGGCGATCGAGATGCACGATCAGCCGCAAGTTCATCTTCGGGCGCACCGCGGTCTCGCCGAATATCGTGCGGATGTTGAGCACGCCCAGGCCGCGCACTTCCAGAAAATCCTTCAATAGCGGGGGGCAACGGCATTCGAGCGTGGACACCGCGATGCGCGAGACGTCGACGACATCGTCCGCAACGAGCCCGTGGCCGCGGCTGATCAGTTCCAGCGCGAGCTCGCTTTTCCCGGCGCCCGAATCACCCGTGATGAGCACTCCGAGTCCGAGCACGTCCATGCATACTCCGTGGCACTGCGTGGTCTCCGCGAGCGCCTTGCCGAGATAGCGACGCAGCCGGTCGATGACTTGCGCACCGGGCATGTCGGTGGCGAACACCGCGGTGTCCGAAGCCTCGGCCGCCTTCAGCATGCGCACGTCTGCGGGGGCGCCGTCGGCGACGACGATCGCTACGGGGTGGACGGCGAACAGATTGCCGAGCGTCTGGAAGAGATCGGCCTCCTCGAACGCGGCGAGATGGGCGATCTCGTGGTTGCCGAGGACCTGGATGCGGTTGGGGTGGATGAGGTTGAGGTGCCCTACGAGCGCCGCGACACCGGTGCTGTCGCGCCAAAGCTTGGTTGCGCCGCCGGCCTTTCCGCCGATCCAGGCGAGCCCGAGCTTGTCGCGATTGTCGTCATACAGCTGCGCGACGCTGATCTGCAACATGCGGCTGCCAGGCGGTGATGTGCTGATGCAGAGTGCCCGCATCGGTGGCGGTCGAGAGTTTCTCGCGCAGCTCGCGGTCGCTCAGCATCTGTGCGAGCTCGGACAGGATGCGCAGGTGCTGCTCGGTCGCCTGCTCCGGCACCAACAGCAGGAACACCAGATTGACCGGCTTGCCGTCGGGTGCGTCGAACGGAACCGGTTGCGCCAGGCGCACAAAAGCCCCGACCGCTTCCTTCAGACCCTTGATCCTGCCGTGCGGAATGGCGAGCCCCTGTCCCAGACCGGTCGAGCCGAGACGTTCGCGGGCAAACAGGCTGTCGAACACCAGGCTCCTCGCCACCCCCTGGTTGTTCTCGAAGAGCAGCCCGGCCTGCTCGAACATGCGTTTCTTGCTCGTCACATCCAGGTCCAGGAGGATGTTCGAAGGGGGCAGGAGCTTGGCGACTAGGTTCATCGAGACTCTGAGAATCGTCCAGTCCGTGCCTCACGCACGCAGAAATCGTACCCAGCGGCCCGGAGAGGCGTGGAATTCTACACTATCGCTCGGCGCGCTGTTGTCAATCCGACGGGGAGTGGTGCTTGAGCGCATCGTGCGGATGCGCATGCAGACGGTCTTTGTACTTGATGATCTGGCGATCGAGCTTGTCCGCCACGGCGTCGATCGCGGCGTACAGATCCGGGTCGCCGCTCTTGACGAAGATCTCCTTTCCGGCGACGTGACAGCTGACTTCCACCTCTCGAGCGAGATGGTCCGCGGCGAGGATCACGTTGACGCCGATGACGTGATCAAAATGCCGCCGGATTCTGGAAAGTTTGCTCTCGAGGTAACTGCGGATCGACGGGGTGACCGCCACGTGACGCCCGCTGATGACGAGATTCATGCGAGGCGCGCCTTCGCGTCAAAGAGACTTTCTCATGCTCACGGAAGGTATCTGCAGCGACTCGCGGTACTTCGCGATGGTGCGACGCGCGACCACGATGCCCTGCTGGCTGAGGATCTCGGCGATCTTGCTGTCCGAAAGGGGTTTCCGGGCATCCTCGGCGGCAACCAGCTGCTTGAGCAACGCCCGGATAGCGGTCGCCGAGCACGCACCCCCCGTCTCGGTGGCGACGTGACTCCCGAAGAAGTACTTGAGCTCGAAAATGCCGCGCGGCGTGAACATGAACTTCTGAGTCGTGACGCGCGAGACGGTCGATTCGTGCAGGCCGAGCGTGTTTGCGATTTCGCGCAGCACCAGCGGCCGCATCCCGACCTCGCCGTGCTCGAAAAAATGGCGCTGCCGGTCGACGATCGCCTGCGACACGCGCAGGATCGTCTCGAACCGCTGCTGCACGTTCTTGATCAGCCAGCGTGCCTCCTGCAGCTGATGCGAGAGCTGGCCGCCCGACTGACTGCGGTTGTTCTGCAGGATATCGGCATACATGCGATTGATGCGCAGCTTCGGCAGCGCGTCGGGGTTGAGGCTCGCCACCCAGACGTTCTTGATTTTCTTCACTACGACGTCGGGCACGATGTAGCGCGTCTCGCTGGTCGAGAACGCGGCGCCGGGACGCGGGTTGAGGCTCTGGATCAGTCTCTGGGCCTGGCGCAGCTCGTCGTCTCCGCATTGCAGCGCCTTCCTGAGCTTCGAAAAGTCGCGCGCCGCAAGGAGCTGGAGGTGCTCGTGCGCGACGGCGAGAGCCGTGGCGCGGCTCGGCGTGGACTCGGGCAAGGCGAGCAGCTGCAGCTCGAGACATTCCGAGCAGTTGCGGGCACCCACGCCCGTCGGGTCGAAGTTCTGCAGGTGCTTGAGGGCGATGGCCAGCTCTTCGGGCTCGATCTGCAACTCCTCGGGCACGAGCTGAGCGAGCTCCTCGATGGGCTGCGTGAGATAACCGCCTTCGTCGAGCGCTTCTATCAGGAACGCGACCAGGTTGCGGTCGCGCGGTTCGAGCTGGGTCAGGGAGAGTTGCCGGTGCAGATGCTCTCGCAGATTGGGAGACTCGGCGGGGACCTGGAAAAAATCGCCGTCATCGGCGTCGTCGCGCGTCCCCGAGCTCGAGCCGCCTTCACCCCCCCAGTCGGCGTCAGCCGAGAAAATGTCCGTCTGCGGCGGATTCTCGACGCTCGCCTCCTCGGCGGGCGCCTGAAGGGCGGTCGCCGGCTCGCCGTTCATGTGCGCGAGGGGTGCCGGAATCTCGCCGTCGGCGTCTTCTCGCTCGAGGAGCGGATTTTCCGCTAGAAATTTCTCGAGCTCCTGATTCAACTCCATCGTCGAGAGCTGCAGCAGGCGTATCGATTGCTGCAGCTGCGGCGTCAGCGTCAGGTGCTGCGAGAGCTTGAGTTGTAGGGTCTGCTTCATCGAGATATGGCGCGGGTACCTCGCCAGGAGGATCGTAGTTCAGGCGGGCCAGATTGGTAAACGGGGCGGGTCGCGGCGTTGTCCCCTACAGCCTGAAATTCTCGCCGAGATAAACGCGTCTAACGTTTTCATTATAAACGATCTCGTCGGGTTTGCCGAAAGCGAGCACCAGGCCGTCGTTGATGATGTAGGCGTGGTCGCAAATTCCCAGCGTTTCCCGCACGTTATGGTCCGTGATGAGAATGCCGATGCCGCGTTCCTTCAGAAAACGGATGATTTTCTGAATGTCGAGCACCGCGATCGGGTCGACGCCCGCGAAGGGTTCATCGAGCAGTATGAAGCTCGGACGCGTCGCGAGCGCCCGGGCGATCTCGACGCGGCGGCGCTCCCCCCCCGACAGGGACAGGGCGGTGGATTGCCGCAGATGCGCGATGTTGAGATCGCGCAGCAGCCCGGAAAGGCGGGACTCGATCTCCTCCTCGGGAAGTTCCTGCAGCTCCAGCACCGCGCGGATGTTCTCCTCGACGGTCAGCTTGCGGAACACGGACGCTTCCTGGGGCAGGTACGACAGTCCCATGCGGGCGCGGCGGTGCATCGCGAAATGGCTGATTTCCCTGCCGTCGAGATGGATCGCTCCGTCGTCCACCGCGATCAGCCCCACGATCATGTAAAAACAAGTCGTCTTCCCGGCGCCGTTCGGACCCAGCAGCCCCACGACCTCGCCGCTCGTCACCTCGAGCGACACGTCCTTGACCACGGCGCGCGAACCGTAGTGCTTCTTGAGTCCGTGGACCTGCAGCTGGCTCATCGATTTCGCCCCGTTCGCAGGTACGGGGAGACTACTCCTTCCGGCCCGTGCCGGAACCCGGCCGGGTTTCGGGCTCCGCGGGCTTTTTCGGCATGATGGTTGCGCGCACGCGTCCTTCGCGTTCGGTCCCGGGCGCCTCGTCGGTCGATTTCACGGTAAAACGCTCGGTGCGGGCGTCGTAGGAGATGAAATCGCCGCGAATATCGTCCCCGCTGTCGCGGCGCAGCCGGGCGGCGGTGAAGAACTCGACGCGCTCGAGCTTGTTGTCGTATTCGATCCTGAACGCTTCTCCGTCGATGTATTCTCCGTCACCATCCCGCTTGTGACGGAACGTCGCCGGCTTGCCGCTCGCAACGCCGTAGTAGAAGCCGTCGCCGTCCTGCCGCACGACGATTCGGTCCGCGCGGATGATGAGCGAGCCTTGGGCCAGCACGACTTTTCCCTCGAAAGTGGAAACTTTCTTGGCTTCGTCGGAAATCATGCTGTCGGATTCGATGTTGATCGGTTTGTCGCGATCGGCTCTCTCGGCAAGCACCGATTCCGACGTCAATGCCCACATCGCCGCAAGACCGAGGGCCGCGGCTGCGCGCGCCCTATTTCCTGGATGGGACATCAAGGATGCCCTTGACTTGCGATTGCAGCGTGAACTGTTGATTGTTCTTGTTCACAATCATCCCGACCCCTGTCAAGATGGAGCGCCCCTCCGAAATGGTGACCGTGTGATCCGTACGCGCGATTCCCTGCTCGGCGAGTAGGTGGAGGAATTCCGTTCGAGCGCGAAACTCGGGTCGCTCCGGCGTTGCCTCGCGCAAGATGAGCACATTGCCGTACAGGAAAGCCTCCTCGCCTTGGCGATTGATGGTGCCGCGATTTGCGGTCGCGATGAAATTACCGTTGTCGGCGGCAATTTCAACGAAGCGCGGATAAAGCGCCTCGCCCGAACCATCGTCGGCAAAATGCATCATCTTCGGCGCAGAGAATGTGTACCGGAGCTTGCCCGAAGCGTCCAGCCTTTGAACCGTGAAATTCTCGACGATGGAATCGGGATCGTGCCCGGTAGACTTCGAATCGCCGCCGAAACCCTCCACCACGGCGTATTGCAGCCACAGGGTCAGCAACCCGAGAAACGCCATCAGAACGAGCGGGAGCAGAGGCGTAACGCGTGGTTTCATGCGAGCTGGCGCGCGATCAGCCGCTCTAGCGTGTCTTGGGCCCGCATGATCAGCTCGCAGACCTCGCGGACGGCGCCCCTGCCGCCGGGAGCCCGCGTAACGTGGTGGACGCGCTCTCTCACGAGCTCCGGTGCTTCCGGCACGCTCGCGGCGAACCCGCAACGCGCGAGCACCGGCAGATCCACCCAATCGTCGCCCATGTATCCGGCGACTGCGGCGGAGGTGCGCAAGCGGCCGATCAGGCTCTCGAAAGCAGCACTCTTGTTCCCCGCACCTTGTTCCACGTGCGTGATGCCAAGCTCAGCGGCGCGCACCTCGACGGCGCGCGAGCGACGCGCGGAAAGAATGGCGACCTCGACCCCGCTCTCCTTCAGCATCTTGAGCCCATGGCCGTCCTGAGCGTTGAATGCCTTCAACTCGGCTCCAGTCTCGCTGAAGTACAGGGTCCCGTCGGTGAGCACCCCGTCGACATCGAAGATCATCAGGCGCAGACGCCGCATTCGCTCTAGAGCGTCGTCGCGCATCAAATGACCTTGGCGCGAAACAGATCGTGCATGTTGAGAGCGCCGACCAGCTCTCCCGTTTCCGTAGCGACGAGCAGCTGATTGATCTTGTGACGCTCCATCAACTCGAGGGCTTCGGCGGCCAGCTTGTGCGGGGCGATCGTGTGCGGGCTGCGCTTCATGACATCGGCAATCTTGAGCGCGCGGACGTCGGGTTTGCGCTCCAGCGTCCTGCGCAGGTCGCCGTCGGTGAATATTCCGACGAGCTTTTTGCCGGGCCCGAGGATGGCGGTCATGCCCATGCTCTTCCTGGATATCTCTGCCAGCAAGTCGGAAAAGGAATCGGTGTCGGATACGGCCGGAACGTCGTTGCCGGTACGCATCACGTCGGAGACATGGATGAGCAGCTTCCTGCCGAGAGCGCCGCCGGGATGGGCGCGAGCGAAATCCTGCTCATCGAAACCGCGAGCGTCGAGCAAAGCGACCGCCAGAGCGTCGCCGAGCGCGAGCGCGGCGGTGGTGCTCGCCGTCGGCGCAAGATTCAGCGGGCAGGCTTCCTGCGCGACGCCCGCGTCAAGGTGGACATCGGCTTCCCGGGCAAGCGCCGAGTCGGGATTGCCGGTCAGCGCGATCAGCTTCGCGCCCTGGCGTTTTATCCGGGGGATGATCGTGAGCAGCTCATCCGACTGGCCGGAATTCGAGAGCGCCAGAACGACGTCATCGCGCGTGATCATGCCCAGATCGCCGTGTCCCGCCTCGGCGGCGTGGACGAAAAAAGCCGGCGTCCCCGTGCTCGCCAGCGTGGATGCGATCTTGCGGGCGATGTGCCCCGACTTGCCGACGCCGCTCACGACGACGCGCCCGCGGCACGCGAGGATCAGACCGACCGCATCCAGGAAACGCTCGTCGAGTCGCGATATCAGCCCGCTCACCGCATCGGCCTCGATAGCGAGCACTTTGCGCGCGAGCTCAAGCGCGGAGCTTGAAATCGCTTTCTTCGATCGATCGTTCATCGAGAGAAACCGCGCTGGCCCGCGCCGGAAGCACCCTTTATCATAAGTTTGGAGTATACCAGACCGAATCCGCGCTTTTTCCCACGTGATCCCAAGAAAACAAGGACTTCCGAATGGGCGACACGCTTGAGCTGGTGCTGATACTGCTGGCGAGCGCCGTGCTCGTCGTGGTGCTGTTTCGCTGGTTGCACTTGCCTCCGCTGCTCGGATATCTCCTGGTCGGCGCCGCGGTCGGCCCCTACGCGCTGGCGTGGATTCCAGACACGGACGAAGGACGGCATCTTGCGCAATTCGGGGTCGTGTTCCTGATGTTCTCGATCGGGCTGGAGTTCAGCCTGCCCAAGCTGTTCCAGCTGCGTCGCGCCGTGTTCGGGCTGGGTTTTTCCCAGGTCCTGCTCACGCTAGTCGCGGTGCTCACCGCCGCATCGCTTGTAGGGGCCCCCTGGCAAGCGGCTCTCGCTGTGGGAGGCGCAGTCGCCATGTCGTCGACGGCAATGGTCCTGCGCATTCTCGCCGAACGCATACAACTGGAAACCCCCCACGGACGCGACATCGTGGGAGTGCTGCTTTTCCAGGACCTCGCGGTAGTCCCCTTGCTGATCGTGATTCCCGCTATCGCGGAGGGGAGCGGCGAGCTTGCGCAGCGTCTGGGGATTGCGCTCGCCAAAGCCGCGGTGGTGCTCGTGGTACTGCTCTTTGTCGGGCAGAAACTCATGCGCGGCTGGTTTCACATCGTGGCGCGCCGGCGCTCGCATGAGCTGTTCATTCTCAACGTCCTGCTCGTCACGCTGGGGCTTGCCTGGCTCACGGATCGGGCGGGACTGTCTTTGGCCCTCGGCGCGTTTCTGGCCGGAATGCTCATTGCGGAAACCGAATACCGGCATCAGGTCGAGGAGGACATCAGGCCATTCCGGGAGGTCCTGCTGGGTCTATTCTTCGTGACGATAGGCATGAGACTCGACCTGGGGACGGTTGCAGCGAATCTATCGCTGACGCTGGCGCTCACTGCGCTGCTCGTCATATTCAAGTTCATCCTGGTGGCGGGCCTCGCGCGTCTGTTCGGAGCCGGCCCCGGTGCTGCCGTACGCACGGGGCTGGCCCTCGCCCAGGTGGGCGAGTTCGGCCTGGTGCTCATGGTCCTCGCGCAGTCGGTCGCATTGCTCGATCGCGACTTTTCCCAGCTGGTCGTCGCGGCGATGCTGCTCTCCATGCTTGTCGCGCCGTTCGTCATTCAGGCAAGCGACAAGCTCGCTTTGCGCTGGTCGAGCGCCGAATGGATGCTGCAATCGCTCGCGCTGCACCGAGTAGCCGCGCAGAGTCTCTCGACCGAGCGCCACGTCATCGTGTGCGGCTACGGCCGCACGGGCCAGCGCCTGGCGCACATGCTGGAGCAGGAGCAAATCGATGTCATCGCCCTCGATACCGATTCGGAGCGCGTGCGCGGAGCGGAAGCCGCGGGCGAGAAGGTCGTTTTCGGCGACGCGTCTCGGTACGAAACGCTGGTGGCGGCCGGTGTCGCACGCGCAAGCGCGCTCGTCGTTACTTTCGCGGACACGCAGCTTGCGCTGCGTATCCTGCATCATGTGCGCGCGCTCAATCCTGCGTTGCCGGTGATCGTCCGCACTCTGGACGACGCCGACATGGACCAGCTCATCGCCGCGGGCGCCTCGGAGGTGGTTCCCGAGACCTTCGAGTCGAGCTTGATGCTCGCGTCGCATGCTCTGGTGCTGTTGGGAGTGCCGTTGAGGCGGGTGGTGCGCCGCATTCGCGACGTGCGCGAGCATCGATACAGCTTGATGCGCGGCTTCTTTCACGGAGGCACTGATGAAGCCGAAGACCCCGACGAGGCGCGCGAACCGCGCCTGCATTCGGTGACCCTCGCGACCGGTGCGGGTGCCTCGGGACGCAGCCTGGGAGAGCTCGCGCTGGGCGAACTCGGCGTGCGCGTGACGGCGCTGCGGCGGCGGGAGCTGCGGATGATTTCGCCGGATCCGCAAACGGCATTGCAGGAGGGCGACGTGATCGTGCTGCTCGGCACGCCCGAGCAACTCGCTGCCGCGGAGATACGCCTGCTTCAGGGCTAGTGGCTGCAGGCGGAATCCGTGCGTTTCGGGGCGGAGGACCTCCGGCCCGTTACTTTCCCGATGCGGAAACGGCCCTCGCCATGACGAGCAAGGGTTCGACCGCGCTTCGATCCGCGGTGCGCGCTTGCTCGAGGATCAGGATCGTCGCATTGACTCGGTGCGGAAACGTTTCCAGGGCTCGCGCGAGCAGACTGCGCGCTTTTTCCGCCTCCCCGCTGAGGGCTAGGAAGACCGCGCGTCGTGCCACCACCGTATTGGCGGGCCAGTAGCGGGCTACGCGCTCGCTCAGGGCCAGCTTCTCGGCAAGCTCGCTCCGGTCCAGCGGAGCGCCGATCAATATCCATAGCTCCGCCAGGGGCGCCATGAGCCCGTGGGTCAGCTCGCGCATGGTTGCGGCGTCCTGTTGTGCTTGGGTGGCAGAGGTGAGCGTAACGGTTGTTCCGGTGATGCGGGTGACGTCGAGTCGCATGTAATCCCTGAGCATGATCGCCGAGGCGACGGAAAGCACGATGCAGACGGCACCCGCGCTAATCGCGCTCGCGCGCGCGACCGCCAGCGAGGGCCCCGCTCGCGCGCTTGCTCCTATCAAAAGCGCGGTGACGCCGAGGAAGTGTGCACTCCAGAACGGAAACTCGGTCAGCGAGTGGATCATTTCGATTCCAACCGCGGCAATGATCCACCACGAAGCGACCTCCCGCCCCGTCCAGTAACGCCGCGCGGCCTGCCACCCCCAGACGCACAGACCGCCCAGTACCAGGAGCGTGCCCACCAGGCCGGTTTCGGCAAGGAGGTGCAGGGGAACATTGTGCGGCGAAGTCCAGACTTCACCGATTGTCGTGAGCGACGGATCAAGCCCGATCTCGAACGCGGCACCGGCGAACTCGCCGGTGCCGACGCCGCCGAAAGGGGCACTGAGAAATACGCGTAGCGCGATCAGCCATACCTGCCATCGCGGCTCGCCGTGTTCGAGGCGATCGATTGCCCCTTCACCCGAGGGGCCGAGATGGAGTGCCGCGTTGAGCCACGGCACTGCAAAATGGGCTGCTAAGACTGCGCCCGCGATTCCGCAGGCAGCAATTTTCGGGCGCCACTTTTGGGCGCCTTCTTGAGTGCGCGCCGCTAGAAACCCGAGCGCCGCATACCATAGCGCGTAGAGCAGGGTGCCGCGCGAGCCGGACAGCGCGCCGCCCAGAACGAGCAGGGCCAGGGCCGGAAGTGCATACGCCGTCCGCACTCGCTCGCGCAGCCACAGGAACAGGAGCGCGCCTTCCCCGAGCGCCAGGTAGTTGGCATAAAGATTCGCTTGGGCGATGTTTCCGTAGGCGCGGTTGCCGTGCAGCTCGGCGACGACATCCTCGAACAGCTTGGGTCGGCCATAGAACTGCATGACCCCCGCCAGCGAATTCGCAAGAGCGCCGGCCAGAAGAAACATGGCCAGTACCGTCGCCACGCGCGCGATACCGAGCTCAGCCGTGAGTTGTGCCCCGAGCCAAATCATCAGCGCGGCGTAGAGGACGTACAGCGCAGCGACCACGGGCAATTGGGAATAGACGTGCCCGCCGCTCGCCGCCTGGGCGGCGAGAAACGCCGCGAAGACGATCAGCCATAGCGCCGGCACGGGCGAGGACACGAAGGATACGGCCGTGACACCTCGCCCGACGAGCAGGGTCAGCGCGGCTGCAATGCCCAGCGCTGCGGCCAGCCATCCGGGGAAAAAACTCAGGATGGGCTGCTGGTGATACGCCAGCAGGAACGGCAGCAGACACAGGCTGCCCGCGAGCAACAGGCTTATTGTTTGGCCCGAGCTTGTCTTCACTCAGAGTCGGCCGGAAACGAAAAGGCCCGCGCGAGCGGGCCTTTTGCGGTGACGGGAGGCGTGGTTAAAAAGCCTTGCAGACCAGGTACTGACTCACCCCGGTTTCCACATAGCCCGTGGCCGGGGTTGCGGCCAGGTCAGGATTCGCGGTGGTCTGCAGTTGCGCGCGCACCTGGCCGGTCGCCGAGTTGCTGTCGTCGATCTGCGAGTCTATCGCAATCGCGACCTTGTCCGGTATATTCGAGCTGCATAGCGTCAGACCGGTGAAGCCCAGACCGACTGTCGGGACCACTGCGTTCTCCACGCCGACGATGCCTCCGGCCGCGTTCGGCGGATTCGTCGCGGCGCCGCTTCCCGTGGTCAAGCCCGCGACGAATCCGGCGATGCGCAAGTGTTGCCAGAACAAGTGGGATTCCTTCGTAAGGTCGACGTCATTGTACTTGCCTGCGATGACCCCGTTGCCGTCACCGCTTGCGGGAGCCTGGACGGTCCAGCGCGCGGTGGCATTCGGGTCGTCTCCGGGGAGGGCGCGGTAACGGTCCTGGTAGGAGGTCACGGCCACGGCGACCCCGTTGAAATCGTTGATCGCGTTTTTGATCTTGGCCTGGGTGATCATTTCCTGGCCCTTCAGGATGCCGCCCAGGAGCAGTCCGATGATGACGAGCACGATCGCGATTTCGACCAAGGTGAAACCGGCCTCGGTCGAATTTCTGTTGCTGAAAGCAGATGCGGTCATAGGAGCCTCCAAAGCGCAGAAGTCTAGGTCAGTCGGGGGAAACGTGCACGAGCTGGTTGTTGAGCGGCTATAAGTTCTTGCACAGCAGATACTGATTCACCCCGGTTTCCACGTAGGCCGTCGCCGCGCCTCCGGCGTCGCTAGCCGTAGGCGGATTCGCGGTGCCCTGGAGCTGCCCGCGGATCTGGCCGGTCGCCGGGTTGCTGTCGTCCATCTGGCCGTCGACCGCGCTCGCCACCTTCTCCGGCAGGTTCGCGAAGCACACGATCAGGCTGGTGAAACCCAGGCCGTTTGTGCCGGGCGCGCCCGACTCCACGCCGATCATGCCCCCGGCTGCATTCGTCGGCTGCGTCCCGCTTCCGGCTCCCGTGGTCAGGCCCGGGACGAATCCGGCGATGCGCAGATGCTGCCAGAACAGGTTGGATTCCGCTGCTGAGGTCGGGGCGCCCGCCCCTGGAAGGGCGTTGTAAAGGCCCGCGATGATCCCGTTGCCGTTACCGCTTGCGGGATTCTGGACGGTCCAGCGTGTGGTGGCGTTCAAGTCGTCTCCCGGAATGGCGCGGTAGCGGTCCTGAT
Source organism: Betaproteobacteria bacterium (assembly GCA_005881575.1). Taxonomy (GTDB): domain Bacteria; phylum Pseudomonadota; class Gammaproteobacteria; order Burkholderiales; family SG8-39; genus VBDM01. The sequence goes on from VBCA01000005.1 coordinate 34,916, forward strand.
AGGACGTCACGGCCACGGTGATGCCGTTGAAGTCGTTGACGATGTTCTTGATCTTGGCCTGGGTGATCATTTCCTGGCCCTTGAGCACGCCGCCCAAGAGCAGCCCGATGATCACGAGCACGATTGCGATCTCGACCAAAGTAAAACCCGCCTCGGTCGAATTCTTGCTGAAATTGGACAAACTCATGCAACCCCCAAAAATCAAAACGGAGTAAAGATTCAACGAAACTCGCAAAATATGTGCCCGAGAGTATACCCGGACACGCCACTTTTCATCGTGGGTGAGTCAGCCCTTTTTGTTGAAAAATGGACACTTACGACGACTATCTGACACTTTGCCTTAGTTCTTCCCCGGGGTCTTTCCGATCCGCGCTTCCAGTTGTTTCAGGCGCTCATCCAGGAATCTCAGCTCGGCCGGGTCCTTCACTCTCCCGCTTTGGAGATACCCCCCGATGATGAGACGGGCGGTTTCCAGCTCGTTCATGTCTTCCAGGATGAAGATCTCCATCTGCTTCGCCCAGAGGGGAACGTCGTCGGCGACGGCGTAGCGCTGGATCGCTCGAGCGTAGCGGAGTGCGAGCGGCAGATCATGGAGCCGGTGCTTGGCGATGGCGGTGGCATGGGCAAGCCAGGGCCAGCGACGATTGGGATCGAGCAGGAACTGCCGATAAACGAACTCGAGCATGCTGCGCTGCTTGGCCTCGACGGGCACTTCGGCATACAGCCTGCTCGCGGCGAGGAGGGGGTATTGGCCTCGCGGGTCCAGATCCAGTATTCTCGCGAGCCAAGCTTCCAGCCGGCCATAATCGAGATCGCGATAGGGGACCTTGCTGCCGGATTGATAGTCGAACGCCTGTAAGTACAGCATCAGTGCCTTGCCGAGCGCCACGGGATCCCCGAAGCTCGCGAGCCTGAGCGCGGCGATGCTCGGCGCGGGCGCCAAATCCTCTGCCGCCGCCCGGGGCGGCGGGGCGGTGGCCTTCAGCCCGATCTGCGCGGCGAGCCCCAGAGCGAACAGCACGAGAACGCCACGCGGCACTACTGCAATCGATCGCTGTGACATCGTCTAAAAGTTCTTTCGGTACAAATCGAAAAGCGCCGCGGAACAGATCAGCACGAGGTAGAGCGCGGTCTGGCCGACGACGGGGCCGAGAGTGCTGACGCTCGGCGCCGATCCCAGCAGCCAAGTGGTCTGCGTCATCGCGTCGAGCGCCGGCAGCAGGAGCGCGATCAGGTTCACAACGGCATTCACCGCGCGATCGGTGAGGGTAGGATCCTGCAGCGGTGCGCCGGCGATGATCTGCATTGCCGCCATTGAACGCGACAGCAGGTAGAAGCCTGCAACGGCGGCAAACGCCGGGACCACTTGCGCGAAAGACACCACGCAAAACAGACTCATAGCCGTCACGATCAACAATTCGCAGATGAGGGAAAGAGTCCAGAGGGCGAGTCCCTGGGAATTTGCGAACGGCACCAAAGGCAGCGCGCTGAGCAGCGCAAGGATAGCGGCGAGCATGGCGTAACCGGCAAACTTTCCGAAAAAATAGGCGGAACGCGGCGCCGGCAGGGAGAGCAGCAGCTCGGTGACCTTGTCGCTCAATTCCCTCACCGTGCTCGTGATCACGAACACGGCCACGATGAAGACGGCGGCGACCCTGAGCGGGGCGGCGAGCAATGCGGTCTGGATCTCTCGAGATTCGGTGATCGCCACTTGATTCAGAAATTGGGCGAGGCCGAACGCGATTACCACGACCACTACCGCAAGCCACAAGAGGCGGTTTCGAACCGCCTCGAGCAAAGTAGCTCTAGCCAGCGAAGCGACGATGGGCATGGCAAGTGTGGAATACGGCCTGAGTGCTCACAAGTCAAAGCTGGCACAATACGTGCCTGTGGGAGCGTAAGTCCACGGGGAGGGTTTGCGCAAGTCCGCACGATGTCTCCCCGATCTGACTGCCACAGACTCGGGAGAGGATAATATGCATCGCGGGCCTTTGAGCGCACTGCCTTTCGCGAACCCCGCTCTCGGATGACCCAGGGTATGGCGACGACTGCCGCGCTTCAGATTTCTCAGCTTTTCATCGCGAGGTCATGGCGAGCTCTTTTTGTCGTCATGCTGGTGTCCCTGCATCTTGCCGCGATGTGGGGTACTGAGGATTACTGGGCGCGCGGCTTGATGCTCGCGCACTTCGGGCTTTTCATCCTCTGGCAGCCCTTCATGCGTAGCGAGCATCGCCTGACCTCGGCGCAGGTTGCGGCGATCGCTGCGATTGCGTTGGGGACCCTCTATTTCCTCAACTGGTGGCTGCTCGCCCTCTGGGTCAGCGTTCTGGCGGGAATCGTGGGCGGCAAGGTGTTCCTCTTCCAGGCACGGTGGCTGCGGCGCTTCTATCTCGTGGTGTTGCTGTATCTCGTCTCGCTGCTGCTCATTTGGATCGTCCCGAACACCTTTCGTGTGCCCCTGCCCAATGAGGTCGAATTGCTGGCGCAATACGGCTTGCCCGTGCTGTTCCTCGTGATGGTTGCGATTCCCGCCGAGACGGACTCCGCGGAAACTCCCCAGGTCGTCGATTTTTTCTATGCCGCGATGATCGTGCTGCTGCTGATCGCCCTTGCGCTGGGCAGCTTTGCCTTCATGACGGTGGGCAAGATCGACTACATCATGGCTCTTTCGTTCAGCATGCTGATCATAGCGGGCGTGCTGCTGCTACTCTCCTTCGCCTGGAACCCGCGCGCCGGATTCAGCGGGCTTTCCGTATATTTCTCGCGCTATCTGCTGTCGATAGGGCTGCCGTTCGAGCGCTGGCTGTATTTCTTGGCCGAGCTGTCGCAGCTCGAGACCAAGCCCGAGCGCTTCATGAAAGAGGCCTGCGTCGGCCTCGCGCGCCTACCCTGGGTGTCCGGCGGCTTCTGGCACACGGCGGGTGAGTCGGGCGATTTCGGCAAGGTCTCCAAGAACTCCGTCGAGTTCACCAACCAGGAAATCCACTTGCGGGTTTTCACCAAGCTGGCGTTGAGCCCTTCGCTGGTCTGGCACTTCCAGCTGCTCGGACAGCTTCTCGGCGAGTTCTATGTCGCCAAGCAGCGCGAGCAGAAACTCCAGCAGCAGACCTACGTGCAAGCCGTTCACGAGACCGGGGCGCGCATGACGCACGACGTGAAGAACCTGCTGCAGTCTCTGAACGTTCTGTGCGCGGCCGCCGAGCGCGATACCGCATCCGATGCAGACGGCGAACTGTCCTCGCTCATGCGCCGACAGCTCCCGGCGATTACGCTGCGCTTGCAGCAGACGCTCGACAAGCTGCAAAAGCCCGACGCGAGTAACGGTCGTTTCATCAAGGCCGATACGTGGTGGGAGGGCCTGCAGCGCAGCTATGCCGGTCGTGGCGTCGAGTTTTCCCGCGAGGGGCAGGGGGACTCCGTGATGCTGCCGAAGGAGCTCTTCGACAGCGCGGGCGACAATCTGCTGCAGAATGCGCTGCGAAAGCGCAGACTCGATGAATCCGTCGCCGTGCGCGCGACCTTCCGCTGCAACGACACCATCGAGTTTTCCGTGTGCGACAGCGGCGCTCCGGTGGCCGCGGAAGTGCTGCGTGGGCTGATGAGGGGGCCGGTGCCTTCGGAAACCGGATTCGGCATCGGCCTGTACCAGACCAGCCGGCTCGCCGAAATCTCGGGATTCTCGCTGCAACTGCGAGACAACGAGAGTGGCCGGGTGTGCTTCAGCCTGCGGGGAGAAGTGCGCCGCGGCGCACGCGGGCAGTGATCGATCGCGGCGCTTCGCCGCGACTCACTGGGGATCAGGGCAGGCGCCCGGCAGCGACCATGCGGCTGATGAGCGCGCTGGAGGAAATCATGACCACGATGTCGTCGAATTCACAGGGCGGAGCCACGCTCTGCGGCGCTGGTGGGGGGGAAGGATCGACGCAACCCGCTGCGGAAGGCGTACGCGTTCGGCTGTAGAAGGCCCAGCTCGAGTAGCCCCCTGAGGGGGTGGCGGTTGTGTTGCCGTTGACATTGGCGGCTTCGTCGTTGCCGGTCGGTATGGGGTTAAGCCGCGTGCCGTTCGTCTGCCAGGCGCCGAAGCCGTTCTTGCCGTGCGAAATGAATATCGCGGGCAAGGCCGAGCCCAAAGGAACGGCTGTCGTGGTCGAATCGCCTCGGGTGAAGACCGCGATGTCACCCAGCGAACACAGAGCGAACGACGAGAGCGCGGGGGCGGGTGAAAGTACGAAAGGCGCTACAAGCGGCGGAGCGGACGGAGGGCAGGTCGGATTTTGATCCGCGGGACTTTGACGAAAGGGGGCGACCTGTGAAGGAAAAGTACCAGGAACGGCGTTTTGGCGCGATTGCCACGTGTTTAGACTAATTGCGTCCGCGAACGCAGGCGCTACACGATAGCTGAGCCGTCTCCCCCAAGCGTCAGTCTCAGAGACTCCCAGAGTTGTCCATGGCACTACGCCGAACACAATGTAGCAACGGTTGTTGTTGGGGTCCCACTGCTCGGCGCCAGCGCCAACCGGCGTAGCCCAAGTCGTGGTGTCAACCGTCCCCGCGGGCGTCCCGCCATTCGCCGGACACGGAAGGCGCCCGTTTGCCTGGGCGAATCCGATAATCGCATCCCTGATCGAATCCATACTGCGCTTAGTATCGGCCGAATTGCGCACGTCGATCTGGGTGGAGAGCGGAATCAAAGCGCCAGCGAGCAGCAAGGCGATGATCGCCAACGCCACCGCAAGCTCGACGAGCGAGAAACCCTTACTGCTCATCGCGCTGGATTCAGGGCGAAACGACCACGACCCGGTCGTTGATCGCAGTGGGGACGCCCGATCGGTGTTCGAAGATCAGGTCTGCCGGCGTGGCATTCTGCCCTTCAAGATAGTTCGCGAGGGTCCCCGGGCGGGTCTGGCCGTCCAGCGCGCGGCCTGCAAAGATCAGGATCACCTGCTTGTTGTTGTTTGGGGCCGGGAGATTGTTTACCGTCAGGCAGGTGGTTCCCGCAGTGCAGGGGGGGCTGGGGCTGGCACCGGGTAGGTAATTCTGAGAGACCGCGTAGTAACTCTGGCGATACCACTGGTTCGAAGTGAACCAGGTGATATTTGGATTGGTAGGACTTGCGTTGGTAAGGCGCGGCAAATAGGACGGCGCGGGGAGAGGAACGGTGATCGTGACCCTGCCGATGGTGTCCCGTGCATTCTGCAGCCGCCCGGTGTAGGTGACCACACCTCTTCCGTCCGCCCGCGCCGCAAAGCTCAGTGTGGGCGGGTTGCGCGGACTAGTCGCGCTAAAGCCCTCACTCCATTGGCCGAATGACGTGTTGACGAGCGGAGTGCCGTTCCGGTTGACCATCACTATAGTCGAATCGTTAGGGGCAACCATGGACGGGGTATCGGCAAACGCCAAGCTCGCGTTCGCCAGGAGAATCTCAAGCTTGATGTCAGGGCGAGCGTCGCTGTGGGCGATGTCGCCGCAGCAATAGTCAACCGTACAGGTCACGGTAAGCGGCGGCGGAGGCGAACTTATCGAGCAGATCGCAGGATTGGGGGAGATAGTATCTGGGGGAGACTTTATCGCCACATCGTAACTCCCCGTGCCCGACCCGACGATATCCGTGACGGTAGCGCTCGCCCAAGTGAGCCACGCCGGATCGTTCGTCACGGGCAGCAAGCCCATCGTCTGATTTGACGCGCCCTGATAGGCGGACTGCGCGGTAGGCGGCGCGACAAACGGCATGGCAAATGGGTAGGCGCCCCATTTGCCGAAATAGTCCAGGAGGAGGGGTTTGACGTCGCGCTCGATCCGCGCGGCGACGACCGGTTCGACCGCTGCCATCAGGTCGGCCTGTGTGATCACGACCAGGCGATCATTCGCCGTGTCAGAGGGCGTGGCAACGGTGCTGAACCCATAGTCGGGTGTACTCGGCGTGACTCCTTCTAGATAGGCAGCGGGATCGTTGTGCTGGGCTATCCGGTCTTGCCCCGAAAACGCCGCGCCGGGAGCAATAACGACGGCGACCACATTGCTTGCAGGCGCTGCGCCAGTGACAGTGAGCAAGCCGGGAGTATCGCTATTGATGATGTTGGCCGCATTCTTGTAAAAGTTGGACGAAACCGCGTACCATAAACGCTCTCCGCTTGCGTCTCTCAGATCTTCGCCGCCTATCGTCGCCCACGGCAAGCGACCGACGCGATCGGCGGCGGCAGAGCAGATTCCCGGCGACGCACCGGTGTCGTTGTTGTCAGGGCAAGGCAGCCCACCGGGTTGGTTTGTCGTTTGCCCCTTGTACAACTGCCACTGCTCGTTGGCGGCGTACGCAATCAGCGCCGCCTTCGCTTTCCTCAGCGCGCTCATGCTGCGATCCTCGCGCTCGTTGGAGTTCCCGGCGCTGGTGAGGTTGAGGGCGCTGGCTATAAGGAAGGCGCTGATCAAAGCGGCCAGGGCGAGGAGCGCGATCAACGCAAAGCCGCGCCGACCCGACGCCCTCTTACGCCATGCCCGGATCCTCACGGCTTGCGCTCGCGTTCCTCGGAAGGAGTCGTGATTCTGCCGCTTGCGGCGGGATCTCTGATCTCGCCGCGGACCTTGTCGAGCGTCTGCCCGATCTTGAGGGTGACCGACGGCGCGCCCTCGCCGCCGGGCAGGGTCACCCGGGCCGGATCGAGGGGTTTCCTCGCGCTCTCCTGTGGAACCCCGTTGATCCAGGTCGTGCTCCGGCCCGAGGAGCGCGACACTTGGCCGTTGACCGTGACGGTGCTCTCGACGACGACCGCGGTTTCCTGGATGTTGGCCTGGCGGCGGCGGTCGAGGTCCTGGCGCTCCTGCTCGGTGAAGAAGAGGCGCCCGAGATTCTGCTGGGCGGCGACCTGCCCCGTCGCGACTCCGAGCAGAAATGTCACCGCGAAAAGGCGTCTCGCGAGTTTCACGTGCCTTCCGATGGTTAGTTTGCGTTGCATGCGTCGGCTCAAGCGGGCTTGAGCCCTCTGACCGAGATCAGGTCGACCTGGCACTCGGCCCGAAGGCGTGGTCGCAGCGTCGTCGTGCCCGGTGCCGCCCCGCGCTCTATCCGCGTCACGGTGCAATTCCGCACGGACACGTGCGCCTTGATGCCTGCCTGCAGGTCTGCCAGGAAATTCAGGAGATCCCCCTCGTGCAGCAGCAGCATGTCGAGTTTCAGCCTGCTCACCACAAAGTCGGCGCCGCCGGTTGGTACCAGCCCGGGATAGTCGAGCGGTCTTTGGGCTTCGAAGTTGTACCTGATCTCGAAGAGCTTGCGATCGTTTTTGATCCTGGCGATCGATTCGATCCAGTCGAGGCGGCTCTGCTCGCCCACGACACCGCGTTGGCGCATCTGCTCGTAGTACACGAGATCATCGCGGATCTCGCGCTCTTCCTCCGAGACTCTTAGGACCCGTTCCTGGGCCGCCACGCGGGTCAGTCTGGTTGCGTCCTGCGCCGTTCTCGCCTCGTCCAGGTAGTATCCGCTGGCGATCAGGCTGGCTGCACCCAGCACGAGCAGTATGATCGCCATAGCGAGCGGCATGCGCAGGCGCTTGAGGTCGTCGCGGGTGACGTTCATGTGCCGCGCCGCTTGACGACTACGACTGAGAACTGCGGCACTTCCTCTCTCCTCGCCGCACCGATATCGCCGGCGAGGCTTTTTTCCGCGTTGATGTCGAACGGCAGCTGCGTGCGCGTCACTTCGGTGCCGGGCCGCCTGCGCAGCGCCTCGGTAAACTGGTTCACCAGCGCGGTCACGGCGCGGAAGTCCGAGGCCTGCTGCACGACGAGCTTGCCCGCAATCTCGGCGGTTTGGGTCTGAAACTCGGCGCCCGCGGCCTGTGCCTGCCCTGCCGGCGGGGCGGAAGGGGTCTTCGACGCCTCGCGGCCGGCTGCCGATTTCGCGCCGGCGCCGAACTCCCAATCGATCCTGTCGATTTCAATCTGGGGTAGAGCCGTTACCGCTTCGCTGATCTCGTTGAACATCCCGCCGGGCGAACCGCTCTGCCGCAGCAGCGCCCGGTAGTTCTTGACGACCGCTTTCAGGGTTTCGCTGGAGATCGGCGTCTTCGGGAAGCGCGTTTGCAGTCGAGCGTATTCCACGGAGGCGCGGGCTTCCTGTACGCGGTCATTGTGAGCCTGCTCGGAGACATGAAGGACATCAAGAAGTCTCACCGCCGAAACGAGCAGGCAAAAGGCGAACACCGCCGCCCCGGTGGCAAGCAGGGCCACGCGCGCGCGCCACAAATGATAGGAGCGCCGCAGGCGCTCGTCGGCATACTGTTCGCGGGACGGGTACGCGGCGAGGACGTGGAGAAACAGCCCCTCGGCGAGCGTCTCGGCGGGCACCGATTTGAGGCCCAGGCCGCTGCCCACCTTGTCGAGGTCGTGAACATGGAACTGCAGCCGGGCGGAATTGACGCAGGCCGCGTCGTAGAGCGCCTTGTGCCCGCTCGGCGCAAGCACGAGCACGTCGAGCGCAGGCGCCTCGCGCGGCAGAATACGGCTGTTGACGAGATACTGCTGGATCCGCAGGGACTCGGCGGCGCAATCCTGGGCGATCACGCGGGGATCGGAGGAGTCCACGCGGCCGAGGCGCGAGAAGCGGATTCGGCCGTTTTCGATGTAGCTTTGCCGCAGTCCGGCGTGCTGCCGGCTCACCATCAGGTATCGCCCACCCTTGAAACCGAGTCGCTTCCCCATCTGAGCCGCGACGAGGGCCACTGAAAATACGCCGACCACGCAGGCATCGTTCGAGCGCAAGGCCTCGAGCCAGGGCTGGAACAGCTGCGTGTTGGTAAACGACATGTAGAGAATCCGTTCCTCGCGCCGGCCCGCGTGGGTCTCCGACCCGAGCGAAAGCGGGAGGGCGAGCGACGCGTCGCGGTAACGCTGGGCGAGCTTGCGCGCAAGCAGCGCGCGCCGGTCCGCGCCGCGCACGTAAGGTATGTTCTCCTGAAAGAAGTCTTCCTCGACCATGTCGGCGAGCAAGTAGAAAAGACTTCCCGGGGCGCCGGCCGCGTATCTGGAGAACTCGGCGACGCCTTTCTCGTTCATGTCGAAAACGCCTTCCCTGTGCAGCTCGCCCTTGGTCCATAGATAGGCGGTGACTCTCTGGGAAGTGAGGTAACAGAGACGTTTGCTCGGCACGGCGTCTATACCTTGATCTTGCTGATGACGTCGTAAATCGGCCCGAGAACGGAGAGCATCACCCAGCCGAGAATGACGCCGAGGACTACCGTCAGAGCCGGCTCGATGATCACTTGAATCTTACCGATCGATTCGCGCACTTCTCGGTTGTAGAAATAGGACACATTGAGCAGCGCCTTGTCGAGTGCGCCGGTCGCCTCGCCCACCCGGAGCATTCTCACGACGAGCGGCGGGAAAAGCCCCACCTCCTGGAACGCTGCGGTGACGTTCTTGCCCTCGCCGATCTGCTGTCCCGCGAGTCTCAAGCCCTCCTGGATGACCATGTTGCCGGTGATTTCCTCGGAGCTGCGGATGGCATCGAGGATGGTGATCCCGGAGGAGTACATGAGAGCGAAGATGCTGGCGAAGCGAGACAGGATGATCTTGCGCATGATCTCGCCCGCCACCGGGAGAGCGAGCTTGAAGCGATCGACCTGATAACGCACCAAGGGGTTCGCCCGAGCAGCCAGCTTGACGCCGACGAACAGGATCGCGGGGGCAGCCAGGAGAGCCCACCAGTAGCCTACGAAAAACGCCGAGACCTCGATCAAGACGCGCGTCTGCAGAGGGATCTGCTGCCCCATGTTCTTGATGAAGGTGACCATCTGCGGCACGAGGTAGATCATCAGGAAGAAAGTCACCAGGATCACGATCGAACCGACGAACGCCGGGTAGAGGATGAGCTTCTTCATGTGCTCGGCCAGCTCGTCTTCCCATTTCAGGTTCTCGACGAGGCTTTTCAGCACGTCGGCGAGCCTTCCCGTGTCCTCACCGGCGCGGACGAGGCTCGTAAAAACCGGGTTGAAGATCTGCGGATACTGGGCGAGGCTCTGCGACAGCCGCAGGCCGCCTTGGATACTCTCGATGACTCCCGACATGACTTCGCGAAATCGGGCATTTTCGATGCTGTCGCGAAGGTCGATCAGCGATTCGACGAGCGGTACCCCGGCCGCGATGAGCTGCTCCATGTGGAAGCAGAAGTTGATGAGCTCCGCGCGCTTGATTTCGCCCGAGCGAAGGAGGCTTCCGCCGTAACGAGTCGGCCCGCCCCGCACCAGGTCCAGCCCCATGCGCTTCAGACGCAGCTCGAGATCGACCAGATTGATCGCCTCGATCTGGCCGAGCATCGTCTTTCCCCGGGTATCTACGGCCTTGTAGGCAAAGAGTGCCATGTTCGATTGCGTCGGCCCTGCGCGGGCCCGCGCTTACATCCGGTCGGTGAGGTCGACCACGCGCATCAGCTCATCGAGCGCGGTCGACCCGTCGAGGACCCGGCGAACGCCGTCGTCGGCCAGCGTGCGAAAGCCCCTCGCCAAGGCCGACTTCTGCAATTCCCGGCCGGTGGCGCGGTGCGCGATCAGCTCGTCGAGTTCACCGTCCATCTTCAGGATCTCGATGATGGCCATGCGACCCCGATAGCCCTGATACTCGCATTGGTCGCAGCCGACCGCGCGGTACAGGGTCGGTGGACGATCGGCCCGCGCTCCCACCATGCCGCACTCGCCAGGGTTCGCCTGATGAGCCTGCTTGCAATGCTTGCACAATTTGCGGACCAGGCGCTGCGCGACGATGCCGATGATGTTGCCGGCGAGGACGTCCGGGACGATGCCGATGTCGAGAAGCCGGGGAATCGCGCCGGCCGCCGAGTTGGTGTGGAGCGTCGAATAGACCTGATGTCCGGTCATCGCCGCGCGGAACGCCATGGTGGCCGTGTCCTCGTCGCGAATCTCGCCGACCAGGATCACATCGGGGTCCTGCCGCATGAGAGAACGGATGCCGTTGCCGAAATCCATCTTGGCGGCTTCGTTGATCGAGGTCTGCCGGATCAGCGTCATGGGATATTCGACCGGATCCTCCAGCGTCATGATGTTGAGGCCGTCGTTATTGATGTGATTGAGCACCGAGTAGAGCGTCGTCGTCTTGCCGCTGCCGGTGGGACCTGTGACCAGGATGATGCCTTCGGGCCGCGCGATCATTTTCTTGAGAAGCTGAAGCTGGGCCGCTTCGAGTCCCAGTCCGTCGAGCGGAACGATCCCTTTCTGCCGGTCGAGAATGCGCAGCACGATGTTCTCGCCGTGCGTGGTCGCTTGCGACGAGACGCGGAAATCGACCGCGCGGCCCGTTAGCATCAGCGAGATGCGCCCGTCCTGTGGGGCGCGTGTTTCGGCGATGTTCATCTTCGACATCACCTTGATGCGCACGGCCATCGCCGGCCAATACGTCTTGTGGAGGGACCTTATCTGGCGCAGCACCCCGTCGATGCGATAGCGGATGCGCAGAAAACTCTGCTCCGGCTCGAAGTGAATATCGGAGGCGCCCCGCTCGACGGCGTCCGCGAGGAGCGCCGAAATGAGGCGCACGACCGGTTGCGAATAGGCGTCGCCGGACGCCTGGAGGCTCTGGTAATCGATCTCGCCGGTCTCGATCTCGTGCAGGATCCCGTCGATCGAAAAATCGTGGCCGTAGTACTGGTCGATAGCCCGGCCGATCTCGCCCTCGCCAGCGAGCCGCATCTCGAGCGCGAACTCCCCGCGCAGCTGCGCCCGCACCTGGTCCAGCGCCACGATGTTGTTCGTGTCGGCAATCGCGATGATGAGCTTGCGCGCCTCGCGGTCGAGCGCGACCGGGAAAATGGTGTGTCGCTTGGAGAATTCGCGCGGCACGAGCTTCAGGGCCATCGAGTCGACGACGATCTGCGTGAGGTCGACGCTCTGCAGGCCGAGTTTTTCGGACAAGGCGTCGCGCAGCGTGGCTTCGGACACGAAGCCCAGATTTACGAGGAGCTTTCCGACGGGCTGATGGGTCTTGAGCTGCTCGAGCAGCGCGATCCGCAGCTGATCCTCGGTGAGGATCCCCTGCGAGATCAAGATCTGCCCGATATGGCGCTTGGCCTGCGGCGAAATCGCCTGAGCGCTGAGGCGCGGGGAATTCATCGAGAGGGCTATTTACTCAGCTCCTGCACGCGCAGCCGCGCCCGGGCGGGGTCGAAGCTCGCCGCACGCCGGTCGGTCAGGGCAAGCGCGCGCTGGTAGAACTCGAGCGCGAGCTTTCCCTGGTGCAGCTGGTCGAGACTGACGGCGAGATTGAAGACGTAGTCGGCATTTTCCGGATCGACCGAATGAGCCTTGAAGTACGCCGCCTGCGCTTCGCTCCAGCGCGCCTGCTGCGCGTACTGGTTGCCGAGCGAGAAGTGAAGAAGCGCGGACTCGGGCTGGGTTGCGATGAGGTTTTTCAAGCGGCTCTCCGAGGCCACCGGGTCGAGCTGGCCGCGCAGCGAAATGAGGCTCGCCGCGGCGTGGCTGTCGCGCGGATCCATCTCGAGCAACTTGAGATAACGCGCTTCGGCGGAGTTGAGCTGGCCGCTGCGCACATCGATCGCCGCGAGGCCGAGCAGCGCGTCGCGGTTGGTCGGCTCGCGCGCGAGCGCCCGCTGGTATGCGTCGCGGGCGGCGACGAGGTCGTTCCTCTGGAACGCCTGGTACCCCTGTTCGACCAGCGGATCGACGCCCAGCGTGGGGGCGTTGATCGCGATCGGCGCGAGCACCTCGCCTGCCCGCGGCGAAGCGGATACTGTCGATTCCGACGCGGATTCGGGCCGCACCGCCGAGGAAGCGAGCGTACCCGAGGCCGGTTGCGACCTCGGCCGCGGCGGACGCACCGGCTGTATCGGGGGAATTGTCGGCACTGCGGTGCGCGCCGGTGCCGGGACCGCGGCCTGCGGCGCCGGCGGAGGGGGCGCTGCATCGGGCTGGGAAGGTGTCGCGACGGGGGCGGACGCCACGGCGGGCGGCGCGGGTGCCGCGACCGGACGGGCTTGCAATTCCGCCGGAGGGACGGCGTACTTCGGGCGCATTTGCCACCATACATAGCCGACGTAGCACACTCCGACCACGGCAAGCGCCCCCAGAGTGAGATAAAACGGCCGACGCGGGTTGTAGTCCATCTCCTTCACCTGAAAGAGCTGTTGGGCTTGAGCTCGCTCAGACGTGCGTGCGAATTCGTTCATCGCAGGCATCGGCTGCGCCGCAGGCTCGAACCTGTGCTGTTCCTCCAGCGACAATTCGGGCCTTGCCGCGGCCGTCTCCGCGGCCTTCGTTTCCGACGAGGGCAAATCGTCGGTGAGGATCTCCAGCGGCTGCGAGATGTCGGGCAGCTTCTCCCGGGTGATCACCCCGGGTGCCGGCTCGGACTTGGGCTCCGGAGCGGGCGCCTCCGCTTTGGCGACCTGCTTGGCGAGCTCGGCTTTTTTCAGCGCTTCGAGGAGCAGGCTCATCTCGAGAACTCGGGAGTCCCAGCCTTGCCAGGGTTGGGCCGCGAAATGAAATCCTCACCCGGAATCATCGTTCGGAACGAGCGGAAGTCGCCGTCGATGCTTGGATCCCTTATTACGACGGGGCGCAGAAAAACGACCAGCTCGGTCTTCGCGTTGTTGCGGTTGCGCGAGCTGAAGAGCGATCCGATGATCGGGATGGAGTTGATGATCGGAATGGTATCCTCGATATCGTTGACCGAGTCCTCGATCAATCCGCCCAGCACCGCGATCTGGCCGCTGTTGACCTTGATCAGCGACTCCAATTCCCGCATACGCAATTGCGGAACCGGATTCTGCACCCCCGCCTTGGCCAGGTCGGGGTTGGGATCGTTGACGAATTTCACCAGCCGCGTCGTGGTCGGCTTCACATTCAGGAGGATCGTGTCGTTGTCGCTGATCTGAGGCGTGATGTTCATCACGAACCCCACCGGAACCGTGACCGGTGAGGTGTTTGTTGCCGTAGTGGCAGCCACATTTGCGGTCGCCACTATGGTTACCTGCACGGTGAAGTAAACAATGTTATCGACTACCCGAAGCAGCGCCGTTTGGTTGTTGAGGACCGAGATTTTGGGACTCGAGAGCACGCGCACCGTCCCGAAGGATTCAAGCAGCTGGAGAACGCCCGCGATGTTCGTTCCTCTCGAGACGGCGAGCGTGAGTAGATTCGGGATCGTGGAGGCACTCGGAAGGCTCGACGGCGGCGTTGCGCCAATGCCGAACGGAAAGAGGGGGTTGGTCGTAACGTTCCCCGAGGAAATTTGGCTGCCCGAGATGGTCGTGAGCCCCCGCGTGCGCAGGGCCGACCAATCGATGCCCTGCTGATACTGGTTGTTCAGCTGCACTTCGGCGATGGTCGCCTCGATCAGCACCTGGCGCCTTGCGTTCGCCAGGACTTGGTCGAGAAATTCCTGGATTTTTTCATGCTGCCGCGAGGTCGCGCGCACGATGACGAGGCCCGCTTCAGCATTGACGATCACCGCTGCCGCTTCCCGAAAGCTGACGTTGGGCGCGGTCGGCGCCTGGGGAGCGGATCCGGGCGCGCCCGTTGACGCCTGAACAAGGGTGGACTGGGGAGCGCCGGTGGGCAGGACCTTGTCGGTCTCGTGCAGGATGTCCTTGATGTTCTTTTCGAGCGTGGCCCAGAACTTGTTGTCCGAAGTATTGCGGACCGTCGTGCTGGAGCTGTTGCCGCCGCCCGTCGCACCTGCCGCCCCGGCCCCTCCCCCGCCCGCGGTCCCGCCGCCGGTGCCGATTTGCGAAGAGACGCCGACGGTACCGGTGGAGGTGCGCTCCATGTTGAGGTAATCGATCCGGTATGTGTGCAGGTACGGGGAATCCGGCATGACGATCAGGTTCGGGCCGTCCAGTTCCCAGCGCATGTCGACCTGCTTGGAAATTCGCGACAGGAGCTGCGGCAAGGTCTGCTCGATCGCATTGAGCGTGACCGTCCCGGTGATTCCGGAATGAATGTCTATGTTCAGCTTGGCATCTCGCGCAAGCGCGAACAGGAGCTCCTGCGCCCTGACCCCGTTGACCACCACGCTGTAGGTCTCGGGTCGCTGGGTCGGTTTGGGTTTGGGCAGCAGCGTGGAGATTTGTATTGGGGCAGGCACGGATCCGGAAGGCGCCGGCTCCTCGGCCCGAAGGTGCGTGCCCGATGGCTGAATTGGCGCGTGGGCGCACGCCCCGAGCACGAACAAAACACCCGCCAGCGAAATGCGTCGCAAGGTGGCCTCCGATTCCCTTTTTGCCCCGACCCGGAACATTTTTCCGTGGAAGTATAACAATACCACGTAACAAACTGATTTAACAAACCAAAAGAACCACAGCGCCCCTCCGATTGGACCTTCGGCGGCCCGCGCAAACCGGGCGATTGTCATTGGCGATTCTGGCTGCGCATTCTCTCCACGCTCCGATAGTACGGATGGTACGCGGAAATCACCGGTGGCAATCCTCTTATGGCGGCCAGCGCTTGATCCGGGCTCGCGTAGGATCCGTAGGCGACACGGTAATGCTGCTGGCCGTCGATCTTCACGCTGTACACGAAAAGCTCGCTGACCGGCAGGATCTTCGATATTCGAAGCAAGAAGTCTTCCAGTTGCCCTAGTTCTTTCGAATTGACGATGGCCAACTGGATTGCGTAGCGGCGCCCCGGGGCGCCCTTCAGCCACTCCTGCGTTGCGGCAAAGCGCCTGCGGGCGAGCTCACCTCCCCCGGGAGGCACCGGCTGCGCCGGTGTCGAGCTTTCCGCGCTGTGTTTGAGCGCCGACACATCCGCGCTCGCGGACGGAGACAAACCCGAAACAGGGGGCATCGCGGCTTGCGCAGACCGCGCAGGCGTTTCAGCCGCGGCGCTGCTCGCCGGTGCTGACGGGGGGCTGGACGCGTTGCTTGGCCGACCGGTCGGAAGGAGCATGTGGGTTCCCCATCCGAGCGCAAGGCCGGCGGCGAGCGCTGTCGCGCCGATCCAGATCCTTTGCATGCCGGTCCGTGCTCGATAGAACTCGGTGTCGCGCACGGCCCTTCTGGCTTCAGCGTGAGTGACGGCATGGGTGCCGGCCGCGTACGCGGCGAGCAGGGCCTTGTCCGAGAGAATGTTGACGCGGCGCGTGAGACCCTGTGAGGCGCTTGCAATGAGCTTGATTGCTCTCGGATTGAAAACCGCGGGACCCCGGTAGCCCGCGGCGCGCATGCGAAAGTCGATGTAGCTCTCGATATCGCTGCGCACCAGGGGTTCCAAGTGAAAGCTTTGCGTGATGCGCTCCCTCAGCTGCCGCATGCCCGCCGTGTCGAGGTGCTCGTCGAGCTCGGACTGCCCGAAGAGCACGATCTGCAGCAGCTTGTGGCGATTCGATTCGAGATTCGACAACAGCCGGATCTCCTCGAGGGTTTCGTCGGGCATCGCGTGCGCTTCGTCGATCAGCACCACCACCCGGCGGCCCTCGCCGAAGAGGCGGATGAGATGCTCCTGCAGCGCCCGAAGAATGCGCGGTCCTTTTTCCAGCGGGAGCTTCAGCTCGTCGCCGATTGCGAACAGGATTTCGTCGCGCGACAGCGACGGATTGGCGAGGTAGATGGTTTCGACCGTCGCAGGCAGCCGCTCCATCAGCACGCGGCACAACATCGTCTTGCCGCTGCCGACCTCGCCGGAGACCTTGACGATGCCCTCGTCATGGGTAATGGCGTAGAGCAGGGCTTCGAGGGTCGCCCCGCGGTTGGCGCCCTGAAAGAAGAAATCGGTGTCGGGGGTGATGCGAAAGGGCGGCTCTTTCAACCCGAAATGGTCCAGATACATCGATCCCTCCCGGAGCGGGCCGCTGGCCCTATTGCTGCTTCTGCGCCGATTCCATGCGGGAGTACAAGGTCGTTCGATTGATGCCGAGCATCTTGGCCGCCTGACTGACGTTGCCTCGCGTGAGCTTCATCGCGGCCTCGATGTACCCCTGTTCCCACGCCTTGAGCATCTGATCGAGATTGAAGCTGCGCTCGCGCTGCAGATGGCGCTGCGCCTGCTCGATGAGCGTTCCCGGATCCGACGGCAATCCCGGTGCGCCGTCGGCCTGCGCTTCCAAATCGAATTCGGGCTCGAGTTCCGCAAGGGACAGCTTCTGCCCGGCGTACTTGGTGGTCAGCCGGATGACGACGTTGCGCAGCTCGCGCACGTTGCCCGGAAAGTGATAGTCGCGCCAGGCCTTTTGCGCTGAATCGTCCAGCGCGAACGGCGCGAGCTTCGCTTGCTCCGCGTAGAACTTGCGGTAGTGCTCGAGCAGCAGCGTGCGATCGTCGTCCATCTCGCGCAGCGACGGCACCTCGATCGTGAACACCGACAGCCGGTGATACAGGTCGGCGCGGAAGTTCCCTTTCCTGACTTCCTGGCGCAGGTCGCGATTGGTGGCGGCGATCACCCGGGAACGCGAGAAACGCTGCTGGGTCTCGCCGACACGCTGGAACTCGCCGTTCTCGAGCACGCGCAGAAGCTTGGCTTGCAGCTCCAGGGGCAACTCGCCGATCTCATCCAGAAACAGCGTTCCGTCGCTCGCATCTTCGAAATAGCCTGATTTGTTCTGCGTCGCGCCGGTGAACGCGCCCTTGGTGTAGCCGAAAAGCGTGGGCTCGACCAAGGTCGGCGCGATCGCCGCGCAGTTCAGAGCGAACCACGGCTTCACGCGCCTCCACGAAAGGCGATGGAGAAGGTTCGCCACCACTTCCTTGCCGGTCCCGGATTCGCCTTCGATGAGCGCCGGAAAGGGCGAGTCGGCGTATTGGCTGATCTGACTCTTCAGCTTCTGCAGCGCGGGGCTCTTGCCGACCAGGGGGTCGGTCTCGGCGATTCCTTCTCCCGAAATTTCGGCCGCGCGAAACTGGAGGGCGTGCAGCAGGATCTTCTTGAGATTCTCCGGATCGCTCGGCTTGGCGACGAACTCCGCCGCGCCGAGCGTGCGCGCGTGCCTCGCGTTGGCAGCGTCGTTCTGGCCAGAGAGCACCAGGATCTTCATGGTCGGGGAATGCGCGAGCAAGTCGCTGATCAGCTGGAAGCCCTCGTCGGGCCGGTGGGGCATGGGGGGTAGGCCGAGATCGACCAGCGCGAGCTGCGGGGCCTCGTCGAGCTGCCTCAGCAGACTCACGGCATGGTGGCGCGAATCGCTTACCATGACCTCGAAGTCCTTTCCGAGCGCGTAGGACAGGGTCTCGGTGATGAGTGGATCGTCGTCGACGATCAACAGGCTGGGATGGCGATCTTCAGGCATGGGCTTCGATGCATTTCAGGAAGGCGCGCTCCAGCGACGTTTCCCCGTAGCGCTCGCGCAGCCCGCCGGGCGAGCCCGCGTAGGCCATCGTTCCCTCGTGGAGAACGGTGACGCGGTCGCAGACCTCCTCGACGTCGGCGAGCGAATGCGAGGTGAAAAGCAGGGTTCGCCCCTCGGACTTGAGGTTCAGGAGCAGGTCCCTGGCGCGATCGCGTGCCTTGGGGTCCAGGCCGCTCATCGGCTCGTCGAGAACGTACAGATCGCGTTGCGAAAGAAAGCAGGCGGCAAGCCCCAGTTTCTGGGTCATGCCCTTCGAATAGGCGCGGACCGGCTTGTCGAGGGCAGCGACCTCCAGATCGAGCGCAGCGAACATTGCGCGAACGCGCTCCTCCTCGTATCGGCATTCGAACAATCGCAGCATCATCGCTATGAACTCGCGACCGGTGAGAAAGTATGGGGCGGTAAATCGCTCGGGCAGGAACGCAAGACGCGCGCGGGCCCGCGGACGGCGGTGCGCGGTGCCGTGGATCTCGATCGCACCCGAATCGAGGTCGCAGAAGTCGAGCAGGCACTTGATCAAGGTGGTCTTGCCGGCGCCGTTCACACCGGCCAGGCCCACGCACTCGCCCGAATGAACGTCGAGATCGATTCCGCGCAGCACTTCGGCGCGACCAAAGCTCTTGCTCACTCCGAGGAATCGAACCGACGGCTCGGGCATAAGGCAGCCCTTCGTGGGGAGGCGTCGATGATAGCGCAAAGACGGCGCTCTTTCACGGCGAAACTCCGATTGCCGCGCGATCGCTCGAGAGCGGCCCAGGTATGTCGTGGCGCGCCTTTCTGGGCTAGAATTCGCCCTTCGCGTAATCCCGAGCAGGAAATCGTGGCGACAAGCAATCTGGTCGAGGTCCAGAACGTCACGTTCGGCTACGACGAGCGCCAGGTTTTGAAAGACATCAACCTCGTCGTTCCCCAAGGCAAGGTGGTCGCCATCATGGGTTTGTCCGGGTGCGGGAAAACAACGCTCCTTCGTGTGATCGGCGGAGCGCTTTTGCCCGACCGCGGTGAAGTTCGCGTCGCCGGCCGCGTGGTCAACAAACTCAGCGATCCGGAGCTTTTCGCTCTGCGGCGCAGGATGGGCATGCTGTTCCAGTTCGGCGCCCTTTTCACCGATCTGTCCTCGTTCGAAAACGTGGCGTTCCAGATGCGCGAGCACACGAACCTGCCTGAGTCGATCATTCGCGACCTCGCGCTCATGAAGCTGCAGGCGGTGGGCTTGCGCGGCGCCGCGGATCTCATGCCCTCGGAGCTCTCCGGCGGCATGGCGCGTCGCGTGGCGCTCGCGCGCTCGATTGCGCTCGACCCGATGCTCATGATGTATGACGAACCTTTCACGGGCCTCGACCCGATTTCCCTCGGAGTCATCGGCCAGCTGATCCGGCGGCTCAACGACTCGCTCGGCGCGACTTCGATCGTCGTAACTCACGACGTCGCCGAAGCGCTCGAACTGGTCGACTACGTCTACTACATGTCCGTAGGAAAGGTCGAATTTCAAGGCACCCCCGACCAGGTGCGTGCGGCGGGACTTTCGTCGCTTCGCCAGTTCGTCTATGGCGAGCCCGATGGGCCGGTCCCGTTCCATTACCCGGCGCCGGATTATCGGCAGGATCTGCTCGCGCAATGACCGGGCGCATCGCGGAGCTCCTGCGCGCGCTCGGCGCGCGCATCATCAACAACTGGGTCTGGCGCCTCGGGTTCGCGTTCCGCTTCCTGTGGTTCACGCTCAAGGAGTCGGGGGCGAGCTTTCGGCGCTTCCATCTGACGATTCGCGAAATCTACTTCACCGGGGTGCTGTCGCTCATCATCATCCTCGTGTCGGGGCTGTTCGTCGGGATGGTCCTGGCCCTGCAGGGCTACGACACGCTCGTGCGGTTCGGTTCCTCGGAGGTACTCGGGGTGCTGGTGAGCCTGTCGCTGGTGCGTGAGCTTGGCCCCGTCGTCGCGGGATTGCTCTTTGCCAGCCGCGCGGGGAGCGCGATTACCGCGGAGATCGGGTTGATGAAAGCGACCGAGCAGCTTGCGGCGATGGAAATGATGGCGGTCGATCCCATCGCTCGCGTGGTCGCTCCACGTTTTTGGGCCGGCGTGATTTCCATGCCCCTGCTCGCGGCGCTTTTCTCCGCGATGGGGGTGTTCGGCGGCTACCTCGTCGGCGTGCAGCTGATCGGTGTCGACGAGGGCTCGTTCTGGTCGCAGATGCAGGCGGCGGTGGATTTTCGCGAAGACGTCTTGAACGGCGTGATCAAGAGCCTGGTTTTCGGGGTGGCGGTGGCCTGGATCGCCGTGTATGAAGGCTACGACGCGGCGCCGACCGCCGAGGGCGTTTCGGGCGCGACCACGCGTACGGTGGTCACTTCGTCGCTCGCGATCCTCGCGCTCGACGTCGTATTGACGGCACTGATGTTCAGAGGAACCTAGTCATGATGACGCGCAAAGAACTGGACCTGTGGGTGGGGATTTTCGCGGTGATCGGCATCGGCGCGATGCTGTTCCTGTCCCTGAAGGTGGCGAACCTCGCCTCGTTTTCGGCAGGGGATACGTATCAGATTCAGGCCAAGTTCGACAACATCGGAAGCCTAAAAGTCCGCGCGCCGGTGAAAAGCGCCGGCGTGGTCGTCGGCCGGGTCAGCGAGATTCATTTCGACAACGAGAGCTTCGAGGCGGTGGTGACGCTCAACGTCGATGGCCGCTTCAAGTTTCCCAAGGACAGTTCGGCGAAGATCATGACCGCGGGCCTGCTCGGCGAGCAGTACATCGGCGTGTCGCCCGGCGGCGATTCGGTCAACCTGAAAGGCGGCGATACCTTGAAACTCACGCAGTCCGCGGTCGTGCTGGAGAATTTGATCGGTCAGTTCCTGTACAATAAAGCCGCCGAAGGGGACGGCAAGAAGTAGGATTGAAGGAAAGCCGACCGCGTGGTGAAAGCGAAGAGGCTGTGCGCGGTGCTGCTGCTGGCGGGAACGTCGGCTGGCTGCGCCACTTCTGGTGG
Source organism: Betaproteobacteria bacterium (assembly GCA_005881575.1). Lineage (GTDB taxonomy): Bacteria > Pseudomonadota > Gammaproteobacteria > Burkholderiales > SG8-39 > VBDM01. The sequence continues at coordinate 56,205 of VBCA01000005.1, forward strand.
CAACCCGGCCGATCCTCTCGAGCCGCTCAACCGGGCGGTGTTCGGCTTCAACGATGCCGCGGACAGGGCGGTGATCAAACCGGTTGCGAGAGCCTACCGCGCCGTGCTGCCGGGAACCGTCCGCACCGGTGTTTCGAATTTCTTTTCCAACCTCGAGGACATCTGGATTTCGATGAATGACGTGCTGCAAGGCAAATTTCAGCATGGGGTAGACGACTTGGGGCGGTTTCTCTTCAATTCGACGTTCGGGATCGCCGGCATTTTCGACTTCGCCTCCGAGTTGGGATTCCCAAAGCACAATGAAGATTTCGGCCAGACCTTGGGTTCCTGGGGCGTCGGCAGCGGCGCGTACCTGGTTCTGCCGATCCTCGGTCCTTCCACGATCCGCGACGGTTTCGGCTTGCTGCTCGATACCCAAGCCGACCTTGTTTTCCAGATCGACGGGGTTCCCGTGCACAACTCCCTCTACGCGACGCGCGCGATCGGCGCCCGTGCCAACCTGCTCGATGCCTCGAGCGTTATCGAACAGGCCGCGCTCGACAAATACGCGTTCGTGCGCGATGCCTGGCTGCAGCGCCGACGCAACCTCGTCTACGACGGTGACCCGCCGAGGGAACGTGAGGAACCGGATGATGAATCCACCAAGTGATCGGATCGAATCGCCATGAAAAACTCTTTCTACCTGTTATTTGCATTGCTGGTCCCCCTCGCGCTGGCTCAGCAGCTTGCGCCCGACGTCCTGGTGAAATCGATCAGCGAGGAGGTCGTCGCCATCCTCAAGAAGGACAAGGACATTCAGGCGGGCGACACGAAAAAGGCCGCCGATCTGATCGAGGCGAAGATCGTCCCGCATTTCAACTTCATCCGGATGACCCGGATCGCCATGGCGCGCAACTGGCGGCTCGCCTCGCCGGAGCAACAAAAGATTCTTGCCGATGAATTCAAGACGCTGCTGGTCCGGACTTATTCGACGGCGATCTCCAATTACCGCGATCAGCAGATCGATTACAAGCCGCTGCGCGCCAAGCCCGAGGATACCGAGGTCACCGTAAGATCTGAAGTGAAGCCGTCGGGGTCGTCCCAGCCGGTTTCAATCGACTACGAGATGGAAAAAACCCCCAACGGGTGGAAAGTCTATGACGTCAAGGTCGGCGGGGTGAGCTTGGTTACGACCTACCGCGACACCTTCGCTAGCGAAGTCCGCGAGAACGGCGTGGAGGGCCTGATCAAATCGCTGGCTGCGAAAAACCGCCAGCCAGAGCGCTCGAAGGCAGGCAAGGCGTGATCCGTCGAGAGGGCGACTCGCTCGTTCTCGAAGGCCCGGTGACGCTCGACACCGTACCGGGGCTGATCGGAACTGCGGGGGAACACTTGCGGCAGGGCGTGCGCGTGGTCGACTTCCGCGATGTGACCGAAGTCGATTCCGCCGCGGTAGCCCTTGCCCTGGAGTGGCTGCGTCGGGCCGCAGAAAGCAGGAGCGGATTGCGCCTCGCCAACTTGCCCGCTGCGATGCAGAATCTCGCCAAACTCTACGGAGTGTCCGAGCTGCTTCAGTCGGCTTCGAGCTGATCTTTCGCGCGGCCGACCATCGGCATGCCTGCCGCGATCGAAGTCCGCGACGTCCACAAGCGCTTCGGCGAGCTGCAGGCGCTCTCGGGGATCGACCTCGAGATCCGGCAGGGAGAGTTTTTCGGGTTGCTCGGACCCAATGGAGCGGGCAAGACTACTCTGATCAGCGTTCTCGCGGGCCTCGCGCGCGCAGACCGGGGCTCGGCCAGGGTGATGGGGCATGATGTACGCGCCGACTATCGCGCCGCACGCCGTTCCCTCGGGGTCGTCCCCCAGGAACTGGTATTCGATCCGTTCTTCACCGTGCGCGAGACCTTGCGCTTCCAATCGGGCTATTTCGGAGTGCGCGACAACGGCGCGTGGATCGAAGAGGTGATGCGGCACCTCGACCTCGCTTCCAAAGCCGAGGTCAACATGCGCGCGCTCTCGGGCGGGATGAAGCGGCGGGTGCTCGTGGCGCAGGCCCTGGTGCACAAGCCGCCCGTGATCGTGCTCGACGAACCGACCGCGGGCGTCGACGTCGAGCTTCGCCAGGCGCTGTGGCAGTTCATCCGGAGGCTCAACCGCGACGGCCACACCATCGTGCTGACGACGCACTACCTGGAGGAAGCCGAGGCGCTTTGCGAGCGCATCGCGATGCTCAAACAGGGGCGCGTCGTGGCGCTCGATTCCACCGCCAACCTGCTCAAGCGCGTGCACCACCTGTTTCTTCGCCTGCGTTTGAGCGGCGAGCTCCCCGGCGAGCTGCGCCCCCTGGAGCACGGCAGCACCGCGGAAGCCCACATCCTGCGCTTGAAGGGCTTCGAGGACGTCGAGCAGGCTCTCGCGTGCATCCGCAAGGCCGGCTGCCGCATCGAGGAAATGGAGCTGATGCAGCCCGATCTCGAAGACGCCTTCGTCGACGTGATGCAACGCTCATGAGCGGATTCCCCACACTGCTGTACAAGGAAGTGCTGCGCTTCTGGAAGGTGAGCACGCAGACGATCGGCGCGCCGGTGCTCACCGCGGTCCTCTTCTTGTTCATCTTCAGCCACGTCATGGAAGGCCGGATCCGGATCTACGACGCGGTTCCATACGCGGCGTTCCTGGTTCCGGGCCTGGTAATGATGTCAGTGCTGCAGAATGCCTTTGCCAACAGCTCATCGTCGCTCGTCCAATCCAAGATGACGGGCAACATCATCTTCGTGCTGCTGCCGCCGCTCGCCTACTGGGAGTTCTTCGCCGCCTACGTGCTGGCCGCGGCCGCGCGGGGGATGGTCGTCGGCGCGGCGGTGCTGCTGGTCACGCTGCCTTTCGTCGAAATCGAATTTCGCCGCCCGCTGTGGATCATCGCGTTTGCCTTCTCCGCGAGCGCCGTGCTGGGCTCGCTCGGGATGATCGCGGGAATCTGGGCCGAGAAAATAGACCAGGTCGCAGCTTTCCAGAACTTCTTCATCATGCCCCTCACCTTTCTTTCGGGAGTGTTCTACTCGATTCATTCGCTCCCGGCTTTCTGGCAAGGGATCTCGCATTTCAACCCGTTTTTCTACATGATTGACGGGTTCCGCTACGGTTTTTTCGGCGTTTCGGACGTCAACCCGTTTCGGAGCCTGGCCGTCGTGACGGCCTTTCTGGGCGTGGTTTCCGCAATCACGCTCACGATGCTCAAGAGCGGTTACAGATTGAGGCACTAGCATGGTGACGCCGGAGCAGGTTCAGAGCTACATCGAGAAGGGGCTGCAGTGCAGCGCGGTACGCGTCGTAGGCGACGGAGAACACTTCGAAGCGCTCGTCGTGAGCGAGGCGTTCCGCGGCAAGAGCCGCGTGCAGCGCCATCAGCTCGTCTATGCGGCGCTCGGCGAGCGCATGCGCGAGGAGATTCATGCGCTGTCGATGCGCACGCTCACCCCCGAGGAAGCCGCGAATGGATAAGCTCATCATCCAGGGCGGCGTTCCGCTCTCGGGCGAGATCCGCGTTTCGGGCGCGAAAAATGCGGCGCTCCCGCTCATGTGCGCGGCACTGCTGACCGACGAGCAGCTCACGCTCTCCAACGTGCCTCACCTGAGGGACGTGAGCACGATGCTCCGGCTGCTCGCGCAAATGGGGGTGGAAGTCTCGCTCGATGACCGGCTGGGTCTGTCCCTCAAGGCGGAGCGTCTGTCCGATCCGCTCGCCCCCTACGACCTGGTGAAGACGATGCGCGCTTCGATCCTGGTTCTCGGCCCGCTCCTTGCGCGCTGCGGCGAAGCTCGAGTGTCGCTCCCGGGCGGATGTGCCATCGGGACGCGGCCCGTGGACCTGCACGTCAAGGGTCTTGCCGCGCTCGGCGCCGAAATCTCGGTCGAGCAGGGTTACATCTGGGCGAAGGCTAGGCGGCTGAAGGCGGCCCGCATCCTGTTGGATCTGGTGACCGTCACGGGGACCGAGAACCTCATGATGGCGGCGTGCCTCGCCGAGGGCACGACCACCCTCGAGAACGCCGCTCGCGAGCCCGAGGTCGTGGACCTTGCCCAATGCCTCTCGGCGATGGGCGCGAGCATCAAGGGTGCGGGAACCGACGTCATCACGATCGAGGGCGTGGCCCGGCTGCACGGGGGCCGGCACCGCATCATGTCCGACCGCATCGAAACCGGAACCTTCCTCGCGGCGGCCGCAGCGACCGGCGGCCAAGTCACTCTTCACGGAGCGAACGCCGGCATCCTCGATGCAGTCCTCGAAAAGCTCCGCGAAGCGGGCGCGCAACTGCAAACGGGGGACGGAAGCCTCTCGCTCACGATGCGCGGCAGGCCCAAGGGGGTCAACGTCCGCACCGCGCCCTATCCGGCTTTCCCGACCGACATGCAGGCGCAGCTGATGGCTCTGGACGCGATCGCCGAAGGCACTGCCGTCATCACCGAGACTATTTTCGAGAACCGGTTCATGCATGCGCTGGAAATGCAGCGTCTCGGCGCCGACATCGAGATCTCGGGAAACACGGCTATCGTGCGCGGCGTTCCGAAGCTGCAGGGCGCGACCGTCATGGCGACCGACCTGCGTGCCTCGGCGAGCCTCGTGATCGCGGGTCTCGTCGCCGAGGGCGAGACCCGGGTCGATCGGATCTATCACCTCGATCGCGGTTACGAATGCATCGAGGAGAAGCTCGCGCAGCTGGGCGCGCGCATCAAGCGCGTTCATTGACCCGCGCCGGGAGACGCCGGAACCGTTCCGGAATTTTCGGAACGTCATGAAAAATAAGGTTTTCCTTCGCGGTCCTCGCGTTCTTTGCGGTAAAATCTTCTTTGGACCCATTCCACCGTGATCACCCTCGCGCTTTCCAAAGGCCGGATCTTCGATGAATCGCTGCCGCTGCTCGCCGCGGCGGGCATCGAAACGCTCGACGATCCCGACAGCTCGCGCAAACTCATCCTGCGCACGAGCCGCAGCGACCTGCGGCTGCTCATCGTGCGTGCTCCGGACGTTCCCACCTACGTTCAGTACGGCGCCTCCGAGCTGGGGATCGCAGGCAAGGACGTGCTCCTCGAGCACGGCGGCGAGGGGCTGTACCAACCGCTCGACCTCGGCATCGCATCGTGCCGCATGGTGGTCGCGGTTCCGGAAGGCTTCGATTATTCGGGCGCGGTGCGCCAGGGTGCGCGCCTGCGCGTGGCGACCAAGTACATGCAGACCGCGCGCGAGCACTTCGCGGCGAAGGGCGTGCACGTCGATCTGATCAGGCTTTACGGTTCGATGGAGCTCGCGCCGCTCGTGGGTCTCGCCGACGCCATCGTCGATCTGGTTTCCAGCGGCGACACCTTGCGCGCCAATCGGCTGCACGCGGTCGAGGAGATCCGGCCGATCAGCGCGCGCCTGATCGTCAACCAGGCGGCGCTCAAGCTCAAGCGCGACGCCATCGAGCCGCTCCTCGACCAGTTCACGAAGGCCGCGGCGACGCATGCCTGAGATCGCCCGTCTATCGACGACGGACCCTGATTTCGACGCGCGTCTCAAGGCGCTCACCGCGTTCGACACGACGTTCGACCGGAAAGTCGAGGACGACGTCGCAGCGATTCTCGCCGGCGTGAGCGCAAGGGGCGACGCGGCCGTGCTCGAGTACACGGAACGCTTCGACCGGGTCAAGGTGGCGCGGGTCGCCGATCTGGAGCTGCCGCGCCGAGAAATCGAAAAGGCGCGCTCGGGATTGGAGGGCGGCGAGCGCGCGGCGCTCGAGCAGGCCGCGGTGCGCATCCGCAAGTATCACGGGCGGCAAGCTGCGAAGTCATGGCAATTCACGGAGGCCGATGGCACGACACTCGGCCAGCGCGTGACGCCGCTCGAGCGTGTCGGAATGTATGTCCCCGGCGGCTTGGCGGCCTATCCCTCGTCGGTGTTGATGAACGCCATTCCGGCGAGGATCGCCGGGGTCCGCGAGCTCATCATGTGCGTGCCCACGCCAAACGGAAAATCCCATCCGCTCGTGCTCGCAGCCGCCGCGATTGCGGAAGTCGATAGAGTGTTCACCATCGGCGGCGCGCAGGCGATCGCTGCGCTGGCTTACGGCACGCAGACCATCCCGCAAGTCGACAAGATCGTGGGGCCCGGGAACGCCTGGGTGGTAGCGGCAAAGCGCCGGGTGTTCGGCACGGTCGGCATCGACATGATTTCCGGCCCGACCGAGATTCTGGTCATCTGCGATGGCGAGACCGCGCCCGACTGGATCGCAATGGACCTGTTTTCGCAGGCCGAACATCATGAGACTTCGCAGGCAATCCTGGTTTCGCCCGACAAAGCATTCCTCGACCGAGTGGAGGAAAGCATCGGCCGATTGCTTGCGGGTCTGCCGCGTGCGGAAATCATCGAGCAGTCGCTCGCACGGCGCGGCGCGTTGATCAAAGTGAAAAACCTCGACGAGGCATGCGACATCGCCAACCGCATTGCTCCGGAGCACTTGGAGCTCTCGGTCGCCGAACCGAAGAAGTGGCTGAAGAAGATCCGGCACGCCGGCGCCATTTTTCTGGGGCGTTACTCTTCCGAGGCGCTTGGGGACTACTGCGCCGGCCCCAATCATGTGCTGCCGACTTCGCGGACGGCGAGGTTCTCCTCGCCGTTGGGGGTGTACGACTTCCAGAAGCGCTCGAGCATCATCGACGTATCGCGCAAAGGGGCGCAGACACTAGGCAAGCTCGCCATGACGCTCGCGAAAAGTGAAGGATTCCAGGCGCACGCGCGCTCGGCCGAGCTCCGATTGGGAAAGACGCTCAAGGAAAAGCCGTGAGCGCCGGGCCGGAAAAGATCATCCGAGACGATATTCGCGCGCTCTCCGCCTATCACGTCCAGCCGGCGCAGGGCATGGTGAAACTCGACGCGATGGAGAACCCGTACCGGTTGCCGGAGCCGCTGCGCCGCGAGATCGGCGAGGTCGTGGCAAACGCCGAGATCAATCGCTATCCGGATCCGACTGCCCCGGCTCTGATGAGGCGCCTGCGTGAGGTGATGGGCATCGGGCCGGAGTACGGCGTTTTGCTCGGAAACGGTTCCGACGAAATCATTCACATCATCGTGCAGTGCGTGGCGCGTCCCGGGGCCGTAGTGCTCGCGCCTCGGCCCGCCTTCTTCATGTTCAGCCAATATGCGCAGTTCGCGGGATTGCCCTACGTGGGCGTGCTCCTCAACCCCGACTTCACGCTCGATGCCGGCGCATTTTTGCGCGCCATAGCCGAACGCCGGCCCGCGGTCGTGTTCATCGACTACCCCAATAATCCGTCGGGAACCCTGTTTTCGGACCAAGGCATTGCGCGAATCATCGCCGCAGCCCCGGGGCTGGTGGTGATCGACGAGGCCTACAACCCATTCGCCCGCAAGACTTTCATGATGCGGCTGGCGGAATTTCCGAACCTCGTAGTCATGCGCACCCTGTCCAAACTCGGGCTCGCCGGCATACGGCTCGGCTATGCCGTCGGACGGCCCGAGTGGATCCGCGAATTCAACAAGGTGCGCCCCCCTTATAACGTCAACGTGCTGACCCTGCTGGTCGCCGAGCGCGTCCTCGCGCACTACGACGTGCTCGACGCGCAAGCGCGGAGTATCAACGCGGAGCGCGAGCGCCTGGACGGCGAGCTGCGCAAGCTGCCCGGGGTGACGGTTTTTCCAAGCGACGCGAATTTCATCCTGGTTCGCGTTCCCGACGCCCGCCGGGTCTTCGAGGGCATGCGTCGCCGCGGCGTGCTGATCAAGAACCTGCATACCGGCGTGCCGCTGCTCGATCATTGCGTCCGACTCACCATCGGGACGCCGGAGGAGAATCGGCGATGTCTTGCCGCGTTCGCGGAAGCGCTCGCCGAGGGCTGATTTCGTGTAGGCTATCGCGCTGAAGCTCTACCGCAATGCCCCCGCGCTCAGCAACCGCCGACCGCAAGACCACCGAGACGCAAATCGCCCTCTCGGTCGATGTCGACGGCAGCGGGCGGGCGGACCTTGCGACGGGCATTCCGTTTTTCGATCACATGCTCGAGCAGCTTGCGCGCCACGGGATGCTCGATCTCGATATTCGGGCAAAGGGCGACCTGCAGGTGGACGCGCACCATACGGTCGAGGACGTCGGGATCACGCTGGGCCAGGCGGTGGCGCGTGCCGTCGGCGACAAGAAAGGCATCCGGCGTTACGGCCATGCCTACGTACCGCTCGACGAGGCGCTGTCGCGCGTCGTGATCGATTTTTCCGGGCGGCCGGGGCTCGAGTACCACGTCAAGTTCAAGCGCGCCCTGATCGGCGACTTCGACGTGGATCTGGTGCACGAATTCTTCCAGGGTTTTGCCAACCACGCCCAGGTGACGCTGCATATCGACAACCTGCGCGGGGACAACGCGCATCATCAGTGCGAGACGATGTTCAAGGCGTTCGCGCGGGCCCTGCGCATGGCGCTGGAGCCGGATCCGCGCGCGGAAGGAACCATCCCATCCACGAAGGGCACGCTCTAGGCTCTTTTCGACTGACCCTGCAATGCACGTCGCGGTTGTCGATTACGGCATGGGGAATCTCCATTCGGTTTCCAAGGCGGTGGAGCATGTCGCGCCGCACGCGAGGGTCGAGGTGACCTCCGATCCGGCGCGCGTAGCGGGCGCCGATCGGGTCGTATTTCCGGGCCAGGGCGCGATGCCGGATTGCATGCGCGAGCTGGATGCGCGTGGGTTGCGTCCAGCGGTCCTCGCAGCCGCCCGCAGCCGGCCGTTTCTGGGAATCTGCATCGGGCTCCAGATGCTCTTCGAACGCAGCGACGAAGGCGATGTGGCCGGACTCGCGCTCCTCCCGGGAACCGTGCGTTGTTTTCCCGCCGAGGCCATGGTCGACCACGAAGGAAACAAGCTCAAGGTTCCTCACATCGGCTGGAACCGCGTGAAGCAGTCCGCGTCGCACGCCCTGTGGTCGGGCATCGAGGACGGCACCCGCTTCTATTTCGTCCACAGCTACTTTCCGCAGACGGGGGAGGCCGCGCTGATACGGGGCACCACCGACTACGGCCTCTCCTTTACCTGCACGGTGGCACGGGATAATGTTTTTGCGGTACAGTTCCACCCGGAAAAGAGCGATATTGCGGGCCTGCGGTTACTCGCCAACTTCCTCAACTGGAATCCCTGAATCCTTCCATCGGCCGTCCCGGGTTGCCCCGGACTTTGCGCTGTTTCCCGACTCAATGCTGATCATTCCGGCGCTTGACATCAAGGACGGACACTGCGTCCGCCTGAAACAGGGAAAGATGAAGGACGCCACGGTGTTCTCGGAGGACCCCGTCGGCATGGCCCGGCACTGGAAGGCCGAAGGCGCGCGCCGGCTGCACCTGGTCGATCTGAACGGCGCGGCGGCCGGCAAGCCCAAGAACGAGAGTGTCATCCGCGCGATCCTGCAGGCGCTCGGGGATTCCCCGCCCGTGCAACTGGGCGGGGGCATCCGGGACCTGGACACGATCGAGCACTATCTCGACCTCGGAGTCGGCTACATCATCATCGGGACCGCGGCGGTTAAAAACCCAGGCTTCCTGCAAGACGCGTGCACGGCTTTTTCCGGACACATCATCGTTGCGCTCGACGCCAAGGACGGCAAAGTCGCCGTCGAGGGCTGGTCCAAGATGACCGGTCACGACGTGGTGGACCTCGCGAAGAAATTCCAGGACTATGGCGTCGAGGCGATCATCTACACCGACATCGGCCGCGACGGCATGCTGACGGGAGTGAACATCGACGCGACGCTCAAGCTCGCGAGGCAGTTGCGCGTTCCGGTGATCGCGAGCGGCGGCCTCACGAGCGTCGAAGACATCAAGGCCCTCTGCAAGATCGAATCCGAAGGCATCGACGGCGTCATTACCGGTCGCGCGATCTATCTGGGCACGCTCGATTTCAAGAAGGCCCAGGCCGAAGCGGACAAACTGGGGAAGAGCAAAGGGAAGACGCAGGAGTGAGGGTCGGGGGAAACTTCCCTCGGCGTGCGATCTGATCTTTCCAGGTCCTCGATCCTCCAGCCATGCTCGCCAAGCGCGTCATTCCCTGTCTCGACGTCGATCGAGGGCGCGTCGTCAAAGGCATCAACTTCCTCGGCCTGCGCGACGCGGGCGACCCGGTCGAGATCGCGCGGCGCTACAACGAGCAGGGCGCCGACGAACTGACGTTCCTCGACATCACCGCGAGCTCCGAGGAGCGAGATCTGATCCTGCACGTCGTCGAAGAGGTCGCCGCACAAGTGTTCATTCCCCTCACCGTGGGCGGCGGCGTGCGCAAGGTGGAGGACGTGAGACGCTTGCTCAATGCGGGAGCCGACAAGGTCTCCATCAACACCGCCGCGGTCCAGAACCCGCAGCTCATCGCCGATGCCGCCGGTCGCTACGGCGCCCAGTGCATCGTGGTCGCGATCGACGCCAAACAGACGAAGCCCGCGCCGAGTTCCGGGATTCGCTGGGAGGTGTTTACCCACGGGGGACGCCGGCCGGCCGGATTGGACGCCGTCGAATGGGCGCGTAAAATGCAACAGCTGGGCGCGGGCGAAATCCTGCTCACGAGCATGGACCGCGACGGTACCCGCGAAGGCTTCGATCTCGCGCTCACGCGCGCCGTCGCCGAGGCGGTGGATGTCCCGGTGATCGCAAGCGGTGGCGTCGGCAAGCTCGATCACCTCGTCGAGGGCGTGCTGGAGGGCCGCGCCGACGCGGTTCTCGCTGCGAGCATTTTTCATTTCGGAGAATTCACCGTGCGCGCCGCGAAGGAGCACATGGCAAAGCGCGGGATCGAAGTCAGGCTTTGAATCGGTGGACGCGATGGCAGAGGACTGGATCGAGAAAGTGAAGTGGGACGAGCACGGCCTCGTCCCCGCGATCGCCCAGGAGATGTCGACGAACAAGGTCCTGACACTCGCCTGGATGAACCGCGAGTCGCTCGCCAAGACGGCGGCGACCGGTGAAGCGCACTACTGGTCGCGTTCTAGAAACCGGCTGTGGAAAAAAGGCGAACAGTCCGGAAACGTGCAGACGGTGCGCGAGATCCGGCTCGACTGCGACGAGGACGTGGTGCTGCTTGGCGTGGAGCAAGCCGGTGGTATTGCCTGCCATACAGGAAGGCACAGCTGCTTTTTCCAGAAGCTCGACAACGGACGCTGGGTGACGGTGGACCCGGTGATCAAGGACCCGAAGCAAATATACGGACGATGAGCGACATACTCGAACGGCTGGCGGACGTGGTCGAGGCGCGCAAGGCCGGCGACCCGGAAAAGTCCTACGTATCGCGCCTCTTCGCGCGCGGACCCGACGCGATCCTGAAGAAACTCGGCGAGGAAGCCACCGAAGCCGTGATGGCCGCCAAGGACGGCGACCGGTTGCGCATCGTCGGCGAAACGGCCGACCTGTGGTTTCACTGCCTCATCATGCTCGCGCAGTACGGCTTGCGGCCCGCCGACGTGCTCGCGGAGCTGCGACGCCGCGAGGGCATTTCCGGGATCGACGAAAAGGCCGCGCGCGCAGACAAGCGACGCGCAAAGGCCGAGCGGAAATAGGGATGAACGCGGAAAGCTGCGTCTTCTGCAAGATCGTCCGGGGAGAAATCCCCAGCCGAAAAATCTACGAGGACGCCGATATTTTCGCCTTCCATGATATCCATCCGCTCGCCCCGGTGCATTTCATGATCATTCCGAAGAAACACATTGAATCGCTGGCGCATTGCGAGCTGGGCGACCCGGCGATGCTGGGCAAGATGCTCGCTATGGCGCCGCGCTTGGCGCGCGAGCAGGGGTCGACCGACGGTTTTCGCGTCATCATCAACACCGGCCGTGTGGGCCGACAGGAGGTGTATCATCTGCACGTCCATGTCATCGGCGGCCCGGACGCGTTGGGCCCGATGCTGAAACGCACGAAAGGGTAAGCCATGGGTACCTGGAGCATTTGGCACTGGCTGGTCGTTCTGCTGATCGTTCTGCTCGTTTTCGGCACCAAGAAACTCCGTAATATCGGCGCCGACCTGGGCGGGGCTGTACGCGGATTCAAGGACGGCATGAAGGAGTCCGGGGCCGACAAGCATTCCGAGAGCGGATCTTCGCCCCAATCCCAGCTGGGCGGCCGCACCATCGAGGGCGAGGTCAAGGACAAGGCCAAGACCTGAAGAGGTCTTCGCCCCGATCCGGATGCCGGGAGCTGTCCCGGCTTCTTTTTTGAACGATTCGTTCACCCACCGTGTTTGACGTCGGATTCTCCGAACTGATGGTGATCGCCGTCGTGGCGCTCATCGTCATCGGGCCGGAGCGGCTGCCTCGCGTGGCGCGCACCATGGGCCACTTGTTCGGCCGGCTACAGCGCTACGTCAACGATGTCAAGGCCGACATCAACCGCGAGATCGAGCTGGAGGAGCTGCGCAAGTTCAAAACCACCTTCGAGGACGCCGCGCGCGGGTTCGAGGGAACGGTCAATGCGACTGTCGACTCGGTTCAAAGCGAGGTGTCGAAAACCGAAACCGAGCTCAATGAGTTGACGAAAATCGAGGGCTCCCCAGCCCCCTCGGGTACCCCGCAGCCGGCACCCGCAGAGGCGGCCCCGCAACCGGGTGAAGTCGGCCGCGAGCCGCAAGGCGGTGGGCCACCGGAAAAGACGTCCGTCTGAGCGGCCGCGGATGAGCACGCCGGACACCTTCATCTCCCATCTGGTCGAGCTGCGCGACCGGCTCCTGCGCGCGATCCTTGCGGTTATCATCGTGTTCATTTGCCTTTTTCCCTGGGCGAGGGAGCTCTACGCGCTCCTCGCCAAGCCCTTGGTTGCGGCGCTACCGGCGGGCGGCCAGATGATCGCAACCGACGTGGTCGGTGTGTTTCTCGTTCCGGTCAAGGTGGCGTTTCTCGTGGCGTTCGTGATCGCGCTCCCCTATGTCCTCTACCAGGTGTGGGCGTTCGTCGCGCCGGGTTTATATGTGAACGAGAAGCGCCTGGTGCTGCCTCTGGTGGTCGCGAGCTCGGTGCTGTTCATCGTGGGGATGTCGTTCGCGTATTTCCTCGTGTTTCCCGTGGTATTTAAGTTCATGGCGTCGATCGCCCCCGAGGGCGTCGCGTGGATGACCGACATCGACAAATATCTTTCCTTCGCGCTCACCACCTTCATGGCGTTCGGGGTGACCTTCGAGGTTCCGGTGGTGGTCATCGTCCTGGTGCGCGTGGGCGTGGTTTCCATAGAAAAGCTGAAGGAAATCCGCCCCTACGTGATCGTCGGCGCATTCATAGTCGGGGCGATATTCACGCCTCCCGACGTCATCTCCCAGGTGATGCTCGCCATGCCGCTTTGGTTTCTCTATGAGCTCGGCATCGTCCTCGCGCGCATGGTCGGCCGGTCCGCGGCGGCCTCCGAAGCACCCGGGGGCAGCGACTAGCGCCGTCGCGGGGTCGGCCGCTTGCCGACGGCAACCTGGAGTTCCACATCCTTGTTGTCGCGACGCAGCCGTATCGAAGCGGGCTTTCCCGGGACTAGTGCCGCGACCAGGTTAAGCATCGAGTTCGGATCCTTGACCGGTTTGCCTTCGATCGCAACCAGGACATCGCCGGGCTTCAGCCCTGCTCGTTCAGCGGGTCCACCCCGCAGCACGCCCTCGATCAGGACCCCGCTGGTGGCGCCCAGGCGGAAGGACTCGCCCATTTCCGGAGTGATCTCCCGCGCCTCGACACCGATCCAGCCGCGCGTGACGCCGCCGGTCTGGATGATCTGCTCCATGATTTGCTTAGCGCTCGAAGCGGGGATCGCAAAGCCGATGCCGAGCGATCCGCCCGAGCGCTGCGAGTAGATCGCTGTATTTATCCCCACGAGATTGCCCGCGGCGTCGACGAGCGCCCCGCCCGAATTGCCGGGATTGATTGCCGCGTCCGTCTGGATGAAGTTCTCGAAGGTATTGATTCCGAGCTGGCTGCGCCCGAGCGCGGACACGATTCCCATGGTCACGGTCTGGCCGAACCCATAGGGATTCCCGATCGCGAGTACCACGTCGCCGACTCGCATCGCGTCGGTGTCGCCGAAAGTGATCGCCGGAACCGACCCGCCTTCGACCTGCAGGACCGCGATATCGGTTTCCAGGTCGGAGCCGACGGCCTTCGCCTTGAGTTTCCTGCCGTCGGCGAGCGCAACCTCGATCTCGTCTGCCGCCTCGACCACGTGGTGATTGGTGAGGATGTATCCCTTCGGGCTGACGATCACGCCCGAGCCCAGGCTCGTCGCGCGCTGTGAATCTTCCTCAAGACGGTCCCCAAAAAATTGCTGGAAGAGAGGATCGTTGAGGAACGGATGGCGCGGCGTCTTGATTTCCTTGCTGGTGAAAATGTTCACGACTGAAGGGACGGCTTTTCTCACTGCGTCGCTGTAGGAGGCTGCGCGCGCGGGAAGGCTCGGTGATGGCGTGGCCTGACGCAACTCGACCACTTGGAGTCCAGAACCGGGACGACCGAGCCACTCCGGCTTGAGCGTGGTAACGACGAAAAGCACACTCACCGCAACGGTGGCCGTTTGGGCAAAGATGAGCCAGAGATTGCGCATGGATTGAGCGGACGGTGCTTCGGCGGAGATCTTGGACGCTCGTCCGCGGCGGCTCACCTGCGCGGTATGCGAGGCGCAACCCGGACTCCCCTGTACCGCGATTATTGCGCAAAACGGCTAGGCAGCGGCAGGGATCATGAATTCTCCATTGAAATCAATTCGTTGGATCACAAAATTTGGTCCTGCGCGAGGCTTTCTGTATAATTTTGCTCTCTTCGACAATGCCTCCCCCAGTCAGGATTTCCCCATGAGCGATCAATCCAAGGTCAACGGCAGGCGTCGCACCTTGGTCATCGCGAGTGCCTGTGCTGGCGGAGTATCTGCGGTCGCCACGGCGGTTCCCTTCGCCGCATCGATGTTGCCTTCGGAGCGCGCCGAAGCGCTCGGCGCACCCGTCGAGGCCGACATCGGCCAGCTCAATCCCGGGGAAAAAATGACCGTCGAGTGGCGCGGCCAGCCGGTCTGGATCCTTCATCGCACCCAGGAAATGCTCGAAGAGATCAAGCGGACCGACGGCAAAGTCGCCGACCCCAAGAGCGAGCGCAAAAAAGGCGAGCTGACGCCCGAATACGCCCGGAACGAATACCGCTCGATCAAGCCGGATTACCTCGTCGTAGTGGGAATTTGCTCGCACCTCGGCTGCTCTCCCCAGGATAAGTTCAAACCGGGTCCGGAGGCGTTCGAGAGCCAGTGGACCGGAGGGTTCTATTGTCCTTGCCACGGATCGCTGTTCGACCTCGCCGGCCGGGTCTATAAGAACAAGCCCGCCCCGGACAATCTCAAGGTCCCGCCCTACACCTATCTCTCGGACACCCGGATCCTGATCGGCGAGGACAAGAAGAGGGCATAGAGCGATGGCTGCGGCAGAGAAGCAGGCGGTGACCGGCGCGGGACCCTTCAACGGCCTCCTCACTTGGATCGATCAGCGCTTTCCGCTGATGGAAACCTGGCGCTCGCACCTTTCCGAGTATTACGCGCCGAAGAATTTCAATTTCTGGTACTACTTCGGATCGCTCGCGCTCTTCGTGCTGGTGATCCAGATCGTCACCGGCATCTTCCTTACCATGAATTACAAGCCGGACGCCGCTCAAGCGTTCGCCTCGGTCGAATACATCATGCGCGAGGTGCCCTGGGGCTGGTGGATCCGCTACATGCACTCGACCGGGGCCTCGTTCTTCTTCATCTGCGTGTATCTGCACATGTTCCGCGCGATGCTCTACGGCTCGTACCGCGGGCCGCGCGAGCTTCTTTGGATCTTCGGGATGTTGATTTTCCTGTGCCTGATGGCCGAGGCTTTCTTCGGCTACCTCCTTCCCTGGGGCCAGATGTCCTACTGGGGCGCGCAGGTGATCGTGAATCTCTTCGACGCGATTCCCGTGATCGGACCGGATCTCGCGATCTGGATCCGGGGCGATTTCGTGGTGTCGGATGCGACGCTC
The DNA here is from genome assembly GCA_005881575.1 of Betaproteobacteria bacterium. Lineage (GTDB taxonomy): Bacteria > Pseudomonadota > Gammaproteobacteria > Burkholderiales > SG8-39 > VBDM01. Next base: position 72,205 of record VBCA01000005.1, read on the forward strand.
AACCGCTTTTTCGCCTACCACGTGATCGCGGTGCCGCTCGCGCTCCTCGCGCTCGTGGTCGCGCATCTGCTCGCGCTGCACGAGGTCGGTTCGAGCAACCCCGATGGCGTCGAGATCAAGAACGTAAAGGATCCCAAGACCGGCAGGCCGCTCGACGGTATTCCGTTTCACCCCTATTACACCGTGAAGGACACCTTCGGCGTGGTGGTCTTCCTCATCGTTTTTTCGATGGTCGTTTTCTTCGCGCCGGATGCCGGCGGCTATTTTCTCGAGCACAACAATTTCATCCCGGCCGATCCGCTGAAGACCCCGGCGCACATCGCGCCGGTGTGGTATTTCACGCCGTATTATTCGATCCTGCGCGCGACGACCGATGAGTTCGTATTGTGGGTACTGGCTCCGGGCGTGGTCGCATTCGCGCTTCTCCTCATTGGGAGCATGAAGAAGAGCGCGGCGAGGATAGCCGTCGGCGTGATTGCGATTGCGCTGCTCGCCGGGCTCCTGAGTCTGGACGCAAAAGTCTGGGGCGTGGTGTTGATGGGCACCTCGGTGATGATCTTCTTTTTCCTGCCCTGGCTCGACCGGAGCCCGGTCAGGTCGATCCGGTACAAGGGGCCGATCACCAAGACGGCGCTCACCCTCTTCGTGATCGCGTTCTTCGTGCTCGGCTACCTCGGCACCGAGTCCGTGAGCGAGGGGCGCACCCTCGCCGCGCAAGTCGGCACAGCCGTGTACTTCCTGTTCTTCTTCCTGATGCCGTGGTATTCGAAGATGGATAAATGCCTGCCCGAGCCGGAGAGGGTCACCTCGAGATGAAAGCGCTCGCGGTGTTCCTCGCGCTCGCCGCGCAGCTTGCGTTCGCAGAGGAACCGGTGAGGCTGGATTCGGCGCCGATCGATCCGCGCGATGTCGCGAGCCTGCAATCGGGCGCCCGCAGTTTCGTCAACTACTGCTTGAACTGTCACTCGGCGGGCATGATGCGCTATCACAAGCTGCTCGATCTGGGCCTGACCGAGCAGCAGATCAAGGAGAACCTCCTCTTCACGACCGACAAAATCGGCGACCTGATGAACGTCGCCATGACGAGGAAGGACGCAAAGGAATGGCTCGGCACGGCGCCCCCGGACCTATCGGTGGTCGCCCGCGCCCGCGGCCCGGACTGGCTGTATACGTACATGCGCAGCTTCTACCGGGACCCCGAGTCGGCGACCGGTTGGAACAACATGGTGTTCGAGCGCGTTGCCATGCCGCACGTGCTGTGGACGCTGTCCGGGCAACAGGCGCAGGAGGAGCGGAAGTTCAAGAACATCGAGCAGGCGGAGGCGATCGGCAGGCAGCAGAAGAACGCCTGGAAAATCGATGTGCTGACTCCTGATCAGGCCGGCAAGGACGGGGAGCGCTTCATCCTCAAGACAATCAGGACCGAAACGGCGGGGTCGCTGTCCCAGATCGACTACGACATCATGGTTCGCGATCTGGTCAACTTCATGACCTGGATGTCCGAGCCCAATCAGATCACGCGCAAGCAGGTCGGGTATGTCGTGATGCTCGTGCTTTTGGTGCTGCTCGTGCTCACGTATCTCCTTTACAAGGAGTTCTGGAAAGACGTGCACTGAGAGAAACCGCCCCAAAGGCGCGGCGCGCTCGGCGCCCGCGCCTTTTTCATCTGCACATCGATCCGAATTCCGCGACAAGGTAAGCAAACATGATGAATCTCTACTCCGGAACCACCTGCCCGTTTTCGCAGCGCTGCCGCATCGTGCTGTACGAAAAGGGCATGGACTTTCAAATCATCGACGTCGACATGTACAACAAGCCGGAAGACATTGCGGTGATGAACCCTTACAACCGCCTGCCGGTGCTGGTCGAGCGCGACCTGATCCTCTACGAAGCGAACATCATCAACGAGTACATCGACGAACGCTTTCCCCACCCGCAGCTCATGCCGGCGGATCCGGTGATGCGCGCTCGTGCGCGGTTATTTCTGTTCCAGTTCGAAGTAGAGCTTTTTTCCCACATCGAGGCGCTCGAGAACGGCAACCAGAAGCAGCAGGACCGCGCTCGCCAGCACGTTGCCGACCAGCTGACGCAGATGGCACCGGTGTTCACCAAGCAAAAGTACATGCTGGGCGACGAGTTCTCGATGCTCGACGTGGCGATCAGTCCGCTCTTGTGGCGCCTCGACTACTACGGCGTGACCCTGCCCAAGCCGGCCGCCCCCCTCATGAAATACGCAGAGCGCCTCTTCTCCCGCCCCGCGTTCATCGAGGCATTGACGCCGTCGGAAAAGGTGATGCGCAAATGAGAGCACTCGCGCCAAATTTGCAAGTGAATTCCCGCTTATAGTCGCGGTGGCCTCGATGGCCGAGCCCAAGTCCACCAAGCCGTATTTGTTGCGCGCGGTGTACGAATGGTGCGTCGACAACGGCTACACGCCCCACATTTCAGTGGTGGTCGACTCCAGGACTCGCGTGCCGATGGAATACGTGCGCAACGGCGAGATCGTTGTCAACGTCGGCCCCGTCGCGACAAGCCGCCTGCAGATGGGAAACGAACTCATCGAATGCACCGCGCGTTTTGCCGGCGTCGCCAAAGACCTCGTCATTCCGGTCGCGACCGTCGCGGCGATCTACGCGGGCGAGAACGGACGGGGCATGTCGTTCGAGCCTGGGAAGGAGGAAACGGCAGAGGAGGCGAGCGGCGAAGAAGTCGCGGCTCCGCCCGAGCCGAAGGACCCCCCGAAACCCGGGAAACCCGCGTTGAAGCGGATCAAGTAAAGTTGAAGCGGACGCCGAGCGCCGCTTCAACTCCGCGCGTTGGAGCGGACGAGAGACGCGCCGCTCAACGCGCGGCGGCGCGCGGCGATATGCGGGCACTCCCCGGGTCGGGATCCCCGCAGACGTATAATGTGTCCCGACGCCGGGTTAGCTCAGTTGGCAGAGCAGCTGATTTGTAATCAGTTGGTCGGGGGTTCGACTCCTCTACCCGGCACCGATCGAGCGTGTTCGTGTAATACAGTCGTACTAGAATAGTCCGGACAGAAATCCTGAATTTAGGATATCGAGGCAAGATGCGTTTTCCACCAAGAATCGCAGTCTTGATTGCGTTGCTCGCCGGGGCGGCTGCCTGGGTTGCGATCGACCTTCGCGGCCCGGCCGCGCCGAATTCGGCAAAAGCTCCGGCATCGGGTGCCCCCCAAGACCCCGAGCACGTCGCCGCACCCGCATCGGAGACAAAGCAGCCCGGAATTCCTGCTCGTTCCGCTCTGGGCAGGATCGCCGCAGACCCGTTTTCCGCGCAAGCGTGGTTGCCGCGGCGCAAACCGGCCGTCGTTTCCGAACCGCCGGTTGCCGTCGTGCCGCCTCTGCCGTATCGTTTCGCCGGTCAATTTCATCGCGACTCGGGGATCGAAGTGTATGTCGCGAGAGGCGAGGAAATTTTCCCGGTCAAGGAGGGTGACACTCTCGACGGCCAGTACAAGGTCGACTCGGTGAGCGCCACGGAGGTGAGCTTCGTTCACATTCCTTCCGGCACGCGTCAGACCCTGCAGTTCAGCGCGCTCAAGGAACAGGAGCTCACCGGCCAGGGCGGACCGCCGCAGGCGAAAACGCCGGCCTCCGCAACGGCTTTTCCGCCGCCTTCCGCGGTGGCAAAACTGATCCCGGCCCCCACTCAGGGAGCTTCCTCCTCCGACAACTCGATACCGGGCAAGACCGCCCCTGCGCAGCTCCGGTGGGAGGGCCCGGCGAGCGCGAGGGCGGGCGCGAGCTTCAACGTCTCTCTGCGCGTGACCTCGGGTGAGCAGATCCGCGCGGCGCCGATGCAGCTGCGTTTCGACCCGGCCGTCCTCGAATCCGTGTCGGTTCGGCCCGGTCGCTATTTCAGCGCAGAAAAGACGGGAAGCTTCGGCTACCGCGTGAACTCGGACGGCTCGATTTTCGTCGGCGTCTCGAATCAAACGCCGGCGTCCGCGTCCGACGCTGAAATGCTCGTGCTTACCTTCAAGTCCATCAGGGCGGCGGAGGCCGCGGAGATCAGCGTCGCCTCGCTCAACCTCCAGGGCGCGGCGGGCCGCACGATCGCCTATAACGGCCTCACGCCTTTCAGAACGACCATTACCCCTTGACGTTCGGCCGGCAATAGATTGGCCGCGCTTCGTCATTGCTCGCGGCGGCGACTAGCGGGTCCTTCCATCGGGGCATTTCGCCCCGGCGGCATTTCGTGGCAGTGATGTCGTTGGGCAGCGAGTCGCGGAAGATTTTGCGCCGATTTGTAAGGAAAACCCGACGCGCTTTGTAGCGGAAACTCGACACTCCTATAAACAATGTAGAAAAATATTTCGCTCAATAGCTTCTTTGGTATGCTCTTTGCGCCGCAGGAAAAAAAACGAACAGGCGCGTCCCGATATTCCCCTAGCCCTCGGAAGCAGGGCTTCGTGGGGGTATCGCTCTTGGTCGTGGACAAGCGTCATCGTGACGGGAGCCATGGATGTTGGGTAAGGCGCTCATGTACCGCCGGCTGTCGGTACCCCAGCGATTTGCTCTGCTGAGTTTTTTTTGCGTTCTCGCGATCACGGTCCTCGTCTGTGCCGCCTCCAGCGCAGTCCTGCGCCGTCAGCTCGTCGTGCACGATGGGGCGGTCATCAGCGATCTGGCTTCCCGATTGTTCACTTCGAGCGTTCCTCCCGAATTTTTTGCAGTGCCGTCCGGCGCGCCGCCTGCCGGTGCCGAGCGGCTGCGTGAGTTCGCCCGGTCCGAGCAGGTCGTGCGCTTCATGGTGTACGACGCCGGCGGATGGGTGCTTTGGTCCGATGACGCTTCGCTCACCGGCCACCATTTCGGCGAGAACACGAAGGTCGCCGCAGCATTGCGCGGCGAGACGATCGCGGAGATCGATCACCCGGGAGCGGAAGGGCATCACTCGACTCTCCGTGGATTCCCCCGCCTGGAGGAGGTTTACGTACCGGTGCGCTATCAGTCGAACGGTCCCATCGTCGGCGTCATCGAGCTCTACCGGGCGCCCGCGACGCTGTTCGCAGTCCTCGATCGCGGTGTGGTCGTGGTCTGGGTCCTCGGCGGGATCGCGGGTGCTATCCTTTACTTGACGCTCGTTACCGTAGCTTGGAACTGCTACCGCACCCAGATCCGCCTTGAAGGCGAGCTGTATGAAGCCCGAGTCCTCTACAAGACGATCGGCCGGTTCGGCGAGCTTACCGACTGCGACGCGCTCTTGACGGCGATCGTCGAGGGCGCCGTCTCTCTCACGCGGGCGGCGTACGGCGGCACCGGGTTTCCGGACGGCGACGACATGGTCATGCGCCGGCTGGTCGCTCGCGAACAAGGGGCGGTGGTGCGGCTGAAGAAGGCGGAATGCTTGGCTGGCCTGACGTTCACTTCGGGCGCGCCGCAGATCGCCAACGACGCGGCCCAAGACTCCCGGGTCAACCGGGCCTCGGCGCGCTCGCTCGGCGTGCGCAACCTGGCCTGCGTGCCGCTGCAGCACCGCGGCCGCGTGATCGGAGTCCTGTTCGTCGGCAACAAGGAAGTCGGCCCGTTCACGGAGCAGGACGTCGTTCGCCTGCGCGCCTTTGCCCACCACGCCGCCGTCGCTTTGGAGAACGCGCGCCTACTTCGCGAGACGAGGAACGCGAAGGAATACCTCGAGAACCTGATCGCGAGCTCGGTGGACGCAATCGTGACGGTGGATCAGCTCGGCCGCATCACGTTCGTGAGCAAGGGTGGGCAGCGCATGTTCGGGTATGACGGCGGCGAGCTGATCGGCCGGCCGGTCCGTGCCCTCTGGGCCTGCGGCTCGCGGGACTTCCG
>VBCA01000081.1 GCA_005881575.1 Betaproteobacteria bacterium
CTCGCCGCGTCCGAGGTGCCGACTGCGTTTTCGTAGTGACCGATGATGCGGACCTGGTCGGGTTTCTCGTTCTCCTGCGCGGGGCTGTGCTGCACCAACAACGCGGAAAAAAAAGCAAGCGCGACTTTCGTCTTCTTCAAGATCGCTCCCATCGGATGGAGAGCGAATCATACCGGGCGCCCTACGAGCGTTGTTGAGCATTCGCCCCCGTGTTAGGGTTCGGACATGTCCCGCCAGCCGGAACGCGCACAATGAAAGCCGACGCAGCCACTAGCGCTCCCCCGCAGCGCCTGCCCGCGGCCCAGCTCAAGCGCTTCATCGCCGATTCGCTGCTCGCGGTCGGACTTCCCGCGAAAGACGCCGCCACCTGCGCCGAGCTGATGGTGCGCGCCGACCTCCACGGCGCCGATGGACACGGAATTTTCCGCCTTCCGCAGTACGTGCGCCGCATCAAAGGGGGCGCGGTCAACGTGAAGCCCAAGGTGAAGGTCGCGCGCGAAGCGGCGGGCATGGCGCTCGTCGACGGCGACAACGGCATGGGGCACGTGGTGATGAGCTTCGCCGCGAAGACCGCGATCGCGAAAGCGAAGACAGCGGGCGCGGCCTGGGTCGGCGTCCATCGCAGCAACCACGCGGGGCCGGCGTCGCTCTACGCGGCGATGCCGCTAGCGCACGACATGATCGGGCTGTATCTCGCCGTCGGCAACGCCAACCACATGGCGCCCTGGGGCGGGATCGACCTCTTGCTGTCGACCAATCCGATCGCGGTGGGGGCGCCGGGAAACGAAACGAACATCGTCCTCGACATGGCGACCACGGTCGCCGCCTACGGAAAGGTGAAGACCGCGGTGCAGCGGGGGGAAACCCTGCCCGAGGGCTGGATGATCGATCACCAGGGCAGGCCGCTCACCGATCCCAAGCGCGCCGAGGAGGGCCTGCTCGTCCCGATCGGCGGCTACAAGGGCTACGGGCTTGCGCTCGTATTCGGCCTGCTCGCGGGCACGCTGAACGGCGCGGCAATGGGAAGCGAAACCGTCGACTTCAACGCCGACGACGTGACGCCCACCAACACCGGCCACGCGATCGTCGCGATCTCGATCGCGGCCTTCGGCGATGTGGACGAGTTCAAGCGCCGCGTCGACAAGCTCGCGCGAGAGATCCGCAGGTCGAAGCCCATGCCGGGCGTGGCGCGCATATGGCTCCCCGGCGAGCAGAGCCGCGCGAAGTTCGAGGAGCGCTCGAAGCTCGGCGTCCCGATCCCGCAGCCCTTGCGCGCGGGCCTGGACAAGCTCGCCCGGGAATTGAAAATCAAGGCGCTCGGAACCTGAGGGCCGGCCCTCAGTCGTACCCGGCCACGACGATCTCTCCGCCCGGCTGCAGGAGGACGGCAAAGGCGCCCGCGATAGTGCTCGGGCCCGAGGCGGCGCGGGTCACGATGCCACCAGTCCCGAATCCTGTCATCGGATCGGCATCGAGCGAGCCGTCCGCGTTGTAACGCAGCAAGGCGAGCCGGTCGCCCGTACCGGCGTCGGCATTTCCCGCCACCACGATTTTGTTGTCCGACTGCACGGCGACCGCAAAGCCGTTGTCGAATGCGCTGACGTTGGTGGTGACGTACCCATTCGGGTTGCCGAACCCGGTGTCGAGCGAGCCGTCGGTGTTATAACGGAGCACGGCGATGTCGGAGGTGCCGGCGAAAGAATTCACGAAAGCGTTCCCCGCCACGACGATCTTCCCGTCCGCCTGCAGGGCGACTGCATTGGCGTAGTTGCTGCTCGAGCCGATATCGGTGGTGACGATTCCGTCTCCGCCGCCAAAGGTGGTGTCGGGCGACCCGTCCGCGTTGTAACGCAGCAGGGCGACGTCCCAGATCTGACTCGCGGCGCTTCCCGCCAGACCCGCCACGACGATTTTGCCGCCCGTCTGCACGGCGAGCGCCGCTGCGTCGGCATCGAGCGAGCCGACCGGCGTGGTAACGATGCCTCCGCTCCCGAACGTGGAATCCGGCGCGCCGCTCGAGGTATATTGCGCGAGAGCGATCACGAAGTTCGCGCCGATCTTCGAGTGGCCGGCGAGGAGGATGTTGGTGCCGCTCACCGCGACCGCGTTGGCGCTGGTTGAGCTGCCGGATGGAATGGGGGTCGTCACAATCCCCGTCCCCGCCGTGCCAAAACTCGTGTCGAGAGTACCGGCCGTGCCGGTGCTGATGTCGGTGTGGTAACGCAGCAGCAAGAAGCTGGAGGTTCCCGACAAAGGGCAGCTCCTTCCGGCGACCAGGAGCTTGCCGTCGGTTTGCAGGGTCGCGGCAAAAGCGCTCGCGTCGGCCGAAGGCAGGCTCGTGACCGTGATCCCGTTGGTGCCGAAGGTGGAATCCGGCGTACCGTCCGTGTTGTACCGGATCACCACGATGCTCGCAGGCGTGGTGAAGCTCGTACCCACCGTGATGATCTTGCCGTCCACCGGCTGCCGAACGACCGCGAAAGCGACATCGTCTTGGGACGTATTCACGTCGGTGGTAACCAGACCCGTTCCGCCGACCACATTGGCCGTGTCGGGCGTACCGTTCGCGTTGTATCGCGCGAGCGCAACCGCGGTCGACGGCCGAGAGTAATCCGTCGTCTTGTATCCGCAGGCGGTCAGAGCCACGGACACGAGAAGAACCGGCAAGGCCAGTCCCGAACACCATAGGATCTTCGGGTTCACCTGCGCCTCCTTTCCAAGTCTCTATAGGCGCAAGCTTAGTTCAAATCGCGCACTTTCGTGCATTACAATTCCCTGTCCGCAAGGCCCACCCCACTTCGGAGCGGCGACATGAGCACACCCATCAAAACGGTGCTGATCTACGGCTACGGCGTCATGGGCCGCGGCGTCGCGAAGACCTTCGCGGACGCGGGCTTCGCCACCCTCGTGAAGAGCAGCCGCGCGGGAAAGCTCGAGGGGCTTCCGGCGAAGACGAGCGTGGTCGAGCAGCTGCCGAAGGAGGCGCCTGATCTCGTCATCGAGTTCGTGCCCGAGGACGTTCCCGTCAAGCAGGCGGTCTACGCTGAAATCGAGGCGGCTTATTCGGGAAATGCGCCGGGCGAAGCGCCGCTGATCGCGACCGGGACCTCGGGACTCGATCTGGTCGAGCTCGCGCGCAAGATGAAGCGCCCGGAGCGCTTTCTCGGCGTTCATTACTTCATGCCGGCCGATACCGCGCCGGTCGTCGAAGTGATGGCGGGGCTCGCGACTCCGCGCGCCGAAGTGGACCGCGTGGCCGACGCGCTCAGGCGAACCGGCAAGGAGCCGGTGGTGCTCTACAAGCCCATCGTCGGCTTTCTCGTCAACCGCCTTCAGCACGCGATCCTGCACGAAGCCTATTACCTGATCGAGGCGGGGGTCGCTTCCGTCGAGGACATCGACCACGCCGCGCGCAGGTTGCTCGCCCCGCGCATGTGCCTGAACGGGCTCATCCAGCAGAAGGACATCAGCGGCCTCAAGATCCACGCCGACGCGCAGGAGTCGATCGTGCCGAAGCTGTTCCACAATGCGACCCCCAATCCGATGCTCCAGACGATGGTCGCCCTCGGCCGCACCGGGCTCTCGGCGGGCAAGGGCTTCTACGACTGGAGCGGCTGCGACGTGGAAGGCGTGCGTAGGCAGGCTTCGAGCCAGCTCGCCAAGCTGCTCGAATTCCTGCGGAGCGGAATCGGCCCGCCGGCGCCGGGGACGCAGCCGAAGGCGATCTCGAGGTAGCGCGCGCTACCCGTGCTCCCGTCCCCTGAACACCCACATCGGATCGGTTTTACCCGCGCGCTTGAACCCGCACTTGCGGTAGAACGAGATCGCTTGCGCCTCGGCGATCAGTATGTGCTGGTGAAATCCGCGATAGCGCTTCATCAGCCGTCTCATCAGCTCCCGCCCGATGCCCCGACCCTGGAACTCGGGCAGCACCAGCATGTGCGGGTAATACACGACCAGGCTTCCGTCCGAAAGGGCGTTTCCCAGGCCCACGAGCGAGCCCTTGACCCAGGCCGTGACGACCGAGTGCGAGCTCTTGAGCGCGCGCATGAGGCGGTCGGGTTTCCTTGCCGCAGACCATTGAACCGACCGGTACAGGCGCAGCACCTCCGCTTTCGGCAAAGACTTCGTCGACCGGTAACGCACCCGCACTGCATTGTCTCTCTTCGACCTTTTGCCGGGCATGGCTAGCCCCCGCTCATGGTGATGTGTCGGGGCTCGCTCCTCACGCGCGCGAGCCATGCCTTCACGGCGGGAAAGCGCGAGAGCTCGAAGCCTCCTTCGTGGGCCACGTGCGTGTAGGCGTAGAGCCCGATGTCGGCGATCGTGTAGCGCTCGGCCACGAAGAAGCTGCGGCTCGCCAGATGTTTCTCCATGACCTCCAGCGCGGCGTACCCGGGCGCCATCTTCTCCTGGAGCTTGGCCTCGTATTTTTCCGGGCGGCCGAGGTAGCGGATGATGTAGCGCG
>VBCA01000021.1 GCA_005881575.1 Betaproteobacteria bacterium
AGCGATCTCGGCGTCGCTCGCGACGTCACAGGGGAAGACCAGCGTGCTTCCGAACTCCGCGGCCATCTCCGTGACGCGCTCCTTGAAGCGCTCGTTCTGGTAGGTGAACGCGAGCTCCGCGCCCTCGCGCCGGGCGGTCTTGGCGACCCCGTAGGCGATCGAGCGATTGGAGAGCAGGCCCGTGACCAGGATGCGCTTTTCAGCGAGAAACCCCATCTTGCCCCTGCCTCGTAGTCAGGATCGCGCGATTGTAGCGGATTCAGGTCAAGTCAAATCGCGAACTTGGCATGCCGTAAGCGCCGTACCCAGCAAGAATCGTCGCGGAGCGCGGCTATTGGTTTGCAGGTCGTGCTCATGTGCGATGATTGGCATAGAATCCAGTCCGTCCCATGCGTTACAAAACGAATCGTCGTTCCGTCCGGGAGTTGGCGTTCACGGCGCTGGCGGGGCTGGTGCTTGTCGCCGGTTGCGGCAAGCCGCCCACGCTCGTGGGCGAGGGCGATCGGCTGCAGATCCTCCACAGGGGCAGCAGTTCCGACCCCCAGGAACTCGATCCGCATATCGTCCAGGGCGTGCCGGAGCATAACATCCTGCAGGCGCTGCTCGAAAATCTGGTCACCGAGGACCCGACCGATCTGCATCCGGTGCCCGGGCAGGCGGAGAGCTGGGATATTTCACCGGACGGCACGACCTACACGTTTCATCTGCGTGCGGGCATCCGCTGGTCGAACGGCGATCCGGTGACGGCGCACGACTTCGTGCGCTCCTACCGGCGAGCGCTCACGCCGTCGCTGGGATGCGAGTACGCCTACATGTATTTCGTCATGAAGGGCGCTGAGGATTACTACAAGGGCAAGACGCAGGACTTCTCGAGTGTCGGCGCAGAGGCGCTCGACGAGCGCACTCTGCGCATCACGCTCAACGGGCCGGTGCCGTATTTCCTGTCGCTGCTCAATCACTATTCGTGGTGGCCGGTGCACCTGCCGACGATCGCGCGGTACGGCGATCCCTATCAGCGCAACAACCGCTGGACGCGGCCCGGTCATTTCGTCGGCAACGGGCCCTTTGTGCTCGAGCGCTGGGAGGTCGGCCATGTGATCGTGGTGAAGAAGAACCCGCTCTACTGGAATGCGGCAAGCGTGAAGTTGAACGAAGTTCATTTCCATCCGATCGAGAGCGCGGACACGGAAGAGCGCTCATTCCGTTCGGGACAGCTGCACGTGACGGAGCAAGTCCCGCAATCGAAGATTTCGGTCTACCGCAGGGACAAACCGCAGCTGCTGCGCATCGATCCATATCTTGGCGCGTATTTCTACCGCATCAACACGACGCGGCCGCAGTTCAGGGACAAGCGCGTGCGCCAGGCGCTGGCGATGGCGATCGACCGGAAAACCATCGTTGAAAACATCACGCGGGGCGGCCAGCTGCCGGCCTACTACTTCACGCCGCCCGACACGGTCGGGTACACGTCCCGCAGCGCGATCCGCTACGACCCCGAGGGCGCGCGCCAGCTGCTCGCGCAGGCCGGATATCCGGGCGGCAAGGGATTTCCTCCATTCGACATCCTGTACAACACGTCCGAGTCGCACAAGTCCATCGCCGAGGCGATCCAGCAGATGTGGAAGAGGGAGCTGGGAATCGACGTGAGACTGCTCAACCAGGAATGGAAGGTCTATCTCGACACGGAAAAACGCAAGGATTACGACGTGTCGCGCGCCGGCTGGATCGGCGACTACGCGGATCCGTCGACATTCCTGGAGACGTTTCTTGCCGATAGCGGGAACAACCGGACCGGATGGGCGAATGCCGAATACGACCGCCTGCTCAAGGAGGCGTCCCGGCTCGGCGACCGGGAGACCCGCTACGAGCTGTTCCAGAAGGCCGAGGCGATCTTTCTCGACGAGATGCCGGTGATCCCGATCTATCACTACACGCGCGTTTACCTGCTCCGACCCGAGGTGCGCGGGTGGAATGCCACGATTCTCGATCACCATCCCTATCCTTACGTGTGGCTCGCGCCGCGGCCGGAAGCATCTCTGGCGACGGCAAGCGCCGCAGCGCAGCGCCCCTGAAACGGCGAGCACGCACCGCATGCTGCGATTGATCGTCCGCCGGATCCTCGAGACGATTCCGGTCCTGGTCCTGGTGGCGACGATTACGTTCTTCATGATGAAGGCGGTGCCCGGCGGCCCGCTCGACACGGAAAAAAACATCCCGCAGGAGATCAAAGTGCAGATCGAGGCGTTCTACGGCCTCGACCAGCCGCTGTGGAAGCAGTACTTGAGCTACATGGGGAACCTCCTGCGCGGCGACCTCGGCCCGTCGTTCAAGCACGCCAACCGCTCGGTGAACGAGCTGATCGCGGCGGCGCTGCCGGTATCGCTCGAGCTCGGAGGCCTCGCGCTGTGCGTCGCGCTTCTGGTCGGCATCCCGCTCGGCATTGCAGCGGCGGTCAGGCAGAACACCTGGATCGACTATCTCGCGTCGACCACCGCGATGGCCGGCATCTGCCTGCCCACGTTCGTGATGGGGCCGCTGCTGGTGCTGGTGTTCGCGCTGCACTTCGAGCATTTCAACGCCTCGGGCTGGGATTTCCCGCGTGATCGCGTGCTGCCCGCGCTGACGCTCGGCCTGGTGTACGCGGGCTACATTGCGCGCCTCACGCGCGGCGGCATGCTCGAAGTGCTGAACCAGGACTTCATCCGGACCGCGCGCGCCAAGGGTGCCTCGGAGACCCGCGTGGTTTTCCGGCATGCGCTGCGCGGCGGACTGCTGCCCGTGGTGTCGTTTCTCGGCCCGGGTATCGCGGGCATCCTCACGGGGTCGTTTGTCATCGAGACGATCTTCAATATCCCCGGCCTCGGCCGCCACTTCGTCACCAGCGTTTTCAACCGCGACGCCACGCTCACGATCGGCACCGCCCTGTTCTACGCCGCACTTGTCGTCGCCTTGAATCTGGCGGCCGACATCGCCCAGGCCATGCTGAACCCGAAGCAGCGCGCCAATTAGCCCGTGCCCGTGACTGCGACTGCATCGCCCGCGCTCGCCGCCGACGCGGTGGAGCCGGGGCGTTCGCTCTGGCAGGACGCGTGGGCGCGCCTGCGCCGCAACCGCATGGCGGTCATCGGCGGCGTGGTGCTCATCGTGCTGACCGCGCTGTCGCTGCTCGGGCCGTTGTTCCTCGCTTACTCGTACGAGGAACAGAATCTCGCCTTGGGCGCCGCGCCGCCAAGCGCGGCGCATCTGCTGGGCACCGACAAGCTTGGCCGCGACCAGCTTGCGCGGCTGTTCTTCGGGGGCCGCGTCTCGTTGCTGGTGGGGCTCGCGGCGACCAGCGTTTCGCTCACCATCGGCGTGCTGTGGGGATCGATCGCCGGCTATGCCGGGGGAAAGCTCGATGCCGTGATGATGCGCATCGTCGACATCCTCTACGCCCTGCCGTTCACGATCTTCGTGATTCTGCTGATGACGGTTTTCGGCCGCAATTTCATCCTGCTGTTCGTCGCCATCGGCGCGGTCGAATGGCTGACCATGGCGCGCATCGTGCGCGGGCAGGTCCTGGCGCTCAAACGGCAGGAATTCATCGAGGCGGCTGTCGCGCTCGGCCTGCGCAAAAGCCGCATCGTTCTGCGCCACGTGGTCCCCAATGTGCTCGGTCCCGTGATGGTGTACACAACGCTCACCATTCCCGCGGTGATGCTGCTGGAGGCCTTTCTGAGTTTCCTCGGGCTCGGCGTGCAGCCGCCGATGAGCTCCTGGGGACTGCTCATCAAGGAGGGCGCCGAGCAGATGGAGGAGGCGCCCTGGCTGCTGATCTACCCGGCCGCGGTATTCGCGGCGACGCTGTTCTCGCTGAATTTCCTCGGCGACGGCCTGCGCGATGCGCTCGACGTCCGGGCATCGAAGGACTAAAGCGCGTGGCGCTGCTTGAAGTCGATGACTTGCGCACGTCCTTTCACACGCGCAACGGTGTCGTGCGCGCAGTGGACGGAGTGTCGTTTTGCATCGATCGGGGCGAAACGCTGGGTATTGTGGGTGAATCCGGGTCGGGCAAGTCGGTCACATGCCTCTCGCTCCTGGGCCTGGTGCCGCAGCCTCCCGGCCGGGTCGAGGGCACCGGCGCCGTGCTGGAAGGCATCGATCTGCTGCGTTGCCCACGGGAGGTACTGCGAGGCATTCGCGGCCGCCGAATCGCAATGATCTTTCAGGATCCGATGACCTCGCTGAATCCGTACATGACGATCGAAGAGCAGCTCATGGAACCGCTGCTGATCCACGAGAAAATCGACCGCGCGGCAGCGGCCCGTATGGCATTGCAGGCGCTCCAGGAAGTCGGAGTTCCGGAGGCAGAGCAGCGGATTCGCAGCTACCCGCACCAGTTCTCCGGGGGCATGCGCCAGCGCGTGATGATCGCGATGGCGTTGATCGGCAAACCCGACCTGCTGATCGCCGATGAGCCGACCACGGCGCTCGATGTGACGGTGCAGGCGCAGATCCTCGACCTGATCGCGCAGCAACAGCGCCAGCGGGGCGTCGCAGTCATCTTCATATCGCACGACTTGAGCGTGGTGGCGGGGTTCTGCGATCGGGTCATGGTCATGTATGCGGGCAGGGTCGTGGAAACGGCGGATACCCGGGCCGTCTTCCGTGAGCCGAAGCACCCGTACACGCGCGCGCTGCAGCGATCCCGTCCCGCAATGCAGGCAAAGGGGGCGGAGCTGTACGTGATTCCCGGGCTGCCGCCGGATCTTTCGCGGCCTGTTCCGGGCTGTGCGTTCGCGCCGCGCTGCGAATTCGCCGTCGCAGACTGCAGCCGCACCGAAATGCAACTGCAAGACGTGGGCGCAGGCCAGGCCTCCGCCTGTCTTCGCGTGCAACGCGGGGAGCTCACTCTACAGTGAAACCCATGCAAGAACCGCTGCTGGAGGTGAGAGGCGTCAAGACGTACTTTCCGCTCGAGCGTGGAATGCTGTTTGGCCGCGGCGCCGCAACGGTCAAGGCCGTGGATGGCGTCTCCCTTTCGATTGCGCAGGGCGAGGTGCTTGGCCTGGTGGGCGAGTCGGGATGCGGCAAGTCCACCCTCGCCCGCACCATCCTGCGGCTGGTGCCGCCGACGGAGGGCACGGTGATCCTGGCCGGCAGGAATCTGGCCGAACTGGCGCCTGAGGAACTTCGCGTAGCGCGAGCAGATTTTCAGATGGTCTTTCAGGATCCGTACGCGTCTCTCAACCCGCGCATGACGGTATACGACACGATCGCCGAGGCGATCCAGGCGCATCGCGCGGTTTCCCGCGCAGAACTTGCCGCAGAAGTCTCGGCGCTGCTCAACCGCGTCGGCCTTGCCGCGCGCTTCAGCCGCAAATATCCGCACGAGTTCTCCGGCGGGCAGCGGCAGCGCATCGCGGTTGCCCGCGCGCTCGCGGTGCGGCCGCGGCTCATCGTCGCGGACGAGCCCGTTTCGGCGCTGGACGTCTCGATCCAGGCGCAAATCATCAATCTGCTCGCGGGATTGACGCGCGAGATGGGCCTGACGATGATCTTCATTTCCCACGACCTCGCGGTGGTGAAGCACATCTCGGATCGGATCGCGGTGATGTACCTCGGCAAGATTGTGGAGCTTGGGCCGGCGGCAGGGGTGCTGGAACGCCCGCTGCACCCCTACACCAAGGCGCTGGCGAGCGCGATGCCCTTGCCCGATCCGGAAAGGGAGCGCACGAGGAGGCGGATCCTCCTGGCGGGCGATCCGCCCTCGCCTGTGAATCCTCCCGGCGGCTGCCCGTTCCACCCGCGCTGCGCTTATGCGATCCCTGAGTGCAGCCGGGACCAGCCACGTCTCGAAGCGTTTCGGTCGGGGCATGAGGCCGCCTGCTTGCGGCTTGAACAGGTAAACGCGGACTGAAATGGATGTATATCGACCTCGACTCCAGCAAATGAAAGAATGGATTTTCGGCCACTCAGCGCGCCCGCTCGTCCTGACCGCGCTCTGCGGTGTCTTCGCCCCGGTTGCGTGGACGGCCCCGCGCCCACAGATTCCGATCTGGAACGCGCCCGACATCGACAAGGTGTGCGGCGAGACCTTATCGAAAGCGCGGGGCGAGATCGCTGCCCTGGAACGCCTGCCGCTTTCACAAGCGACGCTCGATCGCGTGTTCGGGACGTGGAATCGTATGCAGATCCTCATCGAGGACACGCAAGGACCGGTAGAAATACTGACCAACGCATCGCCCGATGCTGCGACTCGCACCGCGGGCGAGTCCTGCCTGCTCAAGATAAACGACCTCGCTACCGAGTTGTTCCAGAATGAAAAGATTTACGCGCATTTTCAACACATCACTCCCACCGACCGTATCGACCGCAAGCTCAAGAAGGACGTGGTGGAGGGATTCGAGGACACGGGAGTGGCCCTGCCGCCGGAAAAACGCGCCCGCATGAAGCTGATCCTGCAGCGTCTGGAGGAGGTTCGCCAGGCATTCGCGCGCAATATCCGGGACAACAAGACGCGGCTTGCTTTTTCCCCCGAGGAAATGAAAGGGCTGCCCGCCTCCTATCTGGAGAAGGCGCGGCGCGATGACAAGGGCAACTACTTGCTCGGATTCGAATACCCCGAGTACGAACCCTTCATGGCCAACGCGGAAAACGAGGAGGCGCGCCGTCGGTATTACACCGCGTTCAACAACCGCGGCACGCCGCAGAACCTGGACCTGCTCGGCGAGGCGGCCCGTTTGAACCGGGAAATCGCGAGCCTGTACGGGCTGCCGAGCTACGCCCATTTCGTGACGCGGCGGCGCATGGCCGAAAGCCCGGAAACGGTTCACCGCTTTCTGGACGAGGTCGAGGCCAAGGTTCGAGAAGTCGAGCGCAGGGAGATCGGCGACTTGCGCGCGTTCAAGGCCGAGCGCCTGGGCAAGAGCGTCCAGGAGGTGACGTTGAACCGTTGGGACCTTCCGTACTATCAAGAGCAGCTCAAGAAGGCGCGCTACAACATCGATCAGGAGGCCTTGCGCGCGTATTTCCCTACCGACGCAAGCGTTGCGTGGGTATTCGCGATTTCCGGCAGCCTGTACGGCGTCAGGTTCGTTCCGGCGAAGGCGCCGCTTTGGCATCCTTCCGTGCGTTACTATGAAGTGATCGACGGCAAGACCGGCCGCTTCTTGAGCGGTGTGTACCTCGATTTGTTTCCGCGCGATGGCAAGTACAGTCACGCAGCCGCTTTCGGAGTCCGCAGTGTCAGCTTGCTCGCCAGGCGCACCCCGATCAGCGTGCTGGTCGCCAACTTGGATCGCAACGGTCTCAATCACCGCGAGCTGGAAACGCTGCTGCACGAGTTCGGACACATCCTGCACGGGGTTCTTTCCCGGACGCGCTACGCGAGCCAGGGCGGCACCAACGTGGAGCGCGATTTCGTCGAGGCGCCGTCGCAGATGTACGAGGAGTGGACCCGCAAGGTGGAGCCGTTGCGGCTGGTTCATCAGTACTGCAAGGCCTGTCCCGAAGTCGACGAAGCGCTGGTGAGGCGATTGCACGCGGCGCGCTCGTTTGGCCGGGGCATCCAGTACGGACGGCAGCATTTGTACGCCTCCTACGACATGGCGCTTTTCGGCGAACGCGAGGTCGATCCGATGCAGGGATGGATCCGAATGGAAGGCGAAACACCAACAGGCTACGTTCCCGACACGCAGTTTCCCGGCACATTCGGGCACCTCGTCGGCGGCTACGGTGCCGGCTACTATGGCTACATGTGGTCTGAGGTCCTCGCGCTCGACATGCTGTCCGTGTACGGAAAGAACCTCATGAATCCGGCCGTCGGCCGGCGTTTCCGCGAGGTGATTCTCTCCAACGGCGGGCAAAGGCCCGCCGCGGAAATGGTGCGCGAGTTTCTCGGCCGCGATCCTTCGCCCAAGGCGTTTTTCGAGGAGATCACCGGACGGAGAGGCGACTGAGGCAGACCTCAGTGAACAGCGCCGACGTTCTGATCGGCATCCGCGACCTGAAGGTGGATTTTCGCCTCGACAGGACGACCGTTACGCAGGCGGTCAAGGGCATCAGCTTCGACATACCGGTGAACAGCACCGTCGCGCTGGTCGGCGAATCCGGCAGCGGCAAGTCGGTGACGGCGCTGGCGATCCTGGGCCTGCTCCCCAAGGAGAACTCGACGGTGCCTTCGGGCAGCCGGATCCTGTACGGCGGTCGCAATCTTCTCGCCCTCGCGCCCCGGGAATTGCAGAAACTGCGGGGCGCGGATATCTCGATGATCTTCCAGGAGCCGATGAGCTCCTTGAACCCCGTGTTCACGATCGGCTTCCAGCTCACCGAGGTCCTGACCAGGCATCTCGGCATGACGGGCAGGCAGGCGCGGGTGCGCGCGCTCGACCTCCTGCGCGAGGTCGGGATCCCCGAGCCCGAGACGAAGATCGAGGCCTATCCGTTCCAGCTCTCCGGCGGCCAGCAGCAGCGCGCCATGATCGCGATAGCGATCGCGTGCGAGCCGAAGCTGCTGATCGCGGACGAGCCGACGACCGCGCTCGACGTGACCATCCAGAAGCAGATCCTGGAGCTGATCGCCGCGCTCCAGAAACGTCTTCGCATGTCGGTGCTGTTCATCACCCACGATCTCGCCCTGGTGGGTGAGATCGCCGACTACGTGGTGGTGATGCGCGAGGGCGAGATCAAGGAACAGGGGAGCGTCGAGCAGATATTCGAGGCGCCGCGGGACCCCTACACGCGGGCGCTGCTGCTTTGCCGGCCGCAGCTTGAGCGTCGTCCCAGGAGGCTGCCCGTGATCGACGATTTCATGAAGCCCGGACCGGTCGCCGCGGGAGCTCTTGAGGAACGCAGTCGCGGGCTGCGCGGCGACGAAGAGATCATTCTCGAGGTGCGCCGCCTGGGCAAGAGTTTCTATTCGCGCGTAGGCTTGTTCGGAAGGAGGGAATTCAAGGCGGTCAACGATGTTTCTTTCAAGCTGGCCCGAGGAAAAACCCTGGGCATAGTCGGTGAATCGGGCTCGGGCAAGACGACGGTCGCGCTGACCTTGCTGCGCCTGCGAGGGGAATCGAGCGGCGAGGCCTTGTTCGACGGCAAGGACCTGCTGTCCATCCCGCAGAAAGAATTGATGCCGTACAAGCGCCGGATACAGATAGTCTTCCAGAATCCCTACGCCTCGCTCAACCCGCGTTTCACGATCGGCCAGCTTCTCATGGAGCCCCTGCAGGTGCACGGCATCGGGGCTAGCGAGAGCGAGCGCCGCGACACGGTCTACAGATTGCTGGAAGAAGTAGGGCTCCCCGAGGTTTCGTTCTTCAAGTATCCGCACGAATTCTCCGGGGGCCAGAGACAGCGGATCGCGATCGCCCGCTGCCTCACCATGAAGCCGGACGTGCTCATCTGCGACGAGGCGGTATCAGCGCTCGATGTCTCGATCCAGGCGCAGGTCCTGAATCTGCTGCAGGACCTGCAGGACGAGCACCACATGAGCTACATCTTCATCTCGCACGACCTTGCCGTGGTCAAATACATGGCCGATCAGGTGATGGTCATGAACGAAGGCAAGGTCGTCGAGGTCGCCAATTCGGACGACATCTATCGCAACCCGCAGCACCCCTACACGAAGAAGCTGCTGTCCTCGATTCCCCAGGGCTGGCGCGGAGCGCGAGCGCGCTAGCTACTGCTTCGCCTTCGCCGTTTGCGTGACCTTCCTCAAGAAGTCGTAGATGCCGCTTTCGCTCATGCGCCGAGCATCGGCGAGCTCGCCGGCACGGGTGGCGTAGAGCACCTCGTTGTTTGGAGAGAGAACCACGGCCGCGGGAATCCCCTTCTGGATGGGATTGCCGTAAGCGGCGACGAGGTCGAGGTTGCGGTCGAAGTTCCCGATGTCGACCTTGACTACCTTGAACTCCCGGGCGAGCAGCTGCGCACTCTTGCCGCTCTTGACGGCGCGGTCCAGGGCACGGCAGTCTTCGCACCAGTTCGCGCCGAAGATGACGAAAACGGGGGTGCGGCTCTCCTTTGCGGCGCTGAGCGCCTGTTGAACGGCCGCCTTGGCGTCGGCCGATTCATCGTAGGGAAGGGGCGCACCCACCGCGAACGCAGCGAGCAGCGCCCCGAGCAGGATGAGGGGGATTTTCCGCATGACAGGCTCCTAAGTTTCAGCCGGGTTTCGCCCCGCTTTGAATGAGGCACTTTCTGCGTCGTTCAGCATACGCCTTTCCTTGCAGATTATTGGCGGCAAGGTGGCAGACGACGAAGGTGCCGGGCGTTGCCAGCAGGTCGGCGCTCAAGCACTCCGCCAGATCCGCTTTTACCGCGTCCGCGTCCGAACCTTGCGCGCTGGCGTGCACCGCGCAGTAGGATATGGCGGAATAGGGCGGCACCGACATCTTCTTCAGCTCGAGGGGCAGGTCGTCCCACTTCACGAGCGTCAGCGGCGGCTCCTCGGCCTCCGGTATTGTTTCTTGCATCGTGCAAGAAGCGACTAGGCAAGCGGCGACGAAGGCGACTGAATGAGCGAGGATTGCGTGCCTGGCCATCTGGCTGAGGTTCGGGTTGAGTGGCGCGAGCAAGGGAGCGCAGGGACGCTTGCGAGCGTCCGTTTTCGAACGCGCGGTTAGCCGCACCCTCTCGTATCAACGGGCAGCGTGGATGGCTATGCCGACAAAGACGAGCGCGACGATAACCATTAAGGCAGCGACGATGATGTCCATAGTCATAGCCCCTTCAACGACTGAATGTGGCGATCAATGCGCCGATGGAGGACGAGGATGCCAAGAGTCAAGGCTACCACAACAAGTATAGCCCTGACTCACGATGCTTCGACCTTGACCAGCTTCATGCGGCCAGACGCTCCAGACTTAATGGAGACGGCAGCCTTCCGACACCGGAAGTGCTCGGCCACCAGAGCAACGAGTTCCTCATTAGCTTTGCCGTCCACGGGAGGTGATTTTAGCTTCGCGAGCCAAGTGCCATCCGGCGCCTGCATTAGGGAGGAGGCACGCGCCTTGGGCTTCACTTTGATTTGCATGAGTACTGTCGCCATTTCTGCGTACGGTCTAACGTTCGCGTTGAGTGGCCGCCCACGGCTGGTTACGGCAAGCAGAATGGCTCACGATCCACTCGAACGCGTTGTTAGCAGGCATCGCTTTCGGCGACGCATTCATACAGGAGCTCTGCATTTGCACGCTCGCCAAGGACTTGGGCCATGATGCGTCTGTGTTCCTGGTCGATCGGAAGCGTTGAGTTGCGATAAGCCGCCGCCGCGCGCTCGTGATCGACCGCCTCCATTGCATAGATGAGGATTGCGCCTTCTGCGGTCTTCAGGAGGAACGCTTGTTCGTGTCGCACTCCCTCCTGCGCGAAAGTCTCCCGGACCTCCGCGCTTCGACGCCCGAGGTCTACCATCCATTCTCTAAGGCGGCTCTCCTCATCCGGCTTTACTTTTCGAATCGCCAACTTGATCACTACCGTGTCTCCTTGCCTGCTAACGTTTCCGTTCAGCGGCGCGCACCACACTGCGCGTCTGCTGGAACGGAGGGTTAGGCATCAGACAAAATGGCCAACGTCCGGTCAATCCTCTGCCGCCGCGACGCCCGCGCTGCCGCCCATATCGAAGAATAGCGTCATGAAGCCCGGCACGGTCTCCTTGCGCCGCCAGTCGCGCTGCAACTCGCAGAACAGTTGCGTGACGCTGATCATCTTGCCGCCGGCCTGCTCGACGCGGCGCAGGGCCATTTCGTGCGCCGTGGCCGACGTGCCGCCGACTGCGTCGACGACTACGTAAACCTCGTAACCTTCCCTCAGCGCGTCGAGCGCGGGGAAAGCGAGGCAAGCTTCGGTCCACAGCGCGGCCATGATCAGCTTCCTACGGCCGGTCGCTTCGACGGCTTTGCGGAACTCGACGTCCTCCCACGCGTTGATTGACGTGCGGTCGTAGGTGGGGACTTTGTCGAGCACCTTGCGCAATGGCGCGATCGGCGGCTTGTTGATGCCGGTCTGAACGTTAACGGTGGAGTGCACGATCGGCAATCCGTAGAGCACGGCCGCCTTCGAGGCGCGGATGATATTGCTGACTAAGCGCTGCCGTTCCATCGATGCGATGGAGTTCACTTGCACCGGCTGGTAATCGATGACAATAAAGGCCGTGTTCTGCGGTGTAAGCAGGTGATCCGTGACGGGATCGCGGATTGGTTCACTAGACATGGTCGTCTCCTAAAGCATCCCGGTGTGCTGAGCTTGCACGCGTCCCTCTCGACTGTGCGGTTAGGCCGCAGTCGGTCGTTACCAAGGTCACTGCCTTGCCCGACTGACGAGGCGAAACGCCCAGACGCAAAGCGCCCCCGCTACGAGAATTGCGACCCATGATATCCAGATCGGAACCACCCAGCCCGCGACTTGCGCGGGCCAATCCAACAACAGTCTGACTACATGGACAAGCGCCACCACGCCGAAGATAACACCTGTGATTTGGATGTACGTCCGCATAGGGTTGGCTCCTCTCGACGAATCCACCTGCGCGGTAAGAATGTGTTTTTGATGCGGCCTAACGTTCCAGATGAGGGGCGCGAGCCAGCAAGCGAAGCGCCGCTGGCGAAGCGTCCTCCTCGATCTGGGGGTTAGGCGTGGCGTTCATTGGTGCGACGCCTTAGGCTCAGGGCCAGGCGCGTCGGTGCGTCGTCGCTCACAAGGGCCTGGATATTGATTTCCTAACGGTACATCCTCGCGCGCCCTCCGAGGTGTCATGACGATGTCTGCCGGTAACAGCAAAGTGTCTACGACGAACGATAGAGGGACGTCTGCAAGCATGAAGGGCACTGGAAGAAAAAGCCCCATAACGCTGATTGCGAGACCACAAGGAAGTCCCCGGGCAGCATGTTCTGTCCCTGCATAAGGGTGACCCCAGTCATCATTGGCATGGATGATGAGTGACGAACAACCGCCTAGGCCGACAAATAGAATGATGAGACTGAATGTGCGAGATGTATTGCGCCACATGAGCAAATTACTCCAAGACGCCTAACGTTCGCGCTCACCGGCGCCGAGTGAGCGTAGCGAACGAGGGAACCTGAGCCCGCAGGGCGAGGGCGTCCGGTGGAGCGCGTTGTTAGGCCTATCGACGCGGAGCACGTGTGGCGACCCAAACTCTATGAACCTTCTGCTGCCTGTCCGGCACGCATCCGCTCTCCAAGGCGAAGATGATGGTTTTGTTTTCGAAGATCCAGTGGCAACCCTCTTCCTCGGAAAAGCTGCTGAGGCCATAAGCCCTGTCAAAATCTGCGACGGTCGAGCCGACCCCCACACCTTCTTTCGTTCGGAACGCCGCGTCTGTGATGGAGAAACCATTCCAATGCTTATGGATTTTATGCTTACCGAAGGCAACCACCCACATGTCGCTCGGCTGCCCCTCCAGGAGTTCTGTGGTTTTTCTGACTCGTACCCCAAGTCTGTTCTTTAGTTCCGGTCCGCTTTGGCGAAGATCGACTCCATCCACACTCCCAGCCGCCATATCCACAAGAATGTGCTCGCTACCGGAAGTGGGAGTCGAGAGTATCAGCCAGATCACAAGGGCTAAGCAGAGTCGTGTCATTGGTAGGCCTTGTATGTTCAATTCTCCGATTCTGTAGAAGAATCGGGGAATGAGTAAGGAGCGTGGCTCCTTGCTGCTGGCGATGTGGCAGCCCGTTGATGCCTTGGGATGTAAAACCCGTACGTTAGCGTGGGGCGCCACATCGTGTTTTCCTTCAACCCGAACAGTTGCCGGGGCATACAAGCCCGGATTTTTGCAAGGCTGGGTACTGAAAACATGTTAAACGAATCCTTTGTCGGAATCGACGTATCGAAAGACTGGCTGGACGTGGGTTGGGAGCCGGCAGGGCAGAGCGAGCGGCTGGCCCATGACGAGGTCGCAATGGTGGGGCTGTGTGAGCGGCTTGCGAAGGAGCGGCCTTATCTGATCGTGCTGGAGGCCACCGGCGGACTGGAAACGCACCTGGCAAGTGCGCTGGCGGCGGCAGGGTTGCCGGTGGCGGTGGTCAATCCGCGACAGGTGCGCGACTATGCGCGTGCCTGTGGACGATTGGCCAAGACCGACCGCATCGACGCACTCGTATTGGCTGCGTTTGCCCGGGCCATTCGTCCCCAGGTGCGAGCCCCGAAGGACGATGAGACGCTTGAGCTGGGCGCGCTGCTTGCCCGGCGCCGCCAGCTCATCGACATGCGGGTGCAGGAAAAACTGCGGCTGGAGCGTGCCTCGCCGGTTCAGCGAGACAGCATCAAGGAACACATCATTTGGCTCACCGAGCGCATTGCACGGCTCGATACGGATCTGACGCATCGCCTTCGTAGCTCCTCGCTATGGCGTGACCAGGAAGACCTGCTCAAGGCGATCCCAGGGGTAGGCACCATAACCCGGGTGACGCTGATTGCGTTGTTGCCGGAGCTGGGGAGGCTCAACCGCAGAGAAATCGCCGCCCTTGTCGGACTTGCTCCATTCAATCGCGATAGCGGTCAACATCGGGGCGAGCGGGTGATTTGGGGTGGGCGCGCTCAGGTCCGGCGGGTCCTCTACATGGCCGTGGTTGCCGCCATCCGTAGCAACCCGGTGATTCGAACCTTCTATCAGCGCCTGCGCGCTCAGGGAAAGCCTGGGAAAGTGGCGCTCGTCGCCTGCATGCGAAAACTGCTCACAATCATGAACGCCATGCTGAAGTACAACACGCCCTGGAATCCCAACGCCCTTGACTTAGAACACAGTTGCTAACGTTCAATCATCTTCCGAAAAACCGTCTAATCTGGCGTGTCAGTCTACGCTTCTCGGAAATGCGCCGCAAAATCATGCCTGTGTGTTGTGGGCTATGGATAACGAGTCGTGATAGATTGCGCGCGGATGGTGAAGTGTCTGATTTCTCAGAGTGTGAAACCCTGCGAGGGCCTCGGGCCGCGAGTCTAGCGGGCCCCGGGAACGTTTCGGGTCTTGAGGAATTCTTTCAGCGATTCTCCGCGGAATCCCGCGACCATTTCCGGATTGGATACGCCTTTGACGCGCCCGAGTTTCTCGAGGCAGAAGAAGCTCGCGCCGTAGCGCATGAGCGCGGCCCAGTCGAGCTCGCGCACCATGCGGCGTTCCTCGGCGCTGAGGCCGGCCTTGTCGAACGCCGCTTCGGGGTCTCCCTTGAAGAGCGCGCGGTTGATGGGCACGGTGAAACCGTGGAGGAAACGGTTCAGCCGCAGCGCCTTGGCGCTGGCGGCGAGGTCGAAGAGGTAGGTACCTTCGAGTTTTTCCACTCCTTTGAGTTGCGGGTTCAAAGCAGATCCTTCGCTTCGCTCAGGTTGACATCTATGCGGGGTTGCGCGCACTCGCTTTTCTCGACGCGCGCCCTTTCCGCACGGGCTCCTCGAACAGCGCCACCGCCATCGCGGTGGTCATCGGCAGGTAGTAGTTCTGGTGAATCTTCTTCGCGCGCGGCGAGAGCGCGCCGCGCATGGCGAGCCACATGATTTCCTCCGCCCCTTCGGTGCCGCCCAGCCGGATGTAGTCCGCGTGGCGCATCGCCACGAGTTTCTTCGGGTCGCGCGCGATCAGATCGAGGAATTTCTGGTCCCATTTCTCGTTGTTGAAGCCGGCGCGCTCCCCGTTCATCTGGTGCGACAGGCCCCCGGTGCCGACGATGACCACTTTCAGGTCCTCGGGGTAGGAGAGCACGGCGCGGCGCACCGCCTGCCCGAGCTTCCAGCAGCGCGCGGGCGTCGGGATCGGGTGCTGGAGCACGTTGATCTCGATCGGCACGATCTTCCCGGGCCAGTCGGGCGAGGGCGGCCAGAACATGGTGAGCGGCGAGTGCACGCCGTGGTCGATCGGCAGGTCCTGGAAGACGGAGAGGTCGAACTCGTCGTTCACCAGCGCGTCGGCCATGTGGCGCGCGAGGCCGGCGTGGCCTTTCAAGGGCGGAACGGCGCGCGGTCCCAGGCCCTCGTCCGCGATCGCGTACTCGACGCCCACGCCCAGCGCGAAAGTCGGGTAGTGATCGAAGAAAAACGTGGTCGCGTGATCGTTGTAGAAGAACACGAGCACGTCGGGCTTCTTGTGCTCGAGCCAGGATTTGACCGGCTCATAGCCCCGGAACAGCGGAGTCCAGTCGGGGTCGTTCTGCTTGTTGCGGTCGTAGGCGCCGCCGATGGTGGGGACGTGCGAGGTGCCGATGCCGCCGAGGATTTTTGCCATGGAGGAAATTCCTGGGGAATGATGGGGCCGGCGAAGTGAAACGGCAAGCGCGCCCGCGCGATCCGCCGTCCGGGGCACATTGTCACGTTCCGCGCACGAATGAGCCCCGGTGAGCGCTCGAATCGCGCTTTCCTGACAGGAGGTGTCGGGTTTCCCCGATGGACGGCATGCGCCCGCGAGGCATATCGTTGATCGGGCTCGCGTTCTTCGCGAGGTTTGCGCCGCTTCCAAAAAAAAACGGGAGATCCAATGCCGAAGTTTGCTGGTGTCATCGGGGCCGGGGCCCTGGCCCTCTTCGTCGCGGGCGGAGCCTCGGCGCAAGCCGAGCGCCTGACTCTGGGGGTGTTTCCCGGCCTGGACGCCGCCGAATCCTTCGAGATACTCGATCGCTACATGCCGCTCGCTCAATACCTGCAGGCCAAGAGCGGCGCCGTGATCATGCTCGTTCCGGTGAAGGTTCCCGGCGCCGCGATACGGCGGATGATCGAGGACGGGAAGAGCTACAAGCTCTTCTTCGGTCCGCCGGTCTTCGCGGCCGAGGCCATCAAGAAAGCCGATTTCGTCACGCTCGCCATGGAGCGGGAAAAAATAAGCGGCGTCTTCCTCGTCAAGGCGGGCAGCAAGCTGCAGACGGTGCGGGACGTGACTCCGAATACGCACGTGGCGATGCCTTCCCCGAAGCTGCTGCTCGCGATCCTCGCCCTCGCCACTCTGGGCCAGGAGAAGATCGTCCTGAAGCCCGAGGCGCGCCGCCATCTCGACTCCGCGGAAGGCATGCTGCTCGCTCTCGACAACGGGGTGGTGGACGTCGCGGTCATGCGCGACCGCCTGGGGCGGAAGATCGCCGCCGAGAAGCCGTCGGAGTATCGCATCCTGGGACAGACGCTCGAGGGCCCGGGATTCGCGCTGATCGCGCACCGGTCGGTTTCCGAACCGCTGCGTGCGAAACTGCGTCAAGCCGCGCTCGCCCTCAACGACGATCCGTCTCCTCTGGCGGTGCAGACGCGCGGGAGCTTGAGGACCAGTCCCTTCCTTCCGGGGCAGGACGGGGAGTTCATCGCGTTGCAGCGCATGATGGACACTCCAACCTCGGGCAACTGAGCCGTCTGCCGTCAAAGCGCTTTGGATCCTACGCGAGTGCGACCGGGGTCTTGAAATCCTTGATGCGTTTCTCCCATTCCGCCGGCCCGGTCTGGTGCACGGAGGTGCCCTTCGCATCGACGGCGACGGTGACCGGCATGTCTTTCACCTCGAACTCGTAGATCGCTTCCATGCCGAGATCGCCGAAGGCGAGCACTCTGGATTTTCGGATCGCCTTGGCGACGAGATAGGCGGCGCCGCCCACGGCGATGAGCGAGGCGGCCTTGTGCCTGCGGATCGCCTCGAGCGCCGCGGGGCCGCGTTCGCCCTTGCCGATCATGGCGAGGAGACCGGTTTGCCCGAGCATCGTCTCGGTGAACTTGTCCATGCGCGTCGCCGTCGTGGGGCCCGCCGGGCCGACGACCTCGTCGCGCACCGGATCGACCGGGCCGACGTAGTAGATCACGCGATTGCTGAAGTCCACCGGGAGTTTTTCACCGTTGGCGAGCATGTCGGCGATGCGCTTGTGCGCGGCGTCGCGGCCGGTGAGCATTTTCCCCGACAGGAGGAGCGTTTCGCCGGGCTTCCACCTAACGACTTCCGCGCGCGTGAGCGTGTCGAGGTTTACGCGCCTGGACTGCGCGGCGGGAGTCCAGGTCACGTTCGGCCAGTCCTCCAGGCTCGGCGCCTCGAACTCCGCTGGCCCGGAGCCGTCGAGCGCGAAGTGTAGATGCCGGGTCGCGGCGCAGTTCGGGATCATCGCGATCGGTTGCGACCCCGCATGCGTCGGGTACGTCCTGATCTTGACGTCGAGCACCGTGGAGAGGCCGCCTAGGCCTTGCGCTCCGATGCCGAGCCGATTGACTTTGTCGTAGAGCTCCACGCGCAGCTCCTCGTGCCGGTCGCGCGCCCCGCGCGCGAGTAGCTCGTGCATGTCGATCGGCTCCATCAGCGACTCCTTGGCCATCATCATGGCTTTCTCGGCCGTGCCGCCGATGCCGATCCCGAGCATCCCCGGCGGGCACCAGCCCGCTCCCATCGTGGGCACGGTCTCGAGCACCCAATCGACGATAGAGTCCGAGGGGTTCAGCATCGCGAATTTCGACTTGTTCTCGGAACCTGCGCCTTTCGCGGCCACGTCCACCGCGACGGTATTCCCCGGAACGATCTCCATGTGGATCACCGCCGGGGTGTTGTCCTTCGTGTTCCTGCGGCCGAAAACCGGATCCTCGACGATGGACGCGCGCAGCTTGTTGTCCGGATGCAGGTAGGCGCGGCGCACGCCTTCATTCACGGCGTCCGCGACCGGGCCCTTGAAACCCTCCAGGCGCACGTCGATGCCGATCTTCAAGAATACGTTGACGATGCCCGTGTCCTGGCAGACCGGCCGGCGCCCTTCGGCGCACATGCGCGAGTTGCTGAGGATCTGCGCGATGGCGTCTTTCGCTGCCGGCGACTGCTCGCGCTCGTAGGCGCGCGCGAGGTGCTGGATGTAGTCGCGCGGATGGTAGGTGCTGATGTACTGCAGCGCGTCGGCGACGCTCTGGACCAAGTCTTCCTGTGTGATGACGGTCATGACGAATCCCGGCCTGCAACGATGCGGCACAGGACCAGTATACCCATAGCCGCTTTTCGCCCGCCTAGAGATGTCGCGGCGTTGAGACAGGTCCAAGGGCTGCGAAATCAATCCACTAGTCAATTCGCTGCATGGCTGCGTCGTCCCACGGCGACATTTCTCGGTGCACGTTTGCGTCCACCAAAGCGCTAATTGTCTGATGCGACGTGAACAAATCCTGATGGCACGAGTGTTGCGAGTGCGCTGCGACCGCCTGGAAAACGGAGAACCGAGATGCGCAGTCTGAAATACACGGTGGTTGCCTTGACCCCGCTGCTCGGCGCCGGAGGTTTTGCACAAGGACTCAACCTCGGTATGAATGATGGCTTCATGTTGCAGGCGCAAGCGCCCGCGCAGACGGAATCGACGGGATCGTACGGCGCGATGAACGGCGGCGGGAGGCCCGAACCCGACCGTGAATCCGGCGCCGACGGTGCACCAACTCGTGTGAGCGGGAAAGTCAGGCCGGATGTCGGCAGCCCGATGGCTGTGGACTTCAAGGGCTCGCCGCGCGCGCACGCAAAAACGCAAACTCGCAAAGTCGGGAAGAAATCCAAGGACACGGTCGCGAACTGACGCAAGGTCCGAAGGGACGGAGGATACAACATCGAACATCCACACCGCCCCGCCGGGGTGGCTTGCGGGAGTTCCGCCCGACGCTGTTTAGGCGCCCTGCTGCTATTGGCAACTGCCGGCTTGTTGTTTGCTTGCGGAGGCTCCTCCGGCATTGCCACTGATGCCACCAGTACCACGGGGGGCACCGCCACCTTGGCGTGGGATGCGGTGACAGACGAGAATCTACAGGGGTACCGGGTGTACTACGGCACCTTCGCTGGAACATACCTTCAATCCCCTGGCCAGGGACTACCCGTAGGAAATGGCACGACCACCTATAAGGTCACCGGCCTGAGCACCGGCGCCACGTACTACTTTGCAGTCACCGCCTACGATTCGCGGGGCGACGAAAGCGCTTACTCGAACGAAGTGCACAAAGTCATTCCTTAACCGAATCTATTGAAGGATCACCGTCCGCCTCAACTCCTCCTCCCTCCCAGGCGGACGGCTCGGGCCCGCAGGAAATTGACCTCCTGCGGGTCTTTTTTTTCCGGCGTTTGCGCCGGGTTGCGAAGGCCGCTCCGGGGCCGGTAATATCAGCACTTCCACAGGGGGGATTTGCAGATGGCCGACGCAACGATCGAGTCCGTACTCCAGGAGGACAGGCTGTTTCCGCCGTCCCCCGAGTTCGTCAAGCAGGCCAACGTGTCCGGCGCAGCGGCCTATCAGGCGCTGTGCGACGAGGCGGGTCGCGATTTCGAAGGCTTCTGGGGCCGGCTCGGCAGGGAGCACGTGCTCTGGCACAAGCCGTTCACGCGAGTGCTCGATGAATCGAACGCGCCCTTCTTCAAATGGTTCCACGACGGCGAGCTGAATGCGTCTTACAACTGCCTCGACCGGCACCTGAAGATGCAGGGCGACAAGACCGCCATCATCTTCGAAGCGGACGACGGCAAGGTCGCGAAGATCAGCTACAGGCAGCTCTACCACAAGGTCTGCCAGTTTGCGAATGCGCTGAAGGCACTCGGGATCAAAAAAGGCGAACGCGTCATCATTTACATGCCGATGTCGATCGAGGTGGTGACGGCGATGCAGGCCTGCGCCCGGATCGGCGCGACGCATTCGGTGGTGTTCGGAGGTTTCTCGGCGAAGAGCCTGCAGGAGCGCATCATCGACGCAGGGGCGGTGGCGGTGATCACCGCCGACGGGCAGATGCGCGGCGGCAAGGAAATCCCGCTCAAGCCCGCGGTGGACGAGGCGTTCGCTCTGGGCGGCTGCGAAGGCGTGAAGAACGTGGTCGTGTACAAGCGCACCGGGACTCCGGTCGCCTTTCAGGCGCAGCGCGACAAGTGGTGGCACGACGTGATCAGCGGCCAGGCCGAAACCTGCGAGCCGACCTGGGTGAACGCCGAACACCCGCTCTTCATCCTGTATACATCGGGCTCGACCGGCAAGCCGAAGGGTGTGCAGCACTCGACCGGCGGCTACCTGCTGATGACGGTGATCACCATGAAGTGGGTGTTCGACTACAAGCCCACGGACGTATTCTGGTGTACCGCGGACGTCGGCTGGGTGACCGGGCATAGCTACTGCACCTACGGCCCGCTCGCGGTCGGCGCGACCGAAGTGATGTTCGAAGGCGTCCCGGTGTGGCCGGACGCCGGGCGCTTCTGGAAAATGATCCAGGACCACGAGGTGACGGTGTTCTACACCGCGCCCACCGCGATACGCACGCTCATCAAGGCGGGAGGCGAGCTTCCGAAGAAATACAACCTGAAATCGCTGCGCATCCTCGGTACGGTCGGCGAGCCGATCAATCCCGAGGCGTGGATGTGGTACTACAACACCGTCGGCGACCAGCGCTGCCCGATCGTCGACACGTGGTGGCAGACCGAAACGAGCAGCCATCTGATCACGCCGCTTCCCGGCGTGCATGCATTGAAGCCGGGCTCCTGCACCATGCCGCTGCCCGGAATCATGGCGGCGATCGTGGACGAGACCGGCCGCGACGTCGACAAGGGCAAGGGCGGAATCCTCGTCATCAAGCGCCCGTGGCCGGGAATCATCCGCACCATCTGGGGCGATCCGGAGCGCTTCAAGAAGAGCTACTTCCCCGAAGACTTCAAGGGCAAGTATTACCTCGCGGGCGACGGCGCGAGCCGCGACAAGGACGGATACTTCCGCATCATGGGCCGCATAGACGACGTGCTGAACGTGTCGGGGCACCGGCTCGGCACGATGGAGATCGAGTCGGCGCTGGTGGCGAACGTCAAGCTCGTCGCGGAGGCCGCGGTGGTGGGGCGGCCGGATGAAATGACGGGCGAAGCGGTGTGTGCATTCGTCGTTCTGAAAGGCCCGCGGCCATCGGGCGACGAGGCGAAGAAGGTCGCGCAGGAGCTGCGCGACTGGGTCGGCAAGGAAATCGGCGCGATCGCCAAGCCGAAGGACATCCGCTTCGGCGACAACCTTCCCAAGACGCGCTCCGGGAAAATCATGCGGAGGCTGCTGCGCTCCATCGCCAAGGGCGAGGAGATCAAGCAGGACGTCTCGACCCTGGAGAATCCCGCGATCCTGGAACAGCTCAAGCAGTCCACCTGACAAAAGAATTCCCTTTCCCCTGCGGGAGAGAGGGTAGGGTGAGGGGCAAGCGGGAGAGGGTGAACGAATAACGGAGAGGTGGATGAGTGGTTTAAGTCGCACGCCTGGAAAGCGTGTTTAGGTTAATAGCCTAACGCGGGTTCGAATCCCGCCCTCTCCGCCAAGACCCGTCCCAGGAAGTCCCAGAACGTCCGTCGTTGGATCCGTACGGGAATGCCACAACCGCGTCTCTAATCGGATGCAATAATTCCGCGCTAACAATCCCAGGGATTCGGGTTTTCCGTTCCAAGGCCATAGCTCGCGATAGCCTTGGCCACGACCGCGCGCTCGACGCTGCCTTCATCGGCGAGCGCCTTGAGCGCGGCGACCGTCACGTGATGGCGATCGACCTCGAAGAAGCTGCGTAGCGCCGCGCGCGTGTCGCTGCGGCCGTAGCCGTCGGTTCCAAGCGTGACGTAGCGGCGAGGCGTCCACGTGCGGATGAGGTCTGGAACCGTACGCATGTAGTCGGTCGCGGCGACGATGGGGCCGCTCGTGTTCGCAAGGCAGCGCTCGACCCAGGATTTCCTCGGCTCGGCCTCCGGATGCAGACGGTTCCAGCGCTCGGCGCCCAGGCCGTTGCGGCGCAGTTCGGTGAAGCTGGTGACGCTCCATACGTCGGCGGCGACCCCCCAGTCCTTCTCCAGCATTTCCGCCGCCGCCAGCACCTCTCGCAGTATTGTCCCCGCGCCGAGCAGTTGCACCGCGTTTTTCTTTTGAGCGTTCGCGGCGCGCAATTTGTACATGCCCTTGAGGATGCCATCCCTCGCATCCTCCGGCATCGGCGGATGCGCGTAGTTTTCGTTCATCACGGTGATGTAGTAAAAGACATCTTCCCGCGCTTCGAGCATGCGCCGCATGCCGTCCTGCACGATGGCGATCAACTCATAGCCGAAGCATGGATCCCAGGCCACGCAATTGGGCACGGTGGAAAACAGCAGATGGCTCGACCCATCCTCGTGCTGCAAACCCTCGCCGGAGAGCGTGGTGCGCCCGGCCGTGGCGCCGAGCAGAAAACCGCGCGCGCGCGAATCGCCCGCGGCCCAGATCAGGTCGCCGACTCGCTGGAAACCGAAGCAGGAGTAGAAGATATAGAACGGCAGCATCGACACGCCGTGCGCGCTGTAGCTGGTCGCGGCGGCTAGCCAGGACGAGATCGCGCCGGCCTCGCTAATGCCTTCTTCCAGAATCTGCCCGTCCTTCGCTTCCTTGTAGTAGAGGAGTTCGTCCCTGTCTTCGGGTTCGTAAAGCTGGCCGAAGGGAGAATAGATCGCCACCTGGCGAAACAGCGATTGCATACCGAAAGTGCGCGCCTCGTCGGCGACTATGGGCACGACATGCTTTCCGATGGATTTGTCGCGCAGAAGCTGCGAGAGCATCTGCACGAACACCATGGTGGTCGATTGCTCGCGTTCGCCGGTGCCCGCGAGCAGCTTGCTGAATTCGGATAGCGCCGGAACGGGCAGGTTCCGCGTCCCTGCTTCGCGTGAAGGCAGGTAGCCGCCGAGCGCAATGCGGCGCGCGTGCAGGTATTTCATCTCGGGAGCGTCCTCGCCCGGTTTGTACAGGCGCAGCGCGCCTACGTCCGCGTCGGAAAGCGGCAGGGCGAAGCGATCGCGGAAAGCCAGCAATGCGTCGTCCTCCAGCTTTTTCTGCTGATGGGCGCCCATCTTGCCTTGCCCCTCGTGACCCATGCCGTAGCCCTTCTTGGTCTGCGCGAGAATCACGGTCGGCTGGCCCCTGTGCGACGCGGCCGCGAGATAGCCGGCGTAGATCTTCACCGGGTCGTGACCACCGCGCCTGAGCCGGTCGATGTCTTCGTCCGACAGATGCGCCACGATCGCTTGCAGCTCGGGATACTTGTTGAAAAAATGCTCGCGATTGAAGCGGCCGTCGGTAGCGGCGTAGGTCTGAAACTCGCCATCGACGGTTTCGTGCAGTCGTTTGAGGATGACGCCTTCGGTATCGCGCGCGAACAGCGGGTCCCAGTCCGAGCCCCACAGCACCTTGACGACGTTCCAGCCGACGCCCGCGTACAACCCCTCCAGCTCCTGGACGATCGAACCGTTGCCGCGCACCGGCCCATCCAGCCGCTGCAGATTGCAATTGACGACGAAGATGAGATTGTCGAGACCTTCGCGCGCCGCGAGCGAAAGCCCGGCGATGGACTCCGGCTCGTCCATCTCCCCGTCGCCCACGAAGCACCATACCTTGCGCGCGGCCGTTTGCAGAATGCCGCGATCGGCGAGGTAGCGCATGAAGCGCGCCTGGTAGATCGCGTTCAGCGCGCCGAGCCCCATCGAACCCGTCGGGAACTGCCAGAAACCCGGCATCAGCCATGGGTGACAGTAGGACGACAGTCCCTTGCCTGCGGTTTCGCGCCGGTAATTCGCCAGATTTTCCTCGGCAAGCCGTCCTTCCAGAAAAGCGCGCGCATAGACGCCCGGCGCGGAATGCGGCTGGAAATACACCGCATCGCCGTTCGGGCCAGCGCGGAAAAAATGGTTGTACCCCACTTCGAACAGGTCCGCGGATGAAGCATAGGTCGCCAGGTGCCCGCCAAGTTCCGGGTGCTCGCGATTGGCGCGCACCACCATGGCGAGCGCGTTCCAGCGCACCAGCGCGCCGAGCCTTGCCTCAACCTCAAGATTGCCGGGGAACTGGGGCTGATCGGCAAGCGAGACGGTGTTGCAATACGGCGTACTGAGAAAGGGCGGCAGCGGAACGCGCCGCGCACGGGCATGATCGAGCAACCGGCGCAGAAGGAAATGTGCGCGCTCCGCGCCTTCCGTCTCCAGCACCGCATCGAACGCTTGCAGCCATTCGCGGGTTTCGACCGGATCGGCGTCCTTGGGCAACACGCGCCAGTACCCGGAAAAAACCAGCTCGGTGCGGTCGGAAAGATCAGTCATGCAACCCTCCGTAATTCGCGGTCGAGGCGTGTCGACGGCCGCTCAAGTCTGACCATGCCATTCTACGGTCAGCCGCGCCTCCGCGTTGATGGCTAGGCCGCCGCACCCGCCTTCGCGCGCCCGAGGGCGGCGGAGCCGGGGAACACCAGCGACTTGATCACCACCGGCACGGCGCCGGAAGTCTCGAGCAGCGCCCCGATGTCGATGAAGTCGAATTCCTTCAGGACGATCCCGTCGATCGAGACGATCGGGTTGGAAAGCCCGGTTTCCTCCCGGCAGTGGATGCCGATCAGTCCGCCGACGTCGCCGTCCCCGACCAGGATGAGCGGAAGGCCGCGCCCGAGCGCACTCGCGAGGCCGGCGACGATTCCCCGGCAGAAGGCGTCCAGCCGCTCATACGTCGCCGAGCCCTTCCAGCGGTAGCAGAGCGCAACCGCTCGCTCCCCGCCGTCGAGATCGAGACGGCGCAGCGCAGCTCCGACCGATTCGGATATTCTTTCCACGGCGAGAGTCTCGGCGTCGAGCGGTAAATTCGGCGTGACGACCGGCACGTTCTTCACAGGGAGCACACTTTGCGGCGCGACGAAGATGGTGCTGCCGCTCACCTGGATCGTGTACTGGGAGGCGCCGATCACGGTGGCGCGGATTCCTTCGTCGGAAGGCTCGATGCGCGGTCCCCAGGTCTTGATTCGGGCGAGGATCGCGGCGGCGAACGCCGGGCCAAGATCGCCGAAGGCCCGGTCCTCGCGCCCGTAGATGTACTCCGAAATACCGCCCGAGAAGCTGACCACGTCCGGCTTGCGCCCGCTGCGCAAGGGGTCGAGCCGCAGCAGGGCTGCCGTGCCGGCGTCGAGGGCGGGCTCGCTGATGGTCGCGAACAAACGGTCGGCCATGCGCTCGACCATCGTGTTCAAGCGGTTCGCATCGGGCTTCCCGCCCATTTCGAGGAGGAGCCCGACCTCGGCGGCGAAACGCCGGCCGGCTTCCTCGATGCGCGCCACGCGCCCTTCGGCGTCGAAGGAGACGATGCGGGCCCCGACGTCGACCGCGGTCAGGTCGGCGATTTCGCCGGCCTCGCACACGGCGATCTTGGAGGTCCCGCCGCCGATATCGATGTTCATGACGCGGGCGGATTCGCGGATCGAGCGCGCGCAGGCACCCGAGCCGAACGCGGCGAGGGTGGCTTCGAGCGCATCGCCCGCGCTTACCGAAACGAATTTTCCCGCCTGCGAGGCGAACAGTTCGCCGATCGCCCGGGCGTTGCTGCGCCGGACGGCGACGCCCGTGAGGATGAGGGCGCCCGTGTCGATTGCGTCGGGATCGACTCCGGCGAGCTCGTATTGCCGGTCGATGAAGCGCCCGAGCGCTAGAGCGTCGATGGTCGCGTCGCCGGCATACGGAGTGAGAAGGACCTCGGATTCGTGAATGACTCTGCGCTCGGACACGACGTAGCGGTTGTCGAGCCGCTCGAGCACGAGGCGCGAGAACACGAGGTGCGAGGTGGAGGAGCCGATGTCGACGCCGACGCTCGTGAGGCGGATCTCGTCCTCGATCTCGAGGCTGCGCCTGACGTTGGTGAAGAAGACCCGCCCGCCTTCCTCGCTCATGGGAAGGGCGGGGCTACTTCCTTGCCGGCGGAACGTACCAGCCCGGATCCATCCGGTTCGGCACGCTGCTCTTCGCGAGCGTTTCCCCGTATTCCTTGCGGATGAACGGGTCCTCCATCCAGTACGGAATGGAAGTTCCGCCGTCGGGAATGTCGATCGCGGTGTAGTCGGTGTGTTTTTCCCCCGGCGCGCCGGGATCGCGGCCCGGGTTGTGCGGGCCGAACCAGGCGGTGAGGCGGAAAGGGTCTTTCGATACGCTGAAGTGCTGGTGGTACCAGCGCGCGCCGCCGGGCGCGGCGCTCACCATCCCGACCGGCTCGTAGTCGACGCGCTTCACTTCGTCCATGCGGCCGTCCTTCCACGGCGTGACGCCCAGCCGCTCGGGCCAGGTATAGGTGTAGCCCTTGCCCTTGACGCAGATGAGCACCGCGGCCGAGGTGTGCGCGTGTCCCTTCGAGTAGCGGCCGTTCTCGTGCTGGCCGATCCAGAAGTAGAAGCAGTTGTCGGTCATGAACGGCTCGACGCGCCGCCATCCGGGGGAGCGCCGGTTGTCCAGAGGAAGATCGCAGTCGACGATGTCCGGAATGAAGTTCGTGCGCCGCATCGCGAGGCCTCGCACCGGGTCGGGCTCGATATCGTCCTTCGGCTTGAAGAAATCGTCCGCGCCGTTGAAGCGCTCGCGGAACACGAACGGATTGTTGAACACCGCGTCCACGTTGTTGATCATGTTGAGCACGTTCGGCGCCGTGGTGCCCGCGAGCAGCAGCGCGCCGCCGGAGGTGGCGTTCACCAGGCGGTGCCAGGCGTTCATCGGGATCGAGAACATCGAGCCCTTCTGCCACTCGAAGACGTGTCTCTTCGCGTCGCCCTCCTGCCAGACTTCGGTCGTGCCGCGACCCTCGACGACGAGAAAGATCTCCTCGTACATGTGCTTCTCGGGGTTGAGCGCGCCCGCGGGAGGGATCTCCACGACATAGCAGCCCCACTTGGTCTCGGTGCCGTGAAGCTGGATATAGTGGCCGCGGCCGCCGGTGCGCTTCCAGGGCGCGAGCGGCAGGTCCTGCACTTTGCGTATGCCGATGCCGCGGAACACCGGGATGCCCTCGGACGCCATGAAGGCGTCGTAGGGGGTGGGCTGTTTCTTGAACTCGCCGAATCCGGCCTTGCGCGTGCCCGTCGGCTCGTGCCAGTGGGTTTGGTCTTTTTCGTGCGGCATGATCTCGCTCTCGATGTTCTGATATACGGAACACAGTTCCGTTCTTTTGCAAAGCGCTCTCATTCGACCATATAATCCCCGCGAGCGTCAATCGCGCGCGAGCGACCCGCGGAATCGCGGCAGGCGCGAGGAGGAGGAGGAAATCGATGCGGTCGAAGGGCCCGACCATCCTGTTTCAAGCGCTTGTCCTGGGCACCGCGTGCGTTTCGTTCGCGAGCGCGCAATCCCCGGAGAAAAATCAATCGGTCTACCTCTACCAAGGCGCAGACCGCGCGCAGCGCCTTGCCGAGCGGGCCCGGCAGGAGGGGACGCTCGTCATGTACACCTCGCTCGCGACCTCGGAATCGGTGCCGCTCACCCAGGCGTTCGAGAAGAAATACGGCGTCAAGGTCCAGCTGTGGCGCTCGCTCAGCGACCAGGTGGTGAGGCGCGCCTTGAACGAAGCCAAGGCGCGCCGTCATGTCGTGGATGTCGTCGAGACCAACGGCCCGGAGCTGGAGGCGCTCGCGCGCGAACGCGTGACCGCGCCTTTTTTCAGCCCCCACATCGCCGACATTCCCTCGTGGGGCGTGCCCGCGCACCGCATGTGGGTCTCGGACCGCGTCGACTTCTTCGTGGTGGCGTTCAATACGGCGAAGGTGCGCCGCGAGGAGCTTCCGGCGACCTACGAGGGCTTCCTCGACCCCAAGTGGAGAGGGCGGATCGGGCTCGAAGCGACCGATCAGGAGTGGCTCGCCGGGCTCGCCAAGCACTGGGGCGAGAAGCGCGCCCTCGATTTCTTTCGCGGCCTGGTCGCGATGAAGCCCGACGTGCGCAAGGGGCACGTGCTGCTGTCCGAGATGGTCGTGGCCGGCGAGGTGCCCGTCAGCCTCACCAATTACGCATCCAACGCCGATTCGATGAAGCGCCGCGACAAGCCGATCGACTGGAAGCCGGTCGAGCCGGTGATCGGCAGGCCGCAGGCGATCGGGCTCGCGGCCAACGCGCCCCATCCGAACGCCGCGCTGCTCTTCGCCGATTTCGTGCTGTCCCCGGAAGGCCAGCAGCTTTTCAACTCCATGGGGAGGTTTCCCTCGAGCCGGAAGGTGGCGAGCGACCGGGTGACGTTTCCCTACTTGATGCTCGACCCGATCGCCCTGATCGACGAAGACGAGAAATGGCTCGAGCAGTGGAACGAGCTCGTCACGGGGAAATAGAACGGCGATGGAACGAAAAGTCAATTCCGCAAGATCCCGCACGCGCCTCTCGTCGGTGGCGAATTCCTTGCGGCTCATCAAGGCGTTTTCCGAGGACGAGTACGAGATCGGCATCAGCGATCTCGCCAAGCGGCTCGGGTTGGCGAAGAGCACCGTACACCGGCTCGCCTCGACGCTGCTCGAGCAGGGGATCCTCGAGCAGAACTCAGGCGACGGCAAATATCATCTCGGGCTCGCCCTGTTCGAGCTGGGGGCGATGGTGCGCCGGAAAATGGACTTCACCATGGAAGCGCGGCCTTTCCTTCGCGCGCTCATGGAGAAAACCGGCGAAACCGTGCATCTCGCGATTCTCGATCACGATTCGATCCTGTACATCATCACCCACGAGAGCAAGCAGGCCCTGCGCATGGGCTCGAAAGTCGGCACCCGCGCGCCGGTGCACTCCACCGCGGTCGGCAAGGCGCTGCTCGCCTTCCTTTCCGAGGACGAGCTCGAGCGCATCATCGCCCTCGGGCTTCCGGCGAGCACGCCCCGGACGATCGTCGAGCCCAAGGCCTTGCGCCGCGAGCTGGCGACGGTGCGCGCGCGCAATTACGCGGTCGACGACGAGGAGAGCGAGATCGGACTTCGCGCGATTGCGGCGCCGATACGCATCTACTCGGGCAACGTCGTCGCGGCGATCAGCATCGCCGGCCCGGTGCACCGCATGGCGAGAAAGGCGCTGCTCGGCTGGGTGCGCGAGCTGGTGGACGCCGCCGAGGCGGTTTCACAGCGGCTCGGCTGGCAAGCGTCGCGCGCGGAGGCCCTGCCGAAGCGCGCCTGATCAAACCGCGCCTGGCTCAAATTCCGAGCCGCTGCCAGATCGTCGAGGTGAGCCCCGCCTGGTTCATGGTGTAGAAGTGCAGGCCGGGCGCTCCGGCCGAGAGCAGCCGGTCGCACAGGTCGGTCACCACGTCCAGGCCCAAGCTTCGAATCGAGGCGACGTCGTCGCCGAGACTCTGCATCTTCAGGCGCAGCCAGCGCGGAATCTCGGCACCGCAGGCGTCCGAGAAGCGAGCCAGCTGCGAGAAATTCCCTATCGGCATGATTCCCGGGACGATGGGCAGGTCGATGCCGAGCGCCTCGCAATCGTCGACGAAGCGCAAATAGGAATCGATGTTGTAGAAATACTGCGTGATCGCAGCGTCCGCGCCGGCGTCGACCTTGCGCTTGAAATTTCGCAGGTCCTCGTGCGGGCTGCGCGCCTGGGGATGGAACTCCGGATAGCAGGCGACTTCGACGTGGAAGTGATCGCCGGTTCGTTCGCGGATGAAAGCCACCAGCTCGCTCGCGAAGCGAAGCTCTCCCGCGCTCGCGGCGCCCGAAGGCAGGTCCCCGCGCAGGGCGACGATGTGATCGATGCGTTTCGACTTGTACAGCTCGAGCGTCGCGGCGACGTCGGCGCGCGTCGCGCCGATGCAGGAGATATGCGGCGCCGCGCGGTGGCCGGCGGCCTGGATTTCAAGGACGGTCTCCAGCGTGCGCTCCCGCGTGGAGCCGCCCGCGCCGTAGGTGCAAGAAAAGAAGCGCGGTTTCAACTGCGCGAGCTGCCTCCAGGTCGCGCGCAGCTTTTCCATTCCCCCCGGCGTCTTCGGCGGAAAAAACTCGAAGCTGAACGTGCGCGGGTGTTTTTTCTGCGACTCCAAGAACTCAGACCGAAGCGCGCGCGGACCGGGGGCTTTGGGCGCGGGCACGCACGCGACGGGCCGCCTCGACCATCCTCGTCAGCGCGGCCTCGGTTTCAGGCCAGCCGCGGGTCTTCAATCCGCAATCCGGATTGACCCACAAGCGCTCGAGCGGAATCACCCGCTCGGCTTTTTCGAGCAGCTTCAGCATTTCTCCGGTGTCCGGCACCCGCGGAGAGTGGATATCGTATACGCCCGGGCCGATCTCGTTCGGATAGCGGAACTCCCCGAAGCCCTCGAGCAGCTCCATGTCGGAGCGCGAGGTCTCGATGGTGATCACGTCGGCGTCGAGCGCCGCGATCGAGGGCAGGATGTCGTTGAATTCCGCGTAGCACATGTGCGTGTGGATCTGCGTCCCGTCGGCCACGCCGGATGATACCAGCTTGAACGCGCGCACCGCCCAATCGAGGTAGCTCGCCCAGCCGCGTTTCTTGAGCGGAAGGCCTTCGCGCAGCGCCGGTTCGTCGATCTGGATGATGGCAATGCCGGCCCGCTCGATGTCGAGCACTTCGTCGCGCAGCGCCAGCGCGATCTGAAAGGCGGTTTTACTGCGCGGCTGGTCGTCGCGCACGAACGACCACTGCAGCATGGTGATCGGGCCGGTCAGCATGCCTTTCATCGGTTTCTCCGTCAGGCTCTGGGCGTACCGCGTCCACTCCACGGTCATTGGCCCGGGCCTCGAGACGTCGCCGTAGATGATCGGCGGCTTCACGCACCGCGAGCCGTAGCTTTGCACCCAGCCGTTTTCGGTGAAGGCGAAGCCCTGCAATTGCTCGCCGAAATACTCGACCATGTCGTTGCGCTCGGCTTCGCCGTGGACCAGCACGTCCAGCCCCAGCGCCTCCTGCCGCGCCACGGCCTGGCGGATTTCCGCGCGCATCGCCTCGAGGTACGCGTCGGGCGCGAGCGCGCCCTTCTTGAACGCCGCGCGCGCTTTTCGTATCTCGGGGGTTTGTGGAAACGAGCCGATCGTCGTCGTGGGCAGCAACGGCAGGTTCAGTCGGGCGCGTTGCTTGCGGATGCGCTCGGCAAAGGGCGACGGGCGGCGCGTATCCCGTTCGGACAATGCATCGAGCCGACGCCGCACCGCGTCGGAGCGTACCCGCTCCGAGCGCTTTCGCGAGGCGCCTGCCTCACGCGAGGCCGTCAGCGCCGGCGCGATCGCCTGGGTTTCTCCCTCGACGCCTCGCTTGAGCGCGGCGATTTCATCGAGCTTTTGCACGGCGAACGCCAGCCAGCCGCGGATTTCGGGGGCTAGCGCTTTTTCGCGGTCGAGGTCGACCGGAACGTGGAGCAGCGAGCAGCTGGCCGAAACCCACAGCCGCTCGCCGAGCTGCTCGTGGGCCGGTTTGAGGCTGGCC
Organism: Betaproteobacteria bacterium; assembly: GCA_005881575.1. GTDB lineage: Bacteria > Pseudomonadota > Gammaproteobacteria > Burkholderiales > SG8-39 > VBDM01. The sequence goes on from VBCA01000021.1 coordinate 32,111, forward strand.
AGAGCTTGGTCGAGGTCGGTTCGCCAGATATTGCGGCCGTCGACGACCCCGAGCGACAGCACTTTCGACTCCGGGTAGCCGTTCAGGAACGTCGCAAGCTGCTGCGGCCCGCGCACGAGGTCCAGATGGACGCCGGAAACCGGCAGCGACTTGAGCAGGGTTTCGCGCTCCGCCACCGACTCGAAGTAGGTCGCGAGCAGAATCTTCGGCGATGCGGGTGCGAGAGCCTCGTAGGTCGGCCGGAAGGCGGCGAGCCAGCGCTCTTCCAGATCGAGCCCCAATACCGGCTCGTCCATCTGCACCCAGCCGACTTCCAGTTCCTTGAGGTGGGCGAGCAGGCGCTGGTACGCTGGCACCATGCGCGGCAGCAGATCGAGCTTCGAAGAAAGGCCGGACTTGATCTTGCCCGCATGCAACAGAGTGAGCGGCCCGATCAGGGCCACCTTGACAGAGTGGCCGAGTTCCTTGGCCTGCTTGACCTCCTCGAACAGCCACTCCACGCCGCCGTCGAAGCGCGTGTCCGAGCTCCATTCCGGTACCAGATAATGGTAGTTGGTGTCGAACCACTTGGTCATTTCCATGGCCGGATGGTTGGCGTCGCCGCGCGCCAGCGTGAAGTGGTCGGGCAGCGTCAAGGCGCGGGGATCGAATCCGAACCGTCCGGGCGCGCACCCCAGGTGCGCGGTCGTCTGCAGCACCGAGTCGTACCAGGCGAAATCGCCTACCGTGACGAGGTCCAGGCCCGCACTGCGTTGCCATTGCCAGTGTTTGCCGCGCAGATCGCGGCCGACTTTCAATAGCCCCGACTCCGTGAGCTCACCCTGCCAGAACGATTCCAGGGCGGCCTTTAGTTCCCGCTCAGCCCCGATGCGCGGGAATCCCAGTATGTGCGCGACGGTCACGGTCCACTCCTTTGACGAGTGGAAGATCATCCTCTACACTCATTTATGAATCCAATGAAAGTTTATTAATATATCATGAGCCGTATTCATAATCTTTCCGGCCGCTGAATTGCCCCCATGCTCGAAATCCGCCACCTGCGCACGCTGCTCGCGCTGACCGAAGCGGGCACGGTGTCGCGCGCGGCCGAGCGCGTGCATTTGACCCAGTCGGCGCTCTCCCACCAGTTGAAGGCGCTGGAAGCGCATTACGGCGTGGCGATGGTGAAGCGCCACGGGCAGTCAGTAAAGCTTACCGAGCCGGGTCAGCGGCTGGTGACATTGGCGCGCACGGTGATGGGCGAAGTCCGAACTGCCGAGCGCGATCTGACGAAACTCGTTGGCAAGCCGGCGGGAACCCTGCGCATCGTCCTCGAATGCCACACCTGCTTCGACTGGCTGATGCCGATCATGGACGCTTTTCGCAAGCACTGGCCGGAGGTGGAGCTCGATCTGGTATCGGGCTTTCATCCCAACCCGCTCGCCTTGCTCGCCGACAACAAGACCGATCTGGTGATCGGATCGGAGAACAAGCCGCGGCGGGGCATCGTCTACCACCCGCTGTTTCGCTTTGAAGTGCTCGCGGTAATGCCGACCGACCACCGGCTGAAGGCAAAGCGCCATCTTGCCGCGAGCGACTTCGCGAAAGAAACGCTCATCACTTATCCGGTGCCCGAAGAGCGCATCGACCTGATCCGTCGGGTGTTGAAACCCGCCAAAATCCATCCCAGGCGCCGCACCACGGAACTGACGGTAGCCATCTTGCAACTGGTCGCCAGCCGCCGAGGCGTGGCCGCGCTCCCGAACTGGGGGATAAAGAACTACGTGGATTACGGATACGTGATCGCGCGGCGCATCGGCAAGAGCGGGCTGTGGAGCAACCTGTACGGCGCCACCACCGGCGAAGTGGCGCGCCTCCCCTTTGTCCGGGATTTTCTGGAGACGGCCCGGCGCGAATGCTTCGCCAAGCTAGACGGCGTGGTGCCGGTGCAGTGAGGCGCCTGTTCAGCCATCGCCCTGCTTCATCCAGCGCACCGGGATCGAGGTGATATCGCCTTTGCCCAGGCCCGCGCGCGAAGCTTCGTCGTAGCACTGCAGCGCACTCGAAGTGACCGGGAGGGTGGTTCCGAGCGATCGTGCCTCCTCGACCATCGTTCTCAGGTCCTTGCGCATCGCGTCGATGTCGACGGTGATGGGTCCAACGGCCTTCCCCTCGATCGCCGCCGCCAGTGCCGGTCCGCGGTTCTTCAGCACGTTGGGGCCGCCTGAGGTGTCGGCGAAGATGTCGACGAGGCGGGCGGCGTCCAGTCCGAGCGGGCGGACGAGCGCCAGCGCCTCGCCGAAGGCCTGCCAGAAAACCAGGAGCGGCAGGTTGATCGCGAGCTTCATGCTCGCGCCGGCGCCGACCGGTCCGACGTGCTCGATGCGGCGGCACATCTGCTCGAGCAGAGACCTGGCGCGCGCGACATCCGCCGCGCCGCCGCCGACGAAGCCGAAGAGCTTTCCTTCCCGCGCGGGTCCGATCGTTCCGCCGACGGGGCATTCGACCATGGCTGCGCCTTTCCTTCGGACGTCTGCCGCGAGCGCGCGCTCGGTCTCGGGGCGCACCGTGCTCATCTCGATGAAGAGCTTGCCGGAGACGTCGGCCGAAAGCAGCCCGCTCTTGCCGCGATACGCGGTGTCGATCGCGGCGGCATCGGTGAGTATGGTGACGATCGCTTCCGACGAGGAGGCGAGCTGCGACGGGGTGGCTGCGACCTTGGCGCCGACCGCGGCGAGCGCTTTTGTCTTGTCCGCGGTGCGATTCCAGACCGCGAGCTCGTGGCCGAGACCGATCAGCCGCTCGCCTATCGCCGCTCCCATTCTTCCGGTGCCCGCGATGCCGATTTTCAATTTGCCTCCTTGATCCGTTCAGTTGACACCGCGCCGCGGCGTGGGGTCAAATTAGCCCGACAACTATAACAGCTCAACGAAGCCGGAATAACGGGGACAACATGGCCTCGCGCAAGAGCGAGCTCCGCGACGGGATGCGCATCGATTGGGACGTTCCGATCGAGATGGACGACGGGCTGGTGCTGCGCGCGGATGTATACCGTCCGGAGAGGGAAGGGCCATTTCCGGTCATTCTCAGCTACGGCCCCTACGCCAAAGGCCTCGCGTTCCAGGACGGATATCCGAGCGCGTGGCAGCGCATGGTCGCCGAGCACCCCGACGTCGCGCACGGGTCGACCAACAAATACCAGAACTGGGAAGTCGTCGATCCCGAGAAATGGGTCCCGGACGGATATGCCTGCGTGCGCGTCGATTCGCGCGGCGCGGGACGCTCGCCGGGTCACATCGACCATTTCTCTCCGCGCGAAACGAAGGACTTCTACCTCTGCATCGAGTGGGCGGGCGTGCAGCGCTGGGCGAGCGGCAAGGTCGGCCTGAACGGGATCTCCTATTACGGCATCAACCAGTGGCACGTCGCCTCGCTCGCGCCGCCCCATCTCGCGGCGATGTGCATCTGGGAGGGGGCGGCCGACTGGTATCGCGATATGACGCATCACGGCGGGATTCTCTCGACGTTCTGGGCCAACTGGTACGACATGCAGGTGAAGACGGTGCAGTACGGCCTCGGGCAGCGCGGTCCGCGCAGCCGTGTCACGGGCGAATTCGTGTGCGGAGACGAAACTCTGAGCGATCGCGAATTGCAGCGCAACCGCTGCGACTTCGGCGATGACATCCTCGCGCATCCGCTCGACGACGATTACCACAAGGGGCGTTCTCCGGTCTGGGACAAGATCTCCGTGCCCTTTCTTTCCGCCGCGAACTGGGGAGGGCAGGGCCTGCACCCGCGCGGCAATTTCGAGGGCTTCGTGCGCGCGGCTTCGAAGGACAAGTGGCTCGAGGCGCACGGAATCGAGCACTGGACGCATTTCTATACCGATTACGGGATCGGGCTCCAGAAACGGTTCTTCGCGTATTACCTGAAAGGCGAGAAGAATGGCTGGGACCGGCAGCCGCGCGTGCAGCTCCAGGTGCGGCACATCGACCGCTTCGTCGAACGGCATGAAGCTGAATGGCCGATCGCGCGCACGCGCTGGACGAAGTACCACCTCGACCCGGCCCACCACGCCCTTGTTCCGGGACCTTGCGGGAGCGCGGCGAGCACGAGCTACGACGCATCCGGCGACGGGGTGACATTCCTTTCAGCGCCGCTCGAGCACGAGACCGAGATCACGGGGCCGCTTGCCGCGAGGCTGTTCGTGTCCTCGTCGACGACTGACGCCGATCTGTTCCTGGTTTTCCGCGTGTTCTCCCCGGACATGCGCGAAGTGGTTTTCATGGGGGCGATCGATCCCCACACGCCGGTCGCGCAAGGCTGGCTGCGCGCCTCGCATCGCAAGCTCGACGCGAGACTCTCGACCGAGTACCGGCCCTACCATACGCACGACGAGCTGCAGCCTCTGAAACCCGGCGAGGTTGTGCAGACGGACGTCGAGATCTGGCCGACTTCGATCGTGGTCCCGGCCGGCCACAGGCTGGCGCTGACGGTGCGGGGAAAGGACTACGAATGGCAGAAGTCGACGGGCGCCAGGCTCTCGAACTTCAAGAACGAGTTGCGCGGCTGCGGTCCGTTCCTGCATGATGACCCGCGCGACCGTCCGGCGGCGGTCTTCGGCGGCAAGGTCACGATCCACGCCGGACCCGGGCGCGAATCCTACGTCCTGGTTCCGGCCGTCCCGCCGAAACGCTGAAGGAGAGCCATGCGATGCCGATGAAACTCTACGGGTTCTGGCGGTCTCTCGCCACCTACCGGGTGCGCGCCGCTCTCGCGCTGAAAGGAATCGACGTCGAGCAGATCTCGATCAATCTGCTGCAGGGAAAGCAGCACGCCGAGGAATATAAGGCGATCAACCCGCAGGGCGTGGTGCCCGCGCTCGTGATCGACGGCGGGCCGCCGCTGTTCCAATCGATGGCGATCCTCGAGTACCTGGAGGAAACGTATCCCAGGCCCGCGCTGCTGCCCAAAGATCCCCGGGGACGGGCGCGCGTGCGGGGCCTCGCGCAGATCGCCGTGAGCGACGGGCATCCGCTGGTCGTTCCGCGGATTCGCGGCTACCTCGAGCGCGAAATGCATCAGGACGAGCCGGCGCGCAACCAGTGGCTCGCGCACTGGACGCTCGAGGCGCTGAAGGCGCTCGAAGCGCATCTGGGCAAGGAAAGCGAAACGGGCAGGTTCTGCCACGGCGATGCGCCGACGATCGCGGACATCTGCCTGGTTTCCCAGGTCTTCGGGGCGAAGTTCTTCAATGTCGACACCGCCGGCCTGCCGACGGCCATGCGCATTTTCGGCGAATGCATGAAAATCGACGCTTTCGATCGTTCCCAGCCACTGAAGCAGCCCGACGCCCCGAAAACTCCAACCCACTGATCGGACCGAGCAAAGGAGGAGGACCATGACATTCAATCGCAGGAGATTCATCCAGGCCGCCGGCGCGGGCTTGAGCGCCTCGGCGCTGGGGTTCCCCGCGGTCGCGCGCGCGCAGAGCGGACCCATCCGTCTCGGCCTGATGACGGTGAAGACCGGGCCGCTCGCTTCCGGCGGCATCGACATGGAGCGCGCGCTAGTGCAATACCTCAAGGAGCACAACGCCACCATGGCCGGCCGCAAGGTCGAGCTCTTCGTCGGCGACTCGGGCGGCGTGCCGGCCCAGTCCCGCACCAAGCTCCAGGAGCTGGTCGAGCGCGACAAGATCCAGATCATGATCGGTCCCCTGGACACGGCCTCGGCGCTCGCCTCCGACGACTACATCCGATCGCAGCAGTTGCTGACGCTTTCGGTCGCAGCGGCCGAGGACATGACCCAGCGCAAGCCCAATCCCTGGTTTACGCGCGGCACTTCGACTTCCTCGCAGAGCGCGCAGCCGCTCGCCGACTATTGCGCGAAGACGCTCAAGTACAAGCGCATGCTGACGATCGCCGACGACATCGCTTACGGCCACGAGATGTGCGCGGGATTCCAGCGCGTGTTCGAGGACGCGGGCGGCAAGATCGTCCAGAAGCTCTTTCCCCCGCTGACGGTTCCGGACTATGGAACCTACATCGCCCAGCTCAAGACCAACGTCGACGGCATTTTCCTGGGCTTCGCCGGCTCGAACGGCTTCCGTTTCTACCGGCAGTTCAACGAGTACGGCCTCCGAGGGAAGGTCGCGGTCGTCGGCGGCATGACCGCCTTCGACGAGGCAGTGCTGCGCAACATGGGCGACGAGGCGCTCGGCATCATCACCTCGTGCTGGTACTCCGCAGACGTGGAGAACGCCATCAACAAGCGTTTCGTGGCGAACTTCCGCGTCGACTGGGGCTACGACCCCGGGTTCTACGCCGCCGCGACCTACGTCGAGGCCGCGGTGCTCGACGCGACGCTGCAGAAGATCCACGGCAAGATCGAGGACAAGCAGGCCTTCATGAAAACGGTGCGTGCGATCACGGTCGACACCGCGCGCGGGCCCGTGCGTTTCGATCACTTGGGCAACGTCGTCGGCAACGTCTACATCCGCAGGGTCGAGCGCAAGGACGGACGGCTGGTGAACCGGGTCATCCAAACCTACCCGAACGTGAGCCAGTTCTGGACTTACAAAGAGGCGGAGTTCCTGAAGAACCCGGTGTACTCGCGCGACTGGCCGCCTGCGAAGAATCTCGAGTCGTAAGCAAGGGAGGAACACGGGGCCGGGATCACCGGCCCCGTTTTTTGTGCAGTACTGGATCATTCAGACGCTGAACAGCCTCGCGCTGGGCGGGTTGCTGTTCCTGCTCGCCGCGGGCTTCTCGCTCATCTTCGGCCTGATGCGCATCGCCAATCTCACGCACGGGTCGCTGTACATGCTCGGCGCCTACGTCGGCGTCACCATCCTCAAGTTCGTGCCGAATCTGTGGCTCGCCGCGCTGATCGGCGGAGCGGTGATCGCGATCTTCGGAGGACTGATAGAGCGCTTCATCCTCCGCGCGCTGGCGGGCAACGCGCTGGGACAGGTGCTGGTGACGCTGGGCATCTCGTTCATCGTCGCCGACTTCTGCCTGATCGTGTGGGGCGGGGACCCGATCCCGGTGCAGACGCCGCTAGCCCTGCAGCAACCGCTGCGCGTCGGCGGCGTCGCCTTTCCGACCTACCGGCTGGTGGTGCTCGCGATCGCCGTGGTGACCGCGGTCGCGCTCTACCTCCTCATGGAGCGCACGCGGATCGGCGCGATGATCCGCGCGGGCGTGGACGACATGCAGATGGCGCGCGCGGTCGGCATCCCGGTGTCGAAGCTCTTCACCGCGGTCTTCTGCCTCGGCGCAGGGCTCGCGGGAGCGGGCGGCATCATCGGCGGACCGATCATGTCGGCCTATCCCGGGCTCGATGCCGACATGCTTCCGCTCGCGCTCATCGTCGTGATGCTGGGCGGGGTCGGCAGTCTCCTCGGCGCCTTCGTCGGCAGCTTTCTCATCGGCGCGATCTACACCTTCGGCACGGCGCTGCTTCCCGATCTGGCCTACGTGATCCTGTTCCTGCCGATGATCGTCGTCATCGCGTTCCGGCCGCGCGGGCTCTTCGGGCGCCAGACCGTATGAAGTGGGCGAGATGGGCGCTGCTCGCGGTGGCCCTGGCCGCCTTCCCCTGGATCGCCGGCGAGTACTACATCAACCTCACGAGCCAGATCTTCATCGCGGCGACCTTCGCGGCGAGCCTGAACCTCCTGGTCGGCTACGGCGGGCTGCCCTCGCTCGGCCACGCCTCCTGGCTCGGGCTCGCCGCGTACCTCTCCGCGTGGATGTCGCTCAAGCTCGGCCTGGGCCACGCGCTCACCGCGCCCGCCGCGCTGCTCGGGACGACGCTCGTCGCCTGCGCGTTCGGGTGGATTTCGCTGCGGGCCACTGGCCTCGGCTTTCTCATGATCACGCTCGCGCTCTCCCAGGTCCTCTGGGGCACGGCCTATCGATGGGTGTCGGTGACCGACGGCGACAACGGGCTGCGCGGTTTGACGCGCCCAGCGCCCTTCGGCATCAGCCTCGACGGCGCGACCTCGTTCTACTACTTCGCGCTGGCGGTCACCGTGGTCGCGATCACGCTCATGGCGATGTTCGTCGCCTCGCCTTTCGGCGCCGCGCTGCGCGGCACGCGCGATCAGCCGCGGCGCATGAGCGCGCTGGGCCACGATGTCTGGACGGTCCGCTGGATCACCTTTGTGTATTCCGCCTTCTGGGGCGCGGTGTCCGGGCTGCTGTTCGTGTACTACAACAAGTACATCCATCCCGCGTCGCTGTCGATCACCAGCTCCGCCGAGGCGCTCCTCGGGGTGATCGCCGGGGGATCGGGCACGCTCGCGGGCCCGATCGTCGGGGCGGCGATCATCATGCTTCTCAAGAACTACGTGTCGGCGTACATCGAGCGCTGGAACATGCTGATGGGCTTCGTGTTCGTGCTCATCGTGATATTCATGCCCGAGGGCGTGGTCCCGGGAGTGCGACGCCTCTATCTGCGTCTCAGGAAGTGGAGGACCGGATGAGCTCCGCGCTCGAGCTCGGAGATCTGAGGAAGTCCTTCGGCGGGCTTCCCGCCATGAACGGCGTCTCGCTCCGGGTCGAGGCGGGAGAGCGCCGCTTGATCATCGGTCCGAACGGGGCGGGGAAGACGACCCTGTTCAACCTCATCACGGGGGATCTGGAGCGCGACAGCGGCTCGATCCGCCTGTTCGGACACGAGGTCTCCCGGCTCAAGCCGCACCAGCGTGCCCATCGCGGCCTTGCGCGCACCTATCAGATCATCACGCTGTTCCCGAAGGATTCACTGCAGCACAACATCGTCCTTTCGCTCTTGGGCCTGCGCCGGATGCGCTGGGGAACCTTCAAGGCGCTCGCGCGCTACACCGAGGTCGAGGAGGAGGCGCGCGAGGTGCTGAAGCGCGTGGGCCTCGAGCATCTCTCGCGGCGTCCGATCGCGGAGGTCGCGTACGGCGAGAAGCGCCGCCTGGAGATCGCCATGGCGCTCGCGCAAAAGCCGAAGCTGCTGCTGCTCGACGAGCCGCTCGCCGGCCTCTCCCGCGAGGAGCGCGCGGCGATGAAGGACCTGATCGGGCGCATCCCGCGCGAGGTCACGGTGGTGATGATCGAGCACGACATGGATACGGCGCTCGACCTCGCCGAGCGCATCACCGTGCTCCACTACGGCAGCGTCATCGTCGAGGGCACGCGCGCCGAGATCATCGCCGATCCGAAGACGCGGGAAGTCTATCTCGGAGACTAGATGAGCGAGGCTCTTGCCCTTTCCGGCGTCGACGCGCTCTACGGCGAGAGCCATGTGCTGCACGAAGTGTCGTTTACGCTGAGCGCCGGAAAAGTGCTGGCGCTGCTCGGCCGCAACGGCGCCGGGAAGACCACCTGCATGAGCGCCATCATCGGCTTTCTCCCGCCGCGCCGCGGCGAGATCCGCTTGTTCGGCGAGCCTGTCTCGCGCCTAGTGCCGGAAGCGATCGCGCGCAAGGGGGTCGGCTTCGTTCCGCAGGGCCGGCGCATCTTCCCCACGCTCACTGTGCGGGAGAACCTGATCGTTTCGGGCCGGTCCCGCGCCGGGGCCCCGGTGCCCTGGAATCTCGAGCGGGTCGTCGCGCTGTTTCCGCGGCTGAAGGAGCGGCTGCAACAGGTGGCCGGATCGCTCTCGGGGGGCGAGCAGCAGATGCTCGCGATCGGCCGCGCGCTGATGGGCAATCCGCGTGTGCTCCTCATGGACGAGCCCTCCGAAGGGCTGGCGCCGCTGATCGTCGCCGAGGTGGGCCGCACCATCGCCCGCCTGAAACAGGAAGGCCAGTCCATCCTCCTGGTCGAGCAGAACATCAAGCTCGCCCTCGATCTCGCCGACGAAGTCGTGATCCTCAACACCGGCCGGGTCGCGTTCAGCGGAAGCGCGGGCGAGGTGCGAAGCGACCAGGTTTTGATCACGCAGCATCTCGGAGTTTTTTAACCTACCGGAGAAACACGCTCATGATGTTCACCTGCGTCACTCCCGGCTGCAACCAGCCGGAACACCATCATCTCGCCATGGCCGCGGCGCGCAAAGGCGGCTCGAAAGCCGCCCGGTCCAAAGGGCATGCGAAGACCGTCGTGCGCGACAGAAAAGGGCGAGCCTTGAAGGTCGACATCCACTGCCATTACCTGAACCGCGACGCTGCGGCCAAGCTCGCGCATCTGAATCCGTCGCAGTACGAGCCGTCGGTGAAGTTCGCGAGCCAGCTCACCCGCGAGGTCAACGTCAAGCAGATGCAGGACCGGGCGCCCAAGCTCTCCACGATCGAGGTGCGCATCGCGGACATGGACAGGATGGGCATCGACATCCAGGCGGTGTGCCCCGCGCCGCAGCAGACCTACTACTGGACCGAGCCCGGCCTGGGCCTCGAGGTCTCGCGCATGATCAACGACCGGCTCGCGCAGATCGTCGCGACCTGGCCGGACCGCTTCGTGGCCCTCGGCACCGTGCCGCTGCAGAACGTCGGGCTGGCGGTTGCGGAGCTCGAGCGCTGCGTGAAGCAGCTCGGCCTGCGTGGGGTCGAGATCAATCCGAACGTCGCCGGGCGTGAGCTGACCGATCCCTCGCTCAACCTCGATCGGTTCTTCGCCAAAGCGCGCGAGCTCGACATCGTGATTTTCATGCATCCGATCGGGTTCACGCAGGGCGAGCGGCTGATGGATCACTATCTCAACAATCTCATCGGCAATCCCCTGGATACGACGGTCGGCACCAGCCATCTCATTTTCGGCGGCGTCATGGAACGGCACCCGGGACTGAAGATCGTCCTCCCACACGCGGGCGGCTTTCTCGGGCACTACTGGGCGCGCATGGACCACGGCTGGCGCGCGCGTCCCGATTGCCGCACGATCATCAAGAAGGCACCGACCAGCTATCTGAAGAAGTTCTACTTCGACACGATCACTTTCGATCCCGAGATGCTGCGCAACCTGATCGACAAGTTCGGTGCTGCGCAGGTGCTTCTCGGCACCGACTACCCCTTCGACATGGGCGAGGAGGACCCGGTCGGGCTGATCAACAGCGTGCCGCGCCTGCCCTCGGCCGAGAAGGAAAGGATAATGGGAGGCAACGCTGTGCGCCTGCTCAAGATCGGGCGATAATAGGCGGGGCCGGGAGGAAGGAGTCCATGAAGCAGATCAGCATAGCTATCGTTGGAACGGGGTGGTGCGGAGGGATCCGCGCCGAGACCTGCGCGGCCCATCCTCTCACGAAGAGCCTGCATATCGCGGAGATCCGCCCCGAACGGCTCGCCGAGGTGGCGAAGGCGACCGGCGCGAAGAGCGCGGTGAGCGACTACCGCGAGCTCCTGAAGACGGGTGAGATCGAGGCGGTCTACATTTCGGCTACGCCGGAATCCACGCACTACCCGATCGCGCGCGACTGGCTCGCCGCCGGCAAGCACGTGTTCCTGGAAAAGCCGATCGCCCTGGAGCTTGCCGAAGCGGATGAGTTGATCGCGCTTGCCCGCAAGAGCAGGTTGAAATTCACGATCGGCTATTCGCAGCGCTTCAATCCCAAGTTTGCCTACGTGAGGAAGTCGATTCGCGACGGCACGATAGGCAAACCGGTGAGCGCGCTCGTCTCGCGTCACATCACACGCGGCCTCGGCCAGAAGATCAGCGGGCGCGTCAAGCTTTCGCCCGCCGCGATGGAATGCACGCACGATCTCGATTTCGTGCTCTGGTGCCTGGAACCCGCGAAGCCGGTGCGCGTGTACTCGCAAGTCAACTACGGCGCGATGCAGATGCAGGCGCCGGCCGGCTCGCAGGTTCCCGACACGCAGTGGGTCATGGTCACGATGGACAGCGGCCTGTCCCTGGTCGTCGGCGGCGGCTGGAGCTTGCCGCTGGGTTATCCGAATTTCTCGACCACTTGGATCGAGATGATCGGAACCGAGGGCGCGCTGCTGGTGGACGACAGCCACCGCGACGTGGTGCTGAACACGGTAAAAAAGGGAATGCAGCTGCCGATGTCAACCATGCCCGGCGAGCGCGTCGATCACACCTACGCGGGTCCGATGGCCGCCGAGACGATTCATTTCCTGGAGGCGGTGGCGTACGACCGCCCGGTCATGGTGGCCCCCGAGCACGCGCGCATGGTGATGGAGATCTACATGGCGGCGGATGTCTCGGCCGAGCGCAATGAATCGGTGACGCTGCCGCTGAAAGGGTCGAAATCGGTTCGCGCAGCTGCGTAGTCGCAAGAGCTACGAAAACCGGACCCGGGTCTATCATTGAAATGCCAAAGAAAAACCCCAGACGCATCGGTCTCGCGATCATCGGCGGCGGAAGAGTCGGCCTGTTCCGCGGCGAGGTCGCGGCGCGCCACCCGCAGGTCGACTTTATCGGCCTCGCGGAGCTGAAACCCGATCGGAGGAAAGAGGTCGGGGAGAAAATCCGCGCCGATTTCGTGACACAGGACTACCGCGAGCTTCTCGCGCGCCCCGAGGTGACGGCCGCGATCATCGCGACCGACGAGCACCTGCACGTCGAGCCTATTCTCGCCGCAGTGGAGCGCAAGCTGCCGCTCTTGATCGAGAAGCCGCTCGCGACCGGGCTCGCCGATTCCGAGCGTGTCCTCGCCGCCATCCAGAAATCCGGAGTGGACGCGGTGGTCGGCTACACGCAACGCTTCCGCCGACGCTGGCTGGTGGCGAAGGAGAAGGTCCGCACCGGCCAGCTGGGCGACGTGACCCTGGTCACTTCCCGGGCCTTTATGAACCGGCTCGTGGCCCTCGACAACTACAAGAGGACCGACGATCCCTCCGAGATCTCGCCGATGGTGATCTCCGGAACGCACGCGCTGGACGTGGTCATGTGGATGATGGAGGCGAAGCGCCCGGTGGAAGTCTATGCCCGCTCGGTGGACAAGGCGCTGGGGCCGCTGTGCGGGGGCATCGACGCGACGGCGGGGGTCGTCACCTTCGAGGACGGGAGCCTCTATCACGCCTCGATATCCTGGGCCTTGCCGAAGGTCTGGCCCGGTGCCGTGTACAGCCTGGAGGTGGGGATAGTGGGCACCGAAGGCGTCCTCACCATCGACGATACGCACCGCGACATCGTGCTCGCGACGAGCCAAGGCTCCGGCGAAGGCTACGCACCGGATGCGGGGCGGCGGGTCGATTTTCTCGGCAGCTATCCTCCCGGAGACGTCGCGCTGGGAGAGCTGCGCGGCCCGATGCGCGAGGAAACTGAAAGCTGGCTGAACCACCTCGCAGTCGGCGCGGTGACGCAGCACGCGACGGCAGCCGAGGCGCACAACCGGCTGATGCTGACTAAGGCCTTCGATCTTTCGGCGCGGCTGAAGCGCGCCGTGCCGCTTCCGATTAGGGCGGAAAACGAAAAGCCACGCGCGGGGGTGCGGGTGGCGGGATAACAAGGCAAAGAGGAAGAGACGATGAAGCGTAAACCCGCCGTGTGGATGGCGCTCGCGCTGGGGTTGTGCCCGGCACTTTCGCTTGCGCAGGGCAGCTATCCGAACCGGCCCGTAAAAATAATCGTCCCGTTCGCGCCCGGAGGCGCGTCGGACTTCGTCGGCCGCATCATGCAGCCGCGCCTTGCGGAGCTGCTCGGCCAGCCGGTCGTGATCGAGAACCGCGGCGGAGCGGCCGGAACCATCGGCATGGAGGTCGCCGCCCGCTCGGCCCCCGACGGCTACACCCTGGTCCTCGGCAACGTCGGCTCGACGGCGATCAATCCCGGCGTGTTCACGAATCTGTCCATCAACAACCTGAAGGATTTCATCCCGGTGACCCAGGTCGTCGACGTGCCGGGGGTGCTGATCGTGCACCCCTCCGTTGCGGCCAACAGCGTCAAGGAGCTGGTCGCGTATGTAAAAGCGAACCCGGGCAAGCTGAACTACGCCTCGCCCGGAAGCGGCAGCCAGAACCGTCTCGAGATGGAGATTCTCCGGACGGTCGAGGGCGGCATGGACATGGTGCACGTGCCCTACAAGGGCGGCGCCGGCCCCGCGGTGACCGGCCTGGTCGCTGGCGAAACGCAGATGATGTTCACCACCGTTTCTTCGGCGATGGGCCATATCAAAAGCGGGCGCTTGAAGGCGCTCGCCATCACGAGCCCCAAGCGCATCAAAGAGCTGCCGGAGGTGCCTACCATGAGGGAGTCCGGGTATGTCGACGGCTCCTCGGGCTCGTGGCAGGGGGTGCTCGTTCCCGCGGGGACGCCGCGCGAAATCGTCGAGCGCCTGTACGCGGTGCTGGTGCAGACCATGAGGACGCCCGACGTCATCGAGCGCCTCGCCAAAGGCGGGGCCGAGGCGGTGACCAGCAGCTCGCCGAAGGCGTTCGCCGAGTTCGTCGCGGCGGAAACCCAGCGCTGGGGCAAGGTGGCGAAAGAGTCCGGCGCGATCGCCGACTGACACCTTGGGAAATATCTACAACATCAAAAACGGAGACGAGTAATGGCAAACGCAGGAATGGTGGGACTGGACTGGCAGCAGCGCATCAATTGGGACCGGCTGCGCAAGTACCGCCTGGAACGCGCGCGCGCCCGAATGAAGGCGGCTGGCCTCGGCGCGATGCTGCTCATGTACGACGAGAACGTCCGGTATGTCACCAGCACGCTCACTCCCGGCTGGAATCGCCTGAAGCCCGGGCTGCGCTACGCCATGCTCTGCGGCGACGACGCGCCGGTGCTGTTCGAGCAGGGCGACATCGGCATGCAGATCGAACGCCATTCGCCGTGGATCCCGAAGGATCACGTGCGCTGGTCCTACGCCTGGATCAAGGGCGCGGCCGGCCCCGCTTCCACCGCGCAGGTGAAGAAGTTCACCAATGCCGTCAAGCAGGAGATGAAGAAGGCCAATGTAGCCGGAATGAAACTCGGCGTGGATTTCATCGACATCAACATGCTGAAGGTGTTCGCGGAGGAGAAAATCGACTGGACCGACGGCATGACGCCGATGATGGAGGCGCGCGCGATCAAGAACGAGGACGAGCAGGAGGCGCTGCGCATGGTCGGCGCGATCGGCGACGCCGCGCACTGGGAGTTCATGAAGTTTCTCCAGCCCGGCCGCACCGAGAACCAGCTGACCGCGCACATCATGCAGCACCTGTACTCCGTCCCGGGCATGGAGGACGTCGAGGACGTGATCGTGTCCTCGGGCCCGAACACCTGGCCGAACTGGCGCAACTTCTCCGACCGCATCGTCAAGCCCGGCGACATCGTGTTCATGGATCTCGCCGCGCTCACCTGGAACGGCTACAAGTCCTGCTACTACCGCACCTATTGCGCGGGGAAGGAGCCGACCAACGAGCAAAAGGACATCTACGCGACCGCGCTCAAGTGGCTGTACGACTCGATCAAGGCGGTGAAGGTCGGCACGACCACGCGGGAGATCGCCTCGAAATGGCCCTCGGCGAAGGAAGCCTGGGGCTACGCGGAGGAGGATCAGGCCGCGGCGAATCTCTGGGGCCACGGCCTCGGGCTCGCGCAATACGACCAGCCGGTCATTTCGCGCATCTGGTCTCTCGATCACCCGATCGAGATCAAGGAAGGCATGGTGTTCGCGCTCGAAACGCAGCACGGCAAGAAGTTCGAGTGGGGCGTGCGGATCGAAGAGATGCTGATCGTCCACAAAGACAAGATCGAGATCATCTCCAACTTCCCGGTCGAGCAGATCACGGTGGTCGATCCGATGCCGGGCTACTCGACGCTCGCGGGACGCTAGGGAACCCGGTGGCCGCGAACGGAACCCGCACCGCGGTGCTGAAAGGGCCGCGCAAGCTCGAAATCGTCGATCGCGCCAAACCCGAAGCAGGCCCCGGCGAGGTCGTCGTGCGCACCGCGGCGACCGCGGTCTGCCATACCGACCTCTCTATCTACGTAGGGGAGCACCCGGGAGTCAAGTATCCGGTGGTGATGGGCCACGAATCCACGGGCGTGATCGATTCGCTGGGCGAAGGCGTGGCGGAAGTGAAACCGGGGCAGCACGTCATCATCAATCCCATCATCGCCTGCGGGCGCTGCGACTCGTGCCTGCGCGGAGCCGGAAACCTGTGCCGCGTCGCGGGCCTCTTCGGGCGGGAGGTCGAAGGCTCGCTCAGCCAGTACGTCAAGCTGCCTTCGCAGTACATTCACGTCCTGCCTCCGCGGCTGCCGCTGGAGCAGGCGACGCTCATCGAAACGCTCGCCACGGTGCGTCACGCTCAGCATCGCGTGGGCGTCTCGACCGGGGAATCGGTGGTCGTGCTGGGCCAGGGCACCGCGGGTCTCCTGCATGCGCGCCTCGCGGTGCTCACCGGAGCGACGGTGATCTCCGTCTCGCGCACCCGCTGGAAGCTCGAAATGGCGGAACGGATGGGCGCGCATCACGTCGTCGAGTCTTCGGTCGACGGGGCCGTGGAGGAAGTGCGGCGACTCACCGGCGGTAAGGGCGCGGACGTCGTGATCGACGCCGCGGGAGGCGCGGAGACGCTGCGCGCGGCGATGGACATGCTGCGTCCCGGCGGACGCTTTTCGGCTTTCGCCGTGAGCCACGAGACGGTGCGCGGATTCAGCACCTTTCCCCTCTACTTCGGCGAGATCAGCATTATCGGGTCGCGCGCGCTCACGCCCCAGGACATGAATCCGAGCATCCAGTTGATCGCCTCGGGCGCGGTCGACGTCAGCGGATTCATCACCGCCAAGTACCCGCTCACCGATTCGGCGGCCGCGTTCGAGGAATACGAGCGCAACCCGAGCCGCATCCTGCGGATCGTCATCGATTCCGGGAGCTGAGAATCATGCCGCGGCTGGTCGTTCCCCTGGGTGAGACCGAAGCAGTGGATCCCTCGCGCTTCGGCGCGAAGGCGGCGAACCTGGCTGCGCTCGGCCAGGCCGGCCTTCCCGTCGCGGGCGGTTGGGCGGTCGACGCGCAGGCCTACCGCACGCAGCTTGCGGCGCTCGGCCTCGAGGAGACAGCGCGCGGGGTGTTCTCCTCCCGAGATCGTCCGCAAGCGCGGCGCCACGCGCTCGATATGAAGCTCGGGTTGATGGAGCGCCCGGTTGCGCCGGACCTCGCCGAGCCCATGCTCGCGGCATGGCGCGCAATAAGGGACTCGGGCGCGCAGGGCGTGGTTCGCTCCTCGGCACTCGTCGAAGATCGCGTCGGCTCCGGCTTTGCGGGACAGTTCGAAAGTTTCCTCGAGCTCCGGAACGAAGGGGAGTTCCTCACGGCCGTGCGCGCGTGCTGGGCGGCGTTGTGGTCGACGCGCGCGCTGCGCTACATGGCGACCCACGGCCTGGACGCGGCCGACACTGCGATGGCCTTGATCATCCAGCCCCTGGTGGCGGCGCGCGTGTCCGGAGGCGGCCTCTCCCGCAGCGCCGACGGCGACAGGGTGATCAATGCGGCTCGGGGACCGGGCTCGGCGATCGCACAGGGAGAAGTCGCACCGGACCGTTACGTGCTCGATCTTGAGGGAACGCTGAAGGAATCCGAGCCCGGGAGGAAATACCACGGCCTCGCCTGTGCTCACGGCAGAGCCGCGCTTTCGCGCTCGCTCGCAGGCAAGCGCTGTCTCGACGACGAGCAGATCGCCGAGCTCGGCCTGATGATGGAGAAGGCGCAAGAGCTCATCGGAGCGCCCGTCGAGGTCGAATGGGCGATGGACGAAACGGGCATCAAGCTCCTTCAGGCGCGGCCGCTGCGCGTCGGCGAGCCGCAGACTCCCGACGAGATTTGGCTCGCGCATCCGCGATTGAACGGACATCCTTCGGGAATCGGCTGGGGAACAGGACGTGCGCGCGTGGTCAATTGCGAGTGCGAGCTCGAGCGAGTCGCGCCGGGCGATGTGCTGGTGACGACGGTGGCCGGGCCGGCTCTCGGCCAGGTGCTGACGCATGTCGCGGGCGTCGTGGCTGAGCTCGGCGGCAGCACTTCGCACCTCGCCTCACTCGCGCGAGAGCGCGGCGTGCCGATGGTGCTCGGCGTGCCCGATGCCACGCAACGGATCCCGGACGGTTCCATGGTGGCAGTGGACGGCGTCGCCGGCGTGGTGAGGTGGATGCGTTGAAGGCGAAAGTCGTCATCACCGATTACGTCTGGGAATCGCTGGACGTGGAGCGGAAAACTCTGGGCGATCTCGCCGAGATCGTCGCCCTGAAGACGAAGAAGCCGGAGGAATTCCTGGCCGAGGCCCGCGACTGCGACGCATTGCTCAACACCTATGCGGGGCCGATCACCGCCGAGGCGATGGCGGGCATGCCCAAGTGCAGGATCATCGCCCGCTACGGAATCGGAGTGGACACCATCGATCTGGACGCCGCGACGCAGGCCGGAATCATCGTCACGAACAACCCGACGTATTGCATCGAGGAGGTTGCCGAGCAGACGATGGCGTTGATCCTCGCGTCGGCGCGCAAGATCCCGTTCTACGACCGCATGGTGAGGTCCGGCCGCTGGGAAGTGCCCCCGGGGAAGCCCATCTACCGCCTCGTGGGGCGGACGCTCGGCCTCATCGGCTTCGGCAACATCGCGCGCCAGGTCGCAGTGAGGGCGGCGGCCTTCGGCCTCGCGGTGCTCTACAGCGATCCCTTCGTGAAGGAGGGGCTGTTCAAGGTTCCGGGAAAAGCCGTCGATCTCGACACGCTGCTGCGCGATTCCGATTTCGTTTCCTTGCATCCGCCGCTCACGCCGCAGACACGGAAGATGATCGGCGAGACCGCTTTCGGAAAGATGAGGCGGACCGCCGTGCTGATCAACTGCGCGCGCGGGCCTATCGTCGATACCGATGCGCTGGTGCAGGCGCTGGACGCGAAGACAATCGCGGGCGCCGCCCTCGACACGGTGGATCCCGAGCCGCTCCCCGATCCTCATCCCCTGCGCGGCCGCGACAACGTCATCCTCACCCCGCACGTCGCCTGGTACAGCGAGCAGGCGATGGCGGGGCTCCAGGCCGGAGCGCCGGGCGAAGTTCGCCGCGTGCTTTCGGGACAGTGGCCGCTGAATGTCGTCAATCGCGCGGTGAAAGGGAAGAGCCGCGCAGGCTTATAGTCCAAGGAGGACATCATGTCTTACGTTCGTCCCGTAGTGTTCCTCGCCTGCCTGTTCCTCGTCGGCCCGGTCCTTGCGCAGGGAAAATGGACGAAGCTCGCCGCGTTCCCCGAACCGGCGGAGGAACTGCTCGGCGCCTCGGCCGGCGGCAAGATGTACGTGTTCTGCGGCCTCGCTCCCGGATGGAAGCCGATCGGCATGGTGTACGAATACGATCCGGCCGGCGACAAGTGGACGAAAAAGAAACCGATGCCGCTCGCTTCGCATCACGTCTCCTTTACCGAATACAAGGGCAAGATCTACGCTTTCGGCGGATTCGTGTTACCGCAGTCGGGCCCGGCCGCCTGGGTTCCGATCGACAACGCCTGGGAGTACGACCCTGCGACCGACAACTGGAAAGCGCTCGCGCCGCTGCCGACCAAGCGCGGGTCGCCTGTGGCAGTCACCGTCGGAGACAAGATGTATGTGATCGGCGGCGCGACCACGCTGCCGGGCTCGAGCGCGGTTCATCCGGCGCGCCCGCACTACTCCGTCGGGGCGGTCGAGGAATACGATCCCGCCGCCAACACCTGGCGTGCGCGCGCGCCGATCCCGACGCCGCGCAATCACGCCACGGCCGGCGTGGTGAACGGAAAAATCTACGTGATCGGCGGGCGCGCCACGCTGCCGGGCTCGAGCGCGGTTCATCCGGCGCGCCCGCACTACTCCGTCGGGGCGGTCGAGGAATACGATCCCGCCGCCAACACCTGGCGTGCGCGCGCGCCGATCCCGACGCCGCGCAATCACGCCACGGCCGGCGTGGTGAACGGAAAAATCTACGTGATCGGCGGGCGCGTCGGCGGCGCCTTCGTGTCGAGCGGCTCCTCCAACGTCGGTATCGTCGAGGAATATGACCCGGCGACGGACGCGTGGGGTTCGCCGCGCGCGCGCATGCCGAGCGCGCGCAGCGCGATGTCTTCGGGCACCTGGGGCGGAAAGATCTACGTCACCGGAGGCGAAGGGCAGGATTACGTGAGCATGTTCGCTTTCCGGGCGCTCGAAGCGTACGACCCGGGGGCGAACACCTGGACGGTTCTTCCCAACATGCCGGTGGGGCGCCACGGACTCGCCGGAGCCGTCGTCGGCAATCACCTGCACATGGTGAGCGGCGATGTGCAGTCGGCGGGGACGGGCGTGCACGTGCACACCGATTCCCAC
>VBCA01000022.1 GCA_005881575.1 Betaproteobacteria bacterium
GCGGAGTCGCGTTGTTCAATGCGCTCGGCCGCTTTTTCTGGGGCGCCATATCCGACCGCATCGGGTCCGTCCGCACGTTCGCGCTGATATTCGCAATCCAAATAGTGGTGTTCGGGTTGATGGACGGAATTCACAGCCTCTTCGCAGTGGCGGCCGCCTACGCCATCGTGCTGCTATGCTTCGGCGGCGGATTCGGCACGATGCCGTCGATCATCGCCGAGTATTTCGGCGCGCGCCATATGGGTGCCAACTACGGCGCGATCCTTACTGCATGGGGCGTGGCCGGCGTCGCCGGCCCGCTGTTTGCCGCGCGCGTCAAGGACGCGACCGGGTCCTATAGGGGCGCGCTGTTGCCGATCGCATGCATGCTCCTCGGCGCCGTGCTGCTGCCCCTGATCTTGAGGAAACCCAAGCCTTCGAGCCCCGGGTCGTAGGGCAAATGAAGTTGCTCCCCCAAACATTGTGTTTTAAGCAGTAATGCTGAAGATCAGGGGCTAGCGCGAGCCAGCCTTTTTTGCAAGTTTTTTTATCCCGGACTCGAAACTCCAGCCTACGCACTGCCTGTCTGACATTCATGTGCTCCCCATCGGCCGTTGGGATGGAGCGCGTCGCCGCCGACTGACGGCCTAGGAAGAAAACCGGTAAGCTGCGATTGCGAGCACTTCGAAACTTCCCAGGCTGTCCCGTGAGACGACTCTATAGCGCGTTGCAATGCTTGTACGCCGCCGGGATTGCGTTCTCGTCCAGCGCTTTGTCGCAAGCTTACCCGGCGCGCCCTGTCAAGATCGTCGTGCCGTTTGCTGCCGGTGGGGTGGCTGACATCACGGCCCGGGTCCTTTCGCAGAAAATGGGCGAGTCGATGGGACAGCAGGTGATCGTCGAGAACCGCCCGAGCGCCGGGGGAATCGTCGCGTCCGAAGCTGTCGCCAAAGCCGAGCCGGATGGTTATACCCTTCTCTTCATTACCAACGGCAACGCGGTGAGCGCGTCTTTGTTCAAGTCTCTGCCCTACGATACCGTCAAAGATTTTGCACCGGTCTCGACGGTGGGGTTTTTCGACTTGGTCCTAATTGTCGACTCGGCATCCCGGATCGGCTCGGTGCGCGAGCTGATCGCGTATGCGGGATCGAATCCAAACAAGCTCAATATCGGCACGATCAATATCGGAAGTACCCAGAACCTCGCCGCGGAACTTTTCAAATCGCTGTCGGGAATCGACGCACAGGTGGTTCCGTTCAAGACGACCCCGGCAGTGATCACCGCGCTGAAGGGCGGTGATGTCCAGGCCGCTTTCGAGATCCTTGCGCCGGTGATGGCGCAGATCAAGGGCGGGGGACTGAAGGCGCTGGCCGTGACTTCCGAGAAGCGCTTTTCCGGCCTGCCGGAAGTGCCTACCGTCGCCGAGAGCGGCGTGCGCGGCTACCAGGCAGCCTCTTGGAACGGCGTCGCCGCGCCTGCGAGAACGCCGAAGGCGTTGATCGACCGTCTCAATCGCGAAGTCAACGCCGCCACGGATTCCCCCGAAGTTCGCAAGCGCCTGCAGGACCTTGGTGTGGAGGCGCGTGGCGGGACACCGCAGGCGCTGCGCGATCTGCTCGTCTCCGAAATCGCAAAGTGGAAAGGCGTAATCGAGCGAGCGAAAATCGAGAAACAGTAGGACGGCCGATGACGAAGCCGATCAGCGGCCCGGATCCGAATCCGATCAAACCCGCGTACACCCCGCCCTCGGGCGCATGTGACGCGCACTGTCACATCTTCGGCCCGGCCGCGAAGTTTCCCTACGCGCCCGAGCGTCGCTACACGCCGCCCGACGCCCCGAAGGAGAGGTTGCGCACGCTGCACGAGCACCTGGGTCTCGCGCGCGCGGTGCTGGTCCAGGCGAGCTGCCACGGCACGGACAACCGCGCGATGCTCGATGCGATCGCTTGGTCGCGGAAGTTCGAACCAGGCGGCGCTTGGCGCGGGGTCGCGATGGTCGGGGACGATGTGACAGAGGGCGGGCTCGAGACGCTGCACGCGGGCGGAGTACGAGGCGTGCGCTTCAATTTCGTGCGGCACCTGGGCGGAGCGCCGGATCCGCGCGTGTTCGAGCGCACGCTGGCGATGATCGAGCCTCTCGCCTGGCACGCGGTGCTGCATCTCGATGCCGAAGACATCGAGGCTCATGCAGAAATGTTCAGCCGCCTGCGGGTGCCGTTCGTGATCGACCACATGGGGCGCGCTCAGGCGCAGCGCGGTATCGATCAGAAGCCCTTTCGCATGCTCCTCGATTTGATGAATAACGAACTTGCCTGGGTGAAATTGAGCGGACCGGAGCGCGTGTCGGCGGCCGGAAAGCCGTTCCACGACGCGTTACCGTTCGCGGCCGCGCTGGTCGAGTCGGCTCCGGAGCGCGTGCTGTGGGGAACCGACTTTCCCCACCCCAACGTGAGGACCATGCCGAATGACGGCGAACTGGTCGACTTCTTCGCCAAAGTCGTACCGGACGAGAGGCTCAGAAAACGGATCCTGGTGGACAACCCCGCCCGCCTCTATTGGGCGGATGCGGAAGGCGCGCGGGCGGTCTCCTAGCCTTCAAGCTCTGTCTCGCAACCTTCAGCTACGAACCCGCAGCGATCAGCTTGAGCGAGAAGGCCTTCGTGACGGCGTGACGGGAGTTGGCGGCGCCGAGCTTGCGCCTCAGGTTTGAGAGGTGGAACGCGACCGTGCGCTCGGAAATCTGCAACGCCTGGCCGATTTCGGAAGTCGTCTTGCCGCGCGCCGACAGGATCAAACATTGGCTCTCGCGGTCGCTGAGAAGCCGGTTGCGAGTACCGTCGAGCTCTCGCAGCGCCCCAACCCGGTCGACGCCGCGCCGGGCTATGCGCGCCGCCGCGTAGTGAATGGCGCACGCGACGAGTTGGCAATCCGGCAGTGCCGCGAGGATACGGCGCTCCGCCGCGGCGCCGCCGCGGGTAAGCGCGAAGCTGGTGAGGCTCCACTGCCCTCCAGGCCCGTAAACAGAGCAGGAAACCCCCGTGACGAGTCCGAATTCGCCCGCCTTGGCGAAGGCCTTGCCATGCCGCGTCGCGATTTCTCTCCAGGGCACAGGAGTAACCTCCTGCAAGGCGAGACGCCCCAGGGGACCGGGCAGCAGATCCCTGCCACGATCGGCGCAGTATCGGTGCCAGTGAATCGGAAAATTATCGAACCGAACTTCGTGCGTCGCACCGCGCGGCTGGGAGAAGCGGCCGCAGAACATGAAGTACCTGAAGCCGAGTTGCTCGCTGATGACAAGCATGGCTTCCTCGAGGGCCGTCTTCGAGCGCACGGCAAAAATCCGCGCAAGGCGCACGGTCCCCTTGTGGCCCATCTTGTCTCTCTCCCCGACGGGGTCAGTCCCCTTGTTCTGGCTGATACTCTACGCTCTCGCCGGGACTGCGCAAACACCTTCCGTTTCCAGTGCCCGAGAGCGTACCTGCGGTCCCGCTGCGAGCCCTGATTTCGGAGTCTGGACAGGTCCTTAGCTCAGCATCTGCCCTATCGGGTCGTCCTGCCTTGACTTCGCCCATTGTGCGGCGCAATATCCCGTCGCCTTCTCGGATATTTCAAGGTTTTCAGCGGAAAGCTGCGTGGTGAACTCAATGTTCCCTTCGGCCGAGCAATTCACGGCTGCTGCCCAGGGCCTGCTGCAGAATTTCCTCGGCTCGCTCGGCGTCCCGCCCGATTCCGAATTCGCTCGCTCGCTGAAGTCGGTAGGCGTTGACTCCGCCAAATTCGCGGCCCTTCAGACGCGCTACTTTCGACTCCACGCCGCGCTGTGGCAGTCGGCGCTTGCTCACGAGACCGGGCGCGATACCGCGCCCATCGCACCGCCCGATCGCAACGACCGGCGCTTTTCCTCCGCCGAATGGCAGCGAATTCCCTCGTTCGATTACTTGCGCCAGAGCTACCTCATCAATTCGCGCTTTCTATCGGATTGGATAGAAGCCCTCGAGGCGGAACCGCGCGCTAAACAGCGCCTGCGCTTCATTGCGCGCCAGTTTTCCGACGCGATGAGCCCGGCGAATTTCGCCGCGACCAATCCGGAGGCGCTCAAGCTCGCACTCGAGACCGGGGGCGAGAGTCTCGCCCAGGGAATTCGCTTGCTCCTCGAGGACGTCCACAGGGGGCGCATTTCGACCACGGACGAGTCAATGTTCGAGGTCGGCAAGAATCTTGCGGTCACTGAGGGGGCGGTAATCTTCGAGAACGAGCTGATCCAGCTCATCCAGTACAAACCGGTCACGCCGACCGTCTTCAAGCGGCCGCTCGTGATGTTTCCGCCCTGCATCAACAAGTATTACATCCTGGATCTCCAACCTGAAAATTCCCTGGTGCGCTACGCGGTGGAGCAGGGCCACCCGGTGTTCATGGTGTCCTGGCGCAACATCACCCAGGAGCTCGGCCACCTTACCTGGGACGATTACCTGGAAAAAGGCGTGCTCAAAGCGCTCGAAGTGGCAAGCGCGATCTGCGCCGCCGAAAAGCTCAACGTGCTCGGTTTCTGCGTCGGTGGCACGATGCTCGGTGCCGCGCTCGCGGTCATGGCCGCGAAGGGCGACAATCGCGTAAAGAGCGCGACGTTCCTCGCCTCGATGCTCGATTTCTCCGACGCGGGCGACATCGGGCTATTTATCGACGAGGCTAGCGTTGCGGTGCGCGACGCGGCAATCGGCAAGGGCGGCATCATGCCCGGTCGCGATCTCGCGCTCGTGTTCTCGGCGCTCCGCGCGAATGACCTCGTTTGGTCATACGTGATCAACAACTATCTGAAGGGTAAATCGCCGGGAGCTTTCGACCTGCTCTACTGGAACGCGGATTCCACCAATCTTCCCGGACCCATGTACTGCTGGTACGTACGCAACACCTATCTCGAAAACCGCCTGTGCGAGCCGGGAAAGACGGAGGTTCTCGGAGTGCCGGTGGATCTCGGGAAGATCACGGTTCCGGCTTATGTGCTCGCAACGCGCGAGGACCACATCGTGCCGTGGCGCACGGCCTATCGCACGACCCGGCTGCTTGGGGGCGAGATGCGCTTCGTGCTCGGGGCGAGCGGGCACGTCGCTGGGATCATCAATCCCGCCTCAAAAAACAAGCGCAGCCACTGGACAGGCGCAAAGCTAGCTGCTGACCCCGAGGAGTGGCTCGCCGACGGAGAGGAAAAGCTCGGAAGCTGGTGGACCGACTGGAGCACTTGGATCGGGCGTTTCGGAGGTGAGCGAGTCAAGGCGCACGCACGGCTGGGCAGTACGAAATTCAAACTCATCGAGCCGGCGCCCGGGCGCTATGTGAAGCACCGGATCGTTTGAGCATCAAGGGACATTTTTTTCAGAGAGAGACCGAACCATGACGACGGCGGCAGCAGAGAAACGGGCAGCGACGAACTCCGGCACCGAGCCGGTCTGGGAAGCCGTGCCTCCCCTAAGGCAGCGCATCGCGTTCGTCAGCGGCGGTATGGGCGGAATCGGCTCCGCGGTGTGCAGGCGTCTCGCGCGAAACGGCGCGAGAGTCGTTGCGGGCTGTCTGCCCGGCTACGAAAAGAAGGACGAGTGGCTTGCAAAGATGCGCGGCGAAGGCCTACAAGTCCACGCTGCCGAAGGCGACGTCGACGACTACGAGTCCTGCGCCAACATGTTCTACCAGATCGGCTCGGTGATCGGCCCGGTGGACATCCTCGTCAACAATGCGGGCATTACGCGCGACGGCGTGTTCAAGCGCATGTCGCCCGCGGACTGGCACGCGGTGATCAATACCAATTTGAACAGCGTCTTCAACGTGACGCGGCAGGTG
Organism: Betaproteobacteria bacterium; assembly: GCA_005881575.1. Classification (GTDB taxonomy): domain Bacteria; phylum Pseudomonadota; class Gammaproteobacteria; order Burkholderiales; family SG8-39; genus VBDM01. The sequence continues at coordinate 5,812 of VBCA01000022.1, forward strand.
ATCGAAGGGATGGTGGAGCGCGGCTGGGGACGCATCGTCAACATCTCCTCGGTCAACGCGCTGAAAGGCCAGTTCGGTCAAACCAACTACTCGGCCGCGAAAGCAGGAATGCACGGATTCTCCAAGGCGCTTGCGCAAGAGGTGGTAAAAAAGGGCGTCACCGTGAACACGGTGTCGCCCGGCTACGTCGAGACGGACATGGTGCGGGCGATGAAACCGGAGATCCTGCAATCGATCGTCGAGCAGATCCCGATGGGGCGGCTCGCGCAGCCCGAGGAGATTGCGGCCCTCGTCGCCTACCTTGCCTCCCAAGAGGCGGGCTATATCACTGGCGCGAACATCTCGATCAACGGTGGACTGCACATGGTTTGACTCCGATCCGAACGGTGCAATAATCCGAAGCATGATCGGAACAGCACCGAATCGCGGCAGGGAGGAGTGATGGCGGCGAGGCTAGCGCTGATCACCGGAGGCATGGGCGGGCTGGGGGAGACGATCAGCATGAAGATGGCGGATGCCGGGTACCGCGTAGCCGTGACGTATTCCCCTTCGAACAAGACGGTCAGCCAGTGGGCCGCGGAGATGAAGTCACGCGCTTACGATTTCCGCACTTATACCTGCAATGTCGCCGAATTCGAATCGTGCAAGGCGTGCGTCGAGAGCGTGACCCGGGACCTCGGCCCCGTGGACATCCTCGTCAACAACGCCGGAATTACGCGAGATATGACCTTCAGGAAAATGACCAAAGGCGACTGGGATGCGGTCTTGCACACCAATCTCGATTCCGTCTTCAACATGACCAAGCAGGTCTGCGATGGAATGGTGGACCGCGGCTGGGGCCGCGTCATCAACGTATCCTCGGTGAATGGCTCGAAGGGCGCATTCGGCCAGACCAACTACGCTGCGGCAAAGGCGGGCATGCACGGCTTCACCAAGTCGCTCGCGCTGGAGGTGGCGAAGAAAGGCGTGACCGTCAATACCATCTCGCCGGGTTACATCGGGACGAAGATGGTGACGGCGATTCCGAAGGAGATCCTCGACTCGAAGATCCTGCCGCAGATTCCGATCGGACGGCTCGGAAAGCCCGAGGAAATCGCCGGGCTGATCATTTACCTCTGCTCGGACGAGGCCGCGTTCGTCAACGGCGCAAACATCGCCATCAATGGCGGGCAGCACATGGCGTAGGCGATTCGGAGGGCCGAGCGGATGGAACCGGGCGGCAATCTCCAGTATCATGTGGCACCGCAACACCCGTGCGACACGATAAGGCAAGGATCCTCATGTCTGAGCCCGCCCGACTGATCAAGAAGTACCCCAACCGCCGGCTCTACGATACCAAGACCCCGCTGGAGCGCCGATGTTTTCCTCGGAAGTTCTCACGCAGTTCATCCGCTCCTACGGGAACGCCATGCAGGGCATGCTGGGTGCGTACCTCGAGCGCAACATGCAGTTGTTCGGCGAAATCCAGAAGAGCATGCGGGAGCAGTCTCAGAAGCTCTATGGCGAACCCACCAAGGTCAACGAAGAGCTATGGAAGCAGTTCATGAGCTTCCAGGGCCCGGCGATGCAGAGCCTGGTCTCGGCGTACATGGAACAGAGCCGCAACGTGTTTCAGCAGATGCAGGAACAGCTGCAGAGCCAGACGCGCAACATATTCTCCGGCTTCCCCTTTCCGGGGTTCCCCGGAGTGCCGGGATTCGGCGCGCAGGCGTCGCCGGGCGACAACAAGACGCCCGGCGAGGAGAAAAAGTCCTGAGATCTTTCACACCGTGGTGCAGGGTTTGATCTGAAGCATGGCCGCGGCACCCAAGGTCGGGTTCGTCTCGCTCGGCTGTCCCAAAGCTCTGGTCGATTCCGAAGGCATCCTGACGCGCCTGCGCGCGGAAGGCTACGCGATCTCGCCGTCGTACGACGGGGCGGATCTCGTCGTCGTCAACACCTGCGGGTTCATCGAGTCGGCGATGCAGGAATCGCTGGAAGCGATCGGCGAGGCGCTCGAGGAAAACGGCCGCGTGATCGTCACCGGATGTCTGGGTGCCAAGGGCGACGTCGTGCGGCAGACACACCCGAAAGTCCTTGCCGTCACCGGCCCGCACGCGCTGGAGGAAGTCATGACGGCGGTGCACGAGCATCTGCCGAAACCGCATGATCCTTTTGCCGACCTCGTGCCTCCCCAGGGCATCAAGCTCACTCCGCGGCACTACGCCTACCTGAAGATCTCCGAGGGCTGCAATCACCGCTGCACGTTCTGCATCATCCCGTCCCTGCGCGGCGATCTGGTGAGCCGGCCGATCGGCGAGGTGATGCGGGAGGCGGAAACCTTGGTGAAAGCGGGCGTGAAGGAGCTGCTGGTGATATCCCAGGACACGAGCGCCTACGGCGTGGATCTCAAGTACCGCACGGATTTCTGGGGCGGGCGGCCGCTCAAGGCGCGCATGGGCGATCTGGCGGCGGCACTCGGGGAATTGGGTGTGTGGGTGCGGCTCCACTACGTTTATCCGTATCCCCACGTGGACGAGGTGATCCCGCTCATGGCGGAAGGGAAAATCCTCCCCTACATCGACGTTCCGTTTCAGCACGCGAGCCGGCGGATCCTGAAGCTCATGAAACGTCCCGCGAGCGGCGAGGACAATCTCGGGCGCATCCGCGCCTGGCGCAGGATCTGTCCCGACATCACGATCCGCAGCACCTTCATCGCGGGCTTCCCGGGCGAGACGGAAGGCGAATTCCGGGAATTGCTCGACTTTCTCGAGGAAGCCGAGCTCGACCGCGTCGGCTGTTTTGCGTATTCGCCGGTGCCGGGCGCGAGCGCGAACGAACTTCCGGGCGCCCTTCCGGACGAATCGCGCGAAGAACGCCGTGAGCGACTCATGCGCCTGCAGGCGAAAATCAGCGCGCGGCGCCTGAAGCGCAGGCTCGGAAAGACTATCAAGGTATTGGTGGACGAAGTGAAGGGGGAACGGGCGGTGGGACGCTCCGCTGGCGACGCGCCGGAAATCGACGGCGTGGTGCACATCGAGGGCGGCTCGGCGCTCAAGCCGGGCGATTGGGCGCAAGTCAAGGTGACGCGAACTGACGCGCACGATCTGTGGAGTCAATTGATGCATCCGAAAGCGCGAAGAATGGCGCCCCGTGTTGTAGCGTCATCCTGAGCGAAGCGAAGGATCTGCTTCTCGAAGTTGGAGATTCTCATGGCGCAACGTGAAGTGGTCGTGACGGGCGGTGTTCGCACCGCGATCGGCGCCTACGGCGGCTCGCTCAAGGACATTCCGCCGACGAAGCTCGGCGCGATCGCGATCAAGGAAGCGGTGGCGCGGGCAAAGATCGACCCGGCAACGGTCGGTCACGTCGTGCTCGGCAGCGTGATCCACGGCGAGGCGCGCGACATGTACATCTCGCGCGTCGCGGCGATCGAGGGCGGGCTGCCGGTCGGCACGCCCTGCCTGACGGTCAATCGCCTGTGCGGCAGCGGGCTGCAGGCGATCGTCTCGGCGGCTCAGCACATCCTGCTCGGCGACACCGACGTCGCGCTCGGCGCGGGCGCCGAGAGCATGAGCCGTGCCGCCTACTTCATACCCGCGGCGCGCTGGGGTCAGCGCATGGGAGACGCGCAACTCATCGACGCCATGACAGGGGCTTTGCACGATCCTTTCGGCCACGGCCACATGGGCGTGACCGCGGAAAATATCGCGGCGAAATACGGCATGACTCGCGACGAACAGGATGCGTTCTCGCTCGAGAGCCACAAGCGGGCGGCAAAGGCGATCGAGGCCGGTAATTTCAAGAGCCAGATCGTGCCGGTGGAAGTGAAATCGAAGAAAGGACCCGCGCAGTTCGACACCGACGAGCACGTCCGCAAGGACGCTACGCTTGCGGATCTGCAGAAACTGAAAACCATATTCAAGAAGGACGGCACCGTTACCGCGGGTAACGCTTCCGGCATCAACGACGCCGCGGCCGCCGTCGTCCTCATGGAGAAATCCGCGGCGCAAAGGCAGGGCGCCAAGCCGCTCGCGCGCCTGGTCGCTTACGCGCACGCGGGTGTCGAACCTCAATTGATGGGCCTCGGGCCGATCCCCGCGGTGAGGCGCGTCTTCGAGAAGGCGGGCCTCAAGCCCGCCGACATGGACGTGATCGAATCGAACGAGGCCTTCGCCGTCCAGGCGATGGCGGTGACGCGCGATCTCGGTCTCGACCCGGCGAAAGTCAATCCCAACGGCGGAGCGGTCGCGCTCGGCCATCCGATCGGCGCAACCGGCTGCATCCTCACGGTGAAGGCGATCTACGAGCTGCACCGCACCGGCAGGCGCTACGCCCTGGTCACGATGTGCATCGGCGGCGGGCAGGGGATCGCGGCGATTTTCGAGCGGATGTGATGGAGACCCGGGCGGGTTAACTCTATTCCATGCGTCGCCGGCCTAAGATCGGATTCGTCCTCGGCGCGGGCTCGGCGCGCGGCTGGGCGCATATCGGCGTGCTGCGCGCCCTCTCCGAGGCGGGCATCAAGCCCGATCTCATCGCGGGATGCTCGGTCGGCGCGTTCGTGGGGGCCGCATTTTCGGCGGGCCGGCTCGACCAGCTGGAGGCGTGGGCGCTCGCGCTCGACTGGAAGCGCGTCCTCAGGCTCGCAGACTTCGGCCTGCGCGGCGGACTCATCAAGGGCGAGCGCGTCAACGAAGTCTTTCGCGAGCAGTTCGTCGAGTGCGAGTTCTCGGAGCTGCCGATACAGTTTGCGGCGGTCGCGACCGATCTGCATTCCGGACAGGAGATCTGGCTGCGCGAGGGCAAGGTGTCTGTCGCGATCGGCGCCTCCATAGCCGTGCCGGGCCTGTTTCGTCCGGTCCCGTACGACGATCGCTACCTGGTCGACGGCAGCGTCGTCAATCCGATCCCCGTGTCCCTGTGTCGGGCGATGGGGGCGGACATCGTCCTGGCGGTCGATCTCGGGTCCGACCTCGTCGGGCGCTACGTCGGCGACGATGACCGGGCGCCGACGCGGACCGGCCCCCGCGGATTCATCAGCAGGGTCCTGCCCCGATTCAACCGGACGGGAGAGAGACAAGCGCAGTCGGGGCCGCCGGCCCTGCTCGAGACGCTCATGGGCTCGATCAACATCATGCAGCTGCGGATCGCCCGCAGCCGCCTCGCGGGCGATCCTCCGGACGTCCTGCTTACGCCGCGCCTTGGCAATCTGGGCCTGCTCGATTACCACCGGGCGCAAATCGCGATCACGGAAGGCCGCGAAGCCGTCACGCGCATGCTGCCCGCGATCCGCAACGCGATTCCCGCCTGAGCCGCAGCACCGGTGCTAGCCCGATTGCAGCTGACGAACGAAACCCTCGATCCCGCGCAATAACATCTCCACCGCGATCGCAGTCAGCAGCAGTCCCATCAGCCGCTCGAAAGCGGCGAGCACCCCTTCGCCCACCCACCGGCTGATGCGCTCGGCGAAGACCAGAACCACCAAGGACGCCGCTATAGCCACGGTCACCGCGAGAAGCCACTCCGGCACGCGCTGCGGCGCGCGCGATACGAGCAGCACTACGGTGGCGATTGCCGCGGGCCCGGCTATGGAGGGAATCGCGAGGGGAACGATGAACGGCTCGCCCGAAGCTGTTTCTCCGAAAATGCCCTCTGGGCCATGAAAGATCATGCGCAGCGCGATCAGGAACAGGATGACGCCGCCGGCGAGGTTGAGCGAGCGCTCCGACAATCCGAAGAGCTCGAGCAGGGAGCCGCCGAAAGGCACGCATATCAGCAGCACGGCAAGCGCGATCGCGCACTCGCGCACGATCACGCGCACACGGCGTTCCGGATCGACATGCCGCAGCAGAGAGACGAACAACGGGATGTTGCCGATCGGATCGGTCACGAGCAGCAGGATCACGACGGCGGAGGCGAAGGAGTCTTCCATGGCGTGAGCTTACTCTAGCCGATCGCGAGCGCGACTACACCCAGCGCTATCGCGGCGGCGGCGGCGACGCGACGCGGGACGTCGCCTTCCTGGAGCCAATGGGCTCCCATCAGCGCGCCGAACAGTATACTGACCTCGCGCGCCGGCGCGACATAGCTGACCGGGGTGAACACCATTGCGGTCAGCACGAGGATATACGAGAGCGGGCAGAGCAGGGCGACCAGGATCACGGCCTTCCTCTGCCGGCTCCAGGCGGCCTTCACCTCTCCGCGGCGCCCGAGCGCGAGCGGAGCCATCACGATCACCCGGCCGAGGTTGGCGCCCCAGTCCTGGAGGATGGGCGGTATCAGCACGGCGCTCACGGCCTGTTTGTCGACGACTGTATACGCCGCGATCATGCAGCCGGTGAGCAGCGCGAACGCGGTTCCGCGCGCGGCGCCCGCCTCGCGCAGCTTGGCGGGGCTCGCCGCGATAAAGAAAGCTCCCCCGACCACGAGCGCCGCACCGCACAGGGCGACGATGCCGGGCCGCTCGCCGAGCATGGCGACGGCGACCAGAACCGTGAGGAAAGGGCCCGTCGCGCGGGCGAGCGGATAGACGACCGAGAGGTCGCCGTGCCGGTAGCCGCGGTCGAGCAGCAGGTAGTAGGCTGTGTGGAGCGCCGCGCTCGCGAAAAGAAACGCGAGCGCCTCGATCGTGAACTCGAAATGCTGGACGATGACTACGCCGACGGCGAGCGGCGCGTAGAGCAGCGAGGACAGCGCGGCGAACGCCCAGACGAAGCCGATCCCTCCGCCGCTTTTCTTCAGTAGGTAGTTCCAGCTCGCGTGGATGAGCGCGGCGCCTAGCACCAGCGCGATGGCGAGTCCGGTCATGCCGCGATTTTATTCTGCGCCCCGCCCTTTGCGAAACGCGCCTGAAAAGAAAACGCGGGCGTTCGCCCGCGTTTTATCGGCTGGTGTTCGCTTCAGCTGCGTCCCTGGATCACCCCGTTGATGACCTTCACCTTGTCGCCGCTACGCCAGCTCGGCGGCGTGACCTGCGTGAACAGGCCCTTGGTGCCGTCCTCGTAGCGGATGACGATCTGGTATTCAACGGTCTTTTTCGCGTTCTTCTCGATCGCGTTTCCGGCGAGGCCGCCGCCGAGGGCGCCGAGGATCGTTGCGAAGTCCTTGCCCCGGCCGCCGCCCATTTGGTGGCCGACGACACCGCCGACGACCGCGCCGCCGACGGCCCCGGCACCCGAGGCCTGACCTGCTTTCTCGACCTCGCGCACTTCCTCGATCACGGCGCACTCGCGGCAGATCGCGGCCACAACGACAGGGGGAGGAGGTGGAACGGCAGCGCGCGCAGCCACGTGCGGCGGCTCGGATCTCACGACCGGTTTCGGCCTCACCACCGGCTGGCGCTCGACGGGTTTTGCCGGCTCGGGCTGCGCCGCGGGCTGCTCGGGCGCCTGGGCAAGGGGCGTGCTGGCTGCGCCCGGGGTCCCGACCGAGGTCGGGATCCAGCCGAGAACGGCCCCGATTCCGACGAGACTGAACAGGGTGATCGCGACAGCGGCGATGATGACGAGAGGATGGGTACGACGTGCGGCTTGCGCTTCCATGGTGGTCTCCTGTGGCAGGGGTGCTAAGAGCTTACCCGCACTAACGCGCGAGGCGCCAGACGGTTGATGTAACAGAGTGTTTCGGCGTTCCAGAAGCTTCAGGTTTCCTGACGCAGGTGGGGAAACAGCAGCACGTCGCGAATGCTCGGCCTGTCGGTGAAGAGCATGACGAGGCGGTCGATCCCCACGCCTTCGCCGGCCGCGGGCGGCAGGCCGTATTCGAGGGCGCGGATGTAATCGGCATCGTAATACATGGACTCCTCGTTCCCCGCAGCCTTCGCCCTGGCCTGCTCCTCGAAACGCGCCGCCTGATCTTCGGGATCGTTCAGCTCGGAGAAGCCGTTCGCGATCTCGCGTCCGGCGATGTAGAGCTCGAAGCGGTCGGTGACGTCAGGGTTCTTGTCGCTGCGTTTCGCGAGGGGCGACACCTCCGCCGGGTAATCGACGATAAAAGTCGGCTGGATCAGCTTGTCCTCTACGGTTTCGAACGCTTGCAACTTCAGCACTGCGATGCTCGATTGGGGATTCGCTTTCACACCCTTGAGACCGAGCGCGGATGCCAGCACCTTGGGGTCAGCCATCTTCGCATACTCGGGTGCGTATTTTCGGAGGGTCTGGTCGATCGTGAGGCGCTCGAACGGTTTTCCCAACTCGATCGTATGCTCGCCGTAGCGCAGGGTCGTCGCTCCCAGCACCGTCTTTGCCAGCGAGCGCAGCATCTCCTCGCTGAAATCCATGAGGTAGCGGTAGTCGCGGTAGGCCTCGTAGAACTCGAGCATGGTGAACTCGGGGTTGTGCCGCGTCGAGATGCCTTCGTTCCTGAAGTTCCGGTTGATCTCGAACACCTTTTCGAATCCGCCCACCACCAGGCGCTTGAGGTAGAGCTCGGGCGCGACTCGCAGGAAAAGCTCCACGTCGAGCGCGTTGTGATGCGTCTTGAACGGCTTCGCGTTCGCGCCGCCGGGGATCGGCTGCATCATCGGCGTTTCGACCTCTAGGAAACCCTTGCCCGTCATGAATTCCCGGATCACGTGCACGATGCGGCTGCGCGTCTGGAACACGCCGCGCGTCTCCTCGCTCATGATGAGGTCCACGTAGCGCTGGCGGTACCTCTGCTCCTGGTCGGCGAGCCCGTGGAATTTCTCCGGCAGCGGCCGGAGCGCCTTCACGAGCAGGCGCAGGCCCGTCGCTTTTACCGAGAGCTCGCCGGTCTTGGTCTTGAACAAGGTTCCCTTTGCGCCGAGGATGTCGCCGAGGTCGTAGCGCTTGAAGGCCTCGTACGCGGCCTCGCCGACGCCGTCGCGAGCGACGTAGAGCTGGATGCGCCCGCTCATGTCCTGGATCGTGGCGAAGCTCGCCTTGCCCATGACGCGCTTGAGCATCATGCGGCCGGCAACCGCGACAACGAGCTGCTTGCGCTCGATTTCCTCGTTCGATTTTGCGTCCCATGCCTTGTGCAGGTCGGCCGCGAGATGCTCGCGCGCGAAATCGTTGGGGAAGGCGGTGCCGCGCTTTCTCAGCTCGGCGAGCTTGGCGCGCCGCTCCGCGATGATCTGGTTCTCGTCGTCGTTGTTTGTCATTCTGAGCGCAGCGAAGAATCTGCTTTTGTGTTTGCGTTGTACCACGCTTCGCTGAGATCTTCCCAGGTCGGGTTACTGGACTCGATCAAAGCAATTTTCTTTATTCGAAGCAATCCCTTTATTTGTTTCTCGCGTTCGATGGCAGCCGACACATAAGATGTTTCTTCGAAATGCACCAACCGATCGATCTTGTACATTTTGGTGAATCCGGCGGCAAGTTTTTGCTTGTGTTCGTAAATACGACGCTCCAAGTCGTTCGTCACACCCACATAGAGACGTCGCGACTTACTCGCAAGAATATAGACGAAGTACCGGCCTTTCGGCATGGCAGAACTTCCACAGGGTTGTCATTCTGAAACCGCAGGCCGAAGAATCTGCCTTTCCATTTCCCAAAAGCAGATCCTTCGCTTCGCTCAGGATGACGGTGTTAAACACCCTTCTTCAGGCTCGCGCTGATGAAATCGTCGAGGTCGCCGTCGAGCACTCTCTGCGTGTCGCCTTTCTCGACCCCGGTGCGCAGGTCCTTGATGCGCGACTGGTCGAGCACGTAGCTGCGGATCTGGTGCCCCCACTCGATGTCGGTCTTGGCGGACTCGAGCTTGTCGCGGTCGGCCTGGAGTTTGCGCAGTTCCAGCTCGTACAGGCGCGATTTCAGCATCGCCATGGCTTCCGCGCGGTTGCGGTGCTGCGAGCGATCATTCTGGCACTGTACCACGATGCCCGTGGGCAAATGAGTGATGCGCACCGCCGAGTCGGTCTTGTTGACGTGCTGGCCGCCCGCGCCGGATGCGCGGTAAGTGTCGATGCGCAGATCGGCGGGATTCACCTCCACTTGGATGTTCTCGTCCACCTCGGGATAGACGAAAACGCTCGCGAAGGAGGTGTGGCGGCGCGCGTTCGAATCGAACGGCGACTTGCGCACCAGGCGGTGCACGCCGTTCTCGGTGCGCAGGTGCCCGTACGCGTAGCTGCCGCTGATCTTGAGCGAGGCGCTCTTGATGCCGGCGACTTCGCCCGGCGACTCCTCGAGCACCTCCATGCGGTAGCCCTTGCGGTCGCAGTACCTGGCGTACATGCGCTCGAGCATCGCCGCCCAGTCCTGAGCCTCGGTGCCGCCCGAGCCCGACTGGATGTCCATGAAGCAGTTGTTCGGATCCAGGGGGTCGGAGAACATGCGGCGGAACTCGAGATCGCCGACTTCCTTTTCCAGCTTGGCGACGTCCTCGGCGATTCCGCCGAAGGTCGCGTCGTCGTTCTCGGCTCGCGCCATCTCGAAGAGCCCGCGCGAATCGCGCAGCGACGAAGTGATCGCGGCGAGCCGAGTGACGGTCCCGTCCAGCGCCTTCTTTTCCCTGCCGAGGTCCTGCGCGCGTTTCGGGTCGTTCCAGACCTTGGGGTCGGTCAGGAGCGTTTCGACTTCCGCCAGGCGTTTCTGCTTGCCCTCGAAGTCAAAGATACCTCCGCAGCTCCGCCGACCGTTTATCCAGGTCCGAGAGCGTCGACGCGATTTGATTGATGCGTTCGGCTTCCATTTTGGCTTCTTTATGAAACGCGCATTATAAGGTACGGCGTCTTACTTTATCCGGCTCGACGGAAAGCTCTCGTCGATCTTGTCTTCGAAGAAGCTCGTCGCCGAGGGCGCGGCCATGAACTGGCGATGGACCTCGGGCGAAACTCCGCGGTATTGGATCAGCCTGCCGTCGCTGAATTCGACCTCCAGGAGCTGCGACTTGGGGTCGTAGCCGGCTGCGCGGATCTTGCTCGAGTTGACGCGCTTTCTCTCCATGATCGGGCTCCTGTCGCTGTCATTCTGAGGGCGTAGCCCGAAGAATCTGCTGTTGGATGTATAAGAAAAGCAGATTCTTCGCTTCGCTCAGAATGACAAATCTTGGTTCACTCCAGCGATACGGTGATGCCATCGCCCGAGCGCACCGAGGCGAGCCGGCGCGGATCGCCATCGATCGCGCCGAGCACGTTGCAACGGGTCACCAGGCGCGACTCCTCGCCTTCGGATACGGGGGTCCGGCCCCAGGGGAGGGCGAGCGAGCCGCCTTCGGTCCAGAAGCAGACCGTTCCAGGCGGCACGACCTGTTTGGCGCCGGCCTCGAGCGTTGCCTTCACGGGCACCTCGAAATAAACCTCCTCGCCCCAGGTCTGGGCTTTGGCCTTCAAAGGCAGCGCGGCGACGAGGGCGCGCGACGTGGGCGTGTCCTCCAGGGTCGCGCTCGCCGCGCCGTTTGGCCAGGAAATGCTGATGCGCGTATAGCTCATCGCGCGGGCTCCCAGTGTTCGATGATCAATTGCAGATTCTGCATTCCGTTGAACTCGTTGACCGCGAGGCGGTACGCCGCGCGCACCGAAGAGGGCAGGGGATCGAGCGAGTTGAAGCGCATCGCTTCGACTGTACGCCCGGCGCGCCCGAGCTTGAGCCTCAGGTGTTTCTCGCCGACCACGCGCTGGCCGAGCACCTCGAACTCGTCGCAGAAAAGCGGCTGGGGAAAACCCTGTCCCCAGACTTGGGTGTCGAGCAGCTGCGCGAGGCCGAGGTCGAGGTACGCGGGTTCCAGCGAACCGTCGGTCTCGACCGCGCGCGCAAGCTGCGCGGGCGAGAGCAGCTCGCGCGCCACGGCCTCGAAGCTTTGCGCGAAGCGCGCGAAATCCTCCGGGCGCAGCGTGAGGCCGGCCGCTGCGGCATGTCCGCCGAAGCGCAGGAGCAGGTGCGGTTCGCGCTTCGCGACGAGATCGAGCGCGTCGCGCAGGTGCAAACCCGCAATCGAGCGGCCGGAGCCGCGGATCTCGCTGGCACCGGCGGGAGCAAAGGCGAAGGTCGGGCGGTGATGGCGATCCTTGACTCGCCCGGCGAGGATGCCGACCACGCCCTGGTGCCAGGAAGGGTCGTAGAGGCTGATGCTGGAGCTCTCGCCCACCGAGAGCTTCGCCATCAGCTCATCGGCCTGCGCCTGCATGTCGGCTTCGATCGTGCGCCGCGCGCGGTTGAGCTCGTCGAGCTGCCGCGCGATCTCGAGGGCGCGCCCGCGGTCCCCGGTGGTCAGGCACTCGATCCCAAGGCTCATGTCGGCCAGACGCCCGGCCGCGTTCAAGCGCGGCCCGAGCAGAAACCCGAGGTCGAACCCGGTCGCACGCGAAGGGTCTTGGCCGGCAACGGCGAAAAGCGCGCGCACGCCTTCCTGCATACGGCCCGCGCGGATGCGCCTCAAGCCCTGAGCAACGAGGACGCGGTTGTTGAAATCGAGCGGCACGACGTCGGCGACCGTGCCGAGCGCCACCAGGTCGAGCACATCGCCGAGATTCGGCTCATCCTTGCCGGAGAACGCTCCGCGCTTGCGCAGCTCGGCACGCAGGGCGAGCATCACGTAGAACATCACGCCGACGCCCGCAAGGCTCTTGCTCGAGAACGCGCAACCGGGCTGGTTGGGGTTGACGATAGCCGCGGCGCGCGGCAGCTCAGGGCCGGGCAGATGGTGGTCGGTGACGATCACCTCGATGCCGAGCCGGCCCGCCGCTTCGACGCCCTCGATGCTCGCGATTCCATTGTCCACCGTGATAAGGAGCTCCGGCTTCGATCGTGCCGCGAGCGCGACGATTTCCGGCGTCAGCCCGTAGCCGAACTCGAAGCGGTTGGGGACGAGATAGCCGACGTTCGCTCCGAAGGCGGAGAGCGCGCGCATGCCCACCGCGCACGCGGTCGCCCCGTCACAGTCGTAGTCGGCGACGATCAGCATGCGCTTGCCGGCCGTGATCGCGTCGGCGAGCAGCGCCGCGGCGCGCTCGGCATTCATGAGATCAGAAGGTGGAATGAGGTCGGAAAGCGCGTCATCGAGCTCGCCGCGCCTGCTGATCCCGCGCGCGGCGCAGATGCGCGCCAGCACCGGGTGCAGGCCCTCGCGCACGAGCTGGTCGTGCACGCGCAAGGGAACCGGGCGGGTGGTGATCTGGGACATCAGTTGGATGACACGTCATCCAGAGCGAAGCGAAGGATCTGCTTTTTTGCGCACAGCAAAGCAGATTCTTCGGGCTGCGCCCTCGGAATGACAAGGCTATTGAGCATAGGCCGAAAGCGGCTTGCGCAGGCGCCAGAAATAACGCAGGTCCGAGCGTACGGTCTCGACCTCGAGCAGCGAACCCGCGCCGCAAAGATGCAGGGTGAGCATTCCGATACGGCCGGACTTCAGTGCGGCGAGCAGCGGCCCGAACCAGTCGCGCTCGAGCGCCGTGCGGCCCCCGCCAAGCTGCGCCTCCCGCGGCGCGTCCAGAACCACCAGCGCCCGCCCCTCGTCCTCCAGGGCCGCGAGAACGGAATCGGCGTCCTTCGGCAACGCGTGCGCCGGGATTCCCGCGGCGAGCGCGAGGCCGCGGGCGAGCGGATCGCCGGCGATCACCGCCGAGAAAGGCCGGGCCTTCGCTGCGGCGATGACGCCCCCGCCCCAGAACCAGATGCTGTTCAACGCCGGCACCCCGCGCGCCTCGCGCTCGGCGTTGACGGGGTGCTCGTGCAGCAGCATCTGCGCTTCGTTCATGAGCGCGTGGAAGCGCATCGCATCGGGCCCGGATGGAAGCTTCTCGTCGATCGCAACGCCGCGCGCCGCGGCGGCCGGCGTGGTTTGCACGTCCGGCGCTTTCTCGAGACGCAGGTACCAGCGCGCCGGCCTCAAGGGCTGGAAGAGCATCGTCTGGCCGAAATGCCGGTTGAGCGCGTCGACGAGCGCTTGAGACTCGGCGCGCGAAACCTCGAAGGCGGCGCTGTCGGCGAGGCCGAGGCTGTCGCGGCCCACCTGCAAGTGCACGGGATCGGCGCGCATCCAGTAGTGCGGTCCGGGCACCCCGCCGTCCGCGAGCAGCGTGTAGGGAGCGACGGGCCAGTCGCGCTGCCGCGGTACGCCGAAGCGCCCGAACAGCCAGGCTTCGCGCGAAACAAGCGCCCTGCGCGTGCGGCGTCCTCTCGCGATCAGCGTCTCCGCGGCCGCGAGGCTGTTTGCGCGTGGAAGTCCCTCGAGAGGGAAGAAATCCGGAATATAGAGTTCACAGTGCATTCGATTTCGAGTTTATCACCGGTTATGGCACACTTCGCGCGTGCAATACGAACTCCTCGTCGGGCTGCGCTACACGCGCGCCAAGCGTCGCAATCACTTCATCTCTTTCATTTCGCTCACTTCGATGCTCGGCATCTCGCTCGGCGTCGCCGCGTTGATCGTGGTGCTCTCGGTGATGAACGGGTTCCAGAAGGAAGTTCGCGCGCGCATTCTCGGCGTGGTCTCGCACGTGCAGATCACCGGGGTGGACAACCGTCTCGCGGATTGGCAGGCGGTGGCGCGGGAATCGGCCCAGCATCCGCAGGTGGCTGCGGCGGCGCCCTTCGTGAACGCGCAAGGGATGCTCGTGTTCGGCGCCGCCGTCCGGGGGGCGCTGGTGCGCGGCATCGTGCCGGAGCTTGAGCAGAAAGTCGCCGAGATCGGCCTGCATATGACCGCGGGGAAGCTCGAGTCGCTGGTGCCGGGGGAATTCGGCATCGTGCTCGGGTCGGAGCTCGCGCGCGCGCTCGGCGCGAGGACCGAAGACAAGGTGACGCTGATCGCCCCGCAGGGGCTGGTCACCCCGGCGGGCATTCTTCCGCGGCTCAAGCAGTTCACCGTGGTGGGCATCTTCGAAGTGGGCATGTTCGAATACGACTCGGGCCTCGCCCTCATCCATCTCGAGGACGCGCAGAAGCTCTACGGCATGGGGGATACCGCCTCGGGTGTGCGGCTGAAGCTCCACGATCTGTTTCAGTCCCGGGAGGTCACGCGCGACCTCATCGAGCGCCTGCGCGGCGACCTGTATATCTCGGACTGGACCCGCAGCCACGCCAACTACTTCCGCGCGGTGCAGATCGAGAAGACCATGATGTTCATCATCCTGCTCCTGATCGTCGCGGTTGCGGCGTTCAACATCGTTTCGACGTTGGTGATGGCGGTCACCGACAAGCAGCCCGACATCGCCATCCTGCGAACGCTGGGCGCGAGCCCCGGCGGGATCATGAAGATCTTCATCGTCCAGGGCGCGCTGATCGGCGTGATCGGCACGCTGATCGGCGTCGCCGGCGGCATCGCGCTCGCGCTCAACATCGACGTGGTGGTGCCGTTCCTCGAGCGGCTCCTGAACGTCCAGTTCCTGTCGCGCGAGGTGTACTACATCACCGACCTGCCTTCCGATCTCCAGACGAGCGACGTCGTTGCGATTGCCCTGGTGTCGCTCACGCTGTCCCTTCTCGCGACGCTCTACCCGAGCTGGCGGGCCGCGCGCGTGAATCCGGCTGAGGCGCTGCGCTATGAGTGAGGTGCTCGCCTGCCGCGACCTGCGCAAGACTTTCCGCGAGGGAAGGGAAGCCGTGCACGTGCTCCAAGGGGTATCGCTGAAAGTCGAGGAGCGGGAAATAGTCGCCATCGTTGGCGCCTCCGGCTCGGGCAAGAGCACGCTCTTACACCTGCTCGGGGGCCTCGACGACCCGACTTCGGGAGCGGTCGACGTGCTCGGCCGACCCACTCACAGTCTTTCCGATGCAGAGCGGGGGCAGGTACGCAACCGCTCGCTGGGATTCGTCTACCAGTTCCACCACCTGCTGATGGAGTTCACCGCGCTCGAGAACGTGGCGATGCCGCTCCTGATCCGGCGCGCGCAGCCCGCCGAAGCGCGCGAAGCCGCCGCGGCGATGCTGAACGAAGTCGGCCTCGCCGAGCGCCTCGATCACACGCCCGGGGAGCTTTCCGGTGGCGAGCGCCAGCGTGCGGCGCTCGCTCGCGCGCTGGTCACAACGCCCGCGTGCGTGCTCGCCGACGAGCCGACCGGGAACCTCGACCGCAAGACTGCCGACAGCGTCTTCGGGCTGATGCTCGAGCTCAACCGCGCGCACGGCACGAGCCTCGTGATGGCGACCCACGAACCCTCGCTCGCCGCGCGCGCGCACCGCGTGATGCGGCTGCAGGACGGGGTGCTGGTGCAGGAGAGGTGAGCGCTAACGCTTTGTCATTCTGAGCGAAGCGAAGAATCTGCTTTTCTCGAACACTCACCGACCGAAAATAAGAACCAGCGCGATAGCTGCCGCGATCGCGGATAAGACCGCCGAGACAACGCACAGCAAGAGCGCGCGGCGGAACTTCGCTTCCGCAATCGAAGCGGCTTGTTCCAGAGCTGCAACCGTGTTTTGCAATTGCGCCGCCAGCTCCTTGATGTGTGCCGCGTTCTGAGACGCCGCGGACTGGAGCTCAGTAATCTGCTGCTGAAGCAACAGCGCCTGATTGGCAACCGCATCGGCATTCTTCCTGGTGAATACGGGCGCAGCGGCCGAAATGATCGTGGCGATGTGAGGCAGAACGGCCTTGAGTGCGGGAAGGAGCCAGGCTGGCATGGATGAGCCTTAACGCCAAGTTGAGCGGCGCCGGCCAGTGCCGCCGGCAACGCGTCCGCTCGAATTAAAGTTAGGCGTCACTTCTGTTGCACCCCAAGACTTCAACGGTACTCGACATTGACGCGCTTGTACTTAGCGAACTCGCCTTCACTCGGGCAAGGCACCTGCTCAAGAGTGAACCGGTAGCCGGTAGCAATGAGCAGCGGCGGGAGAAGTACTTTTCCTAGGTTGCCCGGATCCGCCTCGGTCTTCAGGCAGGCGCGTTCACCAGGTTTCAATTCGACGGTGAGCGTTGTGGGGTCAGCGCTGCGTGCCTGCACAAAGAATGGGCGGCTGCCAGGAGGCACGAAGGCCGCGACGTACTCTGTGTTGTTTAAGTTCGCGAACGCTTGACCGCCAGTTCCCACAGTGAGCGACACGCCACCTGCGTTGAAGGCATACACGCGATAGATCACTACTTCCGCCCGGTTCGCGACGTCTGGCGCTGACAACGGCACAACCGGCAGCGATGAGCATCCTACCGCGATCAGGACCATGACTGATAGAGGAAGGCAAAATCGAATGTTCATTGGTGAGATCGATGCACAGGCGCTGACCCGTGGACACCTAACGCGCCCACGCCTGGTTATAGCGATGAATGCAACGGCTCGAGCCCGAGCACCGCACCGAATGTGCCGCCCGCCCACATAAAGCCCATGAACATGATGAGCTCACATAGCTCTGCATCTGCGAAGTGATCGCGTGCGCGCGCGAGCACCATTTCGTCGATGCCGCGATGATCGCGCGCGAAGTGCTCGGCGAGCTCTACGGCCGCCGCCGTACGCGAATCCGCATGCGAGCGATCGGGCGGACCGGCCTTCGCCTGGCAGTAGCGACAGCCGGTCCCCAGCGCAAGCGTACGGCGCACCTGCTCCAGGAGCGCGGGAGAGAAAGTCCTGCTCGCAAAGAAGGCATCCTCGAGCTTCGTCCAAGGGGCGAGGATATGGGGCGCATGGCCCATGAGCCTTTCCATGGGCGTCCGACCGGTGCTCGAGGGTGCAATGCGTGGCATAGCGACGATTCCTCCTAGTGACGCGGATACTTGGGGCCTTATGAGTTTGGGGAGACACGCAGTTGCCAATTTAGTTGGCCCTTCAGCGGTCTGTAAAGCGGCAATTATGTCGGGTTGTTTGCAGCGCGTCGCAGCCGGCGCCTGCGCCAGGCGAGCAGCACGTGCGCGCGCCAGGCGAGCTGCACGATCACGTAGCCGGCGATCGCGAGCCCGACCGCCAAGACCACGAGGCCCAGGGCGAGCGGTTTGCCGAGGGAGAGCATCCATTCGAGAGAAGCGCGCAGCCAGGCGCCGAGGTTCGACCAGTCGATTTCCGGAGGATGGATGAAAGCCGCGCCTTCTTCAGGCACGAAGACGGTGCCGATGCGGTACGCGATCAAGTAGAGCGGCACGATGGTGAACGGGTTGGTGTAGAGCGTGACGGCTATCGCGACGGGCAGGTTGACGCGGAACGCTACTGCGAGGAGTGCCGCAAAGGCGAACTGCACCGGGTTGCTGCCGGGGACGAGCCCCGCGAACATGCCCGCCGCCACCCCGCCTGAGACCGATCGCCGGTTGACGTGCCACAAGTTGGGGTGAAGCAAGAGCGTGCCGAAGCGCGCGATGTACCGGTTGTTCCGGATCGCCTCGCGGCTCGGCAGGTACTTGCGGAAGAATTTTCGCGGCATGGCCGGCTAGCATATCAACCTCCGCGACCTCCGGCCGTTAATCGCGGAATGAAGAGCGCCCCAGGCCGCCGATGAGATTCGCAGCCTTGGGGTTTACGCTCGGGGTGTGGCTGCTGCAGCACCGGCCCGAGTTGCCGGGGGCAGGGTGGCTCGCGCTGTATTTCGCGTTTGCCGCAATCGCGGGCGTCGGATTCTCCAGGCGTGTTTCACCGATCGTCGCGGCCGGCGGGGCCTTCATCGGCTTCGCCGCGCTCGGGTTCGCCTGGGCCGCGGTGCTCGCCGAGCTGCGGCTCTCGGACCGGCTGGATACCGCCCTGGAGGGGCTCGACCTGCCCGTCAGCGGCGTCGTCGCCGGACTCCCGCAGGCCTTCGAGCGCGGCGTGCGCTTCGATTTCGACGTGGAATCTCCCGAGACCGGGGTGCCGCGGCGCATCGTGCTCTCTTCCTACCGCGGATTCGCCCCGGACGATTCCCAGGGCGTCCTTCCGGTGCGGGCCGGGGAGCGCTGGCGATTCACGGTGCGCCTGCGCCGGCCGCACGGCGGCGCCAACCCGCACGGATTCGACTACGAAGCCTGGCTTCTCGAGCGCGGCGTTCGCGCGACCGGCTACGTGAGAATGCCCTCGCGCCGCGCAGGCGACGAGGGCGCGCAAGTCCCGCCCGAGCGTCTCGCGGCCCGGGTGCCTCGATACTGGATCGAAGGTTTTCGCGAGGCGGCGCGCGAGAAAATCCGCGGCGCGTTGCCCGAGCATCCTTACGCGGGCATCCTGGTCGCGCTCGCGATCGGCGACCAGAACGCGATCGACCCGGGGCAGTGGCAGCTCTTCGCCCGCACCGGAGTGAGCCACTTGATGAGCATTTCGGGGCTGCACGTGACGATGGTCGCGGGCCTGCTCGCGATGCTCGTGTCCTGGTGCTGGCGGCGCAGCGAGACTCTCGCGCTCGCATTGCCCGCGCAGAAAGCCGCGGCACTCGCCGGTTTTCTCGCCGCGTTCGGCTATTGCCTCATTTCCGGATTTGCGGTCCCCGCGCAGCGCACGCTGTACATGGTCGGCGTGGTCGCAGCCGCGCTCTGGTTCGGACGGGCGACGAGCGCCTCGCGGGTGCTCGCCGCGGCGCTCTTCATCGTTCTCGCGCTCGACCCCTGGGCCGTGCTGTCGCCGGGCTTCTGGCTGTCGTTCGCCGCGGTCGCGGTGATTTTCTTCGTGGCTACCGGGCGCGCCGCCAGTCCCCACTGGCTCGCGCAGTGGGGAAGGGTGCAATGGGCGGTCACCCTCGGCCTCGCTCCCCTGCTGCTCGTCCTGTTCCAGCAGGTATCGCTCGTCTCTCCGGTCGCCAACGCGCTCGCGATCCCGCTGGTGAGCTTCGTCATCACCCCGCTCGCGCTCGCCGGCGCGGTGCTCCCCATCGACTGGCCGCTTGCGCTGGGGCACGCCATTCTCGTTATCCTCATGGCGACCCTCGAGTGGCTGGCCGCGCTCCCGAGCGCGGTCTGGCATCAGCACGCGCCCCTCGCGTGGTCCGTGCCGCTCGCGCTCGCCGGGATCGCCTGGATGCTGCTCCCGCGCGGGTTCCCCGCGCGCTGGCTCGGCGCGCCGCTCATGGTGCCGCTTTTCGCGGTCTCGCCGCCGTCACCCGGCGCGGGCGAGCTCTGGATCACCGTGCTCGACGTGGGGCAGGGGCTCGCCGTGCTCGCGCGCACGGAAAAACACGCGCTGCTCTACGATGCCGGCCCGGCGTTCAACGCGTTTTCCGACAGCGGAAGCCGCGTGATCCTCCCTTATCTCCGCGGCGAAGGCATCGATAGTCTCGATGCGCTCGTCGTCTCCCACGACGACCGCGACCATTCGGGCGGTGCGGGCTCGGTGCTCGAGGCGATGCCCGTCCGCGTACTGTGGTCCTCTCTTGCCGCGGACCACGCGCTGCTTGCGGCGAACGCGTGGCGGGCTCCCTGCGTCGCGGGGCGCAAATGGTTTTGGGATGGAGTCTCCTTCGAATTCCTCCATCCGCGCGCGGAAATTGCGTCGGGCCGAGCGGCGCGGGCCAATAACCTGAGCTGCGTGTTGCGGATCGAAGCTCCCGGAGGCCGTGTCCTGCTCACCGGAGACATCGAGCGCGCCGCAGAGCGCGAGCTTGTTCTGCGCGCGCCCGCGCTGCTGCCTGCGGAGGCGCTCCTCGTTCCCCATCACGGCAGCGCCACCTCGTCGACGCCTGAGTTCGTGAAGCGGGTGGCGCCGCGCCTCGCGGTGTTCGCGGTCGGCCATCGCAACCGCTTCGGCCATCCGCGCGAGGAGGTGCTCGCGCGCTATCGCGAGGCCGGCAGCGAGCTGCTTCGCACCGACAGCGGCGGAGCGATCCAGCTGCGCTTTGCGCCGGGGAACCTGCGCGTGGACGCCGAGCGCGTTCGCGCAAGGCGCTACTGGCACGAGTCCTCGAGCGGCTATACTCCGGGGGCGGAGAAGCCGGCTTGAATCTGAATGCAACGATTACGGTGAGGGGCGACCCCGGCTTGCTCCGGGAATACCGGGCAGAGGTCAATCGCGCGCTCGACGAAGAGGGCGGCGAATCCTACCGCGAGCTGCACTCGGCCGAGCGGCTGGAGTACGAGTTCAGGCTGCGCGGCGGCATCCCCTTCCCGCCTTTCGTGTCGGCTTCCCAGGCGTTTCCCGATCTCACCGTCGAGGTGCAATGGAGCGACGCCGCGTTGGGCAGGAGCGGCCGCGCGGTCATCAGGAACGGTGTGTTGGCGGAGCAGGGGGTGCAGTCTCAGGCTCCCGCCGGCTCGGCCCTGCAGGAGGTCCGAGCCGACGCGGACGGGGGACTGGATCTCGCCCTCGCCTGCGCGCGCTGGCGCGAGTTCTGGCACGGCTACGTCATCGCTCAAGACCAGCACGCTTTCTTCCGCATTGCAGGATCGGGAGGCTCCTGCGAGCTCTTCGCTTCCGACGGGATCGAAGCGGAATGGGCGGAACGCTGGACGGTCGCTTCAGGCGATGCGGACTACGCGGAGCTTGCGCCCCGCGAGCCGATCGCCGAAGACGAGCTGCGCGAGCTCGACCGCCTCGCGCAGGAGTTCTCGCGCGAATGGATATGGTTCGAGGAGAGCGAGCCTGCGGAGACCGCAGTCGAGCGGGCGCGCTTCAGGGACTACGGCTATCCGGTCCGCGCGGCGAACCTGCGCTCGGAGAAGCTGCGCAAGGTGCTCCGTCCGGAAAGCGGCGCCCTTGCGTTCGGCTCCTTCGGGGAAGGCGCGCGCTGGATTCCGGAACTGCTACGGCGCTGCTGGCTGCGGCCCGCGAAATGAGCGAGCCTTTCCTGCGCCGCAAGGTGCAGTGCGCGAGCGCTGGCGGCCTGCACCGCGTCGCCTACCTGGAGTGGGGCGAGCGCTCCAGCGGGAAAACCCTCGTTTGCGTTCACGGGCTCACCCGCTGCGCGCGCGACTTCGACCGCCTGGCCGCGGAAATGGTCCGCCACGGTTATCGCGTCGTCTGCCCCGACGTCGCCGGGCGCGGCGATTCCGACTGGCTCGAGAATCCGATGGAGTACACGGTGCCGACCTACGCGCACGACATGGTGACCTTGATTGCGCGCCTGGACGTGGAATCGGTGCACTGGGTCGGCACCTCCCTTGGCGGGCTGATCGGGATGAGCCTCGCGGCGATGCGCGGCTCGCCGATCAAGAGGCTGGTGCTGAACGACGTCGGGCCGGTGCTGACGGCGGTGTCGCTCGAGCGCTTGAGCTCCTACGTCGGCAAGTGGCCGCCGCTTCCTACGATCGAAGCGGCCGAGCTGTTCGTGCGCTCGACCAGCGCGTCTTTCGGCCCGCACACCGACGCCGAGTGGCGTTTCCTCACCGAGCATGTCGTGCGAAAGAATGCCGACGGGTCGCTGCGCATGCACTACGACCCGGCGATTGCGGTGCCGTTCAACGCCGGGCTGTCGCGCAAGGATGTGGAGCTGTGGAGCTTCTACGATGCGATCCGCTGCCCGACGCTTCTCCTGCGCGGCGAGCAATCGGACCTCCTCAGGCGCGACACCGCGGAGCAGATGGCGGCGCGCGGCCCGCAGGCGAAAGTCGTGGAAATCGCCGGCGTCGGCCACGCGCCGACCTTGCTTCACGACGATCAGATCGCGATCGTGCGCGAGTTTCTGCTGGAACCGTAGCGGTCGGGTATCATTTCGGGTTCAGGTTGCGGCGATAACGAGCTCCCAACGGAGGTTCCGAATGTCGATGATCCGCCATTGCTGCAGTCGCCTGGGGAGCCTGGCAGCAGCGCTCATTCTCGCGATTACGTCGGCGGTCGCATCGGCTGCGGGCGTCAGCGTGAAGTTCGATCCATCGAGTCCTGACAAGGGTCCGTTCCCGAGCGACCGTTTCACGCGCCTGGACATTTCCCAGAACACATTCCGGCGCGTGCGGCTGCCGAAACCGGACTGCAGCGCGCGGCCGTCGGACTGCGCCGACGTCGATGTCCTCAACACGCTCGATGGCTTCAACGTGCAACCGCGGATCACGGTGCCGTTTACCGGCGCGATCGACGTGAACACGGTCGACAGCGACACGGTGTTTCTGATCAACCTGGGCGATGCCCGCTCGGGGGACGGCTCCGGCCAGCGGGTCGGAATCAATCAGGTCTCGTGGGATCCGGGCACGAACACGCTGGTCTTCGAGTCCGACGAACAGCTGAACGAGCATACCCGCTATGCGCTGGTCGTGACCGACGGCGTGCGTGACGCGACGGGCGATCCGATCGAGGCCGGCCGCTGGGATCGCTTCGATCCCGACGAGCGCGACGTACGGCGCCACGTACTGCCCGCGCGCCATAGCGTCGCCGCATTGAGCGTCTTCACCACGCAGAGCACGACCGCCGATCTCGACAAGATCCGCGATCAGATCAAACGCTCGCAGCCCGCGCCCGCGGAGTTCATGGTTGGGCAGGGTCCGAGCGGTGCGGTGCGCGCGGTGTTTTCGCTCCTCGATGTCGCGGCCATCCAGTTCAACAGGCAGGTCGGTACCGCTCCGGTCTTTGCGACGAGTTTTCTCCCCATACCGGCGCTGAGCGTCGTGCCAGGCTCGGTCGCGCAGATCGCGTTCGGCAGGTTCCGTTCGCCGGACTACGAGACAGCCGACAAATTCATCCCTGCGACAGCGACGCGTACGGGGCAGCCGGTGCCGCAGTCGACGAACGATGTTCACTTCGAGCTGTTCCTGCCGACCGGGCCGAAGCCCGCGGGCGGCTGGCCGGTCGCGATCTTCGGGCACGGCTTCACCGACAGCATGTACGGTGGGCCGTGGGCGGTGGCATCGGTGCTCGCGTCCCACGGCATTGCGACGATCGCGATCAACGTCGTGGGCCACGGAGGCGGCGCGCTCGGCACTCTGGCGGTGCTGCGTACGAACGGTGCAGTCGTGGTAATTCCCGCCGGCGGTCGCGGCATCGATCAAGACGGGAACGGAACGATCGACTCGACCGAAGGTGTAAACGCGGCCGCGCCGCGCACGCTCATCGGCAGTCGCGACGGCCTGCGCCAGACGGTGATCGACCTGATGCAGCTCGTTCGCCAAATCGAGGTGGGCGTCGATGTCGACGGTGACGGCGCGGCGGATCTGAACGATTCACGGATTTTCTACGTAGGGCAGTCGTTCGGCGGCATCTACGGCACGATCCTGCTCGGTGTGGAATCGAACATCCAGGCCGGTGTCCCGAACGTGGCGGGCGGTTCGATCGCGGAAGTCGCTCGGCTGGGCGGATTCCGTCCACTGATCGGAATTGCGCTCGCGACACGCATGCCCTCGCTGATCAACGTCAGCGACCCAAGCGGGATCGCGTTCAACGAGAACATCCCGCTGCGCGACCAGTCGCCGGTCGTGAACGACGTGCCGGGTGCGATGGAGATCCAGAAATTTCTCGACAACAACGAATGGGCTCAGCAGGCCGGGAATCCGGTCGCGTACGCCCCTTACATCCGCAAGCATCCGCTGCGCGGCAACGCGCCGAAGCCGGTGATCTTCCAGTTTGCGAAAGGCGACAAGACCGTCCCCAATCCCACCGCCAGCGCCGTCATTCGCGCGGGCGACCTCACCGGACAGACGAGTTACTTCCGGAACGATCTCGCGTTCGCCGTTAACCCGGCAATATCGAAGAATCCGCACACTTTCCTCACGAACATCGCGAGCGCTGCAGGCGCGCCGTTCGCCGTGGGCGCGCAGACTCAGATCGCGGTGTTCTTCGCTTCCGGCGGCGTACTGGTCGTCGACCCCGACGGCATAGGGCCGTTCTTCGAGGTCCCGATCGCCGGTCCGCTGCCCGAGACCTTGAATTTCATTCCCTGAGCTCGGCCGGGCCGTGTCAGCCGCCTGCCCGTCCCGCCGGATCCTGGCGGTAAAAAAGCGCGAACTGCCGGTACAGGTCCGGCCAGTCGCGCGCGAGCACCGCGGACTCGGTGAAGAAGGCTTCGCTCATCACGGCGAAGAACTCGGCCGGGTGCTCGGCGGCGTACTCGTCGATGAAAGTCGGCCGACCCGAGTCGACCTCGCTGCAAAAACGCTCGTAGGCTTCTTCGAGAATCCGGCGCCATTCCACGGCGTCCATTCCGGCGCGAGCCGCCGGAAAATCCGCGTCGCCCGCTCCATCCATGTGGATCTTGTGCGCGAATTCGTGGATCACCACGTTGTAGCCGCGCTCGGCCGATCCGACGTCTTCCCAGGAGAGGATCACCGGTCCGCCCGGCCAGGCTTCCCCGGCGAGCTCCTCGTCGAAGGTGTGCACGATTCCGTGCTCGTCCATTTCTTCCTTGCGCACGCGAAATTCGCCGGGGTAGACGACGACGCCGACCCAGCCGTTGTAGACGTCCAGGCCGAGATTGAGAATCGGCAGGCAGGCCTGCGCTGCGATCGACAGGCGTACTTCGTCCGTGAGGCGAAAGCCCTGCGCGCCGTGCATTTCCTTTTCGGCGAGGAAGACGACGACGAGCTCCCTCAGCCGAGCCGCTTCCTCCTTCGATAGTCCGCGCAGATAGGAGAGCCTCGAGGCGACTCGCGCCCACAGGGCTTCGTCGAGGCGGGCCCTCCTCAGCACGCGCTTGCGGCGCCAGTCCCGGAAGAAGCCCATCTCTAGCGCCTGGAAGTCAGCACCACCCCGCCCAGCACCAGGGCGAATCCCGCAAGGTGGTAGGGCCGGAACGGTTCGCCGAGCAAGGTCACGGCGAACAGGGTGCCGAACACCGGTATCAGCGGATTGAAGAACCCCGCCACGTTGGGTCCCAACACGGCCACAGCATGGTTCCAGCAGATGTAGGCTACGATGGACGGAAAGACCGCGAGATAGCCGATCGCTGCGATGGTTCCCGGCGAGAGCGTCATCGTGCTGCCCGCCCAGATCTCCCAGAGGTAGAACGGCAGCGAAAAGGCCGCCGCCGCGGCTACGACGGCGAACAGGAACGACAGGGGTCGAAGTGGAGGGCGCCACTTCAGCAGCACGGTGTAGATCGCCCACAAGAGGGCCCCGCCTAGGAGCAGCAGGTCGCCGGGGTTGAGCGAAAGCCGCGCGAGCGTTTGCAACTCGCCCGCGCTGATGATCGTCGCGACCCCGGCGAGCGACAGCGCCAGTCCCGCGAGCTGCCTGCCGCTGACGGTGAGCTTGAGCAGCAACCAGGACAACGGAACCACGAACAGCGGCAGCGACGAGTTGAGCAGGGTCGCGTTGATCGCCGTCGTGTAGCGCACGCCCCAGTAGCCGAGCAGAGTGAATCCTCCCGCCCCGATCACGCCGAAAGCGACGAGCGCTGGGAGATGGCGCAGGATGAGGGGGGCGTCCTCGCGCAGCTGCGCGGCAGTGAAGCAAAGCAGAAGCCCCAATGCGATCGCCCAGCGCCAGAACGACAACGCGAAGGGCGGAACCTCCAGAGTGATCGCGCGCGCAGCCACCCAGTTGCCGCCCCAGGACGCGGCGGCGACCAACAGCAGCAGGGTGGCCAGCGTCCGCTGCCGCGCGAGCGCGTCGGGCATCAGAAGTTCCTGGAAAAAGACGGATTATCCGGGACGGCGCGCTGCGGCGCCACAGCGTGGGATAAACTCCGAGCATGGTTTCAACTACGCGCCCGGATCTCGCCGAAATCGTCGAGTCAGACGTCCTCAACGTCGGAATCTCCGACGAAGATCGGAGCTCGCTCGCCCGCGCGCTGGCATTCGCTGCCGACCTCTACGGCGGAAAGCTGCTCGGCACCGGCGAGCCGGCCTATGAGCACGCGGTGGGGACGGCGCGCAACGTCGCCGAGCTCAGGCTCGACGCCGACGCGCGCGCCGCTGGGCTTCTTTTCGCCGTACCCGCCTATCTTCCCGCGGCCGAGGAAGCGCTGACGGAATCATTCGGCACGGCGGTCGCCTCGCTGGTCATGGGAATCAGCCGGCTCAACGCGCTGCGTGTGATCACGCGCACCGCGGCGCAGGGCAAGGACTCGCAGTCGCAGGCGGAGGTGCTGCGCAAGATGCTGCTCGCCATGGTGGGGGACATCCGCGTGGTGCTCCTGCGCCTTGCGAGCCGCACGCAGACGCTGCGCTGGCTCGCGCGCGCGCCGGATGCCGAGCGAGCGCAGCTCGCGCGCGAAACGCTCGACATCTACGCCCCGCTCGCCAATCGCCTCGGCGTGTGGCAGCTCAAGTGGGAACTGGAAGACCTGGCGTTCCGCTACCTCGAGCCCGAACTCTACAAACGCATCGCCGGCCTTCTCGAAGGCCGCCGCAGCGAGCGCGAGCGCGCAGTCGACAAGGCGATCGCCGAGCTCGCCGACGAGCTCGCCGGCGCCGGAATCCGGGCGGAGATCAGCGGCAGGCCGAAGCATCTCTACAGCATCTACACCAAGATGCGCGCAAAGTCGCTCGATTTCTCGCAAATTCACGACGTGAGCGGACTGCGCGTGCTGGTGGACGAGGCGAAGGACTGCTACACGGTGCTCGGCGTCGTACACAACCTGTGGGCGCCGATCCCCAGGGAATTCGACGACTACATCTCGCGGCCGAAAGCGAACCTTTACCGCTCGCTGCACACCGCGGTGATCGGTCCGCAGGGGAAGGCGCTGGAAGTGCAGATCCGCACCCGCGAGATGCACCGCGACGCGGAGCTGGGCGTCGCCGCGCATTGGCGCTACAAGGAAGGGGCAAAGCGCGCAGCCGGCAAAGGCGATCCTTTCGACGAGAAAATCGCCTGGCTGCGGCAGATGCTCGCGTGGCGCGACGAGATCGTCGACGCGTCGGACTGGATCGAGCAGTCCAAGCATGCCGTGCTCGACGATACCGTCTACGTGCTCACGCCTCAAGGGCGGGTCATCGACTTGCCGCAAGGGGCGACGCCCGTGGACTTCGCGTACGCGCTGCACTCGGATGTTGGGCACCGCTGCCGCGGCGCCAAGGTGAACGGGGCTATCGTCTCCCTCGATTACCGGTTGAAGAATGCGGAGGCGGTCGAGATCATTACCGCTAGAACCGGAGGCCCGAGCCGCGACTGGCTCAATCCCGCGCTCGGCTATATAAAGAGTTCGCGCGCGCGCAACAAGGTGCGCCAGTGGTTCAACAGCCGCGAAGTCGCGAGCGTGGTCGCGGCGGGGCGTGCCGCGGTGGAGCGCGAATTGCAGCGCGAAGGCAAACGCGCCGCGAGCCTCGAGGAGCTGGCGAAGACCCTCGGTTTCGACGGGCCCGAGCAGCTTTTCGCGGCGGTCGGGCGCGAGGAAATCGGCTCGCGGCAGCTGCAGGTCGCGCTGCGCGGGCGTACGGAGCGCTCGCATTCGCCGGAAATTCCGCCGCACCGTGCTTCGGCCGGACAATCGAGCAGCGGGGTCCTCGTCGTGGGCGTCGAGCGCCTGCTCACGCAGCTCGCGCGCTGCTGCAAGCCCGCGCCGCCCGACAGGATTTCGGGATTCGTCACCAAGGGACGCGGAGTCTCGGTGCACCGCCGCGACTGCACCAGCCTCGCGCGCCTCTCCGAGCGCTTTCCCGAGCGCATCATCGGCGCCGATTGGAGCCAGCGCGGCGCCCAGGCTTACCCCGTGGACATCGTCGTCCGCGGGAACGATCGGCAGGGGCTGCTGCGCGATGTGACCGAAACCCTGGTGCGGGAAAAGACCAACGTGATCGCCGCGAAGACGCAGACGCGCAACGACATCGCGTCCATGTACTTCACCGTTGAAGTCGAAGATATCGACCAGTTGCAGCGCGCGCTGTCAGCGATCGAGGACGTGCGCGGAGTTCTCGCTGCAGCACGGCGCTGACCCGAGGGCCAGCCCGCGCAAAACCCGGCCCAGAAATTGCTGCCCTTCCTCGTCGGTACCCGGAGGGGGAGGGAACGTGAAAATCATGGCCAAAGAAGAATTGAGGGATCTGGCCGCGAAGAACGGCTGGTCCGAGGCTTTTGCCGAGGGCTACCTCGATGGCACCGCGGCGCGAAGATACGGTACGCAGAGTCCGAACTATCCCTTGGGCGACCTGGACGACTATCGGCAGGGATTTCTCGCCGGTTACTCCTTAACAAGGGTGAAAAGATGCTGAGGCACGATTTGACTACCGGGGGCTTGCATCCAAGCATACCTCTCGACTCGGCGTGATTGGCACGGTGCTTGCTGAACCAGGGGAGAGCATTACTTTGGGGACGCGGTCATGGGAACAGTGACAGAGTTCAAAAGCCCGACGAATGAAGGTCCTTCGACCGCTTATGCCAACGGCATCGCCGACGGGCAGTCAGCCCGCGCCGGAGGCAGCCCGCTCACTCTCTATCTCCAGGTCGGAATCGACGACTACGCCAGAGGCTTCCGCGCGGGGTTTTTTGGTCAACCGAACCACGCAGGGACTGCGGACCAGCGATAGGTTCTTCGCAGCACAGGTGTCCGAGATCCGACACCTTTTGACGCCCCACCAACACTCGAAGCAAAAGCCCAGGCGCAAAGCCTGGGCTTTTTTCTTGGTCGGGGCGTGTCGGGTCAATGCATGGGCAGCAGCCGGTGCGCAGCGCCCTCGAGGATGCGCGCCGTCCCGCGCATCGTGCGCGCGGCGGCTTGACAGATCTTCGCTAGGGCGTGCTTGGCAAAGCCCCAAGCCTCGACGCCCAGGTCGAGCAGCGCCTCGAAATGCTCCGCGGCCTCGAAACTCGCCGCGTAGCGACGCTGCACGCTGGGCGGCAGGGAAGCGAGGGCGTCCTTCCAAAATGATGTAGTCATGGTCTTCCTCTTGGTTGGAAATCGCGATCCCTCGCGCGGCGCAGGGTCTGTGCGAGGGACCTTCATGATCATCTCTTTCAGCGGGCGCGCGGCTGCGGCGAACAGGCGGCCAATGGCCTCCGCCCGTGCGCGTCTCGCAGCCCGTTCGAGCGCCAACATTTCCTCCGGCGTCGGAAAACGAAGATATTCCCCCGGGGATCTCTCCAGTGTCATCGGTTCTATTTCGGCGGGCAATCTATGCCGACGTCATAGCGATTTCTGTGCCACGCCAGATTATTCCTTGTGAATTCAGCGCCGACGCCGTCGATAGCGGGCAAAAGCGTCGTCAAATTGCGACGCGGACCGCTGAGAATTCTGCAATCGACTGATTTCCGGATTGTTCTCGTGTCGCCAGCCGGCAACAACCGAGGAGGATGAGTGGGCCCGGCTGGTAGAATGCGTCGCGTGTACCTGCGCTTCCACGCAATCAGACTCTGATCTTTCGATAGGCAAGGGGTTGGAGTAAAAGTGCGCATTCTGCTCAGCAACGACGACGGGTACTTCGCGCCCGGCATCGCAGTCCTCGCAGAAGCGCTCTCCGATCTTGCGAGCGTCACCGTGGTCGCGCCGGAGCGTGACCGCAGCGGCGCCTCCAACTCGCTCACCCTGGATCGGCCGCTTTCGGTGCGCACATCCGCGAACGGCTTCCGGTTCGTCAACGGCACGCCGACGGACTGCGTGCACCTCGCCGTCACCGGATTGCTCGAGGAGATGCCCGATATGATCATCTCGGGCATCAATCTGGGCGCGAACATGGGCGATGACACGATCTACTCGGGTACCGTCGCAGCGGCAACCGAAGGCTATCTGCTCGGCATCCCGTCTCTGGCGATCTCGCTCGCTAGCAAGGCGGGAAAGCACTACGCCACGGCGGCCCGCGTCACGCTCGAGCTGGTCGAGCGCTTCCAGAAGCGGCCACCGCGCGAGTCCGTGTTGCTCAACGTAAACGTGCCCGATGTCGCCTACGACGCGCTGAAGGGTTTCGAAGTAACGCGGCTCGGCAGACGCCATAAAGCCGAGCCCATGATCAAGACCAAGACTCCCCGCAACGAGACGGTATACTGGGTGGGCGCCGCCGGGAGCGCTCAGGACGCCGGGCCGGGTACCGATTTTCACGCTGTCGCGTCCGGCTGCGTGTCGCTCACACCGCTGCAGATGGACCTTACGCATCAGCAGCAGATTCCCGCGATCAAAACGTGGCTGGCGGCGAAATAGTGTTCCCGAAAACCCGTGGAATCGGGATGACCTCGCAGCGCACCCGCGACCGCATGGTCGCGCGCCTGCGGGGTAAAGGCATACGCGACGAGGCGGTGCTCGCGGCGATGGCCGCCATTCCGCGCCATATTTTCATCGAGGAAGCGCTCGCGAGCCGCGCCTATGAAGATACTGCCCTGCCGATTGGCTTCGAGCAGACCATCTCGCAGCCCTTCGTGGTGGCTCGCATGGTCGAAGCCTTGCGCGGAGAAGCGCGTCTGGGACATGTGCTCGAAATCGGTACCGGCTGCGGCTACCAGGCCGCACTGCTCGCGCGGCTCGCGACAGAAGTCTATTCGGTCGAGCGTATTGCGGGATTGCTGGAAAAGGCGCGCGGCAACCTCCGCTCTTTGCGTCTGTCGAACCTGAGGTTGGTGCATGCCGACGGGACACGGGGATTGCCCGAGGCAGCGCCGTTCGACGGCATCATCGTCGCGGCGGCGGCTCCCGGAGTTCCCGGTGCGCTTTTGCAGCAGTTGGCGCCGGGTGGCAGAATGATCGTGCCCGTGGGAAGCGGCGATCAGGCGCTGTGCCTCATCGAGAGGACTCCGAGCGGATTCACGGAAAAATGGCTCGACGCCGTGCGTTTCGTACCTTTGAGAGGAGGCAAGCAGTGAGGCTGGCCGGGATTTTTTTCGCCGTACTCGCGTGCGCGTACGCGGCAGGATGCGCGAGCCCGTATCGGGCGCCGGTCGTCGAACGGACCGTCGCGCGCTCCCCTGCCGCGAGGCCTGCGCCGCTGGCCGTTGAGCAACGGCCCGAGAGCTACACCGTCAGGCGCGGCGATACTCTTTACAGCATCGCGCTCGACAACGGCCTCGATTATCGGGAGCTCGCCGCGTGGAACAACATCACCGATCCCGCGGCCATCAAGGCCGGGCTGGTGCTGCGCATGAGGCCGCCGGGGCCGGTGGTGGCGGCGCAGCCGGAGATCGGAACGCAAGTCCAGCCGGAAGCCCGTGTGCAGGTGCAGCCGGTGACCGTGCCGGGCTCGGTGGAAGCGCGCTCGCTCGGCGGGGATTCGCGGGCGGGCGCGGAGCCGCCCCGGGCCGCAGGCGGTCTTCTCAAGACCGGTCCCAAGGCGATGAAGCTGCCCTATTCGGCGGAAAACCTCGCGATGCTGCTGCGGCAGTCACCGCCGCAACCGACGGCCGAACCGGTGGCGCCGCAGCCAGGACCCGAGGATGGCCAGGACACGGTGGCGTGGATCTGGCCGGCCACCGGTCGCGTTCTCGTGGGATTCTCGGAGGCGACCAACAAGGGGGTGGACATCCTCGGCAAGGTCGGTGATCCGGTCTTTGCCTCGGCTTCTGGACGCGTCGTCTACAGCGGCGTCGGGCTGCGCGGCTACGGGAAGCTCATCATCATCAAGCACAACCAGACCTATCTGTCCGCCTATGCCCATAACAGCAACTTGCTGGTGAAGGAAGGACAGAATGTGGTGAGAGGCCAGAAGATCGCCGAAATCGGCAATACCGATTCCTCCCAGGCGAAGCTTCATTTCGAGATCCGGCGTCTCGGCAAGCCCGTCGATCCCCTGAAACTCTTGCCGGACCGGCCGTCGTGAATTCGCGCGCGCCGGAGCACGAACTCCAGGCGGATTGGGCCGGGAGTGACCTCGCCGACGCCGTCGAGCCGGCCCCTGCGGTCTCCGGGGAGCCCGGGCGCCTGGCACCCGATGGGGCGGCGGAAGCCCCCCCGCGCGCAGAGCCGGGTGTAGATGCACCGGAAGCCGACGCCCTCAGCGACGCGACCCAGCTCTACCTGCATCAGATCGGCCTCAATCGCTTGTTCACGCCGGCGGAGGAGCTGCATTTCGCCCGGCGTACGGTCGCCGGGGATTTCTCCGCCCGGCAGAAAATGATCGAGCACAACCTGCGCCTGGTGGTCAATGTCGCCAAGGCTTATCTCAACCGCGGGATGCCGCTACTGGACCTCGTGGAGGAAGGCAACCTCGGGCTCATGCACGCGCTCGACAAGTTCGATCCGGAGCGTGGTTTCCGGTTTTCCACTTATGCCACCTGGTGGATCCGGCAGAACATCGAGCGCGCCATCATGAACCAGTCGCGCACGATCCGGCTGCCGGTGCACGTGATCAAGGAGCTGAACACCGTCCTTCGCGCGAAGCGCCATCTGGAGGCGCATGCCGAGCGCGAGCCGACCGCCGAGGACATCGCGCACCTTGTCGGCAAGGACGCCGAGGAAGTGCGCAGCCTGCTGTCGCGCAGCGAGCACACCACTTCCCTCGATGCGCCGCTCGATGTCGATCCGCTGCTCTCGATCGGCGAGTCGATCGCCGACGAAAGCAGCATGAGCCCCGAGCTGCAACTGCACGCGAACGAGATCGAGTCGCTCGTTCGCGAGTGGATCCTGCAGTTGAACGACAAGCAACGCGCCGTGATCGAGCGGCGTTTCGGCTTGAACGGAAGGGAATTGCTCACGCTCCAGCAGCTCGCCTCGCGGCTCATGCTCACGCGCGAGCGCGTTCGCCAGATCCAGCTCGAGGCTCTTGCGCAGCTGCGGTGCATCCTGCGCCGGCGCGGTCTGTCGAAGGAGGTTCTTCTCTAGATCAGCGGACGTCGTCCGTGATGGTGTTGGGGGGATTGCGTTTCAGCGCGGTGCCGCCGCCTCCATCGTTGATGGCCTGCGCGAAATCGATGTTCTTCGTGAGCTCCTCCAGGTACAAGTGCTGCCCGCCGAAGTAGGCCCGCGCGTACTTGTGGGCTCCGCCGAGGTCGGCGTCGAGGCGCCGGCTCGCGCCCTCGTAGAAATGCGGGGTTTTCCTTACCAGGTCCTCGCCCGATTCGTACAGGACTTCCTCGCCTCCGTCCGGAAGACGCTTGCGCGCGATGCCCCCGGCGAGGAATTCCGGATAGAGGCGATCGCGGCATTTCTCCAGGTAGCAGCGGTCCGACATCTGCGCGATGATGTCCGCGGAGCCGAGCAGGCTGCCGAGCAACTTGTAGCCGAGGGACGGTACGTTGATTTCGGAGACCGGGATCTCGTAACCGGTGAAGTGGATCAGCGAGGCGGCGACGTCGGCCACCTCGCCCATGCCGATCTTGGGCAGGTAATCCCTCAAGAAGCGCGCGCCGCGGGAAACGTGGGTCAGCGTCAGCTCGCCTCCGTTTTTGTGCTGCCTGTCGTCGAGCGTTCGTATGTACCCGCAGTCGTGGAACAGGGCCGTGATCACCCCCAGCCGGAACATGGCCGCGTCGAGCGGTTCCAGGCCCATTCGCGCGCGTTCGTACCCGTCGATCAGCCGCGCCATCGCGAGCGTGACCTCGAGCACGTGCTGGATATCGTGATAGGCCGTATCGCAGGCGTGGTATCCCGGGCGGTCCCCGCGGTACATCGTGGTGAGGTCGCGGAAGGCCCGGTCGATCTGAGCGGGCGCCGACCGGGGATACAACTCGTTGAAAATCCGGTTTACTTCCGCGTTGACGAGCGCCGAGTCGGTGGTGTTTACCCGGCAAGAAACATCGTACTCGTTGCCGCGACGGTTCACTTGGTGCGCTCCCGACTGGCCTGCCTGCGAAGGCAAGCGAAGGGCATTTTACCGCCGATCTTCCGAGGGATGGGTCCGAAAAGCGTGAATAGTTGGCATCCGTGGCTGACTTTCTCGAGAACGGGAGGCTAGGTCTTGAGGGTGAAGGGATTGAAATCGGTATCCCTGTCGTAGTAGTCCTCCTGTTCGGCGCGCTTCAGCCAGCCCACCACGGCGTATGTCAGCGGCGTAAACACCACTTCAACTCCGACTTTGGAGACGAACTGCACGAGCATGATCTGCGGCAACCTGTCATCGGGAATCAGTCCGCTTCCATAGAACGCGAGCGGATAGAAGATCAGGGAATCGACGCCCTCGCCGAAGATCGTCGAGCCGATGGTGCGTGTCCACAGCCACCGGCCCCGCGTGAGGATTTTCATTTTCGCCAGCACGAACGAATTGACGAATTCTCCGCACAGGAATCCGATCAGGGAAGCCGCTGCGATGCGCCAGGTCGAGCCGAAAGCGATGTCGTAGGCCTCCTGGTTCCTCCAAAAAGGCGCCGCGGGCAAGCCGACCACGATCCAGGCCATGAATGCGGCGAAGGCGAGACCTGCAAACCCGGCCCAGATCACGCGTCGGGAACGCGCGTAGCCATAGACTTCGGTGAGGATGTCGCCGAACACGTAGGAAATCGGAAAAAACAGCACGCCGGCCCCGAACGACACCGCTCCGATCAAGGGAAGCTGAACTTGAGAAATCTTGGCGGGGCCGATCAGATTCGAGCAGATCAGCACCGTGACGAACGCCGCCATCACGAATTCATAGTAGCGATAGGAACGCGGGTTCACGAGTCCTCCCCGCCGGGATTCGGCGGCAGCGCGGGCAGTCCGGCCTTCGCCCGGACCAGCTCCGTGGCGAGATCCATGACCGCGGCGGCGTAGAGGTTGGATCGGTTGTAGCGCGTGAGAACGAAGAAATTCTGCAGCGTCACCCGGAAGTCGGATGGCTGGCCCGGTGTTTCCAGCTCGATCAGCGCGCATCGCGTTTCCGCAGGCATGGGAACGGTGAGCTTCACGCCGAACCCCGGAAGATCGGCGGCGCGATTGGCCGGCGCGACTCCCGCCTCGGCGAGCTTGCGCCACCCTTCGCCGCTCACCTCGGCGGAGAACCCCACCGGCTCTCCCCGAACCCAGCCGTGTGCCTTCAGGAAATTGCCGATGCTGCCGATGGCGTCTGCGGGGCTCGTTGCGAGATCGCTCAGTCCGTCGCCGTCGTAGTCCACCGCGAAACGCCGGTATGACCCCGGCATGAACTGGGGAATGCCGATCGCCCCTGCGTACGATCCCTTGACGCGCAGGGGATCGATTCTCGCCTCGCGGCTGAGCATCAGGTAGCTCTCCAGCTCGCCGCGGAAGAACTGCCCGCGCTTCGGGTAATCGAACGCGAGCGTGGCGAGGGCATCGATCACCCGGTAGGTCCCGATATTGCGGCCGTAAGTGGTCTCCACGCCGATGATGCCTACGATGATTTCCTCGGGCACGCCGAATTCGCTGGCGGCGCGCGCAAGGGGCTGCGCATTGCGGTTCCAGAACTGCACGCCCGCCTCGACGCGCTGGGGGTTGATGAATATCGCTCGGTAGGCCTGCCAGGATGCCAGCGCGGTTTCGGCGGGCTGCTCCATCGCCTTGATGATCGCGGGCTGAAACTGTGCCTTGCCGAAGACGCGGTTGAGCTCCCTGCGGGTGAAGCCATGCTTCTTCACCATCTCGGCGATGAACTCCTTCACTTCCCTGCGCTGCGGGTAACGCGGAGGATCCGCGGCGGCGGCCGGGCCGATCTGCAGCCCGAGGACCGCGGCCGCGAAGAGCACGTGACAGACCTTCAAGGAGCGAATTCCCGCACCAGGTGCCGCAGCCGGTCGATCGAGCGGGTGTCGGGGCCCGGGCCGTAGCGCTGATCGACATAGAGTGAGGCGATGGCACGCACGGCGTTCTCGCGCGCCGGGAGCGCCCGG
This sequence comes from Betaproteobacteria bacterium, assembly GCA_005881575.1. Classification (GTDB taxonomy): domain Bacteria; phylum Pseudomonadota; class Gammaproteobacteria; order Burkholderiales; family SG8-39; genus VBDM01. The sequence goes on from VBCA01000022.1 coordinate 42,038, forward strand.
GCGACGCGGTTCGCGTAGTCGAGAGGGCCCTCGGCGCGCTCGCGCGCAAGGCCCTCGCGCGCGAGCTTGTCGCAGAAGCGCAGCCAGGCGCGCTGCGCCGTATCCTCGCGCCGTATGCCGCGAAGCAGCCAAAGCGCGGTCAGCAGCAACACCCCGGCCACGCTCCAGAACAGCATCACCGTCATCGTTTGCCAGCTCGGCTGCGGCACGCCCAGCCACGAAAGCATCTCGCGCTGGCGATCGGGGTTGTAACCGAGCACCCATTGGTTCCACTGGTTCGTGAGAGCCTCCCAGTTGTTGCGCAGGCCCTTCAGCCAATTGAGGTTGGTGCGCATGAGCAGCGGCAGCGTCGCTCCCGCCGGCGCCGCGGCCGTGATGCCGAGCTCGACGCGGACCGGAACTGCTGCGGCGGTGGGATCGACGCGCTTCCACCCGTTCCCGGCAAGCCAAACTTCGGCCCAGGCGTGGGCGTCGGCCTGGCGCACGACCATGTAGCCGTCGACCGGATTGGTGTCTCCTCCCTGGTAACCGGTCACCACGCGGGCGGGCACGCCGGCAGCCCGCATCAGAAACACGAAGCTCGACGCGAAGTGCTCGCAGAATCCCTGCTTCGTGTCGAACAGGAATTCGTCCACCGAGTTCCGCCCGAGCGCGGGCGGCTGCAGCGTGTACTCGAAGCGGCTGCCGCGGAAGAACTCGATAGCGCGGCGCACGATCGCGGAATTGTCGGCGAGCGACTCGCGCCACTCGCTCGCGAGCGCGAGCGAACGGGGATTGACGCCCCGCGGGAGCCTGAGCGCGATGGCGAGGTCCTCGGGACCGCCTCCGCTCGGCGCCTGGAATTGGGGAAAGGAGCGCATTTCGTACCGGACCCGGCTGCGAATCGGCGTCAGAGAGATCACCAGGTACTCGGAGGTGAGGCGCGCGGTCGGCGGGATGCGCGCCGGCATTTCCAGCGCGAACATCCAATTGCGGTTGTGAGGCTCGAGGGTCACTTCGTAATCGACTGGCGTGCCGGCGGCCTCGACGCTCATGTTCCGGCGCAGCTGGGGCAGGCCCACGCGCCAGGCGAGGCCGTCGAAATCCGACAGCACCGGGCCGCGCCAGTAGAGCAGGGCGCGCGGCGGTGGCTCGGTTTCGAATTTCACTCTGAATGCGATCGCATCCGACAGGGACAGGGCGCTGATCGAACCGGGCGACATGGTCTCCGACAGCCCGGTCACGCCGCTGTAGGCGTCCTGCGGCATTCCCCACAGCGGCCCCTGCACTCGAGGGAACAGGAAAAACAGCAGCAACATCACCGGCCCCGCTTGGGCGAGCATGCGGCCGGCGGTTTTCAGATCGTCGACGACCGGCCGCAGAGGCGCGCTGAACCCGACGAGCGCGGTCGTGGTGACGAACACGGTCAGCAGCATCAGCCCTGCGATGGGAATGGACTGGGAGTAGAAAAAGTTCGCCAGAGCGACGAAGTAGACCAGAAAAGCCACGACAAAGACGTCGCGCCGGGCCCGAGTCTCCAGCAGTTTGAGAAACAAAAGCAGCACGAGAAGGGTCACCCCTGGATCCCGGCCCATGATCGTGCGATAGGAAAAAAACACGCCGATTGCGCCGGAGAAAGTCAGCAGAATCAGCAGCCAGCGCGGAGGCAGGGCGCCGGGGCGAATCGACGCGATAGCGCGCCAGACGAGGAGCGCGGCCGCGGCGAAGTCGACCCAGAAGGGCAGCCACTGGGTGTGCGAGGCTACCGCGAGGGTCGCGCCGGCGATGAGCATCGCGAAAGGCAGCGGGGGCAGGAACTGAGCGTTTCTCGGCTCAGCCACGGTAGAGCGCAAGCTCTTTCAGACAACGCTCCCGGTGCGGAAATCCTTCGCCGAGGGGCACCTCGACGCCCGGGAGCTTCAACCCGTAGCGCAGGCCGCGCTCCTCGGCAAGGATGACCCAGCGGGCAAGCCGCGACAGCCGCGCCTCCGTGTGCATGCCGGCGGGAAGCCGATCCCAGTCGAACCAGAGCTCGGAGGCGGCTCGTCCCGCGAAGAGCTTGGTGAGCAGGAGCTCGCTTCGTGCCGAGGCTTTCCATGCGATGTGGCGCGGAGAATCGCTCGCGTGGTAGGGTCGCAGGCCCGCGAAATCGTCCGCGCCCGGGCCCGCCGAAACCGCGTCGCCGGTTTCTGCGTCGGAATGCGTCGGCGGCAGCGGGGCCGAATCGGGTCGCGGGTACACGAGCGCGCGCATGTCCGGTTGCACGTAGCTCCAGGCGCGCATCAGGCCCAGCGGAAACCGCGTATCGACGGTCACCCGCTCGAGCTGCAGCCAGCCCCGCTTCTCGGTTTTCGCCGGCAGCATGACGGAGCGGTGGTGGCGCCCGGGCACGTCGCAGCTTACTCGGGCTCCGCGACAGGCGAGATCGAGGGAATGACGATCGAAGTCGCTCTTGTTCTCGAAAACGAGCTCGAACTGCGCCGCGTCCCCCGCGAACACGGGCGCGACGCGCCCGGCGCCTACGTAGAGGTGTGCAAGATTCCTGAAGGTGTGCAGGATCGAAACGATGCCCAGGCCCGCGAGCAGGAACGTGAGCACGTAACCGAGGGAAAGGTTGTAATTGATCGAACCGATCAGCATCAGGATCACGGCGAGCCCGAAAGTCAAGCCGTGGCGCGTGGGCAGGATGTAGACGCGGCGCTGGCTGAGGAACACCACGCCCGGTTCAGGCGCGTGCTTGCCGAACACCCACTGGAAGAAATTGTAGGCTTGCGAATACTGCAGCACCCGGTCGAGCTTCATGGGATGGGTACGGCGGAGATCAGGCCGTGCGCTTTGTCGAGGCTCGAGGCGCGAACCCCGTCGTGCACCGGCCGCAGGCGGTGGCCGGCCACGCCGGGGAGCACCGCCTGCACGTCCTCCGGGAGGACCTTGTCGCGGCCTTCGATCAGCGCCCAGGCGCGCGACGCGTGCAGCAGGGCGAGCGCGGCGCGCGGAGAGAGGCCCGTCGCATACTCGGGCGAACGCCGCGAATGCTCGACGAGCGCCTGGATGTAATCGAGCAGCGGCGCCGCGGCGTGCACGGTTTTCACCATCGCCTGCAGATCCATGAGATCGCCCGGCGCGAGACAGGCGTCGAGCCCGGCGATCATGTCGCGGCGGTCCGCGCCCTGCAGCAGCGTGCGCTCGGCATCGCGGTCGGGATATCCGAGCTCGATCCGCATCAGGAACCGGTCGAGCTGGGATTCGGGCAGCGGAAAGGTTCCTACCAGGTGCGAGGGGTTCTGCGTCGCGACGACAAAGAAGGGCTCGGGGAGCCTGCGCGTCTCGCCTTCGGTGGTGACCTGATGCTCCTCCATCGCCTCGAGCAGCGCCGACTGGGTCCGGGGCGTGGCGCGGTTCACTTCGTCGGCGAGTATCAGCTGCGAAAAAATCGGCCCCGCGTGGAACTTGAAGGTGGAGCTCTCGCGCTCGTATACCGATACGCCGATGATGTCGGCGGGAAGCATGTCGCTCGTGAACTGGATGCGGTGGAAATTCAGGCCGAGGAGCTTCGCGAGCACCTGGGCGAGGGTGGTCTTGCCGACGCCGGGCAGGTCTTCGATCAGCAAGTGCCCGCTCGCGAGCAGGCAGGCGAGCGCGAGACGGATCTGACGCTCCTTGCCGAGAATTATTTTTCCCGCCTGCTGTACGACGCCCTGAATGAGCGGATAGGACATCCGATGCGGCTCGAGTCGGCACACCAGCTGTTAAAATCGTAAGTTTACTGGAAAGCCGTTATGATTGGACGGAAGGAATAAAGCTCATGGCGACGGCGTTTATCACGCATGCCGACTGCGCAAGACACGACATGGGCCGACACCATCCGGAGAGCCCGGCACGGCTCGCCGCGATCGAAGACCACCTCATCTCCTCGGGGCTTGCCGGATTCCTCGAGCGCCACGATGCTCCCGCGGCCAAGACGAGCGAACTCGCCCGGGTGCATCCGATCGAATACATCGAAGCGATCCGCGAAGCCTCGCCGCGGAGCGGGATCGCGCACCTCGATCCCGACACCGCGATGTGCCCGTACACCTGGGACGCGGCGCTTCACGCGGCGGGGGCCGCGGTGCTTGCGACCGACCTCGTGATCGGAGGGCGCGCCGACAACGCGTTTTGCGCAGTGCGCCCGCCCGGCCATCACGCGACGCGCACCCGCGCGATGGGGTTTTGCCTCTTCAACAACGTCGCCGTCGGGGCCAAGCACGCGCTCGAGCATCACGGCGTCGAGCGCGTGGCGATCATCGACTTCGACGTGCACCATGGCAACGGCACCGAGGACATCTTCAGCGACGACGAGCGCGTCGTGATGGCGAGCATATTCCAGCATCCGTTCTATCCCTACAGCGGCACCGACGATCCCGCGCCGAACATGGCCAACGTGCCGCTGCCCGCAGGCTCGGACGGCAAGGCTTTGCGCACGGCGGTGGAGAGAATCTGGATGCCGGCGCTCGACGAGCTCGAGCCGCAAATGATCTTCGTCTCGGCAGGGTTCGATGCCCACGTCGAGGACGACATGGCCGGCTTGCGCTTTACCGAGGCCGACTACGCCTGGGTCACGCAGCGCATCAAGGAAGTCGCCGACAAATATGCCGGGGGAAAGATCGTCTCGGTTCTCGAGGGAGGCTACGCGCTTTCCGCGCTCGGGCGGAGCGTGGTGACGCATCTGAAGGTGCTGGGTGATTAGTAGGAGTTTCCTCATGAGAATGTGGCATTCGCTGCCCGTCGTTCTCGGGCTGTTTCTGCCCGCCGCGTGCGGGGAGAACAGCGTCGATTTGCCGCCCTTTAACGCGCAGTTGCAGGAGGTTTTCGGCAGCTCTGCCGGCCTCTCCAGTCCGATCGATTTGCAGGCGCCGCCCGGCGACGCGCGGCTCTTCATCGCCGAGCGCCCGGGGCGGATTCGCATTGCACAGGGTGGGACGCTGCTTCCGGGGCCGTTCCTCGATATCTCGAGCCGCGTGACTGTCCAAGGTGAAGCCGGACTGCTCTCGTTCGCTTTCCATCCACAATTCGCGAGCGACCCGCAGAAGCGGTTTGTCTTCGTCCACTTCATCGAACCCGCTGTCGGCGACCCCGATGGCGACATCGTCGTCGAGCGCTACCAAGTCTCGTCGAGCGATCCCAATCTGCTAGATATCTCGAGCGTTCAACCGGTGATCCGGATTCCTCACCGGGACGCTAACAACCATTACGGCGGCCGGGTGGCGTTCGGGCCCGACGGTATGCTGTATTTGTCGGCGGGCGACGGCGGAGGGGGGAACAACCAATTCATGCACGCCCAGGATGCGGGCTCGCACCTCGGCAAGCTTATGCGTATCGACGTGAGCACGCTGCCCTACGCGATCCCCGCCAGCAATCCGGTCTGGCCGAGCGTAGGCCGGAACGAAAACTGGGCGATCGGTTTGCGCAATCCCTTTCGCTACGCCTTCGACGCTGGGCAACTGTACATCGCGGACGTAGGCCAGGGCGCGCGCGAGGAAATCGACGTGGTATCCGCGACCACCTCCGGCCTAAACTACGGCTGGAGCATCATGGAAGGAACTTTGTGCCTGGGCATTGGCGGCTCTTGCATGACACCCGGGCTGACTGCGCCGGTGTACGACTACGATCACGGTCAGGGCTGTGCGATCATCGGAGGCTACGTCTATCGCGGCACGGCGATGCCCGAGCTGCAGGGGACGTACCTATTCTCCGATCTTTGCAGCGGATTCGTGCGCGGGCTGACGTTCGAAAACGGCGTCCCTACGGTCGCGCAGGCGCCGATGGCGAACGCGGGAGCCGGCGTAACGCAGTCTTTCGGCCAGGACGGTGCAGGCGAGGTTTACATACTGACCGGCGACGGTCGCGTGCTGAAGGTCGTGAGGCCCTGAGGCCGCGAGGCATCGATCACCGCCGTCTTCATCGAATCTTCCGGGCTACGCTCGCTGCGGCGGGCGCGGCACGGGCTTCGAGTATTCCGATTTCTGCGCACGCGTTCAGAAAATCCGCCGCGTCTCCGGGAGCCACCTCGCAGGCCTCGGCCAGCGCAGCGGCCGTTGCGGCGTCGGCTGTCAGCATCGCCGCCATCTTCAGGTGAAATTGCCGGTTAGGAAGCGCGGCGAAGTTTGGCCAGCGGCTCAGTCGGACGGGCTCACGCGGGTCCCAGGCGCCTAGGGATTCCCCGGCACCGGAGACGAGACCCGTCAGCCACCGCAGCTCCTCGAGCTGGCGCGGCGCGATCCCCCATCGCGCAAGGCGCTCGGCGAATTTGCGCGCGTCCGGGACGGTCACGACCTTCCCGTCGATGCGGCGCCGGTTGCGCAGCAGCGCAACCAGCTCATCGGTGGTTCTCGACGAGTAGAAAACTTTACCCGTGGGATCGACCAACAGGGCTGAACCGGTCGCGAGCCTGACATCAGCGGGATTCGGCTGCTTTAAGGCCTTGCGCACCAGATCGGCGAACGGTCTCCACGCGGAAGAGGGTAGCGACGGCGCGGGAGCGGAAAGCTGCAACTTCCCCGCGACCGCGGTCAGGACCTCGGTCAGGCTATGCGGACCGCCGGGGCGGATGGGCTTCCGCAGCGTCCACTCCGCCGCCAGCACCTGGTCTCGGCTAAAGGCAATGCGCGGAGTGCCGCCGAAATCCACGTTCTCCCAGACCTGGAGCCCCTCCTTGCTGTCCATGTCCACGAGGACTGCGTCCGGCAGATCGCCCAGGCGCGCCGCGATACACCACGAGGGTTCCAGGTAGGTCTTGAGCAGCGCGAGCACCGAGCGCAGATAGCGTTCCTCGTCGGTGCCCACATTGACCAGCGACAGAACCATCGGGAACGGGTTGTCTTCGGAAGCCACGGGTCGTTGTCCTCGGAGTTGCGGTTTTCAGGCGCTCGCCGGACCTCGTGCCACGGGCAGACCTGCGACTGTCCAGGCGTTGGTGCCGCCGTCCACGTGCACGACGCGTCGGAAACCCGCAGCGCGCAGCTCCGCCGCGGCGAACTGGCTGCGCGTGCCGGTCTGGCAAACGACATACACCGGATCGTTCGCGTCCATCCTCGCGAGCAGCGCCGCGGGGTCGAGCCGGTCCAGGGGGACGTTGACTGCGCCCGCGATTCGAATTGCTTCGAACTCCTCGGGCGTGCGCACGTCCAGCAGATGGACTCCGGGCGCGCGCAGCGCCTCGGCGAGCTGTTTCGCCGACACGCTTTGCACCGCGACTTTCGGCTGCGCGAGGGCGCTCGCGACCGCAGGCTGGCCCGCGCCGCCTTCGAGGTTCGCCGGGACTGCTTCGTGGATGCGCGCGGGCATCGGCAGGTTGAGATTCTTCATGACGGAAAGAAACTCTTCGCGGGTCTTGCCGGCGACGCGTGCGTTGAAGCGCTTCTCCTCGCCGATGCTGCTCACCCTGCGTCCCTTGTAGTCGTGGGCCGGATAGACGAGGATCTGCTCGTCGAGCGCGAAGAGCTTCTCCGTGATGCTCGTCCACAGCGCCTCCGCGCTCCCGTTCTGGAAGTCCGTACGTCCGCAGCCTCCGATAAGCAGGGTGTCGCCGGTGAAGACCCGGTCGCGCCACAGGTAGGAGACGCTTCCCGGCGTATGTCCGGGGGTGGCGATCGTGAGAATCTCCTCGTGCCCGAAGAGGATCACGTCGCCGTCCTTGAGCAGGCGGTCGTAGCCTTGCGCATTGCAGTCCCGGCAGACCGCGGTCTGCGCGCCGGTAGCCTGCTTGAGCGCGTGCGCGGCGGTCACGTGGTCGGCGTGCACATGGGTTTCGAGCGTGTACTTGAGAGCGAGGCCGTGCTCGCGCAGGAGGCGCACGTCGCGCTCGACCTGCTCGGTGACCGGATCGATCAGCACTGCCTCGTGGTTCGAGTCGTCGGCGATGAGATACGTGAGTGTGGACGATGCCGGGTCGAAGAGTTGTTTGAAGAACATGGCATCCTCCCGTGTTCGGACGCATCCGCCCGCTCAAGGCTCGGTTTTCAGCAACTCCCTGGCGGCGCGCTCCATCCCGATCGGGTCGAGCCGGGCTAGGGACAGCGCCTGAGCTTCATCATAATGCAAATAGTTTTGCGCAGCCGCGCGCAGATAGGACGGGTCGTAGTGGGTGACGAGCAGGTCCGCGACCAGCTCGCCCCACGCGCCCGAGTCGCTCTGCGCAAGCCAGCGCTCGATCACCGCACGGCCGTAGCGGCTCGTCAGACATTGGAGCTTCTCCTTGAGCGCTGCGGGCTCCTCCAGAAAATGCCGGTATTCCTCGATCAGGAAGCGCACGCGCTCAGGCAGAGGCACATCGAGGCGCAGGCACTCGCCCTCGCGCATGCGGGCTAGGAGCCGCCCAGGCACCTGCAGCTGGCCGATTTTCTTGCTTTCCGCCTCGACGAAGACCGGGCGCGCGGGATCGAGATGCTTCAGCGCGCTCCACACCAGACTGTCGAACATCTTCTGCGAGGGCTGCGGCTCGCCCGGAAGCTCGCCGAGCAGCGAGCCGCGGTGGCGGGCGAGTCGCTCCAGATCGAGCACCTGCGCGCCTTGCGCCGCAAGCGCGGCGAGGAGGCGACTCTTTCCGCTCCCGGTGGCGCCGCACACCACCTGGAACGGGAAACCTTGCGGCATGCGATCGAGCTGCGCGATGACCTCGCGGCGGTACGCCCGGTAGCCGCCTTCGAGGGTCGCCGCGTCCCAGCCGACCTGGCGCAGCACGTAGGCCATCGCCGCGGAGCGCTGCCCGCCGCGCCAGCAGTAAACGAGAGGACGCCAGCCATGCCCGCGTCCACGGAAATGCTCGTCGATGTGCCGCGCGATGTTCTTCGCAACGAGCGCCGCGCCGATTTTTTTCGCGTCGAAAGGGGAGATCTGCTTGTAGAGCATGCCGACGTGGGCGCGCTCGGAGTCGTCCAGCACCGGGCAGTTCACGGCTGACGGCACGTGGTCGAGCGCGAATTCGGCTGGCGAGCGCACGTCGATCACCTCGTCAAAGGCATCAAGCTGTGCTACCGTAACGGCGTCCAGGCGTTTCAGCTCCATCCCTAATTTTATCCATGAACGCGCCCGCCGATCTCATCCGCCTGACGCAGTTCTCCCACGGGGGCGGCTGCGGCTGCAAGATCGCGCCTGCCGTCCTCTCCGAGATCCTCGCCAACACGCCGATCCGCGGGCTGCCGAAGGACCTGCTCGTGGGGATCGAGTCGAGCGACGACGCGGCGGTGTACCGCCTGAACGACGAGCAGGCGATCGTCGCCACCACCGATTTCTTCACGCCCATCGTCGACGATCCCCGTGACTTCGGCCGCATCGCCGCGACCAACGCGCTCTCGGACGTGTATGCGATGGGCGGCAAGCCGATTTTCGCGCTCGCCATCGTCGGCATGCCGCTCGACAAAATGCCGGTCGAGGTGATTCAGAGAATCATCTCCGGAGGAGAGTCGGTGTGCGCGCAGGCCGGGATTCCGATCGCGGGCGGCCATTCGATCGACACGCTGGAACCGATTTACGGGTTGGTGGCGCTGGGGCTCGTACACCCCAAGAAAGTGAAGAGGAACGACCGGGCGCAAGACGGCGACGTCCTGATTCTAGGTAAGCCGCTGGGCGTCGGAATCCTTTCCGCCGCGCTGAAGAAAGGCAGGCTGTCAGCGGCGGGCTACAAGCAGATGGTGGAGATCACCACGCAGCTCAACACGCCCGGCACCGCGCTCGCCGAGGTGGAAGACGTCCACGCGCTGACGGATGTCACCGGTTTCGGCCTCGCGGGGCACCTCCTCGAGATCTGCCGCGGATCGAAGCTCGGCGCCGAAATCCGCTTCGACGACCTGCCGGTGCTGCCCGAGGCGCTCGAATGGGTGAAGGAGGGCACGGCCACCGGCGCTTCCGACCGCAACTGGAAAGGGTACGGACACGAAGTGCGCATGCCCGCGGGAGCGCCGGAGTGGAAGCGCAAGCTCATCAGCGATCCGCAGACGAGCGGGGGTTTGCTCGTCGCATGTTCCCCTGCCTCCGAGAAACGCGTGCTCGAGGAATTTCGCAAGCACGGCTTTCCTCTCGCTCGCCGCATCGGATCGATGCGGGCGGGTGCGCTGGCGCTGGCCGTCACTTAGGTGCCGCGTTCACCATCGCGGCAAGCCGCCGCCACACGTTTTCCATCATGATTGGCTGCGCCTCGTCGCTGGGATGGAGATTGTCCGCCTGAAACATTTCTCGTTTGTCCGGGACGCCTTCGAACAGCAGGGGCACGAACGCAACGCGCTCGTCGCGGGCGACGTCGCGAAACGCGGCGCGAAACGCGTTGACGTACTGCGCGCCGTAGTTCGGCGGCAGCAGCATCCCGACGACGATCACCCGCGCGCTCTGCCGCTTTGCCGCCTGGACGATGGTTTTCAGATTGGTTTTCATCTGCGCGATCGGCAGCCCGCGCAGGCCGTCGTTCGCGCCGAGCTCGACGATCACGATCGCGGGCTTGCTCTTGGCGAGCGCGGCGCCGATGCGCGCCGCGCCGCCTGCCGAGGTTTCGCCGCTGATGCTCGCGTTGACCACGGTATAATTTGACTTTGTTTGCTCGAGCCGCTCGGCGAGCAAGGCTACCCAGCCGGCATTCTGGGGGATCCCGTAGGCGGCGGAGAGGCTGTCCCCGAATACGAGGATGGTCGGCGCGGCGAGCCCCGTCCCGCTGCAGGCGAGCAGGACTGCGAACAGAATCGATCTCATGCCTGGTTTTTCCCGACCCATCGTCTTAGCCACCGGACTTTCGAAAGTCGTCCGCCTCGCGAACGGCACACCAGGGGCGAACGAGCTGGTTATTTTGCAGGACATTTCGCTCGAGGTCATGCCGGGCGAGGCGGTGGCCATCGTGGGCGCCTCGGGCTCCGGTAAATCGACGCTTCTGGGCCTGCTCGCGGGGCTGGACACGCCGAGTTCAGGTCAGGTGCAGCTCGACGGCGCGGATCTCTTCGGGCTCGACGAGGATGGGCGCGCAGCGCTCCGCGCGAGGCTGCTCGGCTTCGTGTTCCAGTCGTTCCAGCTGCTCCCGGCGCTGAGCGCGGTGGAGAACGTGATGCTGCCCTTGGAGCTCGCAGGCGAAGCCGGTGCGGCGGACCGGGCGGCGAAAATGCTCTCGCGCGTGGGCCTCGGCGAGCGGCTGCGGCACTACCCTAAGACGCTCTCGGGGGGCGAGCAGCAGCGAGTGGCGCTGGCGCGCGCCTTTGTCACCCAGCCGAAGCTCCTCCTTGCCGATGAGCCCACCGGGAATCTCGACGCCGCGACTGGAGCAGGCGTGATCGAGCTCATGTTCGAGATGAACGCGGAGGCGCACACGACGCTCGTGCTGGTGACGCACGACGAGGCGATCGCCGGTCGCTGCCGCCGGAAAATCCGGCTCGTCGCCGGCCGGATCGACGGCGAGGGCTAAAGGCGTGCTGCGTCTCGCCCTCCGCATGCTCCTGCGCGATGCTCGCGCGGGGGAGCTGCGCGTGCTTGCGCTCGGGCTCGTGCTCGCCGTTGGCGGCATAGCCAGTGTCGCCTTCTTCGCCGACCGCGTGCGGCAGGCGCTCACGCGCGAAGCGCACCAGGTGCTCGGTGCCGACGTGCTGATGACGGCGGACCATGCGTGGACCCCGGAATTTCGCGACGAGATCGCGAGGCGCGGGTTGAGCCGAGCCGAAAGCATGAATTTCGTCAGCATGGCGCGCGCGGGCAACGAGACGCTCCTCGCCGCGGTGAAGGCCGTGTCGCCGGGCTATCCCCTGCGCGGCAAGCTGCGCATCGCCCCCGGCCTGAATGTCCCGGATTCGGACACCGACGCGGTTCCGCCGCGAGGCATGGTCTGGCTCGACGAGAGGATGATGGCGGCGCTCAAAGTCGGCCGGGGCGACGCGATCGAAGTCGGACGGGCGCGCTTTCGCGTCGGCGCGGTGCTGACGCTCGAGCCCGACCGCGGTGTGTCCTTCATGAACTTCGCGCCGCGCCTGATGGTGCGCCTGGAGGATCTACCCGCGACGGGACTCGTGCAGCCCGGAAGCCGCATCAACTATCAGCTGCTCGCCGCCGGTGAGCGCGAGGGGATCCGGCAGTTCGAGCAGTGGGCGAGGGCGCGCCTCGGGCGGGGCGAGCGCATCGACAGCCTTGAGAACGCGCGGCCTGAGGTGCGCGCGGGCCTGGACCGCGCCCAGAGCTTCCTCGGGCTTACCGCGATGCTCGCGGTCGTCTTGTCTGCGGTGGCGATCGCGCTTGGCACGCGGCGCTACACGCAGCGGCACCTCGACGGTTACGCCGTGATGCGCTGCATGGGCGCCTCGCAATCGCAGCTCTTCGCGCTGTTCACCTGGGAATTTCTGTGGCTCGCGCTCGCAGCCTCGCTCGCGGGCTGCGTCCTCGGATTCGGCGTTCAAACCCTGGTCGCCTGGTGGCTCGCGGCCCTCATACCGGGGACGCTGCCGCCGCCCGGCCTCTCTCCGGTGTTGCAGGGTGCCGCGACAGGATTCGTGCTCCTTCTCGGCTTCGCCTTGCCGCCTCTGCTCCAGCTCAAGGAAGTGCCGGCCCTACGCGTGATCCGGCGCGACGTCGGCCCTCCGAGGCAAGGGGCGCTCGCCGTATACATAATGGGACTGGCTGCGGTGTTCGGGCTGCTTCTCTGGCATGCTGGCGAGCTCAAGCTCGCGAGCTACGTGTTCGGCGGGTTTGCGGCTGCCTTCGGCCTTTCCGCGGCGATCGCCTACGGAGCGCTGCGGCTGATCGGCCGGTTCGGCCGGACCGGAAGCGTCTCCTGGCGTTACGGCCTGGCGAACCTTCTGCGGCGCCCGCATGCCAATGCCGTGCAGATCGTGGCGATCGCAGTGGGACTCACCGCGATCCTGCTGCTCACCATGATCCGGGGCGATTTGCTCGACGCCTGGCGCGAACGGGTCCCGCCGGACGCGCCCGACCGGTTTCTCGTAAACATCCAGCCCGAGCAACGACAGGCTCTGTCCGAATTCCTCGAGCGCAACGGCGTGGAGCGCCTGCAGGCTTTTCCCATGGTGCGTGCGCGGCTAGTCGCCATCAACGGAAAACCGGTCGGTGCGGAGGATTATTCGGAGGAGCGGGCGAAGCGCCAGATCGAGCGCGAGTTCAACGTGACCTATCTGTCCGCATTGCCGGCCGATAACAAGCTCACCGAAGGCGCCTGGTTCGGCGCGGGGGATCTTGCGCGCGGCGCGGTCTCGATCGAGCACTGGATCGCCGAGCGCTTCGGCATCCGGATCGGCGATACGCTCGAATTTCTCTCCGCGGGCCGCAGCTTTTCCGCGCCGGTCACGAGTGTGCGCACACTCGATTGGGGCTCGATGCGTCCGAATTTCTTCTTCATCACCACACCGGCATTGCTCGAGAGTTTCCCGGCGAGCTACATCTCGAGCTTTCATGCGCCGGCAGGCGATGCGCTCCTGACCTTGCGCCTGTCGCAGGCGTTTCCCAACCTCACCGTGATCGACGTGAGCGTAATCCTGCGGCAGTTGCAGTTCGTGATGGACCAACTGATCGGCGCCGTGCAGCTGGTATTCCTGTTCGCGCTCGGCGCCGGCGTGCTGGTGCTGTACGCGGCGCTGCTCGCCACCCAGGACGAGCGCACGCACGAGGCGGCAGTGATGCGCGCGCTGGGGGCGAGCCGGGCACAAGTGCTAGCGGCGCAGCGCGCGGAGTTCGCCGTGCTCGGCGCGATCGCGGGGCTTCTCGGCTCGTTCGGCGCGACAGCGATCGGCTGGACGCTCGCGACGCGCGTGTTTCAGCTCGATTTCATCTGGGACGGCTGGGTCTGGCTCGCGGGCCCTGCGCTCGGGGTCGCGTGCGTCGTGTTGAACGCCTGGGCGGGGGCCCGCGCGGCGCTCGGCCGCCCGCCGATAGCGGCGCTGCGCGAAGCGTCGTGAACTTTCGCCGCCCTCACCCGCTCGCTGCGCTCGCCTCCCTCTCCCGCTTGCGGGAGAGGGCTGGGGTGAGGGGCGTTACAATGGCCCATGGCTGAAATCGCGTTGGCAATTGCAGTCGTTGCGCTCATCGTTTTTGTCTGGGCCGCATGGCGTATCGCGGCCCTGGAACGCGGGCTGAAGGATCCGGCGGCGGCGCTGACGCCGCTCTTGGAAGAAAAGCACCGCGCGATGCTCACCGATCTGCACACCGGGCTCACCCAGCAGGGCGACCGGCTCGGGCGCCACCTCACCGATTCGAGCGAGCGGCTCTCCGCCAAGATCGACCAGCGCCTGGACCAGATCGCGGGCAAGGTCGACGAGCGCCTCGACGAGGGTTTCAAGAAGACCAACGAGACCTTCGTCAACGTCATGCAGCGCCTGGCGACCATCGACGAGGCGCAGAAAAAGATCGAGAGCCTCACGGGCAGCGTCGTGAGCCTGCAGGAGCTGCTCGGGGACAAGCGCAGCCGCGGCGCGTTCGGCGAGGTGCAGCTCGAGGCCTTGGTGAGGAACGTGCTGCCGCCCATGGCGTTCGAGTTGCAGTACACGCTCTCCAACGGCATGCGCGTCGATTGCGCGCTGCGCCTTCCGCCGCCGACCGGATTGGTGACGGTGGACTCGAAGTTTCCCCTGGAGAACTACCACCGCATGTTCGACCGTGAGACGGACCAGGCGGAGCGCGCTCTCGCGCAAAAGCAGTTCAAAGCCGATATCCGGAAGCACGTCGACGACATCGCGAGGAAGTACATCATCGCAGGCGAGACCTCGGACGGCGCTGTGATGTTCGTCCCCGCGGAAGCGGTGTTCGCAGAGATCCATGCCTACCACCCCGAGGTCGTCGAGTACGCGATCGGCAGGCGCGTGTGGATCGTCTCCCCGACTACGCTGATGGCGGTGCTCAACACCGCGCGCGCGGTGCTGAAGGACGTCGAGACGCGAAGGCACATCCACATCATCAAGGAGGAGCTTGGAAAGCTCGGCGACGATTTCCAGCGCTTCGACGAGCGCATGAAGAAGCTCGCCGACCACATCCGGCAAGCGCACCAAGACGCCGAGGACGTACAGGTCTCAAGCCGAAAGATCTCGCAGCGCTTCCAGCAGATCGAAGCGGCGGAAATCGAGGAAAAGCCCTCGGCCAACGTGGTGCGGCTGGAGCCCGACAGGAAGTGATTCGAGGGATCGAGGGGCTGGCAAAAAAAATGCCCGCAACTCGCGTTGCGGGCATTGTGATTGCTGCGTTCTGCTAATCAATCATTGTCGCCGCCGCGGCGGTCATCGCTGCGGCTGATCTTCCAGATCACGCCTGTACCCGGGATCTGCACCAGCGGGGCGTCCGCCGGGCTGACGAATTTCGAATCCGGGTCGCTCCCGCCGGGATCACGCACCGCGCCGTAGTCGACCAGGTAGGCCGCTCCGTCGGGACCGAACCTGAGCGTCGTTGGCCGGTTGATTCCGTGCAGCCTTCCGGTGAACGCCTGGTCGACCTCGACCTTGCAGGTGGGGCTGCCGTCCGGATTATTGCTGTGGGAACCTTGCGGACAGTTGAAGGCGAAGCGTGAGAGCTGCAGCTCGTTCGGATTCCCCGCATTGGTGAAATTGACGAGCTCAATGTCGTGGCCTTCACCCGGTTTGCCATTCTCGGGCGAAAAGCCGAAGTCTCCCTCGCGCGCGACCAGTGCCGCATTGGGCTTGACCACGCCGTGCACAAACGACCGGGGCGCGAAATCGAGCCCTACCGCAGCCACGTCCGCCGGTTGAAGAGCAAGGGGTGCCACCGGCGGCTGGGGCGGAAATGCGAACACATGGCGTACCGGGATATTTTCAGCCTTGACCCGGGCGATATCCGATGGCGTGCAGCCCGTCGGTGAACAAAGATCGTCCCCGTTGCCGCCGATCGGGTTGAAAACCGACTGCGTGGAATCGAGGAAACCGAAGCGGTCGGGCCAGCCGTGATATTCTGGCGTACCGTCCGCGTTTTGCCGAGCGATCGCCAGCCGGTCCGGCGCATTATTGGTCGGCCGCGCGCCGCGCTCGTCCTCGCCGTTTTCGGAGATCAACATCTGGCCCTTCAGAGGATGATCGGCCGAAGAAAAGCGAATCCCGTAGGGATTGCGGAACCCCCACGCGAAAGGCTCGATCGTGTTCATCGGGTTCGTAATCTGAGCACGCAGGATCGCGCCGGTGCACATGCCTTTGCGCGTCGCGTCTTCGAACGCCGGCACCACAGCGCCGGGACGCTGCACGCCGTGGTTCGAATAGCCGCTCGTCTTGTGGTCGCCCGAGTCGAACACTGTGTCGCTGAGCGTGATCTGCTGGCACGCAATGTCGTGCTGGTTCCCGCCGCCGCCGTTATCGTGGCCGGTCACGCCGGCATTGGTGGCCGAGCCTTGGGACCAGTACAGCCAGCCGTCCTTGACGAGAATTTGCTCGGTCGGGTGATCGCCCGTCGGCAACCCGACGATCACCGGGGTCACCATTCCGTTCGAAATGTTCACTTTCACGATCCGCGAGGTATTGTTACCTACGCCGCGCGCGCCGCGCGCTCCTTGGTTGGAGTCGGTCGCAAATAATGTTCCGCCCTGGAAATCATGTTCGAACGCGAGCCCGATGGCGGGACCGTCGGCCTGAAAGCCGCCGCCCGAGGCAGTCGGTTTTCCCAGCGGGCCGGCGACCTTGTTGCCGTGGCGGTCGAAAATAAGAAGGTCTGGAGTGAACGGGTTCTTCGCGTCGAACTTGCCAATGCCGGGTACCTTCGTGTTGTCGTTGCAGGGGCTCGGAAGTCCCGTCCCGGATTCGAGTACCAGCACGCGGAAGTTGTCCTTGCCGCCGACAAAGGCGACGTCGGTGGGAAAATTAAGCCCTTTCGCGAACACTTCCACCTTGTAGCCGTCCGGCACCACGATATCCTCGGCGTTTCCCGGATCGAAGAACACGGTTTCCACCGGGCAAACCGGGTTGGACGCATCGGCCAGCGCCGCGACAGGAGCGACGGCGATCCCCGCAAGGAGCAGCGCAGCGGAGAGCGCATCCTTTCCTCCTCGACGGAGCGCACTTCGTGCGGTGCTGCGGCGTGAAATGCGGGTTGAGTATTGCCTCGATGAAACGATCCCCTTCATAAATCCTCCTTTTTATCGTGCCGCCCGCGGGCTGCGCGAATCCGTAGCACAGGTTTAAATGGAACGTCGATATTGCAAGCCCTGTCCGCTCGTTCCGACCACTCCCGGAATTTCAAATCAGCGGACGCATAGATTCTATCGCCGGGAAAGTTCGAAACGCCAGCGGAAAATTCTGATAATGAGATATGCCATTTGATGCATTGGCCTACGAGAAACGGTGACGCGCTGCACAAGCGGCTGGGCGCCCGATGCGCACTGCGAGCCGGTTGATTTAGAATGCCTCCCCTGGAATAACCACTTGCGTGCAATGTTCATGACTGTGTTCGGAAATTCCACTTGCCACCCGCCGAGGAGGTCCCTTTGAATGTTTCGCTGAACCCCCATGTTCGCATGACGCCCTGCGCGCTTTTCGCTGCGGCGCTCTTCGCCACCGCCGTATCGGCTCAGGAAGACTTCTCCAAGGTCGAGATCCAGACCGAGAAGCTCGCCGACACGGTATATATGATGACCGGCTCCGGCGGGAACCTCGGCCTCTCCGTGGGCGAGGATGCTGTGTTCGTGATCGACGACCAGTTCGCACCGCTCACGCCCAAGATCCAGGCGGCGATCGCCAAGCTCAGCTCCGAACCGGTCAAGTTCGTGCTGAACACGCACTGGCACTTCGATCACACCGGCGGTAACGAGAACCTCGGTAAGGCCGGCGCGATCATCGTCGCGCATGAGAACGTGAGAAAGCGGCTTTCGACCGAAGGGTTCATCGAGTTCTTCGGAATGAAGACCAAGCCCGAGCCGCAGATCGCGCTTCCGGTAGTGACGTTCACGCGCGACATCAGCTTCCACCTGAACGGCGACGAGCTCGTAGTGACCCACGCTCCGCGCGCCCACACCGACGGCGATAGCATGGTGCGGTTCGGTAAGAGCAACGTTGTCCATATGGGCGACACCTTCTTCAACAAGCTCTATCCGTTCATCGACACCT
>VBCA01000059.1 GCA_005881575.1 Betaproteobacteria bacterium
TCGGATTCGCCCACGGGTTCAACATCCACTACGGACAGGTCATGCCGCGCGAGGATCTCGACGTGGTGATGATCGCGCCGAAGGCTCCCGGTCACACGGTGCGCTCGACCTACGCCCAGGGCGGGGGCACGCCGATGCTGATCGCGGTGCATCGCGACCAGAGCGGAAAGGCGCGCGACCTCGCCCTGTCCTACGCCGCCGCCATCGGCGGGGCTCGTGCCGGGGTGATCGAAACCACGTTCAAGGAAGAGACGGAAACCGACCTGTTCGGCGAGCAAACGGTGCTTTGCGGCGGCTGCGTGGAACTCGTCAAAGCGGGGTACGAGGTGCTCACCGAAGCCGGCTACGCGCCGGAAATGGCGTACTTCGAGTGCCTTCACGAGCTGAAGCTCATCGTCGACCTGATGTACGAGGGCGGAATCGGCACCATGAACTACTCGATCTCGAACAACGCCGAGTACGGGGAATACGCGACGGGACCGAAGATCATCACCGAAGAGACCAAGAATGCAATGCGCGCGGCGCTCGCTCGCATCCAGTCGGGCGAATACGCTAAGGATTTCATCCTGGAAAATCGCGCCGGCGCGCCGATGCTGCTCTCGCGGCGGCGCATGACCGCCGAGCATCCGATCGAAATCGTCGGCGAAAAGCTCAGGGCGATGATGCCCTGGATCAAGAAGAACAAATTGGTCGATCAATCGCGGAACTAGGGCGCGACGGAGATCGGCATAGAGGGCCATGCCCGCAATGAGCGCGAGCTATCCGCATCCGATCATTGCACGCGAAGGCTGGCCTTTCCTCGCCGCGACGCTCGTCGTGGCGGTCGCATCGGGCTGGCTGATCGGCTGGTGGTCGGCTCCGATCTGGCTTGCCGTGCTTTTCGTGCTGCAGTTTTTTCGCGATCCGCCGCGGCAGGCGCCCGGCGACGCGCACACCGTGGTTTCACCCGCCGACGGACGAATCGTCGCGGTGGAACGGGCCCGCGACCCCTACCTCGAGCGCAACGCCATCAAGATAAGCGTTTTCATGAATGTCTTCAACGTACATTCCAATCGCTCGCCGGTGGACGGCCGTGTGCAAAAACGCTGGTACCATCCAGGGCGCTTCATCAATGCCGCGTTCGATAAAGCGTCCTTGGAGAACGAGCGCAACGCGCTGTGGCTGCGTACGACCCGGGGCGCGGACGTGACCTGCGTCCAAGTGGCAGGCCTGATCGCGAGGCGCATTCTGTGCTATGTCAACGAGGGCGACAGCTTGGCGCGGGGTCAAAGGTTCGGCTTCATCCGCTTCGGCTCCCGCGTGGACATTTACGTCCCGGAGAACGCGGATCTCGTGGCCGCACTGGGAGACAAGGTTTACGCGACCCGCACCGTGATTGCCACGCTGCCGCATCATGCTTGAGCCCAATCTCCGCCGACCGTTGCTGAACACCGAGATCCGACGCCGCGGAATTTACCTATTGCCCAATCTCTTCACGACTGCGGCGCTGTTCGCCGGTTTCTACGCCATCGTGATGGCGATGAACCAGCGCTTCGACAACGCCGCCGTCGCCATCTTCGTCGCCATGATCCTCGATACCCTCGACGGGCGGGTGGCGCGGCTGACGCACACGCAGAGCGCGTTCGGCGCCGAGTACGACTCCTTGTCCGACATGGTGTGCTTCGGCGCCGCGCCGGCCCTGGTCATCTATGAGTGGGCGCTCAAGGATCTGGGGCGCTTCGGGTGGATTGCGGCGTTCGTTTACTGCGCTGGGGCCGCGCTCCGCCTCGCCCGCTTCAACACCAACATCGAAGTCGTCGACAAGCGCTTCTTCCAGGGGCTGCCGAGTCCGGCGGCGGCGGCCCTCGTGGCCGGATTTCTGTGGCTCGCGAGCGACAACAAGATTCCCGTCGACGACTACGGCGTGCCTTGGGTGGCAGCGTTCCTGACCCTTTACGCGGGGTTGACGATGGTGAGCAACGTGCCTTTCTACAGCTTCAAGGACATCAACCTGCGCCGTTCCGTCCCGTTCACCGTGATCCTGGTGATCGTCCTTTGTTTCATCCTGATTTCCACGGACCCGCCCATCGTCCTGTTCCTGCTGTTTGTCGCATATGGGCTGTCCGGTTACGTGTACTGGCTGTGGAAGAAACGCCGCCCTCGGGATGCCGCGCGGTTGCAGTAGTCCAGGAAACCCGTTATATTGCCCCGCATGCATTTCCGCACCGTCGCTCTCAGCCTCACCCTCGGCAGCCTGCTCCTGGCGGGTCTGCTGCTGCGCCTCGCGCGCACATAATCCCAAACCCAATTCGGCAGTACCCGGTCGCGGCGCAAGCAGGCGCCGCGGAACGATCTCAAGCATTCGATGCGGAGCGGCATCATGAAAGAACGACTGATCATATTCGACACCACCATGCGCGACGGCGAGCAGAGCCCCGGCGCCTCGATGACCAAGGAGGAGAAGCTGCGCATTGCGCGGCAGCTGGAACGCATGCGGGTGGATGTGATCGAGGCGGGCTTCCCGGCCTCCTCGAACGGCGATTTCGAGGCGGTGCAGGCAGTTGCGGGCATTATCAAGGACACGACGGTGGCCGGCCTGTGCCGCGCCAACGATCGCGACATCCAGCGCGGGGTCGATGCGCTGAAAAAGGCGAAATCCGGGCGCATTCACCTCTTCATCGCTACGAGCGCGCTC
The DNA here is from genome assembly GCA_005881575.1 of Betaproteobacteria bacterium. Lineage (GTDB taxonomy): Bacteria > Pseudomonadota > Gammaproteobacteria > Burkholderiales > SG8-39 > VBDM01. The sequence continues at coordinate 2,675 of VBCA01000059.1, forward strand.
CACATGGAGAAGAAGCTGCGCATGACGCCGGAGCAAGTGCTCGAGCAGGCGACCCTGTCGGTGCGCTTCGCGCGCAAGCACCGTGACGACATCGAGTTCTCCCCCGAGGACGGCAGCCGCTCCGACCCCGATTTTCTCTGCCGCGTGCTGGAGGCGGTGATCAAGGAAGGAGCCAACACCATCAACATTCCGGACACCGTCGGTTACGCGGTGCCCGAACAGTTCGGCGAGTTCATCAGGAAGCTGCGGGAGAGGGTGCCGAACTCCGACAAAGCGGTCTGGTCCGTGCACTGCCACAACGACCTCGGCATGGCGGTGGCGAACTCGCTCGCGGCCGTCACGATCGGGGGCGCGCGCCAGATCGAGTGCACGGTGAACGGCCTGGGCGAGCGCGCCGGCAACACTTCGCTCGAGGAGGTGGTGATGGCGGTGCGCACCCGCGGTGACTTCTTCAACCTCGCGACGCGCATCGACACCAGCCAGATCGTGCCGGCCTCGCGTCTCGTGTCTCAGATCACCGGATTCGTGGTGCAGCCCAACAAAGCGGTGGTAGGCGCGAACGCTTTTGCCCATGCTTCCGGCATCCACCAGGACGGCGTGCTGAAGAGCCGCGACACCTACGAGATCATGCGCGCCGAGGACGTTGGGTGGACCGCGAACAAGATCGTGCTCGGCAAGCTTTCGGGCCGGAGCGCCTTCCGCCAGCGGTTGAAGGAGCTCGGTATCGAGCTCGACGGAGAGGACGCCTACGACAAGGCGTTCCAGCGTTTCAAGGACCTTGCCGACAAGAAGGCCGACATCTTCGACGAAGACCTGCAGGCGCTCGTCTCCGACGGAGCGACGGGCGCCGCGGCGGAGCGCTGGCAGTTGGTGCGCATGAGCCAGGCAAGCGGCACCGGCGAGCGTCCGCACGCGAACCTCGTGCTCGCCGAGGCCGGCAAGGAGCGCAAGGCCGACGCCGACGGCGACGGCCCGGTGGATGCGACTTTCAAGGCGATCGAGCGCGTGGCCAAGAGCGGCGCCGAGCTGCTGCTCTACTCGGTCAATGCCGTGACGCAGGGGACCGAATCGCAGGGCGAAGTGACCGTGCGTCTGGCGAAAGGCGGGAGGATAGTCAACGGCGTAGGCGCCGACACCGATATCATCGTCGCTTCGGCCAAAGCGTACGTCAATGCGCTCAACAAGCTACAGGGCACGCAGCGAATCAACCCGCAGGGGTGAAGGCCCCTATATCATAGGAGACGTTCACGCTCCGATTCCGGGATCCCATGCCCTTTCCGCTGCGACAGCTCGGCCGCTTCCTGGCGCACGTGTTCAAGCGGTTCAACGAGGATCGCTGTCTGCAGATCGCCTCGAGCCTCACTTTCACGACCTTGCTTGCGCTCGTGCCCCTCGTCACTCTCACGCTCGCGCTCATGGCGGCGTTCCCTATTTTTTCGGGGCTGGGGGAGCACATCCATGCCTTCCTGCTCGCGAACATGCTGCCCGAGAGAGCGGGCAAGGTCGTCACCGGATACATCGAACAATTCTCCGGTCAGGCCGGGCGGTTGACCGCTCTCGGCTCTGCGGTGCTCGCGGTCACCGCTTTCCTCATGATGTTCACGATAGAACGCGCGTTCAACTCGATTTGGCGGGTTTCACGCCCGCGTCCCTTGGCGCAACGCATCCTCGTCTATTGGGCAACACTCACCCTCGGGCCGGTTCTCATCGGCGCGAGCCTTTCGATCACCTCGTACCTTGTCGGTGTATCCCTCGGATTCGCCCGGCAGAGTCCTTTTGCAGGTGCCGCGATTCTCGGACTCGTCCCATTCGTCCTCACCTGCGCGGCGTTCACGCTGCTCTACTATTTCGTGCCGAACCGCGCGGTCAAACCGCGCCACGCCCTGATCGGAGGCTTGGTCGCGGCCCTGGCGTTCGAGATCATGAAGCGAAGCTTCGCGCTCTACATCGCCCAAATCCCGACTTATGCGCTGGTCTATGGGGCATTCGCCGTGATTCCGGTCTTTCTCCTCTGGATATATTTTTCCTGGGTGGTGATCGTGATCGGTGCGTTGATTGCCGCGCTGGCGCCGGATTTCAGCGTACTGCGCGGTACAGCGGGGCGCGCGTCGGTAGCCGGCTTCGGCGACGTGTTGGCGATCCTCCTGGCTCTGGCGCGCGCCCAGCAAGGTCCGGACATTCTCGAATTGAGGAAAATCGCTCGGCAAGCATCGCTCACGGTGGATCAGACCGAGTCGCTTCTTGAACGCCTGGTTGCGCGTGGTTGGGTGGCGAGATCCTCTGGCGAGCGCTACGCGATGGTCTTCGACAAGGAGCGACTCCTCGTGGCTGACGTGTACCGCGAGTTCGTTCTCGATGGCGAAGCGCCGGGGGCTCGAGAGCGCAGCGAACCCCTGAAACGCCTCCTGGAGCAGTTTGCCGTGCGCGCGGATGAAACCCTGAACCTGCCCCTCGGGCGCCTGCTCGAAGCGGACAGGGCTTGACCCGTTAGAATCCTCGCTCCGAATGCCATGACACCGCAGATGAAGACAATCCCGCGCGCCGAGCGCCTGATAGCGGCGTTGGACGTCGCGGGCGTCGAAGAGGCGAAAGCCCTGGTGCGGCGCCTCGGAGACAGCGTGAGCTTTTACAAGGTCGGCCTGGAATTGTTCATGGCGGAGGGATTCTTCGGTTTCACCGATTGGCTTGCGCAAGAGGGGAAGAAGGTGTTCGTTGATCTGAAGTTCTTCGATATCCCCGAGACGGTTCGGGCCGCGGTGCGCGGGCTTGGCAATCGGGGCGTGACGTTCGCGACCGTGCACGGCAACCAGGCGATGCTCGAGGCCGCGGCGCGGGCCAAGGGGGACGTAAAAATTCTCGCGGTCACGGCTCTGACCAGCCTCGATCAGGGCGATCTCGACGACCTCGGCTTTCAATGCGACGTCGAGACCTTGGTGCTCTCGCGAGCGCGGCGGGCGCTCGAGGCCGGCTGCGATGGGGTCGTTTCCTCGGGGCTGGAAGCGCCAGCACTGAGGCGCGAGCTGGGCGCGCGGCTGCTGATCGTCACGCCGGGAATCAGACCGGTGCAGAATCGGCTCACAGGCGACCAGAAGCGCACGGTCGACGTGGCGCGGGCGTTCGCGAACGGCGCTGACTACATCGTCGTCGGCCGCCCGATCCGCGAGGCACCCGATCCTCGTGCCGCTGCGCAAGCCATCCAGGCGACGATAGCGAGCGAGTTTCCCGGCTGATGCCCGGACAGGCTAACCGGGCGGTGCGTGAGGCGCGGCGGGAGCGGCGGCAAGCTTGCCTTCGTAGTGCCACACGCTGCGCCAGGCGCCGATCACCATGTCGGGATACTCGGGCTTGCCGAGAGATCCGTTATATCGACTCAGGGCGCGAACGAGGTTCCCTTTTTCACGATCGAGGTAGTACTTCAGGATGACGCAACCGTAGCGAAGGTTGTAGCGCAGACTGAACAGGTTATCGCCTTGGCGTCCCACCAGTCCCACCCAGAAGGGCATGACCTGCATGTAGCCTCGGGCGCCCGAGCGCGATACGGCATATTTGCGAAAATTGCTCTCGACCTGGATCACCGCCAGCACGAGCTGCGGGTCGAGCTTGGCGCGGTTCGCTTCGAAGTGCACCGTGCGCAGGAACTCCACGCGCGACTGGAAGTTGGGCATTCTCGCTTCCAGGCGATGCGACATTTCGGCGAGCCAGTCGACCGCAGACTCCGAATCGGTAAAAGCATGGCGCGGCGCCGGCTTGTCCGCGATCGACGCCTGCAGGCCCGCCCGCACCTCGAGGGCGAGCGGTTCGTAGATCTGAGCTCCCGCGAGCGCAAGCCCCGGGCACGCGATGCCGACCAGCGCCAAGCCGGCGCCTTTCAGCATGAGCTCGTGCGCAGCGGGGCAAGCGGATCGCCGAGCGGCACCTTCTTGGTCTCCTTGTCGAGGCGGCCCTGATACTCGATCAATCCGTCCTTGAGGCTGCGCTCGCCGACAACGATGCGATGGGGAATGCCGATGAGTTCCATGTCGGCGAACATCACGCCCGGTCGCTCGTCGCGATCGTCGAGTAGCACCTCGAAACCGGCATCGGTGAGCGCGCGATAGATCGAATCGGCGGCATCGCGGACCGCGGCGTTCTTGCCGTAGCCGATGGGAACCAGGGCGACATGGAACGGCGCGATCGGCTGCGGGAAGACGATGCCGTGCTCGTCATGGTTCTGCTCGATTGCGGCTGCCACGATGCGGGTGATGCCCATTCCATAGCAACCCATCTCGAAAGGGCGACTGTTGCCCGCTTCGTCGAGAAACGTCGCTTTCATGGATTCGGAATATTGCGTGCGCAGCTGAAAGATGTGGCCGACCTCGATGCCGCGCACGATCTCTAAGGCGCCTTTGCCGTCAGGACTGGGATCCCCGGCGACGACTTTGCGGATGTCGCCGGTCAGTTGGGGCTGCGGCTCTGGTAAGTCCCGGCCCCAGTTGACACCCGTGAGGTGGTAACCCACCTCGTTGGCTCCGCAGACGAAATCGCTCATTACCGCTACCGCGCGATCAACGTAGATCGTGAAAGTTGCGTTGGTCACCGGTCCGATGTAGCCGGGGCCGCACTTCAATGTTTGTTCGATCTCTTCGTCTCTTGCGAACCGGAACGCGCCGATCACCTTCTGGGTCTTGACCTCGTTCAGGTCGTGGTCGCCGCGAACGAGCAGCATTGCGAACGATCCCGATGCTCCGTCTCGAGCTTCCTCGCGGATGACCGCGATCGCTTTCACCGTTTTCTCGATCGGTACGCCAAGCAACTTCGCGACATCTTCGCAACGGGTCCGATTGGGGGTCGCGACCTTTCTCATTTTCTCCGTCGGGGCACTCCGAGCAGCCTTCGGCGCTACAGCCTCGGCGAGCTCCACATTCGCCGCGTACTCGGACTGCGGGCAGTAAGCGATGGCGTCCTCGCCCGATTCGGCGAGGACGTGAAATTCCCGTGACTCAGTACCGCCGATCGCGCCGGGGTCGCCGGCAACAGCGCGGAATTTCAACTCCAGGCGGACGAAGATCCGGGTATAAGTGTCGTACATGTTCCGGTATTCGCGTTGGAGGTCAGCGTAGTCGGCGTGAAAAGAATAGCCGTCCTTCATCGTGAACTCGCGCCCGCGCATGACGCCGAAGCGCGGCCGGATTTCGTCACGGAACTTGGTCTGGATCTGGTAAAGGTGCACGGGCAACTGGCGATAGCTGCGGATCTCGCGGCGCGCGATATCGGTGACCACTTCCTCATGCGTAGGCCCGATGCAAAAATCGCGTTCATGGCGGTCTTTGAAGCGCAGCAACTCCGGCCCGTACTTCCGCCAGCGCCCCGACTCCTGCCACAGCTCCGCGGGTTGCACCGCCGGCATGAAGAGCTCGATCGCTCCGGCGCGATTCATTTCCTCCCGAACGATGGCCTCGACCTTGCGAACGACCCGCAGCCCCAGCGGCAGCCACGTGTAGATTCCGCCCGCGAGTCTGCGGATCAGTCCCGCGCGGACCATCAGCTTGTGGCTGACGAGCTCCGCATCAGAAGGGGCCTCCTTGAGCGTTGCAAGAAAGTATCGCGAAGTGCGCATAGCGGGGGGACGCGACATTCTACTTGAACTCGCATATCTCACTGGCGCGGGGTGGCCTCGTCTTCAAATCGCCGGCGATTTGTGAAAGAATGGGCGTGGACAGACTTTTTGCGGGATGGCGTATGCTCGATCGAGACGGCTATCGGCCGAACGTCGGCATCATCCTCTGCAACGGGCGCAACGAGGTCTTTTGGGGCAAGCGCGTCAAGGAACACTCCTGGCAGTTCCCGCAGGGCGGGATCAAGCTCGGGGAAACGCCGGTGCAGGCGATGTACCGCGAACTGCGTGAAGAAGTGGGCCTGCTGCCCAGTCACGTGAAGATCCTGGGACGGACGCGCAACTGGCTGCGCTACGAGGTGCCTGCGCAGTGGCTCAAACGGGATTGGCGTGGCAATTACCGGGGACAGAAGCAGATCTGGTTCCTGCTGCGGCTGGTCGGGCGCGAGTGCGACGTGCGCCTGCGCGCTTCGGAGCGCCCCGAATTCGATGCCTGGCGCTGGAACGACTATTGGATACCCCTCGACTCCGTAATCGACTTCAAGCGAGAAGTCTACCAGCACGCGCTCACCGAGCTTGCCCGCTATATGTTTCGCGGCCAGGGTCGCAAACCCCTTCCAGCGGAAATCGCATCGCGCTGACTGTCTGACGCTTCGGCCCGCTCCCCAGTCGGCCGCCGGGGCATTGATTCGCGCTTGACAGCAGGGTGTCCTGAATATTATCCTGCGTCTATCAATTAGAGTAAGTCTAATTCATTCCAGCACACGGAGGCATCCATGCAGCTCAAAGGCTCCAAGACCCACGGCAATCTCAAGGCGGCATTTGCAGGGGAATCGCAGGCCAACCGCCGCTACCTTTACTTTGCGGCGAAAGCCGACGTTGAAGGGCAAAACGACGTCGCGGCGGTGTTCCGCTCCACCGCCGAGGGCGAAACCGGCCACGCCCACGGCCATCTCGAGTACCTGGAGCAATGCGGCGATCCGGCGACGGACCTCCCGTTCGGCGGCACGCGTTTGAATCTGAAGGCCGCGATTGCCGGAGAGACCCACGAATACACCGACATGTATCCCGGCATGTCGAAGGCCGCGCGTCAGGAAGGTTTCTCCGAGATCGCCGACTGGTTCGAGACGCTTGCCAAGGCGGAGCGCTCGCACGCCAACCGTTTCCAGAAAGCACTCGACGCGCTCGCCGACTAGGCGGTTAATCCGGACGCCGGAGGCGCCGGATTAACTCCGCGAGTTGGAGAGGGTCTTTCAGCCCCTCGACTCGCGGAAAACCTGTTCACGCGTGAAAATCCGTCGAATCTTGAAATGACCGTCCGCGAAGGGAGCTTGGAAGCTCCGACCCGCCATCCGGTTGCGTGGCGGCTGCCGGATTTTTATGACGAAGCGAAGGTGCTCGCGGAACTCGAGCGCATATTCGGCATCTGTCATGGCTGCCGGCGCTGCGTCAACCTGTGCACGGCGTTTCCGACGCTCTTCGACCTCGTGGACGCGAGCGCTACGCTCGAAGTCGACGGCGTCGAGAAATCGCAATTCTGGAAGGTTGTGGACCAGTGCTATCTCTGCGACATGTGCTACATGACGAAATGCCCGTACGTGCCGCCGCATCCCTGGAACGTCGATTTTCCGCATGTCATGCTGCGCGCCAAGGCGGTGAAGTTCAGGAAGGGTGAGGTGCGGCTGCGGGACCGCCTGCTTTCCTCCACCGACGCCATCGGCAGGCTCGCCGCGATCCCGGTCGTCGCGCAAGTGGTCAACGCCATCAACCGCAACTCCGCCGCGCGCGCGCTCATGGAAAAGGCGATCGGCGTCCATCCTGAGCGCAAGTTGCCGCCCTACAGTCCCGGAACGTTTCGCGGACAGGCTGCGGCCAGCCGGAGCCATGAGCCCCGAAACGGTGAGCGCACGCCGGGGAAAGTGGCGGTATATTCGACCTGCTACGTGAATTACAACGAGCCGGGTATCGGCCACGATCTGCTGGCGGTCCTCGATCACAACGAGATTCCCTACCGGGTCGTGGAGAAAGAAGCCTGCTGCGGCATGCCCAAGCTCGAGCTCGGCGATCTCGAGGGCGTCGAGCGCCTGAAGGCGCTCAATGTTCCGCGACTCGTCGAGCTCGCGCGCGAGGGCTACGCGATTCTCACCGCAGTACCCTCGTGCACGCTGATGTTCAAGAGCGAGCTGCCGCTGCTGTTTCCGGATGATGCCGACGTCAAAGCGGTAAGCGAGGCGATGTTCGACCCGTTCGAGTACTTCGTGCTGCGCAAGCGTGACGGGTTGCTCAAGACCGACTTCAAGACCGCGCTCGGAAAAGTGTCCTACCACGTCCCGTGCCATTCGCGCGTGCAGAACATGGGACAGAAGACCCGCGAAACGCTGCAGCTCGTACCGGGGACGACGCTCAACACCGTGGAACGTTGCTCCGGCCACGACGGAACCTGGGGCGTCAAATCCGAGCACTACGAAAACTCCATGAAGATCGGGCGGCCGGTGTTCCGGCAGATGGCCGGCAACGAGCCCGACTACATCAGCTCGGATTGCCCGATCGCCGCGCGCCATATAGAACAGGGCATGGGCGGGACCCGGGCAATCAAGGCCCACCCCCTGGCGCTCCTTCGCAAGGCCTACGGAATTTGAACCCGTCTGAGTAATGATGGACGCTATGCCTAGGATCGACCGCGCGAGCCTCATGACCCTCGAAACCTACGCGCGCGAGCGCCCGCAGTTCCGCGCGAGGGTCCTTGCGCACAAGAAGGACCGCACGGTTCACCTCGGCGAGCACCTCACTCTTGTCTTCGAGGACGAGCTCACCATCCGTTATCAGGTGCAGGAAATGCTGCGCATCGAGCGGATCTTCGAGGATGAAGGCATCCAGGAGGAGCTCGCTGCCTACAACCCGCTCGTCCCGGACGGCCGCAATCTCAAGGCGACCATGATGATCGAGTACCCGGATCCGAAGGAGCGCGCGCGGCGGCTCGCGGAGCTGATCGGCATCGAGGACAAGGTGTGGCTCCGAGCTGCGGGCCACGAGCGGGTCTGGGCGATTGCCGACGAGGATCTCGATCGGGAGAACGGGCAGAAAACCTCGGCGGTGCATTTTTTGCGCTTCGAGCTCGCCGAAGCAGCGGCTCAGGCGCTCAAAAAGGGCGCGGGCTTGACGATCGGGGTCGATCATCCCCGCTATTCCGCCACGCTCGAGGCGCCTTCGGCAGTGCGCGATTCTCTTGTAAAGGATCTGGCTTAGGCGATCGCGCTTGCTAGAGCAGGACGAGATTGTCGCGATGGATCAATTCCGGTCCGTCTACGTATCCGAGTATGGCCTCGATCTCGCTTGACGCCAGGCCGGCGATGCGCCGGGATTCCTGCGCGTTGTAGTTGACCAGTCCCCGCGCGATCTCGGCGCCCTCCGGCGAGAGGCAAGCGACCACCGCGCCGCGCTCGAATTCTCCCTCCACGCCTTTGACCCCGATCGGCAGCAGGCTCTTGCCGCCTGAGCGCAGGGCCTTGGCCGCTCCGGCGTCGAGGCTCAGCCGTCCTCCGACCTGCACGTGATCGGCGAGCCACTGCTTGCGCGCCGCGAGCGGCGTCGTCTGCGCGGTGAGCAGGGTGCCCACGGCTTCTCCGGCCGCTATCCTGACCAGCACATCGGGCTCGTGCCCCGAGGCGATCACGGTCTGCGCTCCCGAGCGGGCGGCGCGCTTGGCAGCGAGTACCTTGGTGAGCATGCCGCCCTTGGCGATGGCGGAGCCGGTTCCGCCCGCTATTTCTTCGAGCCGTGGCTCGCCGGCCAGCGCTTTGCGCACCAACGTGGCCTCCGGATTGCGTCGGGGATCGTCGGTGTAAAGCCCCTGCTGGTCGGTGAGGATGATCAGACAGTCGGCTTCGACGAGATTGGTCACCAGCGCGGCGAGCGTGTCGTTATCGCCGAACCGGATTTCGTCGGTAACGACGGTGTCGTTTTCGTTGATCACGGCGATGATCCCGAGTCCGAGCAGCGTCAGCAAGGTGGAGCGGGCATTTAAGTAGCGCTGCCTGTCGGCGAGATCGGCGTGCGTCAGGAGCACCTGCGCCGTGTGCAGGCCGTGCTGCCGGAAGCACGACTCGTATACCTGCGCCAGTCCCATCTGCCCGACTGCGGCGGCGGCCTGCAGTTCGTGCATTGCGTGCGGGCGCCGCGTCCAACCCAGGCGCTGCATGCCCTCGGCGATCGCGCCGCTCGAGACCAAGACGAACTCGTTGCCGCCTTGGCGAAGCTTTGCGACTTGCCCGGCCCAGCGCGCGATGGCGGACGCGTCGAGCCCCGCGCCCCGGTTGGTGACGAGCGTGCTGCCGACCTTGACGACGAAACGCCTTGCCGCTCTCATGCCGCCTTTCCGGTTTCCAAGAATTTCATCGCCGCGAAACTGAGCTCGCGGCAACCCTCGCCGGTAAGGGCCGATATGCAAAAGCTCGGGCCGCGCCAGCGCAGCCTGCGCACAAGACTAGCGGCCGCGGTCTTGCGCTCCTCGGCGGGGAGCATATCCACTTTATTAAAGACCAGCCAGCGCGGCTTTCGGTGCAGCGCGGGATCGAATTTCTTCAGCTCCGCGGCAATGGATCGAACATCGCGAGCCGGATCCGCGTCCGGCTCGAAGGGCGCCACATCGACGATGTGCAGGAGCAGCCGCGTGCGCGCGAGGTGCCGGAGGAACTGGTGCCCCAAGCCGGCACCTTCGGCCGCTCCTTCGATGAGCCCCGGGATATCCGCGATTACGAAGCTGCGGTCGATCCCGGCGCGAACCACTCCGAGATGCGGATGCAAGGTGGTAAACGGGTAGTCGGCAACCTTCGGGCGGGCAGCCGAGACCGCGCGAATGAAGGTGGATTTCCCGGCATTGGGAAGTCCCAGCAATCCAACATCGGCAAGCACCTTCAGCTCGAGCTTGAGAGTCCGATGCTCACCGGCCTCGCCGAGAGTCGCTTTTCGGGGCGTGCGGTTGGTGCTCGATTTGAAATTGACATTGCCGAGGCCGCCTTTGCCTCCCCGCGCAAGCAATGCGACCTGCTCGTGCACGGCCAGGTCGGCGACCGTTTCTCCGGTCTCCGCGTCCGTGATCACGGTGCCGGCGGGCACGCGCAGCACGACGTCATCGGCACCTTTACCGCTGCACTGGGCACCGCGCCCGCGCTCACCGTCCCGCGCGCGGTGGATGCGCGCGAAGCGGTATTCGACCAGCGTATTGACGTTTCGGTCGGCGACCGCGTAGACGCTGCCGCCGCTGCCGCCGTCCCCGCCATCAGGCCCTCCGCGCGGCACGTTCTTTTCGCGCCGGAAGCTCACGATGCCGTCGCCGCCGTTGCCGGCGTGGACCTCGATGCGCGCTTCGTCGACGAATTTCATGGCGCCTGTGGAAACAAAAAAGCCCTACCGCGTGGATAGGGCTTTCGGGGGAGCAGCTTGCTTCTAAGCCGGGACCACGCTGACCGTTTGCTTGTGGTCCGGGCCCCTGAAGCTGAATTGGATCTTGCCGTTCACCTTTGCGAAAAGCGTATGGTCCTTCCCGACCCCGACGTTGTCCCCGGGGTGGACGCGGGTACCGCGCTGGCGAACGATGATGCTGCCCGCGGCGACGACCTGCCCGCCGTAGCGCTTGACGCCGAGACGCTTTGCTTTCGAGTCGCGGCCGTTGCGTGAACTGCCGCCTGCTTTCTTATGTGCCATGGTTCGCCTTTCTCTTGCGGGGCGGCGGTCTCACGCGCCCGCTATGCCGGTGACTTCGATCTCGGTGTAGGCCTGACGATGGCCCCTGAGCCTTTTTGAGTTCTTGCGCCGGCGCAGCTTGAAGATCATCACTTTGTCGCCCAGGCCGTGAGCGACGATCTTCGCTTTCACGGAGGCGCCTTTCACCACCGGGGTTCCGACCTTGAGCGCCTGCCCGTCGCCGACGAGGAGGACTTCGTCGAGTACAAGCTCGCTGCCAACGGCAGCAGTGAGCTTCTCGATCCTCAGCTTCTCTCCGGTGGAAACGCGATACTGTTTGCCGCCCGTTCTGACCACCGCGTACATGCTGATCTCCACGATCGCCGCTGGAAAAACGCGAAATTATACATGCCTTTAGCGGGCGTGGAAAGAAATTATGTTATTCTCCTGAGCCGCCGTCGAGTCGATTCCGCAGTGCGATAATCCCCTTTGCAGCCCGAACTTCTTCGCAACCGCATCGCCGCAGACATGCTTGCGGTGGATGCGATGATCCGGCGTCGGCTCGAGTCCGACGTGGTGCTCGTACGCCAGATCGCGGAGTACATCATCGCTGGAGGCGGCAAGCGGCTGCGCCCGGCGCTCGTTTTCCTTGCTGCCGGGGCGACCGGCTATCGGGGCGAGCATCACGTGGAACTCGCGGCCGTCGTGGAGTTCATTCATACCGCCACGCTCCTGCATGACGACGTCGTCGACGAATCCGAGCTGCGGCGCGGCCGCAAGACGGCCAATGCCGAGTTCGGCAACGCGGCGAGCGTGCTCGTGGGGGACTTTCTGTACTCGCGCGCGTTCCAGATCATGGTAGCGGTGCGAAGCATGCGGGTCATGGAGGTGCTGGCGGATGCCACCAATGCCATCGCGGAGGGCGAGGTGCTGCAACTCCTGAATGCTCACAATTTCTCAATGAGCGAGCCCGCTTATCTCGAGGTGATCCGGCGCAAGACCGCGAAGCTCTTCGAAGCGGCAGCGCAGCTCGGCGCGATCCTGGGCGAGGCGACGCCGGACATCGAGCGCGGCCTCGCGCGCTACGGCATGCACCTTGGGACGGCTTTTCAGCTGATCGATGATGTGCTGGACTATTCGGGGGATGCCGCGCACACCGGAAAGAACCTGGGAGACGACCTGAGGGAGGGCAAACCGACCCTGCCGCTGATCTACGTGATGCAGCGCGGCTCGCGCGATCAGGCTGCGCTCGTGCGCTCGGCGATAGAGCACGGCGGCCGGGAAGAATTCAGGGCAGTCCTGGATGCGATTCGCCTGACCGGCGCGCTCGACTATGCACGGAGCAAGGCCAAGGAAGAAGCGCGTGCGGCAAGCGAATCCATCGCAGGCCTGCCTGATTCAAGTTACCGCGAATCTTTGCTAGAATTGTCGGCCTTCG
>VBCA01000023.1 GCA_005881575.1 Betaproteobacteria bacterium
TGATCCTGGATGGAAGCGTCGTGACGGACTCTCTCGACCTGTACATTCCTTCGGAGGGCCCGCAAGAGGCGGTGTTCACGTTGCCGGGCCTGGCTGCCGGTAGCCATACCCTGACGATCGAAGTGACGGGGTCGAAGAATCCGGCCTCGTTGGGTGTCTCGATCGTGGTCGATGCCTTCGACGTCACCCCATGAAGGATCGAAGCACGCCGAAGACCTTCGTTCGATCGAGATGCTTCGCTGAGCCACACGGCTTACTTGAGCGCTTAACGTCTGTAATAGGGCGTGAATAATCTGTTACGCAAGATTCTCACCGGAGGAGGAAACATGAATCTTTCTAGGCAGCGCGAAACTGAAAACAAGGAGGCTACTATGCGCCACAGAAATTCGTTCGGTTTTAGTTTGGCCGCAGCCGTCTTGGGCGGGTTGTTGGTGTGGCCTGCAGTCGGGAGAGCGCAGCTTCTCCCGCCCCTTCCCGATCCGACGCTAATCGTCACGGGTCCGGTCGGCACCCTCCTCGGTGCGACCGCGGTGCTGGGCGGCACCGGAACGATTGTCGCGGGAACCAGCGACGTTCTCCAGGCGTCGGATTTGACAGGAGGCATCCCTTCGCTACTCACCGGAGAGACCCTCCACGCAGTGACGATCGGCTATCCGGATCAAATTGACTCCGAAGCCTCGCTCGCTGCCCTCGCCTTGAATGTCGCCGGGACCAGCATCGGCGCCGACTTCGTGATGTCACGCGCCACGGCAGTCGTGGGCAGCTCTATCGGCGCCTCGAATATCGACGGCCTCGCGATCAACGGGGTGCCAATCTGGGTGAGCGGAGCTCCGAACCAGACGATCGGCATCCCCGGAGGTTTGCTGGTGCTCAACGAGCAGCAATCCTTGCCGGACGGCACCCTCGTGGTGAATGCGCTTCACGCGATCGTCTCCGGCGTCGCGGACGTGGCAGTCGCATCCGCGATGGCCGGTCTCAGCGGCGGGAGCGCGAAAGCGGTCCAGGCGAGTTACTGAGGCCTGAGGTCTTACTGGGAATGACCTAATCATCAGAATGCGTATGGAGGAAATAACAATGCCTAGAACTTGGACACGTTATGCTTTTGGGGTCGCGGCGGTCGCGCTGGTGCTCGCCAGCGGCTCCGCGAATGCGTGGCAGTGCGACTTCCTGACCGGCGGCGGGTTCATCGTCCGCGACAGCGGCGCGAAGGCAAACTTCGGTGTCGGGGGCGGATGCAAGCACGGCTCGCCGACCTGGGGGCACCTCGAGTACATCGACCACGGGATGGGACTGGACGTCCACTGGACCAGCATCACGGCGTACCTGGAGATCGACTCGAGCACCGACGCCAAGGGCCGCCCGACCGGGGCCCGCGAGATTTGCGGCACGGCGCGGACGAACCAGTTCGGCGACGTCGATTGGGTCGTCGTAGCCAGAGACAGAGGCGAGCCGGGCGACGACGATGAGTTCATCATCCGGCTGACGCAATCCGGCGTCATCGTCTATACGACCGAATTCGATTCGGATCACACATTGGGCGGTTCGGGCCCGGGAGGCGGAAACATCCAGCTCCACAAACCCAACCCCTCGACGACCGGATCCTTCGGAGGTTCCTGCCCCGCCTTATTTATAGGGGGAGGGGGGGCCTAGCCGGTGCGGAGGTTCCGGATAACCGGCCTCGCGCGTTTCATCTCCACAACTAACTGCTCCCCGGGCGTTCATCGAATGCCCTGGGGAGCGGCCTGCGTAAGGAGAAATAACCCCTCAGGGATGTCGGGCGTGCATCCGCCGCTATCGGCATAGTTCGATCGGCCTGGTGGGGGATCATGGCCCCTCAATATTCGGCGGTCAGAATCCCCCTTGGTTTTGAAGGGTAACCCATGATAAAGATTGCGAAACGGTCCTATGTCGCGGCCCTGATATCGACGTTCGGGCTCGCGTGGATTTCGCCCCAAGCTCTGGCGCGCGTTGAGGAAACCGATCCCTCCGTGAGCTATACGGTGGGGTGGACGCAAGGCGACACGAGCGGAACCTGGAGCGGCGGGACCGCCGCGGTGTCGACGGCAGCGGGCGCGCAGGCGACGATAACCTTCACCGGGACCTCGGTCAGCTGGATCGGCGGCCGCACGCCCCAGACCGGAATCGCTCGCGTGTCTGTCGATGGAGTGTTCGTGTCCGAGGTCGATACGTATTCGAAGACCGCGGAAATCCGTGTACCGATGTTCGAGGCCACCGGCCTAGCCAACGCGAGCCACACGTTCACGATCGAGGTAACCGGCCGGCAAAACGCGTCTGCGGCGGGTGCCCTTATCGTCGTGGATGCGTTCGACGTGCCCGCCGTGACGATCTCGCGCTTGCAGGAAACGGATCCCTCGGTCAGCTTCAGCCCCGGCTGGATTCAGGACAATCCGGTTGTCACGTTGATCCCCGGAGTCACCACCGGCTTCACTCAGGGCATCTCGCTCAGAACCTGGAGCGCCGGGGCTGCCCGCTTGTCGACGACGCCGGGCGCGCAAGCGACCTTCACCTTCAACGGGACGGGGATCAGCTGGATCGGCGCTCGCGGAACCCAGAGCGGGATCGCCCGCGTATCCCTGGACGGCATCTTGATCGCCATGGTCGATCTGTATTCGCCCACGGAACAAATCCAGGCGGAGGTGTTCGCGGCAACGGGCCTGGCCGACACGAGCCATACCTTGACGATCGAAGGGACCGGCCAGCAAAACGCGTCCTCGCAGAATGCGCTGATCGTAGTGGATGCCTTCGAGGTGACGACGTCGGGAACGCGCCACCAGGATACGGATCCGGCGATCGCCTACGGTCCCGGTTGGATTCAGGGTAATCGGGACAAGGCATATAGCGAGGGAGCCGCCGCAGAATCCAATACCCTGGGTGCGCAAGCGACCATCACTTTCACCGGCACGGGGATCGGGTGGGTCGGAGCGCGCGGACCCCAGTGCGGGATCGCCCGCATCTTCCTGGATGGAGCCTTCGTCGAGGACTTCGACACGTACTCCCAGACGGAAGGGCCTCAGCACACCGACTTCACGGCAAGCGGCCTGGCTGCGGGGACGCACACGTTGACGATCCAGGTGATAGGCAAGAACCCGCTCGCGACGGATGCTTGGATCCTGCTCGACGCGTTTGATGTCACCCCGTGAGGTGAGTCGATTGTCGTGGAAAGGGTCGATCGATTGACGAGCTGCTGCATCGCGTGACGTCCGAGCCGGACGTCCGACGTCCGGCGTTCGCGCGCCACTTCAACGGGTTTCGGCCGCTTCATGCTTCGGCCAAGCGGAAATCATAGCTCTCTATGTCGAGTTCCTTCGCATATCGCCACAGCCCGATCTGGGCGCAGGAGCTGCTCATTTCGGCCAAATCCTCGCTGCGCAGCACGATGCGGGAGGGACGCGCGTTTGGAGCTATGGCTGCCGAAATTCATAAGAGCGAATGGTGGTCAGAGCGGCGGCTTCGCGCATTCCAATCCGAAAAATTGCAGATGATCGCGCAGTCGGCGGTAAGCAATGTCCCGTATTATCGGAACAAGTACCGGCCTCTGGATTTGGATTTCGAGAAGCTGGAATTTCCGGAAGCCCTGGCGAAGCTGCCTTTGATAGGCAAAGCCGATGTGCGCGCAGCCGGCAAATCACTCATCTCCGAGAGAAAGCAGGGACCGCTGTTCTCGGGAAGCACGAGCGGTACCACGGGTGCACCGCTCGGCCTCTCCCAGGACTTGGCCGCAATCAACCGGGAAAACGCATTCATCTGGCGTCAGCTCACTTGGGCGGGCCTGCGTCGAGGCGACCGGCGGGCATGGATGCGGGGGGACATGATCGTCCCCGCGACCCAGGAGAAACCGCCTTATTGGCGCGTGAATCGGGCCGAGAACATGTTGATGCTTTCTTCCTACCATTTGTCTGAATCGGCGGCGCCCTCCTATCTCGATTCACTTGCACGTTTTGATCCGGTGGTGATCCAGGCCTACCCGTCTTCGATCGGGTTTCTCGCCACTTGGATGCTGAGCACCGGGTCCCGCTACCGCGGGATTTCGCTGCGCGGCATCGTGACTTCATCCGAAACGCTTTCAGAGGTCCGCCGGCGGGAAATCGAAAGCGCCTTCGGCTGCCGGGTTTTCGACTGGTACGGTCAGTTCGAGCGCGTGGCTGCCATCGGTACTTGCGAGCAGGGTCGCCATCACCTCTTGTCCGACTATTCTTTCGTTGAGATGCTGCCGGCCGAAGACGGCTTGTTCGAGCTCGTGGGCACCGGTTTCAACAACCTGTCGATGCCGTTGATCCGCTATCGCTGCGGAGATCTCGTGCGGCCTGCGCCGGCGAATGAGCGGTGCTCCTGCGGGCGGTCGTTCCCGCTGATCGAGCGGATCATCGGCCGAGTCGATGATTCGATCAAGCTATCGGATGGGCGCTCGGTCGGCCGTCTCGACCATCTTTTCAAGGGCGTGGAGGGAATAATCGAAGCGCAGATTCGCCAGGATCGTCTCGATACGATAGTAATGCTGGTGGTTCCTTCTCCCACGTTCAACGAACGCACGCGAGAGACTCTGCAGAGCAATGCTCGTTACCGCCTCGGGGACGGGATCGCGTTGGAAATACAGCTGGTTGACTCGATTCCCCGAACCAGAAACGGCAAGTTCAAGGGCGTGGTCTGCAATGTCTGATCGGCATTCCCGCACTTACCTTCCAAGACAATCGGAGTTAGCGGCATGTGCGGAATCGCCGGTTATCTGAGGTTGCGTCCGGAGAGCTCCGCGCCGATCTCGCCCAATGTGGCGAGGGAGATGCTGGCGGTGATCCGCCGGCGCGGACCGGACGGAGAAGGCCAGTGGCGCTCCGCCGACGATCTTTGCTGGCTCGGCCATCGGCGCCTCGCCATCGTCGACCTTCACACCGGTGACCAGCCGATGTGCAACGAGGACGCGACGATCTGGACCGTCTTCAACGGCGAGATTTACAACTTCGCCGCCTTGCGTGCCGAACTCGAAGCGCAGGGTCATCGTTTCAAGACCCGCTGCGATACCGAGGTTCTGGTGCACGGCTACGAGCAGTGGGGTCTTAGCGCGCTGGCCGCGCGTTTGCAGGGCATCTTCGCCTTCGCTGTATACGATACCGTCGAACGCACCCTCTCACTCGCTCGGGATCCGATGGGGGTCAAGCCGCTCTACTGGTGGAGCGACGGCAACGCGCTGTTGTTTGCGAGCGAAATGAAATCCTTGCTGCGCCATCCCGCCTTGCGCGACCGCAGAGTGAACCGGGCGGGCGTCGCGCAGGTCCTGGTGACCCGATACGTGTCGCGCCCGAACACGATGTTCGACGGAGTGTCGCGCTTGCCGGAAGGCTGCTGCATCGCGGTTGACGTGAGCGGCCGCGTGCCTCCGGCGCCGGTGCGTTACTGGGATGTGCGTTACCGATCCGAGCAAATCGATCTCGAGGAGGCGACCGAGCAGCTGGATACGCTGCTCAAGCGCACGGTGGACATGCAGTTGATGTCGGACGTGCCGCTCGGCGTGCAGCTCTCCGGGGGCGTCGACAGCAGTCTAGTGGTCGCACTGATGGACAGTTTGCGTCGGGAGAAGGGGGATCCGGCGCGCGTGAAGACCTTTTCCGTAGGCTTCGACGTCGCCGAGTTCAGCGAGCTCGGTTACGCGCGCAAGGTGGCGGAACGCTACGGCACCGAGCACCACGAGATCACGGTGGGGTTCAAGGATTTTGCCGAGGAACTGCCTTTCCTCGCCTGGATCTACGACGAACCGATGGGGGAACCTCCCGGAATCCCCACCTATTTCATGTGCCGCGAGGCGAAAAAGCACGTGAGCGTGATGCTGTGCGGGGAGGGCGCCGACGAGCAATTCGGCGGCTACTCCAAGTACATGTTCGACCAGTTTTCCGCGGCGCTCGACTGGATGCACTCCGGAGTTCGAAACGTTCTGTTGCGCGGCCTCGCCAGCGGCCTGCCGTTCAAAGGCCGGCGTCTGCGCAGCATGGCGGAGATTCTCGCGATCGCCGATGCTCCGCGCCGCTTCGCGTCGTGGTACGGGGGCTTCGACACCGAGCTTCAAGCCAGCGTGCTTTCCGACGCGATGCGAAACGAGATCGGCGATGGCGGGCTCGCCCAAACCTTCGATGAAATCGTCAACAGCTGCGACAGCAGCAGTGCTCTCGATCGCTTCCTTTATTGCGACGTGCATACCCGGTTGGTGGACGACATCCTGGTCAAGAGCGACCGGATGAGCATGGGAGCCGGCATCGAGGCCCGCGTGCCTTTCCTCGACCATAAGGTCGTCGAGTTCGCCGCGACCCTGCCGCAGCACCTCAAGGTCAGCGGTTTGAGTTCGAAAATCGTGCTCAAACGGCTCGCTGAGCGCTACATCCCGCGGGAGACCATTTACCGCCGCAAAGTGGGTTTCACGGTTCCCCTGACCCGCTGGTTCGCCGGGCCGTGGCGCGGTTTGATAGACGACGTACTCCTTTCCGATCGCTGCCTGGACCGAGGCTACTACAACCCCGATGTGGTGCGCGGCATCGTGCGCAACCACGTGCAGAGCCGCGTCGACCGGGAACAGGGGATCTGGCTGATGCTCGTCCTGGAAATCTGGCACCGGCTGTTCGTGGACGACGACGGCAGCGAAGCGGCGGTCGGCAGGGTCAAGGCGGATTTCGCCCGCTCTCTGGATACGCTGCTGGCCGCATGATGCGCGGGCATTTTCCGGAACGGATGACGCGGCGAAGTTTTTTCTCTTCGAAGGAAACATGAAGCAAGTCCGCCAATACCTTCGCAACGGCGCCCTGGATATCGGCGAGGTGCCCATCCCCGCGGTCGGCGCGGGCGACGTGCTCGTGCGCAGCCACTACTCGTTCGTGAGCGTGGGCACCGAAAAGATGAAGGTTTCGCAGGCGCGCATGAGCCTCGTTGAGAAGGCGAAACAGCGGCCCGATCAGGTCAGGCTGGTGCTCAATACGCTCCGCGAGCAGGGCCTGGTCGCCACGTTACGGAAAGTGCAAGAGCGGCTCAAGGCCCCGGCCACGCTCGGCTACAGCTGCGCCGGAACCGTGGTGGAAGTGGGTTCCGACGTGGACGAGTTCCGGGTGGATGACCGCGTAGCCTGCATCGGGGAAGGCGTGGCGACGCACGCCGAGTACAACGCGGTGCCGCGAAACCTGGTGGTGCGCGTTCCTGCGAACGTGAGCCTCGAGGCCGCCAGCTCGAGCGCGGTCGGCGCGATCGCGCTCCAGGCAATCCGCCAGGCGAAGCTCGAGCTCGGTGAAAGCGTCGCCATCATCGGGCTCGGCCTGCTCGGGCAGTTCCTCGTGCAGCTTTGCCGCGCGAACGGATGCCGCGTGATCGGAGTGGACCTCGACCCCGGCAAGTGCGCGCTCGCAGCGGAGAACGGCGCCGAGGCGGCTTGCGGTCCGCAAGCCGACGAGGCGCTCCACCACACGCTGCGCGCAAGCGCCGGTCTCGGTGTCGATGCGGTGTTGCTCACCGCCTCCACAAAGGACCTCGGACCGATCGAGCTCGCAGCCATGCTGGTGCGCGACCGCGGCCGCGTGGTGTGCCTGGGCAACACCGCGATCCAGTTGGAATGGCGCACCTGGTTCGGCAAGGAGATCGATTTCCTCTTCAGCCGTGCGATGGGGGCAGGGATCAACGAGCCGGACTATTTCACGCGCGGTAATGATTACCCGATCGGCTACGTGCGCTGGACCGCCAACCGGAACATGCAAGCCTTCCTCGACCTGATCGCGCAGGGCAAGCTCGCGGTGCCGCGGCTCATCACCCACCGGTTCCCGTTCTCGGAAGCGATCTCGGTGTTCGACAGGATCGCGAGCGGCGAGCTGAATCAGGCCGTGGGCATCGTGTTCGAGTACCCCGAGCCCGAGAAAGGCGTGTTCGAATTGCAGCCGCGTACACTCACCTTCGGGGGCGAGCAGCCGCGCGGCGCGGTGCGGCTCGGACAAATCGGCGCGGGCAACTACGCAAAGTCCATGCTCATGCCGTGCTTTCCCTCCCTCGCCGACCTGAGCCTCGAAGGCATCTGCACGACCAAGGGCCCCAACGCCGAGGCGCTCGCCAAGCGATACGGGTTTCGCAAGGCGACCACCGACGCGGGCGAGCTGCTTCGCGATCGCGAGATCAACGCGATCATGGTGGCGACCCGTCACGACAGCCACGCCCGCTACGCCGCCCTGGCGCTTGGAGCGGGCAAGCATGCCTACGTCGAGAAGCCGCTCGCCATGACCGAGGAGCAGCTCGCCCCCATCGCCACCGCGCTGGCCAAGCGCGGAGCGGACGGCCCGACGCTCTGGATCGGCCACAACCGCCGCTTCAGCCCGTTGAGTCAGCGCGCGCTCGCCCACTTCAAAGGGGTCGAAGTGCGGCAGGTCGCTTGCACCGTGCGCTCGGCGGGTGTACCGGCCGACAGCTGGTACCAGGACAAGGTTGCGGGCGGAGGAGTTCTTTTCGGCGACGTCTGCCATTTCATCGATCTCGCGATCTACTTCGCACAGAGCCTGCCGGTCGAGGTCGCCGCATTCGCCACCCCCGACCCCGGACACCGCGAGGAGAGCTGGGCAATCACGCTGCATTTCGCGAACGGCGGCTTGGGAGTGGTGCACTACGTGTGCGGCAGCCAGAAGGGCCTGGACCACGAGACTATCGACATCCTCGGCGGCGGGCGCTCGGCCACGATCACAGATTTTCGCCGACTTATCCTTCGCGGCGGCGCGGGCGGCGGCATGCGCCAGCTCCAGCCCGACCTCGGCCAGAAGGCGATGCTCCATGCGATGGTCGCCCAGTTTTCCCGCGCGCCAGGCGCGGTGGACTATACCGACAGCTTTCTGGTCTCGGCGCAGGCGCTGCTCGCCGCGCACCGGTCCATCGTCGAGCGCCGCATCGTGAAGATGGAGCCGCGATTCCCGTTCGGGATCGCCTGACATGGCTGTGCCACGCCCGCGTCTCCTTCTCATCGGCCCTCTGCCGCCGCCGCTTGGCGGCGTGCAGCTCATTGTCGACATGCAGCTGCGTTCGAGCCTGGCGCAAGAGTTCGATGTGCACCCGGTGAACACCTCGAAGCGCGAGCTGCGCTGGGCGGTCGAGAACCCCACCTGGAAGACGCCGTTCTACTTCGCGCGCGACTTTCTGCAGCTGATTCGAACGCTCGTCCGGGTGCGGCCCGACGCGGCGCTCGTTCACGCTACCTCGAGCCTGTCGATTCTGCGCGACTGGATGTTCATGGTGACCGCGCGTCTTTTCGGCGCCAAGGTCATCTGCCATTACCACGGCACCCTGCACTCGCGCTTTCCCTCGGGCGAAACGCGCATCGGCCGTGCTGTCGGCCGGTTCTTGATGTCAGCGGCTCACCGCGTAATCGTACTCAGCCCCACCTATCAACGGGAGATGGGCAAGGCGTGGAAACGCGACGACCTCGTCTGGGCATCCAACGTGGCGGATGTCGCCCTCTTTCGCAATATGCCCGCTGACACCCCCGCACCGTGGCTCGCGCCCGGCGAGCGCGCGGTGTTGTTCGTCGGGCGGCTGTCAGCACCCAAGGGCATTTACGATTTGTTCGACGCTATCCCCCTGGTGGCAGAGCGCCATCCCGAAGCACGTTTCGTACTGGTAGGCGTCGCCGAGAGCGATGCGATGGAGCCCGTGATTCGCGCCGAGGCCGGGCGCCGCGGTATCGCGGCGCGCCTCACTTTTCTGGGTTCCCTCGAGGGCCGCGACAAGGCCGCCGCGTTCATCACCTCGAAAATGATCGTGGTGCCGTCCTGGACCGAAGCGTTTCCGCTCGTGATTCCGGAGGCCATGGCCGCGGGGCTTCCCGTCATCGCCACCACCGTGGGCGCGATCCCGGATTTCGTGAAGGATGGAGAGGACGGCTTCCTGGTCGTGCCGAGGAAACCGGCCGAGCTGGCCGACGGCATCTGCCGGCTCCTGGACGACGAAAGCCTGCGCCGGCGGATCAGCGAGCGGCTGCGAGAGCGCGCGCCGCGGGAATTCGCGATCGAGATCGGATGCGGGAAGGTCCTGGATGCGGCAAAGGACGCTTTGAGAAGCTCGCCCGCTGCAGTGCCCGAGCTTCGCGGCCGACGCTGAAACCGGACAGGAAAGGCCATGCTGAACGTTCAACTCGCCAAGTCGCTCATGAAGAGATGGGAAGCCTTCCCGCCCCCGCCCGGGGAAGATGCGGGCGAATTCCAGGAAGTGTTCCGGCACGCAGTCTTCGTCAATGGGACCGAAGCGGAGCGCAAGGCGATCATGCTCGCGTCCTCCGAGAGCAAGTACCGGAACGAGCTCGCCTATCCCTGGGATCATTATTTCGGAAGGGACCTTTCGTCGCTCTTGGAAGGCAAAGTGGCCCTCGATCTCGGTTGCTTCACGGGGGGGCGGGGTGCGGCCTGGTTCGAGCGGTACAAGCTCGGCTTTCTCACGGGCATCGACGTGAAGCAGGAGTTCATCGACGCTGCGACGCAGTTCGCGCGCCTGAAGAAGATCTCAGCCGATTATCGCGTGGCGGTAGGGGAGAAATTGCCTTTTGAGGACAACAGCCTGGACGCCATATTGTCCTACGATGTTTTCGAGCACGTGCAGAATGTGCAATACGCCCTGGGGGAATGCCACCGTGTCTTGAAGAAGGGGGGCAGGCTCTTCGTCGTTTTCCCCGGCTATTTTCATCCGACCGAACATCATCTGGCGCTGGCAACGAGACTCCCGTGCATTCACTACCTGTTCAGCGGAGAGACCCTGGTGCGGGCCTACAACGAAATTCTCGAAGAGCGTGGAGAAGAGGCGTATTGGTATAAGCGCTCGTCCCCGAAAATGGAACCCTGGGAAAGAGGCAATACGATCAACGGGACGACGCTTGCGAGGTTCCGCCGCTTCATCCGCGATCACGATTGGGAAGTCGTCCTGCACAGCAGAAAACCGATCGGAAGCATCGGCCGCAACGTTTCCAAAATGCGATCTCTGGCACTCTTGTCGCGCCCTTTCGGGGTTGCGGCAAATATACCGGGACTCCGCGAGATTTTTTTGCATCGCATTACGTACATCCTGCAGAAAGGCGAGTGATAGCACCGTGTCCACGCCATTCTGGAACAGCGATATGCCCGGACATGAATTCGTAGACCCTCGACTCCGGCTCGAGTCCACTTCTCGGGGAGCGGGAATAAGGGAATGGCTGCGGTGGCGTCTCAACCGGCTGCGCTGCATGACGCCCGCCGAGGTTTCGCATCGCCTTCTTCGCACGCTGTCGATGCAAGCGGAGCGCGCCGGGCTGGTCGGGTCGGAGGTTGTTCCGCCCGCGGATCTTGCGACTACACCTCGCCCTTGGGTGCATGCGGCGGCGAAAGTCGATGCCACACGCTACCTCGCCGCTGCCGACTGCGTTGCGGCGGGCAAGTTGGATCTGTTCGCGTTGCAAGACGTCGGGCTCGACTCGCCGCCGCGCTGGAATCGCGATCCCAAGACCGGCGTGGAAGCGCCTCTCAAATTCGGCAAGCTGCTCGATTACCGTAACACACGGCTGGTCGGAGACATCAAGTATCTCTGGGAGCTCAACCGGCATTTGCATCTGGTGACGCTGGCACAGGCGTATGCGCTCAGCCGCGATGTGCGCTATTTCCACGTTATCTGGCAGCACCTGGAGAGCTGGTTTGCCGCGTGCCCTTACCGCATGGGCCCCAACTGGTCGAGCGCACTCGAGGCGGCGATCAGGCTCATCAACTGGTCTGTCACCTGGCAACTCCTCGGCGGAGCGCGCTCGCCGCTTTTCGAAGACGCGGAGAGCGTCCGGTTCCGGCAGCGCTGGCTGGAATCTGTTTATCAGCACGCACGGTTCGTGCGCGGCCACTTCTCGCTTCACTCGTCGGCCAACAACCACCTCATCGGAGAGGCGGCGGGCCTGTTCATCGCCGCCCTGACCTGGCCTCATTGGCGGAGCGTACGCTCCTGGCTCCCGGCGGCGAAGGCGATTCTGGAAAGAGAAGCGCTGCTGCAGAATGCGCCCGACGGCGTCAATCGCGAGCAGGCCGCGTCGTACCAGCAGTTCGTGCTCGATTTTCTGCTGATCTCTCTCCTCGCCGGCAAGGCCAACGGACAGTCGTTCTCCGCTGCGTACGAATCGCGCATCGAAGCGATGCTCGAGTATCTGTGTTCGATCATGGACGTGAAGGGCAATGTTCCAATGTTCGGCGATGCCGACGATGGCTTGGTCGTCAGGCTTGCCCAAGGCGGTGATTTTTCCCCCTACCGATCGTTGCTCGCGACCGGGGCGGTGCTGTTTCAGAGAGATGAATTCAGGCTCAAAGCAGGTGAGCTCGACGACAAGACCCGCTGGCTCGCGGGCAGCCGAGCGGACGCCCTGTTTCAAGGGCAAAGCGCGGCGCAGACGCGGCTTCCGCTGCGGCAGGCATTTCCCGCCGGCGGCTATTACATCCTGGGTTGCGACTTCGAGACCGACCGCGAAATCCGCCTCATCGCCGACGCAGGCCCGGTGGGCTACCGCAGCATCGCCGCCCATGGGCATGCCGATGCCCTCGCTTTTACCTTGTCCATCGGCGGCGTGGAGTTCCTGATCGATCCGGGAACCTATGCTTATCATACGCAAGGCCCATGGCGTCAGTATTTTCGCGGTACATCTGCCCATAACACCGTGCGCGTGGACGGAAGGGATCAATCGCAGTCCGGCGGCAACTTCATGTGGCTCCGGAAAGCGCGTGCCGGCTGCAGCTTCTGGTCGAGCACGGACGAGAGTGATGTGTTCGAGGGTTGGCAAGATGGATACACGCGGCTTGCCGATCCCGTGATGCACAGACGTCGGATTACTCTGCACAAGGCGGCGAGACGCGTGGTGATCGAGGACACGCTGCAGATGGCCGGGGAGCACGATATCGAGCTTTTTTTTCATTGCGGAGAACGTTGCCGGATCGATCCCCTGCCGGACGGATATGCGGTCAGGCACGAGGCGAGCATGCTCACCATCACGCTGCCGCATTCCGAATATGGCTCCTCTTGCGTTTATCACGGCAGCAGCGCACCGATCTCGGGCTGGGTATCGAGGCGCTTCGACGACAAGCAACCGTCACCGACCATCGCGTGGCGGGTCCGACTCAAGGGCGACGCCGTCTTGCGCAGCGAGATCATATGCTGACGCGGTGGAGCACCAATGTTGATTCCCGCAATCGCCTTATGGCGCCAACCAGGATGGGGGTCAGGGACATATTGCGGGCGGACATCCTGCGAACCTACGATTACCTGCAGGGGAGCCGCCTGCGCAGGACCGTGAACTGCCTGCGTTCCCCCGGAGTGCAGGCCGTGATCGTTTTCAGATTCGGCCAATGGCTGGACACGCAGACTTTGGCGCTGAGGCTGTTGCTGCATCCGGTCTATTTTGTCCTGAACGGCCTCGTGCAAATCATGTGGGGAATAGAGCTTCCGCGTTCCGCGACGATCGGTCCGGGGTTCTATATCGGCCATTTCGGCGCAATCACGATCGCGCCGGATGTCGTCATCGGAAGCAATTGCAATATTTCCCAGGACCTGACGATCGGCCTGTCCGGGCAGGGCGAAAGGGCGGGGGTGCCGACGATAGGAGACAACGTCTACCTCGGGCCGGGCGCGCGGGTATTCGGAAAAATATCCATCGGGAACAACGTAAAAATCGGCGCCAACGCGGTGGTCTACAAAGACATACCGGATAACGCGATCGTGGTATTGGACCCGGGGTTCAAGATTGTGTCGTACAAGGGAAATCATAGTTCGGGCGGAGAATAAGATCCGAGCGGTCGGTCGCTGCGCCGGTGAATTTCACGCGCCGGTCACGCGAAAAGATCGAAGGGAGGCGCGCTTCTTGCACAAGAAGCGTAGGTCATGCAATCCTGCACGTTTTCCGATCATGACATCCGCCACTGCACCGAACCCCTTGCTTCAACTGGACAAAAGACAAAGCCACGATGAAAGCGCTTAGAGTCGGTCTGCTGGTCAGCAGCACGTTTTCAAGTAAGTACGTTCATGAATTGGCTCTTTGGGGGAAAGAACGCGCCGACATCAACATTTCGCACCTTATCGTTCACGCTCGCCCCCGGGACTCGAATTTGGGCAGGGTGCGCAATGTTCTTCTAGAGCAAGGGCCTTACGTCCTGCTCTCCAAAATCCTGTTTCGACTGATAGTCTTCGTGGAACGTTTGCTCCTCAAACGGACCCTACATAGCGATCACTATGAAGTATTCGATCTGAGAAAATTGGTCGATGAAATACTAATAATAAACCCCATCGTTTCCAAGTCCGGAATGGTGTATCGATTTTCTGCCGAGGACATTGAGAAAATAAAGGCGCTTGATTTCGACGTATTGATACGATTTGGCTCGGGAATAATGCGTGGTGACATTCTTCGCGCATGTCGATTCGGGATTATTTCCTTTCATCACGGTGACAATAGAATCAACAGAGGGGGTCCTGCAGGATTCTGGGAGTGTTATTACGAATGGCCTCAGACGGGCTTCATCATTCAACGCCTCACCGAAGAACTCGACGCCGGCGACGTATTGGTCAGGGGTTCGTACGCGACGCGCTACTACTATTCCCTAAACCAGGCTCATCTATATAAAAAATCAAACACCCATCTCAAGAATCTCCTCGTTCGGATAGCGTCAACACGCGAGCTCCCACCCGTGGAGAGTGCGCCGAATCCCTATTCGAATACCCTCTTTCGCGCTCCCAATGCAATTCAGTCCGTCGTTTATGGATTGAAAGTTCTCAGCAGGATATCGATCAAGGTGATTGCAAGAATACTGATGCTCAGAAAAAGATGGGGAATTTCGCTGGTATCTTGCAAGTGGGATAGATCCGTGTTGTGGCGAAGCACTGAAGTGAAACCTCCCAGAGGGCGATTTTGGGCCGACCCGTTCCTACACTCATACGACGGAAGAACATTCTGCTTTGTCGAGGATTTCGTATACAAAACGAGTAGAGCTCATATCACGGCCCTGGAGATCGCCGGAACGAAGGCGATCGAACTTGGAACCGCGGTCAAAGAACCGTTCCACATGTCTTTCCCATTCCTGTTCCAATACCAAGGGGCGCTTTACATGTGCCCCGAGGCGCGCGAATCCGGGCAAATCAGAATCTACCGTTGCGCCGACTTCCCCCTGAAATGGGAACTGCGGACCGTCATTATGGAGGACGTACGTGCGGCAGATACCATGCTTTTCGAGAGAGGGGGTAAGTGGTGGATGCTTACGAATTTGGACGAATCGGGAGCGGAGGATCATTGTTCCGAGCTGTATTTGTTTTCGTCAGATTCGCCGCTTGGTACAAATTGGACGCCGCATCCTCAGAATCCGGTACGAAACGATGCTTATGGAGGCAGAAATGCAGGTCTGATCGTCGACGGAGAGAAGCTTTTCAGGCTCGCTCAGCGGCAGGGATTTGACCAGTATGGGCAAGGCTTACTCGTGTATGAGGTTAAAACGATATCGGAATCGCTGTTTGTCGAAGAACTGGTATCCAAGATTGATCCTAGCTTCAGGAGAGGACTTCGTGGCACGCACCATCTTTCAACCGACGGCAAAACTACTGCAATCGACCACGAATACTACTCACTATTCCTTTAATCGCTTGCGGGGATGGGGGACTGTTTCGTGAGCTTTCGGCGAGATCCGTTTCGCGCCCGCCGCCCCGAGGCCGACGCCGGTCACCGCTCTGAGATCGGACGCTGATCCGATCGGACCATATCGCGCGTTGCAGTCACTGCACTGGCGTCAACAACTTCTCCCTATCCTGTGGTCGGGGTTCGCGCAGCGTGAGTGCGCACTGCGGTCCATGGGTTGCTTCCCGCTTCCCGCAGGGCGGCCTTGTCGGTCGATTCGTGCAACCATCACAAGGGCGATCATGAAGCTTAGCGTCTGGGGTCTGGGATACGTCGGGACCGTTTCGGCGGGATGCCTGGCCCAGGAGGGTCATGAAGTCATCGGCGTCGATTCGGAGCCGACAAAGGTCGATCTCATCAGCGAGGGCAAAAGCCCGATCATCGAAAAGGACATCGGCGCGATCATCGAACGGCAGGTCGCAGCCGGCCGGCTGTCGGCGACCACGGATGCCGCAGTCGGAGTCGGGTGGGCCGATCTGTTTCTGATCTGCGTGGGAACCCCGAGCCGAGGCAACGGCGACATCGAGCTGAAATACGTGCGCCGCGTGTGCGAGGAGATCGGCACCGCCCTGCGCAACCATGAGGGGGCACCGGTCGTGGTGATCCGCAGCACCATGCTGCCCGGAACCATGCGCAACGTGGTGATCCCCACGTTAGAGGCATGTTCGGGCCGGCGCGCGGGTGAGGAGTTCGGCGTCTGTATCAACCCGGAGTTCCTGCGCGAGGGGACCGCCGTAGACGATTTCTTCAACCCACCCAAGACCGTCATCGGCGAACTCAACCGGGCAAGCGGGGATCTGCTGGCGAGTCTTTACGCGCAGGTCGCGGCGCCGCTCATCCGGACCGACATCGAGACCGCCGAAATGGTCAAGTACGCGGACAACGCTTGGCACGCGCTCAAGGTGGGTTTCGCCAACGAGATCGGCCACCTTTGCAAAGAGCTCGAGGTCGACAGCCATCGCGTGATGGATATTTTCTGCCAGGATACGAAGCTCAATCTCTCGCCGTACTACCTGAAACCCGGTTTTGCGTTCGGCGGCTCGTGCTTGCCCAAGGATCTGCGGGCGCTGCTCTACAAGGCGAAAACGCTCGATGTCTCGCTTCCCATCCTCGCCGCGATCTTGCCGAGCAACGAGCAGCAGATCGAGCGTGCGGTGCGGACCGTGATCGAAAAAGGCAGCAAGAAGGTCGGCATACTCGGGTTCAGCTTCAAGGCAGGCACGGACGATTTGCGCGAGAGCCCGGTGGTGGAACTGACCGAGCGCCTGATAGGCAAGGGTTATGACCTGCGCGTCTACGATGCCAATGTCAAGCTCGCGGCCATCCATGGGGCCAACCGCGACTACATCCTCAACCACATTCCCCACATCTCGCGGCTGATGACCCGGACCATCGACGAGGTGCTCGATCACGCCGACACCATCGTCATCGGCAACGCGGCGCCGGAGTTTCACGACATTCCCAAGCGCCTGAAGGATGATCAAACCGTCGTCGATTTTGTCCGCATTACAGACTCGCGCAGCGTGTCCGGCGTCTACGAAGGGATCTGCTGGTAATGCGCGAAACAAACGCTGAAAGCAACGTCGTCCAGCCCAGGCGGGTATTGATCTTGGTCGAGAACCTGCCTAGCCCGTTCGACCGCAGGGTGTGGCAGGAAGCGACGACATTGCGCGACGCGGGCTACCTCGTATCGATCATCTGTCCGACCGGGCGCGGCTACGAGAGGAAATTCGAAGCGATCGACGGAATCCACGTCTTCCGCTACCCCCTGCCCGTGGAAGCATCGGGGGCAGCCGGCTACGCGGTGGAGTACGCAGTCGCGCTCGCCTGGACATTCGTGCTCGCCTGCCGGGTGCTCCTCACGCGCGGGTTCGACGTCGTTCACGCCTGCAATCCGCCCGACCTGTTCTTCCTGATCGGCGGGTTCTTCAGGCTGTTCGGTAAGAAATTCCTGTTCGATCATCACGATCTAAACCCCGAGCTCTACGAAGCAAAGTTCGGCCGGCGCGATTTCTTCCATCGACTGATGCTCAAGCTCGAGTACTGGACTTTCAGGATCGCGGACGTATCCATTGCGACCAACGAGTCCTACCGGCGCATCGCGATGGAGCGCGGCCGGATGCCTCCTGAACGGGTGTTCGTCGTGCGCAGCGGGCCGAGTCTGGAACGCCTGAAGATCCTGCCGCCCGACGGGCGGCTCAAGCGCGGCCGCCGCTACCTGGTCGGCTACGTCGGCGTGATGGGAAAGCAGGAGGGCATCGACTACTTGCTGCGAGCCGCGCGCCACATCGTAATCGATCTCGGGCGCAGCGATGTCCACTTCGGCCTGGTGGGCGGCGGCACTTCGCTCGAGGAGATGAAGGCGCTCGCGCAGGAGCTGGGCGTCGGCGACCACGTGACTTTCACGGGGCGCGTGCCCGACGGCGAGATGCTGGCGATGCTCAATACCGCCGACGTCTGCGTCAACTGCGACGTCGTCAACGAGCTGAACGACAAGTCGACGATGAACAAGATCATGGAGTACATGGCGCTCGGCAAGCCGATCGTGCAGTTCGATCTGGCGGAAGGGCGTTATTCGGCGCGGCGGGCGTCTCTCTACGCGCAAAAGAATGACGCCGTCGATCTGGCCGCGAAGATCGTCGGCCTGCTGGATGATCCGGCGCGGCGCGCGGAGATGGGCAAATACGGGCGCAGCCGCGTGGAGAACGAGCTCGAATGGCGCCACGAAGCGCCAAAACTGCTCGCCGCATATGAAGCCCTATGGCATTCCTCCCGCGTTTCGCCCGCTGCGCGGGGCGTCGAAACATGAAGCTTCTCCCCTTGGCTTCGTCCGAAATTCTCGACCTGGTCGCGGGTTGGCTCGCGCAAAAGGAGAACTACCAGTGGCTGGATTTCGGAAACGGAAGGCAGATCGTCACGCCCACACTGCTCAAGATCATGGCGCAGCGCGATACGCATTTTCTCCGGGCCTATACCGGGGACAGGGACGACCGCCCGATCGGGATCGTGGGCTTGAACAGCGTCGACCGGGTCTTCAAAACAGGGACGCTGTGGGCAGTGGCCGGGGAGAAGTCCTTCTCCCATCGGGGTTATGTGAGCCTCGCCAGTTCGAAGTTTCTGACCCTCGCGTTCCGCGATCTCGGGCTTCACGTGGTCGACACGTGGATCGTCGACCGCAATCCCTCTGTTCGGAGCCTGGAGCGCCTCAACTTTCGTTTCATCGGCAGGCAGCGGCAATGTCACACCATCGACGGCCGCCCGTACGATCGCCTGTTGTTCGATCTCCTTGCGAGCGAGCACAGGGAGCTCGATGAGGAGCGCTGGCATCGGATGGAACGATCGCATCAGGAAGCGGTTTGCGGGTAGCCCTGAGCCCGGTCGAGGTGACGGCAATGGATGCGAAAGTCAAACAGAAAACGCTCCGGATGCTATCCAATGGCGTCTACGTTCTGACCTCGCGCAGCGAGGACCGATACGGCGCAGCCACCGTAACCTGGGTTTCCCAGGCGTCCTTCAAGCCCCCGCTGATCATGGCGGCGGTCCGCAGGGAGAGCAACGTGTTCGAATGCCTGGCCGAGAGCCGCAGCGCCGTCCTGCACATCGTGGGCGACCGACAGCAGGAGATCGCCCGGAGATTCTTCTTCCCGACCCACGCGGCATGCGGAACGATAAACGGCGAAACGTTCATGGACGGAAAGACCGCCGCGCCCGTATTGCCCAACTTGCCCGCGCACATCGAATGCCACGTCGAGCAGATCGTGGACACGCACGGGGATCACGCGGTGGTGATCCTACGGGCGGTGGAAGCCGAATGCCAGGAACGGGTCCGGCCCTTGACCATGGCGGCAACGCCGTGGAACTACGGCGGGTGATCGTGGCCCACAATCGGAGCCGAATCGTTTGCACGTCAGAGTGAGCCGCTAGACCAAGACAAACCAAGCGTTCGGGTCGAACATGGAACGATTCGCGGTATTGGACAGCTGGCGCGGAATCGCTGCGTGCTTGGTGGCCCTGTTCCATCTGGACGCCTACAGCCATCTGTACGGAGTGCCGTTCCTGCGCAACTCCTGGCTTTTCGTCGATTTTTTCTTCGTCCTGAGCGGCTTTGTCATCGCCGCGAACTACCAACAACGATTGCGCGACGGCTTCGGGGTGGGACGGTTTCTTTTTCTGCGGCTGGGAAGGCTGTACCCCCTCCATTTCGCAATGCTCGCGCTTTTTGTCGGCTGTGAGTTGCTGAAGGCTCTAGGGAAGACTCTGGTCCTGGGGTCTGCGGCGACCAACCCGGTCGCGCTCTTCAGCACCCCTCAGCAGGCGCCGGACACGATTCTCGCGAATCTGCTGCTTCTTCAGAGCCTCCATCTATACGATTTCCTGACCTGGAACGTGCCGAGCTGGAGCATCAGCACGGAGTTCTACACCTACGTCGTCTTCGCCGTGTGCCTGGTCGGACTTCGCAGGCATGTGTGGATCGCGCTGCTTCTAGCCATGATCGGGGGCCCGGTTTTGATCGCGATGTTGAGCGAGCGCTACATGAACATCCATTTCGACTGGGGGATTATTCGGTGCATTTATGGATTCTCCGCCGGGGCGTTGTCGTGGAACATCTATGAGAAATGGAATAGAAAGCTCGGGAAATGGCTCTCCGGAAGCATGGTCGAGTGGGGCGCCCTCGGACTCGTCGTGGCGTTCGTGACCGTAGCCGGCACGACGCAGCTGTCGATCGCCGCGCCCTACGTGTTCGCGTTCGTCGTGCTCGTCTTCGCGTTTGAGGCAGGCACCGCGAGCGCGCTCCTCAGGCTGCGGCCGCTGGTTTTCCTGGGCACCATCTCGTATTCCATCTACATGACGCACGTCTTCATCGAGCAAAGATTGTTCAACTCGGGCGGCACGCTCGCCAAGCTGTGGCACGTTGACCTTTTTACGCACCGCGAGATCGACGGGCACGACTTCTACTTTCTGGGAACCCAGCTATGGCATGGCGATGTGGCTTACGTCGTCTACCTGGTGATGATCATCGCCATGTCCTATTTCACTTTCCACTGGATCGAAAGGCCGGCGCGGGAGTGGGTGAGGAATCGGGTCCGGACACGACAGCAGCAGACGGCGACCTCGCGCAGCATCGTCAGCGCCTAAGCGACCCTGGGTTTCTGCGGCGCTGGGTCATGTTTTCGTCTTGAGCGTGAACTTGTCGCGGTAGTGGCCCCAAGCCTTGCGGGCGATTCGACCCCAGGCGGCGCGTTTCGTGAGGAGCTCCCATCCGAGCGCTTTCGCGCGCCGCAGTCCGGCGTAAATCCGATGCGCGACGGCCGGGGTAGGGGTGACGCGCACCAGGCACCAGAGGGCGGCTGCCAGCGACAGGCCCTGGCCACGCTTCGCTTCTCCGAAGTAGCGGAGGGCCTCGGCGCGGTTTTCCTGCCCGAGGGCGGCTCGGCCTACGACGAGCTGCCTCGCCCGGCGAAGGGCGACAATTTCGGGGTCCTCGCTTCGCTCTGCTCCGAACAATTCCTCGAACTGGTGCAGCAGGTCGCGCTCGAATTCGAACCGCGTCGAGCCGGTCGAGAGGTGTCCCTCGCTCAGCTGCGTGCCGTCGCGGGCGTACTCGTGCTTGATTGCCATGGGTAGCGGAAAGAAGTTCGCGTTGAACCGGCGGCAGAGATTGGCCAGGTAGCTGTAGTCGGCGCTGATCCGGTAGCGCGCATCGAACAGGCCCACCGCTTCCCGGGCGCGGCGCGTAATCACCGTGGGCTGCAGGGCAAAGAGGAAGCCGAAGCGCATATGCTCGAAAACACGGCCCCGGTATAGGCGCGCGTCGCGATAGGGAGTGCGGGCCACGAGGTCCAAGCCCCACCCCCCGATCGGCTCCACGCTTGCGAACACCCTGCGGTAGGGGTCGCTCTCTCCGGGAGGCAGCCTCAGCAACGAGGAGCCCGCACGCTCGGCGAGCGGCGGGTACCACTCGGTCAGCGCGCTGCGCAGGAAGTAGACAAGACTCCCGGAGCCCCGGTCCTCACAGAATTCCCCGGAGAGAAAGTCTTCCCCGGGGAAGGCCCGGAAAAAGGCCACGCTGAGCTCCAGATGGTGCGGGAGCCATTCGTCGTCGGAGTCCAGGAAGGCGATGTACTGGCCGCGTGCGCTGAGCATGCCGTTGTTCCGCGCCGCGTTCACGCCTTGGTTCTTCTGCCGGATCAGGACCAGGCGGGGGTCCGAGCCCTCGATCAGCGCGGCCGTGTCGTCGGTGGAACCGTCGTCCACAACGATCAGCTCCCAATCGGTGAACGTCTGCCGCTGCACGCTGGCGATCGCCGCCTGGATCGTTTCCCTGCGGTTGTACGTCGGGACGATCACGGAGACGAGGCTCATCGCGAAGGCTCCTGCACTGCAAGCTGCCTGAGAAGGACGATCCCGTCCTTGGGCCCGAGGGTCACCTGGCCGACCGCGGAGCCGTCGTTGACCGCAGGATCCTGATTACCTGCGAGTCGGCGCAGGCCGGGCTCGAGCTTGACCGTTTTTTTAGAGCCCGTCGGATTGACAAGTACGACGCCGTTCTGAAAATCCCGGCGCCAGACTTCTTCGGTCCACGCGGTGGTCGGCGGTCCGGAGCGCGCGTAGCCGAGCTTGTGGTCGTACTCGTCGAACCACGGCACGCTGCTGTACTCCCGCGACTTGTCCGTGAACGAGAAATAGCCGTCGTCGAGCAGACAAGACGTATATCCGTAGCGGAAGAAACGATAGTCCGTGGGGCTCCCCTGGATGTTGAAGCCGACGATCTTGGGCGGCCTGGTGTTCTTCAATACCGCGCTATAACGCTCCATCATCTTGCCCCACCCGGCCCGCGTTTCCAAGGACCAGTCCCAACCCATTTGCGCTTCCAAAAAGCCGCCATCGAGCTGGCCCCTCCACTGGGGATTGGCGAGGTCGTTGTCGGTGTTGCCGACCAGGAGCAGCTTGGGGGCGAGTTCGCGCAGCCGGTTCCACTCGGCCAAGTGGCCGGCGTAGTGAGCGGAGAGAATGCCCGGGTCCCTGCGATCATCGTTCTTTCCATCGAGATTCCAGTCCGCAGTCACGTGAGGCGGCCCCACGTCGTCGAGGTACACGATGTCGAATTCCGGGATGTCGCGGAAAAAAACGGCGTGCTCGCGCTCCGCGAGCCACTGAGGCCAGCGTCGGCCGCTGGCGTCCGCTTGTGACCAAGTCGTGAGGTTGACTTCCCACGTGCGGTATCGAGGCATCCACTGGACCTTTCGCCCTGCGGTGTTCAGCAGCCACCATTTGCTCGCGTAGAGCTTGTCGCGCTTGTCTTGATCTGCCGCATTATTGGGATCGTCATACGCGACGCTGAGGATCGTATACTGCCCGATGAGGATCTTCGGATTCAGCGCCTTGATCGCCTTGACGACCTTCCGCATCGCAAGGGTTGCGGTCGGGGCGTACCCGTCGGGCCGCCATCCCCGGTAGAAGCCGAGAATCACCACGTCCATCCGCGCCAGGTCTTTCTGGTAGTCGGCGTCCTCGTAGTTCTTCGCGCCGATGTTCATGCCCATCAGCCGCGGAAACGTCGCGGTCGTTTCCCCGGCTCCGCTCGCAACCTGGCCGCATGCGCCGAACAGCCCCAGCGCGCAAATGAGGAGAGATTTGAGCGCGCGCCTATCCACGTGCCGATCACAATCCCCGGAGCGGGGGCAACGGGGGAAGGGTCAGCTGCGGCGGCAGCACCACAGTCGGCAAGAGCGGAGAAGTGCCGCTGCCCGCGGTCACATCGAAGGCGTCCACTGCAACGTAGCGGCCGCCGGAGCTGCTCATGCCCGTCACGGCGATCGTGATCATATGACTCGTTGCGGCGAGGCCCGAGGCGGAGAACACCGATTCGGAGGTGAGGCTGCCCGGCGCGTTGGGACCGGCGGTATTCACCGTGGTGGGCACGCCGCCGTCGATGGACACGAGGGCGATGCCGCAGACGTTGCATTTGACGCCGATCCAGCTCACTGCCGTTCCGGTGAAGCTGAATATCGCGGTGGACGCGATTACATTGGAAGCGACGATGGTGCCGCCGCTGAAGCTGCCGGTCTCCGCGCCGTAGCTCGTCCAGAAGCCGATCTCGGTCGCTGCGCTCTCCTCGGAGCGCGTCGTGCCGGAGCCGGTCGTGGTCGGAGGGGGCGGCGGCACCACGTCGGCGATCTTCGCGACAAAGGCGTCGCCGTCGCTGCGGCCGGGTCCGCCGCCACCGCTGAAGAAGGGGCGGAAGGCACCGGGTGTTGTCGGAAAGTTGCTGGAATCGGTTTCGCCCGCCACGTAAGCGTTGCCCGCGGCATCCACCGCGATCCCCGTTCCGCTATCCCCATTGAAGCCGCCGAGGTAGGTGGAGTAGACGAGGGCGGAACCGGCGGGATTCAGTATCGTGACAAACGCGTCCCAGTTGCCCGCGAAAGCCGGCTGGACAGCGTCGGGAGTCGTCGGGAAGTTGGTAGAGAAAGTGGAGCCTGTCACGTAGGCGCTGCCCGCGGCGTTCACGGCGATCCTTCCACCGATGTCCCTGTCCGCGCCGCCGAGGTAGGTCGAGTAGACGAGAGCCGAGCCGGCCGGGTTGAGCTTCGTCACGAAGATATCCGCGCCACCACCGCCGAAGAAGGGCTGGAAGGCGCCTGGGGTTGTGGGGAAGGTGGTGGAACCGGTTTGCCCCGTCACATAGACGTTGCCTTGAGTATCCAGGGCGAGCCCGGCGCAACCCTCGCCCAGGAAGGTGGAATAGACGAGGCTGGAGCCCGTGGGGTCGAGCTTGGTTACAAAGCCGTTGCTTGAGCCGCTGCCGGGGACGGCCTGGAAGGCTCCGGGTGTCGACGGGAAATTGAGGGAAGTCGTCGAGCCTGCGACGTAAGCGTTGCCGCCGGCATCCACGGCGATATCGCCCGTCGAGTCGATGCCGCTGCCGCCGAGATAGGTGGAGTAGACGAGGGCCGAGCCGTCGGCGTTGAGCTTCATCACGTAGCCATCCACCGGGCCACCGCCGAAGGCCGGCTGGAAAGCTCCCGGCGTCGTCGGGAAGGTGGAACCAGTTTGTCCTGTCACGTAGGCGTTGCCCTGGGCATCCACGGCGATTCCGCCGCCTTGCGTACTCGGATCCAGATAAGTGGAGTAGACGAGGGTCGATCCCGTGGGGTCGAGCTTTGTGACGAAACCGAAGCCGGGTGCGGACAGAAAGGCCCCCGGTGTTGTCGGGAAGTTGGTCGATTTTGTGGTGCCCGTCACGTAGGCGTTGCCGCCGGCGTCTACGGAGATCCCGTTGCCCGCGTCAAAATCATTTCCGCCGAGGTAGGTGGAGTAAACCAGGGCGGAGCCGGCGGGGTTGAGCTTGGTTATGAACACGTCTTTGCCGAAAGCGCGGGTGGTCTGGAATGCGCCCGAGGTCGTCGGGAAGTCGAGCGAGGTGGTCTGTCCGGTCACATAAGCGTTACCGTCGTCGTCCACCGCAACGGCAAAGGCCTCGTCGTTACCGCACCCGCAGTCGGGGCCATTCGACCTCCCTCCGAGGTACGTCGAGTAGGAGAGCACCGGGTCGATGATGAGCGGCCGACTGGCGTCATACACGGCCACCTCGAAGCCGACCCGATTGACGCCTTTGCGTACGTAGCCGCCGGCGATTTCGCGCCTGACTCCGTCTATGTCCTGGTAGATGATCGGCTTGTGCTGACGTATGTCTCCTCCGGTCGTGTGCAGCACGAGCTCGCCCCGCGCTTCGATCTCGAATTCGTCCGCGCCCCTGAAACCGAGCACGATCTTTTCCGGATTCGCACCCGGTGCGACGACGAAGTCGTATTCCAGTTGGCGCTGGTTGCCGTAGTAGAGGAGGTCGATACCAGGATAGATGTTCTCGTATTGGACCTTCGCATAGGTCGGCACGTTAGTGCGCCACTTCGCCGGATCCTGGCCGATGAAGTAGTTCGCTTTGCCGGGGAGCTCGTCAAGCCCGCTCACCGGCGGCTTGGGCGCAGCACCCACGAGGTGCATGCGCAGCGCGACGGCCTTCACTGGTGTCTGCGCATCGCCCTGCTCCGGCGTGCTGCGCGAATCGCGTTTTGTGTCCGCGTTGGGTTTGGAGAGCACCAGCACGGCCTCGCCCGCGGTCAGATAGAGACTGTAGCCGGGACCGCGCGAGAGGAAGCGAACGTTCTTGTGTATTTGGCCGCGGTTCGCCTCGAAGTGCAGCGGAAACTTGCCGTAATTCTCGCTCACGCGGACGTCTGTAGCTGCGGATGCCGGCAGCGCGATGCCTATGAGCAGGGTGAACGCCCCGAGCATGTCACGAGATAGGACAAGCGCGCTCTGGGACATGGTTGTCTCCCCTCATTGGAAAGTCTTCAAAATACCGGAGACTTATGACATAGCGGTGCTGGGCGCCATTCTTGGCGCATAGTCCACCAGGCGCAGTCGAACACCGTTTCCCGACAGCTTTGTGGCGAGCCGGCTACTCCCTTCTACGGGCTTGCACGAATAGGTCGCCGCAGGTCATCTCGTCGTTCGACATGTCCTTCCAAGGCGCGCTGAGTTCAGGCCGAGACATTCCGTCGTTTCCGTGATTGCGCATTTGCATACGGTCTCGAAGCCGGCGGCTTCCAGCATCCGGATTTGGGCAGATACCGAGTACCGGTTGATGAGGAAGGGAAGCGACCGTTGCTTAGCTGAGCGCGGAGTTTCGACGCCGCCAGGCATCACGAAGAGGAAGCCAAATGCGGCCTTTGAGGGTCACCGGCAGCGTGTAGTCGTACGTGCGCACTTGCTGTCCGCCGAAGTCCTTTTTGAACTTGTTGATTCCGGCGTTTTCCGGCACGGATTCGTCCTCGAAGAGGCCCCCCCAGTCGTAGCGCGTTATTCCCATCTCCTTGAACTGCAGCATTTCCTTCCAATGAAGCCAGCGATTGGCGCGCCCGACCAGGGCGCGGTAATCGTTCTCCTTGTTTCTGAAACAAGAACCCGTGTACTGGAGCCAGGCGGCTTTTCCGCTGGTGAGGTAGGCGTGCCAAACCAAGGCCTCGCCGTTCCGACAGGCCGAGGTGAGCACGAGCTGACGGGCCTTGCAGGCGGCAAGCAGCCATTGACGATAACAGGGGGCGACCGACTTCTGCGCCGCAAACGCGTCGTAGAACGCCTGGAACTCATCCAACCGGCTCTCCGGGTCGGTGATGAACTCCATGCGAAGGCCGTCCTTCGTGTCAGCGCGCCTGATCTTGTAGCGGCAATCCTTGCCGAATTTCTCCGCGATCGCGTCCGCCTCGGCGGAAAGATCGGTCACCATCGTGAGGAACGTTGTGGTTCGCGCATCTGCGCTCGGAGTCTCTCTCTGGCGGTAGAGGACGATGTCCACTCCGGAATCGCGCGGCAGCTCTTCCTCGTACCAGACTTCCCCGTAGACAGCAGTGTGGCCCTTGATCCGGATCATTCAGGCCCTGACCATTTCTTGATTGGTGGCGGCACCGCAGATCCTGTCCCCGGGGATGTCCGATACCGCTTCGCCCGGCGACTTCCTGAACGACGCGTGGAACTCCTTTAGGGTCATGCCGCAGCACCAGGTGGAAAGCTCCTCGAACAGAATTTCCAGATCCTCGTACAAGAGCTCGATATCGGTCGCGGCGCGGAATGTCGGACTTCCGCCCGGCATGAGCTCCGAGGAATGCAGCGAGAAATCCAGGTGAGCAGCGCCTTCAGCCCGCGCGGTGCGCGTCGCTC
This sequence comes from Betaproteobacteria bacterium, assembly GCA_005881575.1. GTDB lineage: Bacteria > Pseudomonadota > Gammaproteobacteria > Burkholderiales > SG8-39 > VBDM01. The sequence goes on from VBCA01000023.1 coordinate 27,386, forward strand.
GCAACATTCCGCGGAGATTGCTCTCTGCCGGGCACAAGTGGTTGAGCGCGGGCGACACCAGCCTGTTGGCGGTCTGGCGCAGCAGCGGGATGCGATACACCCAGGGCGCTCCCCGGAACAGGCCGCTCGTGCGGATTGTCATCGGCACTTCCATCAGCCCAGCGCTCGTCGGCGCCGAAATGTCGGTGGGGCTCAAGAAGTAGGGGTCGTGGGGAAAGTGCGTGTAGTCCGTGCCGCCTTTCCCGTTCGGATCGCCGGAGGTTCCGCTCCAATCGAGCCCCGGGCTCACCGAGCAGTCCACGCGATATCCCTCGTCAAGCAGCATGGCGGCATAGCGACCGTCGAAACCCAGTCGTCCGGCGCGATGGCTGACTATCGCTTGATCGAACCGGTCTTCGAGAAGTCGGGTGACGATCCTGATCTTCTCCTTCATCACCGGGTCGGGATATTCGATCAAGTAGGGTTGATAGCGAAAATCGTCGCTCGTCAACGGGACGAGCGGCGGCGAATTCCATGCGTGCAGGTGCATCCCGATCTCGCCGGCGCCGCGGGCGAGCACGTCGCGCGCGAACTCGACAAAGACATCGGACATCGCCATCTCGTAGTTCGTCAGGTAGACGGGCTTGAAGCGGAATCGCTCGCAAAGCGACTGGAAGCGAGGCAAATACTCTGCATTACGAGTGGTGATCTCCCGCGGTTTCGACCAAAGGTCGTCGCCCTCGGTGTCAATCGTGATGATGAAAGGCGTCTCAGACATGGCGTGCTTGGCCCGACACGGTCATCTCGGCGTTGGTGTTGTCAATGCGCGTGACGTGCTCGAACGTATCGAGGTAGGCCGCCAGAACCTTTTCTTCACCGTGTTCCCGCTCGATGAACGCACGGCAACGATCGCTTACCGCTTTCAAGGCAGTCGCGTCGCCCAAAAGATGTCTGACCGCGGCGGGAATCTGCGCAGCGGAACTTACTGCGACCCCGAGACCTTCGCGCTCGATTACGCGGTCCGGATCGATAAGCGTCACGACGGGGACGCCCCTGATCCAGGCCTGGAGGTAGGAATTCGGGAATCCTTCGATATCCGAGGTATTGACCAGTATTTTGGCCCGGCCATACAGGTGACCGGCGTCCCGATACGACAGGCGTCCGTGAAACGTCACGTTGGCTTTGGCGGCAGCCGTGTCTCTGATATTCCGGAACAGGGCTTCTTCGCCGGGCAGGGGCCCTCCTACCATGTGAATTTTCACCTCCGGCAATCTCTCGGCGAGTTCGAGAATCCGGTCCGGCCGCTTTACGCCTCGGATGTTGCTTACCCACAGCACGTCGATATCGCGGGCGGCAACCGGCTGGGGCTTCTCCACCAACATTCCCGCCACCCGACCCGCCAAACCGTAGTTGCGCGCCAAAGTCTCCGACTGCGAAGCGCTCTGCACGAGAATGGCATCGGCTCGCCGCAGACCGTATGCATAAAGCCAGCGGTCGCGAGCAAAGGGTACGAGCAGGCGGGATCCGTCACAATCCGTATCGCTCGCAGTGCGAAAAACGAATCGCTTGCGATGACGCCGGCAGAACAAGGCCACTAGGCCAACATGCATGCCTGCGCAACTGGTGTAGTAAAGGTCGGCATCGGCCCGCGCCAGCGCCGACCACATACCGGTCCAGCGAGGATGAATGAAGCGGAGCAGCGGCAGTCCCGCGTTGGGACGATAGGCCTTGAAAACCCGTATCGCTTCCCATTCCGCGCCGTCAGGCTGGCCGTAGTCCCAAACCACCGTGCTCACCTTGTGACCCCGGCGCGCCAGTGCCCGGCAGAGCAGGGTTTGCTGGACCCCTTCACCGGCGATATTGTGCTGTTTGTATTCGGGCGCCAGGACCGGCAGATTCTCGAGCCCTACGAAGCAGATTTTCATCGCCAAGATCGTAGCTCGGCTCGAAGACGGCACAGCGCCGAGATACGCCCTAGATCTGATCCGTTCGGCTCATGGGTCGGTCTATCGGCGGACGGTCGAATATCCGCGGCCCGGGCGGCCGCGAGATCAACCCTCAGCGGGCCGTATGTTCAGCCATTTTTCCGCGCGGTTGATCGCGCGGAGGACCTGCAATTTCATCGTGTCGCGCAAGGCGCCCCCCCCATAGGGCGCCGGACGCAGGCCCATCTTCCGTAGCCGTCCGTTTAGATTGTAGATCATGCCGCGTCGCAGGGAGGCGCGCGTCTTGAAACCGTTGCTGAACGAGACCGACACGGCGTCGCCGTTTTTTATCCAGTGCGGGTCGGTGGTCGGAATGTGGATTCCGTACCCCGCCTTGAGCTCGAACACGGTGGCTCGTTCCTGGTATCGCTCGTGGAATACCATGTTGCGGCGGATCGCCGCGCCGGTGAAGTGCCTTTCCAGTTCGACCTCCGAGAGGACCTCGCGGTCCGACGCGCTGAACACGCTGATCGTCTTGCTGCCGCGGATCTGCAGCAAGAAATTGATCTCCTTGTCCATGTGATAGGGCGTGACCGACCCGGGTGAGGTCACGAAGATCGCGGCTTCGCGCTCGCACATGCCCGGCTCGATCCGCTCCGACAGCGGCTCGATCTCGTCCAAGCACCGGTTGAGGACCGCCAGGCACTCGGGGTCGGCCTCCGCGCGCTTGAGCACCATCCACGAGCAGCACTCCTCGATCCGCCTGACCGTTTCCTCGGCGGACAGGCCCGTGTAGGGCGTCTTGTCTTGGTCGGGAAGGCTGACGGGGATTTTCCCGGCGTTGTACTCGACAATGCTGGGGGGAAGCGTTCGGGCGAGCTCCGCCAACTTGGCAAGCCGGAACAGCGGGTGATCGCATAGATTGTGCCGGAATAGAAACGGCTTGCGATTGAAATGGGTGCGAAACGTTTCGGCGTCGATGTCCAGAAAACGGCCCGCTGCGGCCGATGGGCCGGCGGCCACGCTGTCCAAGAAGGGCACTTCCGCATGATTTACCGTTTGCATGTCTTCGCCTCCTTCATTTCTGTGAAATTCTGAGCGGCCCAGGGATCCGGGGCCTTCGCAGCGGAATCGTCCGGTTTGTCTGGGGAAAACATCTTCAGAATCCGGCGAGTCGTCCATCGCAGAAGCGGCAGGCCCGAAACCAAGAGCTCGCCCAGCGCGCCTGTGCCGATGGCAAGGCTCTGGATCGTTTTCCGCTCGTTCGAAAGCCGGTTGACGAGGAAGTTGTCTGTCGTCGCGCAGGAATCCATCCATCGCACGCCAGGCAGCGTTTGAAGCTGCCGTATGCTGTCCAACTCGAGCATCGCCCCGGGCGAGAAATCCGCGAATTCCTCGTCGTACGCCGTCTTGAATGCGAACGATCCTTCGCCGGCAACGAACGCACATCGGCGCGCGATGGGACGGCCATTGAAATCGAGGCCAAGCATGAGCAGGCGGCCGCGGCGAAAGGCGGAAGTCACGATCTCCGCGAAATAACGGCGACCGCGCTCTGAAGAAGCCAACGCACTGCCGCGCTGCCCCTTCCACCCGCTCGCCTCGATCCGCAGGAACTCGTCGATCCAGCGCGCGACGTCGTCCTCCCGTCCTATTTCGAGATGCTCCACCCGGCCGCGCTCGCTCAAGCGTTTCTCTTTGCGACGCAGCCTCCGGCGAAGGTCGCCCGATACCGCCGACTCGGGGTCGGTGTTCTTGTCGTATCCTGCGTGCCACAGACCGCGCGTAAAAATGTCGGTTATACAGTTTCGCAACCCGAGTTCGTTGGTCACGTCGATCAGCATCTTGTGGAATGGGCCGTCTCCGGAGATGCATCCCAGCTCCACCAAGGAGGCGCTTGCCCCGCCCGATCGGAACCACCGGAAAAACTCGACCAGGCACTCCTTGGCGGCATCCGCGCGCACCAGGGGCGTACACACGTAGCAGTGGAGGTGCTGCCAGAGGCTCATGGCGGACACTTTGAGCTTTCGGAAACGCTGGACCGGTTCGAGCGGAAACAGCGCGCCCAGTTTTGCCGGAGCATCGGGGTTGTGGGGGTCGTGGAGCAGCACCAGAACGACGACAATGTCCTTTCCGAACGCTTCCAGCGCCGGCAACAGCATCCAGTGCTCGTAGAAGACATTGGGTTCAAGCGCGGCCGCCGCGAGTTCTTCCCAGGCCGGGACGAAGGCCGATAGCGCCTGGGGGTCGCGCAGCACCACCACGGAAGTCCTGTGTTTGGCCTTCGTGGGGACCAGTCGGCGCGGACTGCCTGCCGCCGCGGTCCCGGGGCCCTGCGTCGCTTTTCTTGGATCCATAGCGGGCCTGATTGCCGGTCTACCAAGTCGTGCCAAAATTGACCCTACGCCAACCCCGCGATCTGCGGCGGCCCGAGTTGTATCGCGTCCCGGCCGTGCGCTGCGTTCCGACGGCCTGAGGCTGAATTCCCGAGTCTGTGACGACGAGGCGCAGATCGACGGCACGATCGTAAGACAGGGTTCACCGCGTCCTGATCACAGGACGTCTGCACGATCGTAGTGATGCTCGATGAAGCAAAATATCGTCCGGACTTGATCCGTCCGGACTTGATCCGTTTGCCTCATCCACCCTGGAAGCGCAGCCACCATTCACCCTCGAGACGACTGAGATAGGCGTTTCCTTGATGGATCGCGGCGGCGAGGTCAGCGTGACGCGAGTGGACCAGGGTCCATGTACCCTCGCGGCGGAACCAGCAGTGTCGATCCGAAAACTCCTGGATGTGCCGCGGATCGAGGCGTCCCCGCACTGCGGCTGCACCCTGTCGCCAGGCATCGGCAAAGAGCCGCTGCAACACGCGCCCGAACGAGCCGTTCCAGGCTGCGATCTGGACCACCTCACTCACCCCACCCGCGCGCAGGTAATAGAGGTACCACCCGATCAACCGTCGCCCGCCTTCGAGCACGGCACGCGCGCGCAGCTTTCCGTGACGTACCTTGAGGGCCGTCTGCTCGAGCAGCCAGGCGAGCGAGCGCGCATCGTATTCCGGCTGCAGCGCGCTGCCATCCGCGACATCGGGCAGATGGTCTAGCATCGCGGCCGCATCCAAGTCGTCTTCCGCGAGTTCGGCGTCTTCCCGGTCGAGCCGGTTTGGATGCAACCGGGCTGCCAGCGCATCGGCCAAGGCGCCCAGAGGCCGCGCCGGGAGCGTCAAGGCCGGAGGGAGCGCGCGGCGCTCTTCCAGAAGCGACAGCGCGAACCGCACCGGCCTGAGTGGGCGTGTCCAGTGAAGGTTGTAGAGCAACGGTGCCGTTCCACCGAGTCCGGTCCACATCTGCCGGGACAGCTCGTTCGCTCCATCGGCGATGAACAGATCCTGAGTCCCGGACAGCGCCGCTCTCGCCAATTGCAACGCTGTCAGACCGTTGCGCCGGTTCGGGTCCACCATGAATTGGCAGCCCACCGCGACGCGGATCGGCCGGCCGCGAAAGAGCATCCGCCGCGGCATCACTCCTGCGAAGCCGGCCACACCACCGTCCTCCTCGGCTACCCAGGAAGGCAGGTCGAGGTTGCGCCATGGGTTGTTGAAGAGTATCTCCCGGAAGTAGGCTTCACACGCGGCCTGTGAAGCCCAGCGCTGCTGCGGATAGACGCGTCCGAAGAGCGCTGCAACAGCGGGAATGTCATTCTCGGCAAAGGTGCGAAGCGTGGCCATGGCACCCGATCCCTGGTCATCAAAGATCGAGCCGAGAAGGCAGTCTCACTATCTCGCGCTGCGCGAGGGGAGCAGCGGTTCTCCCGTCCAGGGTTCGGTGGCTCTGGGCCGCAGTCCCGGATGGTTGCCTTCCTGATTTGCCGCAGCGTGACGGACCTCAAGGGAAAGCAGCTGCGCCGTCTGAGTGCCGGCGCCTGCCGTGCGTGCGGCGACCAGCCCTGCGATCCTCGCAAGCGTGCGCAAATCGTCGAGGTCGATGTCGTCGATCTTGATTTTGAAACCGAAACGTTGCTCGAGCTGTACCAGCAACTCCACCAGCTGAAGTGAGTCGAGGATGCCAGTCTCGAAAAGATCGGTGTCCGGAGACGGCGCCTCGATGTGGAGACTCTCGACAAATAGAGCGCCGAGGCGCCGGATGATCGCATTCGTGTCGGTCACTGGATTCTCCTCTAACTTTGCCCTGACGCCGCGCCGATCATGCGGTCAGCCCGGCTGGCGTCGTCTGGCGAGAACGCCTCCACCTGCGCCTTGCGGGACTCGGCGACGAGGAACGCATTCTTCAACCGGGGACGATCGATCTTGCCGTTGGCGTTCTTGGGTAGAGCCTCATGCCGGGCCCAGCGGGTCGGAAGCATGTAAGCGGGCAACAACCTCGCCAGGTCCTGTCGCAGGTGTTCGACCGAAACCACGCTATCCGACGCCAGGACGTACGCGCAGCAGATGAGCCATCCTTCGAAGCCATCGGATTGAATTGCGACCACCGCGCTCTCCCGCAAGGCTGGGAGCGAGTGGAGCGCCGCCTCGATCTCGCCCAACTCGATCCGGTAGCCTCGGCTCTTGATCTGCGTGTCGGCGCGGCCCAGGAAATAGAACAGGCCGTCGGCGCCGCGTCGCGCCAAATCGCCGGTCTTATAGATACGATCGCGTGGGCCCGCGCCGCCGGGACACGGGAGAAACACGCGGTCGGTCTTCTCCGGGTCGCGCCAGTAGCCCGGGCTCAACCCGGTGCCTCGGATGTAGAGATCGCCGATGTCGCCTGCGGCCACGGGCTGCAGCCGCCCGTCCAGGACCAACAGCTCCTCGCCGTCGCATGCGTCGCCGATGGGGATCGGCTCGCGCTCGTCGCGCGGGCAGCGCGGAACCGCATAGTAGCTGCTCGCGATGGTCGCTTCCGTGGGACCGTAGAGATTGGTGAAACGCGCGTGCGGAAGACGCTTCATCCAGTGGATCAGGGTAGGCGTCGGGATCGCCTCGCCGCACCACATCACCCGACGCAAGCTCGGAAAGTCGTTTTGCGCGATGACGTCGAACTTGGCCATGAGATTGAGTACGGAGGGTGCCGAGAACCACTGCGTCAGCCGAGCTTCGCGGATGAACTGTGCCAGCTTGTGCGGCAGGAGATTCAGCTCCTGGGGCACTAAATGCAGCTCCGCCCCCGCCCAAAGCGTGCCGAAGATGTCGAACGTCGAAAGATCGAAATACAAGGGCGGGTGCTGGGAGATGCGATCCGACGGGGCGGTGCCGAAGTATCTGCTCGCCCACCCAAGGAAATGCGCCACGCTCGCATGGGTGATCATTACGCCCTTGGGGGTTCCGGTGGAACCTGACGTGAACAGAATGTGTGCCACGTCGTTGTCGGTGTTGGCGCAGGCTGGCGGCGCAGCCGGGTACGCGGGGAGATCGTGTAGGGTGAAGGCCGGCGCCGGATCGGCCTCGGACGGTGCCCCTTCGTCCAGCCATCCGATCATGGGCGGCTGCGCGAGCGTCGCGGCCGCCAAGGCGTCGCGCAGATTCTGGCTGACAGGGCCCGCGGTCAGTATGCAGCGGCAGTCGCTGACCTGGAGAATGCGCGCTTGCCGCGCTGCCGGACTGGCGGGATCCAGCGGCACGTAGATCGCATCGGCTTTCAACGCGCCGAGCATGGCCACGATCGCCGTGGGCATCTTCGGCATCAGGAGACCAACCCGATCTCCCCGCCGGCACCCCGCTTCCCTCAGCAGGTGGGCGAGCCGGTTGCTCGCCTCCTCGAGTTCCCCGTACTCGAGGCGCGTATTCTTGAATGCCAGAGCGGTCGCCTCGGGGCGCGCCTGCGCTTGCGCCGTCACCCCTTGCTGCAGAAGCACGGTCATGCCGCGACGCGACGCGCGACGGCGCGCTCGAACACGACGCCGGTGTGATGCATCTCTTCCACGCTCGCGGGCACGTCGAGAATGAAAGTGCGGTAGCCGACGTCGACATAGCGCGCCACTTCCTCCGCCACCCGATCGTAACTTCCGACGAGGAAGGGACAGACGGCCTTGTAGTTCTGGAACGGCACCAGCCAGTACGGGTTCTCCGCTCCCGCTTCGGTCTTCCCGAGCTCGGAGAGCTGCTGATGCCAGGACGAATCCGAGACTTTCATGGCGAGCTGGTGGGTGAGCTGGCCCTTGCGGTCTTCCGGGTATCGCGCGCGAGCGACCGACCAGGCCTCCGCGTCTTCGGAACGCGCGATGACGCCGATGCGGATGCCCTTTGATGCGATGTTCGCAGGAAACGCGTCCGCGTACTCGGCCGGCGGCTTGGGATACTCGACAGCCGTGGCCTTCAGCTGCCGCGCCGCATCCATTCCAGCTTCCGAAGACCCCGAGACGAGCACGCCCGGCATCAACTCGGCCGGGAGCGGCGGCGTGAGCTTGAGGTTGGTCACCTTGTAGTATCGCCCTTCGAAGCTGACCGGATCCGCCGTCTGCAGGAGGCTGTGTATGACGGTGGTGTACTCGAGGAGCCGGGCATAACGCTCGTCGTGGGGGGTGAGATCGTTCAGCGCGAGTAAGTCGTTCTTGAATCCCCCCGCCACCATGTTGAGATATAGCCGGCGGCGGTACAGATGCGCGAACGACGCGATCATCTTGGCTACGCTGTAGGGGTGCATGTAGGCCGGCTGAATGGCCACTAGCGGGCACAGGCGCTCGGTGCACTCGACGATGATCTGCGAGACGAGCCACGGATCCAGCTGGCTGTTGTCGGTAAACACGAGGGCGCCTTCGTGCCCGGCGTCTTCGCTCGCTCGCGCGAATTCCTGCAACTCCCGAACGCATCTCTCGGACTGCGCTTGCGCGGAAACGGGGCAGCTGGAGAAGATCTTCAAGCCGTGATCGGTGGCTGGCATATCGATGAACGCTTGCCCGGTCATGTCCATGGAACGCTGAATCTACGCGCCGGAAATTGCGGACCATGATCGCCGGGAGTCCCGCGCATGATCCATTCGGCTCACGGCGCGCGCTGGCGTGGGGACCTATGAGAGGAATACTGTGGATGTCGGGCCCCGAGCGGAGGTAGGCCATTTGGCGGTGCCAATTCCCATGAGACAGCTACGCGCTATCATTACATCACTACATAATTATCAAGCTCCCTCGATAGTGGGCCGATATCCAGGACACTATCATGTTGATAACATGGTGATCTCTTGCCCAGAATGCGGAGTCGTACCGCAGACACGCCAGCCGGAGTAGGAGAGCGACTCTCGCGAAGGCACCCAGAAAAGACGCCGAAGCGAAGCCGCGCCGGTTCCGAATGGACGTAGTGTGGCGCTTTGCGGCGCGCTTTTGGAAAAACAGGCTTGTTGAGAGGTCGAAAATGACGAACCTGCAATTTATCCCCGACGTACTGGACCGCAAAGGTCTCTTGAGCGCTTTGCGGGCGTTCAAAAAGGGCGATTTCTCGGCTCGCCTGCCCCTCGATCTGATAGGGATCGACGGAGAGATCGCACAGGCATTCAACGACGTCGTCGAAATGAACGAGAAGGTGACCGACGAGTTCGCGCGTATCCGGGACGAGGTTGGAAGGGAAGGGCAGATCAATCAACGCGTCCGGCTGCCCGCCGCGACAGGGTCGTGGGCCGATTGCGTGGACTCGGTGAACGCGCTGATCGGAGATCTCGTTCGGCCGACCTCGGAGATGGCGCGGGTCATCGAGTCAGTCGCACGAGGCGATCTCTCCCAACGGATGCTTCCGGAGATCGACGGCCGGCCGTTACGGGGTGAATTCCTGCGGATAGGGAAGGTCGTCAACACGATGGTCGATCAGCTCGGCGGGTTTGCCTCGGAAGTGTCGCGGGTGGCGCGCGAGGTGGGCACCGACGGCAAGCTCGGGGGCCAGGCGCAGGTGCCCGGAGTGGCCGGCACCTGGAAGGACCTCACCGACAACGTGAACGCCATGGCGGCGAACCTCACGGGGCAGGTGCGCAACATCGCGGAGGTGACCACGGCGGTCGCCAAGGGCGACCTGTCGAAGAAGATCACGGTGGACGTTAAAGGCGAGATCCTGGAGCTGAAGAGCACGATCAACACGATGGTCGATACCTTGAACGGGTTTGCCTCGGAGGTGTCGCGGGTGGCGCGCGAGGTGGGCAGCGACGGCAAGCTCGGGGGCCAGGCGCAGGTGCCCGGAGCGGCCGGCACTTGGAAAGGCCTCACCGACAACGTGAACTCGATGGCGGCGAACCTCACGGGCCAGGTGCGCAACATCGCGGAGGTGACCACGGCGGTCGCCAAGGGCGACCTGTCGAAGAAGATCACGGTGGACGTGAAGGGCGAGATCCTGGAGCTGAAGAGCACGATCAACACGATGGTCGATCAGCTCAACGGATTCGCCTCGGAAGTGTCGCGGGTGGCGCGCGAGGTG
>VBCA01000060.1 GCA_005881575.1 Betaproteobacteria bacterium
TGCCGTTGCGCCACAGGATGTCGGACTTGCCGTCTCCGTCAAAGTCCCCGACTCCAGCAATGCTCCAGTTGAGATCGGTTACCGCGGCGATGGGCGCGCTACTCGAAATCGTGGCACCGTTCATGAGCCAGATCGTGGTATCCCCGGTCGCCGCGTTGCGCCACAAGATGTCGGACTTGCCGTCTCCGTCAAAGTCACCCGTCCCGGCGACAGTCCAGTTGAGATCCGATATGGTAGCAAACACAGCAGCGCTCGAAATCGCCGCGCCGTTCATGAACCAGATTGTATTCTCGCCGGTACCACGGTTGCGCCACAGGATGTCGGACTTGCCGTCTCCGTCAAAGTCCCCGACTCCCGCGATGCTCCAGTTGAGATCCGTCACCGTGGCGAACACAGCAGCGCTCGAAATCGCGGCGCCATTCATGAGCCAGATCGTGTTCTCGCCGGTAGAGCGGTTGCGCCACAGGATGTCGGACTTCCCGTCTCCGTTGAAGTCGCCGAGCCCTGCAATGCCCCAGTTGGGATCCACTACCGTAGCGAATGTCGCACCGCTCGAAATCACGGCCCCATTCATGAGCCAGATCGTGTTCGCGCCGGTCGTGCTGTTGCGCCACAGGATGTCAGCCTTGCCATCCCCGTTGAAATCCCTTCTGACACGAGCCGCGGGGGTGCGACTCGAGACAGGGGCCGACTGCGCCGAGCTGTTGCCGGCGGCGTCGAAGGCGGCGACGGTGAAGCTGTAGGTGGTGGCAGGCGAGAGACCCGTGTTGACGTGGCTGAGCGCGCTGGTGGTGGCGATCTGCACGCCGTTGCGGAACACCTTGTAGCCGGTCACGCCCACGTTGTTGTTCGAGGCGCTCCAGGACAGCTTGATCCGTGAGGAGGACGTCGCGACGGCGGCCAGGCCGCCGGGGACCGAGGGGGCCGTGGTGTCGAGGGCGGCTTGAGTGGTCGCGCTCGCAGAGGTCGATTGGGCGGAAGCGTTCCCCGCCGCGTCGATGGCCTGAACGGTGTAGGAGTAGCTGGTGGAAGCTGCGAGGCCGGTGTTTTGATACGCGGTCACCGCTCCCAGCGTGACAAGCAAAGTGCCGGCGCGATAGACGCGGTAGCCGGTCACTGCCACGTTGTCGGTCGAAGCGCTCCAGGACAGATTGATCTGCGAGGAAGACGCCGCGGACGCAAGAAGTCCGGTCGGGGTCGAGGGGGCGGTCGTGTCCGGTGCCGCTGGCGTAGTCACCGAAACCGGCGTGGCGGTCCAGCCCGAATAGTTAGGGACGGCGTCGGCGGCGCTCACGCGATAGTTGTAAGTGGTCCCCGCGCTCAGGCCGGTATGCTGGAACGACGTCACCGCCGTGTTGGCGATCATCGCGTCGTTGAGGTAGACCTGATAGCTGGTCACCGCGACGTTATCGGTTGAGGCATTCCAGGTCAGATTGATCTGAGTGGATGAAACTGCCGTTCCGGTGAGCCCGCTGGGGACAGAAGGGGGGGTGGTATCGGGGGCGGCTCGAGTGGTCGCGCTTGCCGAAGCCGATTGGGCGGAAGCGTTCCCCGCCGCGTCGATGGCCTGAACGGTGTAGGAGTAGGTGGTGGTAGCTGCGAGGCTGGTGTTCTGATATGCGGTCACGGCTCCCAAAGTTGCAAGCAAGGTGCCGGCGCGGTAGACGCGATATCCAGTCACTCCAACATTGTCAGTGGAAGCCGTCCAGGACAGGTTGATCTGTGAGGAGGAAACCGCCGAGGCGGAAAGTGCAGTCGGGGTGGAGGGAGCGGTGGTGTCGGCCGGAGCAACAGCTGTTTTCAGAACGATTCCGGCACTGTGGCCGCTCAGGGAGATCGAGCTCACGAGCGGGAGCGAGGTGAGCGGCGACAGCAGATTGTCGTGCGTGAGCTGGCGGCCCCCCTGCGGCAGGGCCACCGACGCGACGTTGCCGGTCGGATTGACATACACGTAACCCTTCTCGAACTCCCTCGAGTAGATATTCACGCCGCCGATCGTCGTAACGGTGTAGGAACCCAGGGCCTTGCCCAGGTCGATGTTGTCGTACTCGTTGTACCAGATGATCTTGTTGTAGTCGCTGTCTCCTCCGTGGAACATGAAGTAGGCGTTGCCCAGGACGTCGTTCTTGCCAAGGAGGTAGGATCCCAGCGAGTACCAGAGGATCTGCCAGAAGCTGACGGTATTGCCGAAATTGTCCGACCCGGATTGGCCCTCCACGAGCTGCGTGTGGCTGAGCATGGCGGCCTTGGTGTTCTTGAGGGCGGCCATGGTGTCGATCTGGTTCTTCCACTCCGACTCCTGAGTGAACTGGACGGCCCACGGCCCCCACATGACGGCGAAGGCGCCCTCCTCGAGGAACACGTCCGGGGGGCTGGCGCTGGCATCCAGAGCCCGCCACGCGGCGCTCCCGATGGCCGAGCGCGTCTCGCCCTTGTTGCACCACAGCTTCTGGCCGAATCCGTGCAGGCCGGTCGAGATGGCGCTCACGAAAGAATTCATGCCGGCGGAGAACGCGTTGTCGGTGGGATATTTCACGGAGGTCGCGCTGTAGCCGACCTGGGGCGGCATCGCCACGCAGTCGTCGGTGAAGATGCCGTCGGCGACCCAGGGTTGATCGACGACGTCGGCCTTGATCGCGGTCACCCAGTACGATTGATAAACGGAGGAACCGAAGTCCATGAGGTAATCGAACTTGCCGCCCGCGGGGAACGAGAACGCGGTGGCGTAGATGCGGTTCCCCCCGGAATCCAGCAGGAAAAGCTCGGGATGATTGCCGTTGAGACTTCCCATGGGGTGTCCGCGCGAAACGTCGTAGCGGCTGATGGTGTTGATGTTAAGCGCGGACTGGCCGTCTTGATCGTTGTAGATATCCGGGCCATCCACGTAGAGGTAGATCCGAACGTTGGGATTGAGGGCCTTGATTGTCGCCCAGGTGTTCGAACCGATCTGGTTGTAGCGGAAGCGGTCAAAATCGAGCAGATCGAATTTCGCGAGCCTCGCCGCGTCGGAGGCGACGAGCGTCGGGCCTCCGCCGTAATAGAGAAGGAAGGTCTGGATGGACTTGCCCGGCGTGGTTTGCGCCGCGACGGGCAGGACTACCCCCATGAGAAGCGCAAGCGCAGCGCCGCGTAGCGCGACAGCGACGTGCGCGCATACCGCGGGGATTGATCGGTAATGGTTCGAAAGAATCATGATGGCCTCTGTAGTTGATTCGCTGTAAGAAGTGGCTTCATCATGACAAAGGCATAAGCTTCTTACGCTGCTGGAGTTCACATAAGCCACTAAGTTGACTTCGAAAAACCTTAGGGAACTCTCAGGGGTTGCCCCGACGCGGGAGCAGGCATCGGAGCTAAAGATCAGCCAGAACAGTTCGTTGTCGTAGCGGTATAACTACGCTCTAGTTCGAAAGAGCCAAGGATCCGCGAAGCGCGAAATCGCGCGGCAAACGAGAGAAATTCACGCAGGAGATCGCGTGCTTTCGCAATCCGGATTCCGCCTCGTACCGGGGCGCCGCCTGCGGAACGTCAAGACGGGCTGCAATCAGTCAGCGCGCATATACCTGTAGTGCGAGCCGAGGGGCGGCATCAGATCAGCCATGTGAACGCGATTGGTCTTCGAGGACGGATCCGCCGCGTCGATTGGTAGGGGCGTCTCGCGAATCGGCTCTTTTGGTAGTCCGATCGGATCAGACCCCGAAATCATCCATAAACGTCGTGCGGCTATCTTTCCGCTCTATGCGTTTGCAATTCAGCTCACTCGTCCTGTGTGTCGCGGCGCTGGCGCTGCCAGCCGCGGTCTTTGGCCAGCCACGCGAAATCCTCGGAGAAGGCGACTCAATCCGCATCACTGTCTTTCAGAACCCGGATCTCACCACCGAGACGCGCGTCTCCGAGCGCGGCACCATCACCTTTCCCCTGGTGGGCGAGATCTCGCTCGCCGGGCTCACACCCGCCGCTGCTGAGGTCCGGATCGCCGACAGATTGATCAAGGGAAAATTCGTGCTGAAACCGCAGGTCAGTCTCAACATCGTGCGGGTGCGCAGCCGGCAGGTATCGGTGCTCGGCCAGGTCGCCCGCCCCGGGCGCTACCCGCTCGATGACACCAGCTCGAATCTGACCGACATACTCGCGCTCGCAGGCGGGGTGAGCCCGACCGGTGACGAGAACGTCACCGTGATGGTCAGACGCAACGGCAAGACGGCGAAACTGGAAATCAACGTGCCGACCATGTACCGCACGGGCGATCTGTCATCGAACCTTCAACTGGAGAACGGCGACACGATTTACGTGCAGCGCGCGCCGGTCTTTTATATCTATGGGGAGGTGCAGCGCGCGGGTTCTTATCGGCTGGAGCAAGCCATGACGGTAATGCAGGCGCTCTCGGTCGGCGGCGGCGTAACGCCGCGCGGCACCGACCGTGGCTTGAAGATCCGCCGCAGAGTAGCGGACGGGACCATCCAAACCATCGACGCGCGCCTCACCGATCCCGTGCAGCCCGATGACGTGATTTACGTCCGGGAAAGCCTCTTCTAGGCAAGCGCGATCGACTACATCGGACACAACAGAGATACATCGTGAGCGTCCATCAATTTCTGCTCGCCCTCCGCGCGCGCTTTGGCGTATTTGCGACATTGCTGACCACTACTGTTATAGCTGCCACCGTGGCGAGCTTCCTGCTACCGAAAACCTACAGAGCGACGGTGTCGCTGCTGGTGGACGCCAAGAACGAACAGTCCCTGAGCAATACCCTGCCCCTGATTCTTCCGCTGGAGAAACTCAGCTACCTGCAGACGCAGATGGATATCATCACCAGCAAGAGAGTGGCGCGCAAGGTGGTGCAGGACCTGAAGCTCGCGGAGAACCCTTCGACGCGCGCGGACTTCGAGAAGGCGGCGGGAGGCTATGGATCGATCGAGGACTGGTTGGTGGAGAGCCTGCTCAGCAAGCTCAAGGTGGAAACCTCGCAAAGCAGCATCATCCAGGTCACCTTCTCATCCGCCGATCCCCGCCATTCGGCGGGGATCGCCAACGCGTTCGCCAAGGCCTACATCGACACGATGCTCGAACTGCGCGTAGAACCGACGCGGCAGGCGGCGGAGTGGTATGACGAGCAACTGAAGACCTTGCGTGCCAATCTGGAGGATGCCCAGGCGAAGCTGACGAATTATCTCCAGCGGGAGGGAATTGTCTCGGTTGACGAACGCTACGACGTCGATGCCACCCGGCTGGGAGCGCTTTCGGAGCAGGTGGTGAAAGCGCAGGAACAGACGTTCCAGTGGAATGCCCGGGAGCAGCAGGCGCGCGAGTTTCTCAAACGCGGCGGGTCGCTGGATAGGCTGCCGGACGTTCTCGACAATCCGTTCATTCAGAGGCTCAAGACAGATCTTCACCAGGGAGAAGCGAAGCTGCGCGAATTGGCCACTCAGTACGGCAGCAACTACCCACAATACCAGCGTCAGCTCTCCGAGAACCGGAGCCTGCGCGAGAAACTCGACGCTGAAATGAAGAAAGTCGCGGAGGGAATCGCGAGCTCCGCGCGCCAGAGTCGTCAGCGCGAGGCGGATCTCACGAAAGCGATGTCCGCGCAGCGCAAGCGCCTGCTCGAGCTCAAGGACACTCGAAATGAATTCACGGTGCTCAGGCGCAATGTCGAATCCGCGGAACGGGCCTACGACACTGCCATGCAGCGCCACGTTGTCAGCGAGGTCGAGAGCCGTGCGAGCCAGACCAACGTTACCGTGCTCAATCCGGCAGCCGTGCCGGGCAAACCTTCCCTGCCCAAAATCCCCCTCAACATTGCCCTGTCGGTGGTGGTCGGAACGATGCTCGGTATCGGCATGGTGGTGCTGATGGAGATGCTCGACCGCCGGGTGCGTTCGCGCGGCGATCTGAATTTGGACGTCCCGCTGCTTGTCGTGCTCAATGCCTGGCGGCCTGCTGCAAACCGACTGCTCGGGCCGCCAAGCGGCACCGCACGAGCCTTGCCGAACCCGGGCTGAAGAATGCCGGCGAATCCCCAGGAGAATGTCCTGCCGATCGAAGGGTCGGGGCGTGTTCTCGCGCGTTATGACCGTCGCATCGGCAGCATTCTCGCGGAAGAGGGAAAGCTCGGTGTCGAGGGCATCGAGCAGGTCATGCAGTTGCAGCAAACAAACGGATTGAGGTTCGGCGAAGCGGCTCTCCGTCTGGGCTTGATTACGGAGGACGACCTGCGTTGTGCGGTCGCCAGGCAGTATGATCTTCCCCATCTGTTGCCCGGCAACGAAAGCATCAGCGGCGAACTCGTTGTCGCGTACGAACCGTTTCACCCCCGCGCCGAAGAGCTTCGGGCGCTGCGCACCCAGTTGTTGATGCGTTGGTCGAGGGCCGGGGTCAGGCACCGGGCGCTGGCAATCGCCAGTCCAGGTTCAGGCGAAGGGCGCAGCTATGTCACCGCCAACCTTGCCGTGGTCTTTTCGCAGCTCGGCGAACGCACGCTCCTGGTCGATGCCGACTTGCGCACGCCGCGACAGCACCGGATCTTCAACATCCCCGACCGGGTCGGCCTTTCGGCGGTTCTTTCCGGCCGCGCCGATCGCGGCGCAGTGGCGCCTGTCCGGGAATTCGGAAGGCTTTCGCTTCTGCCGGCCGGCGCACCCCCGCCCAATCCGCAGGAGTTGCTGTCCCGTCCCGCGCTCGGCGTTTTCCTGCAGGAAATGTGGGCCGATTTCGACGTCATCCTCTTCGATACGCCTCCGGCGAAGCTCTACGCGGACGCGCAGAACGTCGCTTTCCGGGCGGGCAATGTCATCATGCTCGCCCGCAAAGACCACACCCGTCTTGCCGATGCGACCAGCGCCATCCGGGAGTTGAGCGATATGGGCGTTCGTGTCGTCGGCACCGTATTCAACGCATTTTGAAACCGAACTGACTGGAATTTCGTTGGTTCTGGAGCAGCGGATCTTCCCGGGGCGGGATGCGCAATACCTGCGCGATTCGGCACAACAACTACGATGATTGCAGTTTCCTCCAGCGCACGGCAACCGGCGGCAAGACATGGGGACCAGCGGCTACACGGATTGGCGGCCCTTTGGTGGCGGTGCACGATGATGTTTCACGGCAACGCCTCGGTACAGGATGCGGAGGCGCGGCGTGCTGGTGCGTTTACGCTCTGGGTGTTCGCAGCCATCGCGCTGCTCGGTGTCTTCTGCGGGTTCGTGGTCGCGGTCGTCGGGCTGAACGGCGTGTACCTGTGCGTCGCGCTGATCGGCTGCACATTCATCCTGCGCGATTTTCGCATCGGGGTGGTCCTGCTCATCCTGCTGATGCCCATTTCGAGCAGCCGCTTCTTTCCGCACGCGGTGCTCGGCATTACCGGCCTCAATCCCCTCAACCTGCTGCTGGTCGGAACGCTGGGCTCGTACCTGTTTCGCAGCCTCTCCGACCGCAGCCTCAGTCGCTTCATGCCGCGCCCGCTACTGTGGTTGTATATCGTACCGATCCTCGTCGCGGGGGCGCTGGGTTCGCGCCATCTTGGCGACATCCCCTTGTTTTTCAATGGGCTTGTCGATTTCGACAACGTCGCCGGCTACTTCAGCGAACTGGTGGTCAAGCCCCTGTTGATCGTGATTTTTGCGCTCCTGGTCGGTGCCGCGTGGTCGAAGGCCGAGAAGCCGGAAAAATTCCTGATTCCGATGTTGATCTCGATCTGGGTGATGGGCTCGATGGTCATCGTGTTTGTTTACCTATCCGGGGTCACGCTGGGGGAGCTGGCGAGCAGCACCTCGCGCGAGTTCCTGTCGCCACTCGGCATGCACGCCAACGAGCTGGGGCGAATGTACGAGGTCGCCTACGCGCTGCTGCTCTTCACCTGGGCGGAATCGAAGGAATGGAGGCCGAGGTTCGTCCTGTTGGCGTCGATGGGGTTGGTGGTGGTTGCGCTGATGCTCACGTTCTCGCGCGGCGCCTTTCTGGGTTTTATCGTGATCAACGCGCTGTTCTTGCTCTGGCACCGCAACTTGAAAACCCTGATCCTTGGTGTTCTCCTGGCGGCGGTCGTGCTGCTCCTGTTGCCCGAAGCGGTCTACGACCGAGTCACAACGGGGTTTGGCCGCGGGTTTGGAAGCGGATCCGACATGATCAGCGCAGGGCGCATCGACCATCTCTGGCTGCCCCTTCTCCCCGAGGTGCCCAAAAGCCCGATTTACGGCCACGGCCTCGGGTCGATTCTCTGGTCCGAGCCCATGCGCCGTGGCGCCGGCGTAACGTTTCTGGCGGTCGGGCATCCTCACAACGCGTATCTACAGGCTCTCCTCGACATGGGAATAGCCGGCCTGATTCTCGTTTGCGCCTATCTCGCCCACGTCTGGAAGGGCTTTCGCACATTGAGCGTTGATCCGGCCCTGAGCCCCACCCTGCGGGGATTCTTCCTGGGGGCAGCGGCCGGATTGCTGGCGCTGCTGATCTCTTACCTCACCGACAGCAGCCTCCTGCCGAGACCGGAGCAAGCCTTCCTGTGGCTGGCGATCGGAATGATGTACGGTCAACGCGCCAACGGGCGCAGCTCATGAACGCGGGGCTTGAAGCGCGGGCGGCCATGCCGACCATGCGTTTGCTCGGGCGGCGCGCTCTTTCCCTCGGCGCCGCCAACGCATTCGATTATGCCTTTCAGTTCCTGCTTCCGGTGGTCCTGGTGCGATGCCTTGACACGGTGGCCTTCGGGCAGTACCGGCTGCTGTGGCTGGCAGTGGGGACAGTGATGGCCGTCGTGACGATGGCGATGCCGGGGAGCCTCTACTACTTCCTGCCGCGGTCGGAGGGTGCAACCAAACGCCTCTACATCAACCAGGCGCTCCTGTTTCTTGCGGCTTGCGGCCTGATAGCGGGGTGGGCGCTCAGCCAGTGGAATCCGTGGTTGCCCGAAAAGATGCGCGATCTTGCGCAGCACAAGGCTATCGTGCCCCTATTCGTGCTGCTGTGGCTGGTCGCGTCGCTCCTCGATCTGCTGCCCACTGTCGAAGAGCGGGTGATGTGGCAGGCGAAAGCGACGATCGGCCTCGCGGCATTGCGCGCGGTGGCGCTATCCCTGGCTGCCATCTTGACGCGGGAGCTGGAACCGGTACTCCTGGTCCTCCTCGCGTTCGTGGCGTTCAAGGTCGCGGTGCTGCTGGGCTACGTGGCGCGATATCACGGCCTGCGCGGGCCGATTTTGCGCTGGCGCACATTCTCCGATCAGCTCAGGTATGCGGCCCCGAACGGCGCCGCAGGCGCGCTGTACGGTCTGCGCTTTCAGGCGGACCAATGGGTGGCGGCGACGCTCTTCTCCGTAGGCACGTTCGCGTCGTTCTCGATCGCCACGATACTCGGGCCGCTGGTGCAGCTGTGCCGCCAATCGGTCTTTCACGCCTTCCTGCCGAGCTTGAGCCGGCTTCAGGCCACCGGTGACATCCCAGGAATGGTACAACTCAACAGCCGCGCCAACGTCATGATCGGCGCGCTCGTCTTTCCGCTGCTCGCCTTCGCCTTCGTCTTCGCCGAGGAGATGGTGACGATCATCTATACGGCTGCCTACGTGGACGCAGCGCCGGTGATGCGGGTTTCCATCGTCGGGTTCGCGGCCCTCGTTTTCGATCTCACCAGCATCATGCTGGTACTGCGGCAAGGCCCGTTCATGATGCGAGTGGGACTGGTTGTGCTGATCCTTTCAATCGCGCTCAGCTGGCTATCGGCCCACGCCTTCGGCTTGGCGGGGGCGGCCGCGGGCAGTGTGACCGCGATCTACGTCGACTACATCGCTGTGCTGCGCCGCATCGCTTCCCGGACCGGGATTCCGGTCCGGCGGCTGCACGACTGGCGCACGCTCGGGCTCCTGATGCTGTTCGCCGCTCTCGCCGCGGCGTTCGCCTGGATCGTGGTCGGCCGCTATTTCGCCGCGAGCGGGCCGCTCGTTCGCCTGATCGGCGGCGGCGTGCTGCTGGCGGCGGTTTATGCCTCGATAGCGTCGATGCTCGGCATGAGCCGAGGTTGGCTCGCGGCTGCCAGCGATCCCGAACGGGGACTTTGAGCGGCAGCCATGGCGAGAGCGATCTTTGTCACGGCTTCGTTGACTCACGGCGGAGCCGAGCGCCATTCGATCGCGGTCATGAATCGTTTGGCGGAGCGCGGCCACGAGTGCCATGCGGTATACATCAAGAACGTGCACACCCAGCTCGATCGCATTCGATTGCGCAACGGTGGAACCGTGCGATGCCTCAATGCGACCCGCTATTTCGACGGGCGTGCCCTGGCCGATTTTGCCGCATACATTTCCCGCGTCAGGCCTGCGGCAATCGTCGCGGCGAATCCATATGCCCTGATGTATTCCTCGCTGGCTCTGGGTCTTTCGCGCCTGCGCGTGCGGCTTGTTGTCACCTATCACTCGACGCGGCTCCTCGGTGCAAAGGAGCAGCTCCAGATGATGCTCTATCGCTTGTTTTTCTGGACGACGGATTGTTCGGTCTTCGTCTGCGAAAGGCAAAGGAGGTACTGGTTGCGTCGCGGGGTGTTCTCGCGAAGAAATGAAGTAATCTACAACGGCGTGGATACCGAGCAGTTTTGCGACGGAGGGGATCCCAGGGAGCGCGCGATATTACGCCGCGTGCTCGGCTTTTCCGATGCTGATTACGTGCTCGGCATACCGGCGTTGCTGCGGCGGGAAAAGAACCATTTGCAGCTGGTCGAGGCGATCGCCACGCTGCGTAACCGGGGTATCCCGGCCCGGGCGTTGATGATCGGCGACGGCGAGATGCGCGGGGCAGTCGAAGCCCGCGCACGCGAGCTCAATGTCGAAAATGATGTCGTGATCACGGGGCTCCAGCAGGATGTCCGCCCCTACATCGCCGCTTGCGACGCCATGGTCTTGTGCAGCTTCACGGAGGCGTTTTCGGTCGCGGCGATCGAGGCCATGGCCTTGCGCAGGCCCCTGGTCCATTCCGATGTCGGCGGCGCGGCGGAGATGATCGTCCCGGGGTGCAACGGTTTTCTCTTTCCGGTGGGCGATACGAAGGCCCTCGTCGAAAAGCTCGCGATCCTGGCGGACCGTACAGTTTCCACGAGGATGGGAAAAAATGCCCGCGACGTCGTTGAAAGGCGCTTTTCGGAAAGGACGATGGTCGACCGCTACGAACGCCTGCTTCTGGATCTCTGCCGGACCCGCTCGGGCGCGAGGGAGGCGATGGCGAGTTGACGGTCCGCCCGGACCATCGCGGCCTCGCAAACGCGACACAGGGAATTCCGACAATACGTCGTTCCCGCGCCACTACGCATTCAGGGGCGCATATCCGAAAGGACGGGGATGACGACGTACGAAGCGGTACAAGAGCGCCTTACGATCAGGCCCCGGACCTGGCTCGTTACCGGCATAGCCGGATTCATCGGCTCGAACCTGCTGGAAACCCTCCTCAATCCTATGTCGACAACGCAGTCCAGGCGAATCTGCTCGCGGCCATGGTCGATGACCCGGCTGCCGTCAACCAGGTCTACAACGTCGCGCTGAACGAAAAGACGACTCTCAACGAGCTGTTCGACTTGATCCGCTCGTTGCTCGCGCCGCGTTTTCCACACGTGCGCGGGTGCGCCCGATCCATCGCGCGTCGCGCGCCGGAGATGTGCGCCTGTCGCAGGCCGACATCGACAAGGCGAAACGGTTACTCGGTTACCAGCCGGCGTGGAGGATACGGCCGGGGCTGGAGTGGACGATCGAATGGCATGCGGCGGCGCTCGAGCCGCCGCATTCGATCGACGAGCTACTGCTCGAGCCGCGAGTCAGATTCCACGGATCGTAGTGCAATCGGCCTGCCGCGGATCACGGACCCTTAATAGTCGGAGGGTAATAATCCGGGCTGAACAGGGGGGCTAGGAAGGAGTAATCCATGCTCAAGGTCGGAAGGCGTGTCGGCGCGGCGGCGCTGCTTGCGATTTCCGGGCTCTCCCTGATTTCGACCCAGGCCCAGGCGCAACTGGGACTGGGCAGCCTGATCGTGGCGATGACATCCCCGGCCTCCGGGTCGATCGTTTCCGACACGGTCCCGGTCAGGGCCAGCGTGAGCGTCATCGGTCTTATAACCGTCCGGGGTGTCCAGTTCCAACTCGACGGCGCCAACCTCGGCGCCGAGGACACGAGCGCGCCGTACTCGGTTTCCTGGAACACGACCACGACCGGTAATGGCTCGCATACCTTGACCGCGGTCGCGCGGGATCTGCTCGGCCTTCAGTACACCTCCGACCCGGTGACGGTGACGGTGGCCAACAGTGCTCCGCCGCCTCCCGCGGACACCACGCCTCCGACGGTGAGCATTACCTCGCCGGCGAACGGCGAGACGATATCGGGGACGGTGCCGGTGAGAGCCAGCGCCTCGGACAACGTCGGCGTCATTGGCGTGCAGTTCTTCAGGGACGGAACCGCGCTCGGCGCCGAAGACACCACCGCGCCGTATTCGGTCTCCTGGAACACGACCACCGTCAGCGATGGCTCGCATACTCTCACCGCTGTCGCGCGCGATGCCGCGGGCAACCGCAGCCCCGTCTCCGCGCCGGTGACGGTGACGGTGTCCAACGCGCCTCCGCCGGACACCACGCCCCCGACGGTGAGCATCACTTCCCCGAGTAGCGGCCAGACGGTATTGGGGACGGTGTCGGTGACGGCGAGCGCCTCCGACGACGTCGGTGTAGCGGGCGTGCAATTCCTGCTAGACGGCACCAATCTCGGCGCCGAAAGCACTACGGCGCCGTACTCGACCTCGTGGAACACGACCGCCGCAGCCAATGGCTCGCATACCTTGACTGCAGTCGCGCGCGATGCCGCGGGCAACCGCAGCGACCCTTCCGCGCCGGTGACGGTGACGGTGGCCAACGGTGCTCCGCCACCCCCACCGCCGCCACCGCCGGGGTCGACGACGCGCTTCGAGGAAACGGATCCGTCCGTCACCTACGCCCCCGCTTGGACTCAGGATGGAACTCGGTCATGGAGCGGCGGGACCGCCGCGGTCTCAGCGACGCCGGGCGCGCAGGTCACATTCACCTTCACTGGGCCGTCGGTCAGTTGGATCGGCGGCCGCGCGACCTTCACCGGCATCGCGCGCATATCCCTGGATGGAGTCTTCCTGTCCGAGGTTGACACGTATTCAAAGACCGAGGAAATCCGGGTACCGATGTTCGCGGCAACCGGCCTGGCCAACACGAGCCATACGTTGACGATAGAAGTAACGGGGCGGCAGAACGCATCTGCGACCGGTGCCTTTATCATCGTCGATGCGTTCGACGTCCCCGCCGCGACGGTCTCGCGCTTGCAGGAGACGGATCCGTCCATCACCTACACCGCCGGTACAGTCGCTGCCCCCGACTGGATGCCGTTCAATACGAGCCGGGCGTGGAGCGCGGGGATTGCGACGCTCTCGACGACGCCGGGCGCGCAGGCGACCATCAGCTTCACCGGCACGGGGATCAGTTGGATCGGTGCCCGCGGACCCCAGACCGGAATTGCCCGCGTCACCCTGGATGGAGTGGTGGCCCCCCTGATCGATACGTATTCGCCCACGGAACAAATCCAGGCGGAAGTATTCACGCAGCAGGGCCTAGCCGATACGAGCCATACCTTGACGGTCGAAGTGACCGGCGACCAGAACACGCTCTCGACTTCTCCCCTCATCGTGGTTGACGCCTTCGAGGTGACGATGTCGGGGACGCGCCATCAGGATACCGATCCGGCCATCGCCTACGGCCCGAATTGGATCCAGGACAATCGGGACAAGGCATACAGTGAGGGAGCCACCGCGGAATCCAATACGGTGGGCGCGCAAGCGACCATCACCTTCACCGGCACGGGGATCCGCTGGATCGGCGCCCGCGGACCGCAGACCGGGATCGCCCGCATCTTCCTGGATGGAGCCTTCGTCGAGGACTTCGATACGTACTTCCAGACGGAAGGCCCCCAGCACACCGACTTCTTTAGCACCGACTTCTTTGGAAGTGGCCTGGCTCCCGGCACTCATACCTTGTCGATCCAGGTGATAGGCAAGAACCCGCTTTCGACCGATTTCTGGATCCTGATGGATGCGTTTGATGTCATCCCTTGAACCAAACTGATCGTCTTGGACAATGACCGGTAAGTAGCGAAGCTCGCGGCGCGAGGGATAGAAAGGGAGGCTGGTCGAATGGATGCACGCTCAACGCTGAAGAACACGAAAAGGAATGTCTGGGCAGCGGCTCTGTTGATGGTTTTCGGCTTGGCCTGGATTGCGCCCCAGGCATTCGCACAACTACTGCCGCCGCTGCCGCTGCCGGGCGGAAGCCTGATAGTCACCATTACGTCCCCGGCTCCCGGCTCCTCCGTCAGCGGCACGGTCCAGGTCAACGCAAGCGTAAGCATCGTCGGTTCTCTCACCGTCTCGCAGGTCCAGTTCTTCCGGGACGGCAATTTTATTGGTAGCGACTCCGCCGCGCCTTACTCCGTGAGTTGGAACACCACCAGCACCAACAATGGCTCGCATACCTTGACCGCGGTCGCAACAGATATCCTTGGCGTCCGGTGGAATTCCGATCCGGTCACCGTCACCGTCTCGAACGGCCCGCCCCCCGACACCACGCCGCCCTCGGTGCCCACGGGACTGAGGGCCACTGCCGTTTCGTCCTCGCAGATCAATCTCTCCTGGGCGGCCTCCTCGGATAACGTAGGCGTGAGCGGCTACCGCGTCTTCCGCAATGGCGCCCAGATCGCCACGACGAGCGCGACCTCCTTTCCAAACACGGGCCTGTCGCCCTCCACGACGTACTCTTACACCGTCGCCGCCTTTGACGCCGCAGGCAATCTCTCGGCGCAGTCCAGCTCCGCGAGCGCCACCACCCCGGCGCCGCCCGACACGACGCCGCCCTCGGTGCCCACGGGACTGAGGGCCACTGCCGTTTCGTCCTCGCAGATCAATCTCTCCTGGACGGCCTCCTCGGATAACGTGGGCGTGAGCGGCTACCGCGTCTTCCGCGATGGCGCCCAGATCGCCACGACGAGCGCGACCTCCTTTCCAAACACGGGCC
>VBCA01000061.1 GCA_005881575.1 Betaproteobacteria bacterium
GGGCGTCGAAAGACGTCCGCTTTTTTATTTCGAAAGCAGATCCGAATTGAAGCGCTTGTTCATCGCATTGCCGATCGCCCTCGCGTTCTTTGCTGCGCCGGCCCTGGCGGCGTTTATCTTCAGGGTCGGGGATACGGTCTATGTCGACGGAAAGCAGTACAGCTGGGAGGAATGGAAGAGGATCCGCGACAATCCCGAGGCCCTGAAGCAATCGCAACCGCCAGCATCCGCACCGGTGGCTGGGCCGCGGGCGGCCGCGTGCACCACGACCATCTATCACGACGAGTTCCCCAGCGAGGACGAACGGTTCCAGTGCAGTGCGGATCTGGGGATGCTGACGCGCGGGCAGATCATGGAAAAAGGCTGGAAAGTGGATCTCGTCGAAAAAGTCCCGCCTCCCTCCGACCAGCAAGCGCAGTCCCCGCGCGGCATGCCCCTGTACAGGTACAAGCTGGTGATCTCGCGCTAGGGCTAGGAGGAGACCGATCGTCCGGTGCGATATAGCCTGACAGGCCGTGATCAGGTGGGAC
Organism: Betaproteobacteria bacterium; assembly: GCA_005881575.1. Classification (GTDB taxonomy): domain Bacteria; phylum Pseudomonadota; class Gammaproteobacteria; order Burkholderiales; family SG8-39; genus VBDM01. The sequence continues at coordinate 531 of VBCA01000061.1, forward strand.
TGAGCCGAAAGATCTTCCTTGCGGGTGTCATCGCCGCGAGCGTCGCGGTTGCCGGCTGCGTGTCGTACGGCGGATTCACGCCCGGTGTCTCGACGATGTCGGAGGTGCGGTCTAAATCCGGCAGGCCGACCGACGTGCGGTTTTTCTTCGAGCGAAGAGATCTGGGAATATGCGACCGGGCCGGAGGGAATCGAGACCTACGTCGTCGTGTTCGACGGAAACGGCGTGATCCGGTCGGCGCGGCAGGTCTTAACCGAAGATAATATCCATCGCCTCGTTCCGCGGAAAACGACCCGCGAGGAAACGCGCAACCTGCTTGGCCGGCCTGGCGATGTGTATCAGATGAACGGAAGCGAAGCCTGGGAATGGCGCTTCAAGCCGCTGGGATTCGCGCCGGAAATCCTGGTGGTGTACTTCGGCGCCGACGGCCTAGTAAACAGAGTGACTCGGGTGCCGGAGTCCTTTGGTGGAGGCCGCACGGGCAGAAGGTAAGCCGACCCGACGGCGATGGAGTCGGCCGCACGGGCGAATACGTCGTCACGCCAAGGGGAAAATTTCTGGCGATGAAAAAGGAGACATCGTGCGTGCAAGCGTGATCCTTATCGCTTTGGCGGCTGCGGGCTGCTCGTATTTTTCGAACCGATCCGAGCCCGCGCAACAGGGCACTTCCCCATCGGCCCCTCGAGGCATCGATACCCTGTGCCTGAACGATTGCCTGGGCTCCGGCGCGACGAAGGAATTTTGCGAGGATCGATGCACCTATTGATCGATCTTGCGATCGTCGCCGGTGGCGACGGGGACGCACATCGCTTGGTGACGCGCGTCCTGGCCTGCGTAGCACTGCATCCGATCGATCAGTAAGCAGACCGCCCGCGAGTCGAATCAAGACCGGACGACGACGTTGGCTCCGGCGGGGCGACGGAAACGCCGCGCACCGCGTGTCTTTCTATCGCCTTGGCGACGAAACCGGAGGCTTTCGCGTCTTCGGTGAATTCGCGAAGGTACTTCGCGCCCGATGGGCGTCCTTGCGGAGTGCCGATCGATTGCTTCACCGCCGAGAAGCGCCCTTCGAGCACGCGCGAGCCGGGAAGCTTCTCCGCGTCCATCACGAGTCGAGGCTTGAGCCCGGCGAGCGCATCGAGCTTGTCGCTGACAAACAGCTCGTAGGAAGCGTCGACGGTCGGCGCGCGGAAGAGTTTGGCGCGCTGCAGGTTGCGGGTGAGGTACAGGTCGTAGGCGCTCTTCGCGTTGACGGCGACGCGCACGCCTTCGCGATCGACGTCCTCGATGGTGCGGATCGGCGAGCCCGCCGGGACGAGGTAGCCCGCTTCGATCTCCAGGTACGCTGCGCTGAAGGCGATCTCGTTCGCGCGCGCGGGCTCGTTGCCGAGGAAGGCCACGTCCCAGGCGCCGGATTTCACCGCGTCCGCCAGCTTTCCGGCGGTGTCGAAGGCAACAAGCTCGACCGGAACGCCGAGCCGCCTGCCGAACTCACGGCCCAGATCCACCGCGATCCCGCCGTACTCCCCGCCCGTACGCTCCTTGTTGACGAGCAGGAAATTCTGGACGTTGATTCCGACGCGCAGTTTCCCCGTCGGCGCCAGCTCCGAACGCGCCACGGGGGGAACGTCCGGCGCAGTCGCGCAGGAAGACAGCAGCAGTGCCGCGAAGGACATCGTTGCAAGTCGAATCATTTTTGGAATCTCCTACGGAAGCGCGGAACAACCCGTCGCGGCTGCGCGCTATTGTAATACGGCATCGCGAACCGATGGCGTTCGGGGCTGACACCGGTTGCGTCGCGCTAGTGCTTCTCGCGATGCGCGAATCGCTCCACGGAATGAATAAAAAAGGGCCGGCGATCCGCCGGCCCTTCATCATCAACTACGCGTTACGAGTCAGGACAACGCAACATCCTGCTCAGTGGTCGTGATCGTGATCATCCCTGTCGCGGTCGTGGTCGTCCCCGTCATGGTCGACACGGTGGACGTAGACGCCGATACATCCGTTGGTGCTGCCGCAAATCTGCTCACCCACGGTCGTCGTATCGCCGCCGGCGCCGACTATCCGGACAGGCGCAGATTGCGGGACGAAGATGAGGTTATGCTTGGAGTCGGCTGCCACCGAGTGCGAACCGGAGGACTGCGGAACGGTCTCGATCAGGACGCTCGTCGCGTCGATCACGCCGAGCACGGCCGCCTGGGTCGCTGCGGTCGGACAGGGCGCCGTTGTTCTGCAATTCCTGTTGGAGCCCGTGTAGTAGCGACCATCCCCCTTGTTGAACCACACTTCGTCCGAGCCGACGATGCCGTTGACGTGGGAGAAATGCTGGGTCGTCGCGTTGATGACCAGCGTGCTGTCGTTAGTCGGATTGTTGGCCGGGGTGCAGCCCAGCAGCAGGTTGTCATGCGGTCCGACCGTGGCGCCGTTGGGTCCGCAGTTGCTGAGTTGCAGGACGCCGCTGTTCGTTGCCGGATTGAAGGCACCGAGCACGAAGTTCCCCGGTGTGACGGTTTCCGGATCGATCACCATCAATCCTCCGTCGCAGGTCGCCGTACCGCATCCTCCCGGTTTCCCGAGGATCGGCACCGACACGTAGAAGCGCTTGGTTTTTGGATCCCAGGTCGGCTGCTCGATCCCCGGAGTGTCGGGGAAAAGAGTGGCGTTGATAGTGATATGGGAGAGCTCGCGGACAGAACTGTGGTTCCGGTCGCCGTTTGCCGCGAACAGGGTCGCGAAGGGCGGATCGTCGGCGTTGTTCACGGTAAGCAGCAATTCTCCGTCCGTCGTCAGCGCCATTTCGTCCACTCGGAACGAGCCGCCGGTTTTGAGCGCCGGTTGAGCAAGCGCGCCAGAGCCGTCGAGATCGAACACCTTGAGCGTGCTGTCGCCGTCGCCGGCGTAGAGCCACCTGCCGTGCGTCACGACGCCATCGGGGCCCGATTTATCGTTGTTCACCGCAGTGCCGGCGCTGTTGAGCACGACGCCTACGAAACCGCCGAGCCTTCTTTTGAAGGTGAGGTGCTGGGTGTCGATGATATCGATGCCCGCGTTCGAACGATCGGCCAGATAGTACTCGGCGCGATGCGGGTTGACCCAGCTGATGTCGTACGATCGCAGAGGGTTGCCGGGGATCTGGACCGCGGTCAAGCACTTGGTCTCGGTGTTGGTCGGCGCTCCCGGGCCGGTGCAAGCGGCGTACGCTGTCCCGGCTCCGACTAGCGCGGGAGCCGCGAGCATTGCGGCGATTGATTTGCGGAAAGTGAATCTTGCAGACATGTGCTGCCTCCTATTAGTGGATACGCTCTTTCGCGACTGCGCGCCGACCCAGCATCGGCTTGACGCGCCTCGCGCTTGCTTGTTACCTGCCGGGAAGACTGCTCGACCGCCCCTGTGCGCGGCAGGCGCTCGGAAAAATTGCGCGCCTAAAAAGGAAACCCGCTCCATACGGCGAGCGTGTTCCGAACCCGTGCGCTGGGTCATACCCACGCACCTTTAAACTTTTGGCTTTCCTCCGCTACCGCTAGATGATCGACGTTCGGGACGGACGAATCCGCACGTAACGCCTGCTGCAGAGTCTGCACTCAATCCGGAACCTGCACCTGACAAAGGGCTGAAAACTCCTAGACTCTCGTTTCGGTCCCCCGATTCTCAATGGAACAATCGCTTGGGTGAAAATCCTCAAGCGCCTTGTCATGAATCGAAAGGTCGAAACCTGCGAGCGACCGTCTAGCTTCCCCCCGCGTACAGCTTCACCAGCCTGTAAAGGAACTCGTGGCCTTCGTAGAGCGAGCGCACGCGGATGCGCTCGTTGAGACCATGCACGCCCCCGCCGTCGGAGTCGCGGAACATGCCGTTCACCCCGTAGGTCGGGATGCCGGCGTTGATGGTAAAGCGGCCGTCGGTCGCTCCCGCGAGCAGCGTGGGTACCACCGGCACCCCAGGCCACATCTGCGAACTGACCGCTTCGACCGGCCCGACGATCTCGCGCGTGAGGGGCGGCGGGGGCGAGAGCGTCGGCTCGTGCGTCGGTGTGATCTTGATCTTGTCGTTCGCCATGACGCGCGCCAGGGTCTTCTGCACATCCGCGACCGGTTCTCCGGGCAGGATGCGGCAGTTCACCGTGGCGCGCGCGCGCTGGGGCAGGGCGTTGGTCGCATGCCCTGCTTCGAGCATCGTGGCGACGCAGGTGGTGCGGAAGGTGGAGTTGTTCAGCGCGGTCATGGACAGCCGCGCGATCGCCTCGGGATCGGGCGGGTCGCGCAGGATCGCCTTCATATCGGCCGCCGTCTGCCCGGTCTCGATGCGCGACATCTGCTCGAAATAGGCGCGCGTGGTGTCGGAGAGCCTGAACGGGAAGTCGTGGGCGGCCAGGCGCGCGAGCCCACCTGCGAGGTGATAGATCGCGTTGTCCTTCACCGGCAGCGAGCTATGCCCGCCGGGATTGGTTACTTCCAGCTGGTAAGTCTGGAACACTTTCTCGCCCGCCTGGATGGTCATGCTCAAGTAGTGGCCGTTCTTGTCGAGCAGGCCGTTCCCGCCTTCGTTCAACGCGAACTCGGCGTCGACGAGATCGCGGTGGTTCTTGAGCAGGTAGACGATACCGCTGAAATTCGACGGGACGATTTCCTCGTCGCAGGTCGCAACGAGAATCACGTCGCGGCCCGGACGGTAGCCTTCCTGCCGGTAGCGGATGAGGTTGGCGATGAACACCGCGACCATCGCCTTGTCGTCCGCCGCGCCGCGCGCGTAGAAGTAGCCGTTCTCCTCGACGAGCTTGAACGGATCGCGCTGCCAATCCTCGCGTTTCGCCTCCACCACGTCGAGGTGACCGAGCAGCATGACGGGTTTTTTCGCGCCGGTACCCCGGTAGCGGGCGACGAGATTTCCCTTCTTCGGTCCGCCGGGGGGCACGATGACCTGCACATCCTGCGCCGCCAGTCCGCCCGCTCTCAGACGGGCAGCCATCGCCTCGGCCGCAGCCGTGCAGCTCCCGGCGGAGTCGCTGGTGTTGATCTCGACCAGCTCCTTGTAGATCTCGCGCAACTGGTGCTGCGCGGGCGTCGACACGCCTTGTGCGAGAGCGCGAAGCGCGAGCGACGCTACCAAGGCGAGCCAAATTGCGCTGCGAAGTGCTTTCATTTTTCCTCTCGTCGAAAAAAAGTCCTTCCCCCTGCTACGGTGTGGTCGGCAAAACGACTTATACTAGCAGGGTGTCGCGGCGCATCGAATCGCGCCGCGGGCCCCAACGCCCGTCCAGTTCATGGGAGAGTTTGTCATGCCAATCAAGAAGATCTTGATCGTCGATGATTCAGCCACCGACCGCCAGTTCCTGCTGGAAGTGCTGAGCAAGCAGGGCTATCAATGCGTGACTGCGCAGAGCGGCGACGAGGGTATCGCCAAGTCGAAGACCGAGCAGCCGGATCTGATCCTGATGGACATCATCATGCCCGGTACCGACGGGTTCAAGGCGACGCGCGCCATCACGCGCGACGAAGCCACCAAGCACATCCCCGTGATCGTGTGCACCAGCAAGAAACTGGAAACGGACCGGGTCTGGGGCATCCGCCAGGGCGCCAAGGACTACATCGTCAAGCCCGTCGATGCGAAAGATCTTCTCGCCAAGATCGCCGCGCTGGACTGATAACCCCCGCTCACGCCAGCAGTACGAGGGCGGGCGCCACCGCGCCGGGTAGCGCTTGGACCCAGAGGATCTTGCGGCTTGCGGTAAATCCGCCGAATACGCCGGCGACGACCACGCAGCAGAGGAAGAAAATCTTGATCGAGGTTCCCGCTTCGCCGAGAACGAGACCCCATCCGAGCCCGGTCGCGACGAAGCCGTTGTACAGGCCCTGATTCGCGGCGAGCGCCTTCGAGGCTCGGGCGAAATCGGGCGTCGTGCCGAAAGTGCGAAGACCCAGGGGGTTGGTCCACAGGAACATCTCGAGGACGAGGAACCCGAAATGCAGGATGGCGACCAGGGCTACCGCGGTATTCGCGATGGTTGTCATGGAACCCCTTCCTCCGGAAAACCCAACCCGATCCGTTTCTATCACTAGAACTAGAGCTGCCAGCCGATCTTGCGGTCCAGCGACCAGGGGCCGCCGCCGCGCAGCGCTATGGCGAACATGATCAGGCCCCACATCAGGGGGTATTCGTAGCCGGGACCGGTCCATCCGAACTTGGGTAGATGGTGGTACGCGATCACCGCCATTTCGATGGTGATGGCGGCGGCGAAAAAGCGCGTGAAGAGGCCTAGGGCGACGCACAGCCCGCCGACGGTTTCTAGGATGATGAGAACGACAGCCAGGGGCTCGGCCGGCGCGATGCCGCGCTTGGCCAACGCGAATTGGGCCGTCGCCGTGACGCCTGCCATCAACTTGGGCCAGCCGTGCGGGATGATCATCAATCCCACTGTCAAGCGGATCAGCGGCCATGTGAGCGGCGCTGCCCAATCGTAAAACGGCTTGAGCCGGGGAAACAGCAGCCTTGGCTCGTCATGCGCGTCCATGGTCGGTCCTCCTCGAGCTTCGGGCCGCAACTCGGAATGCCCGTTATTCGTCACCGTCCCCGGTTTGCTGCTGCCGCGGCGGGCATTTCGCCGAGCCGTACGAACAGAATACACAACAATCGCCGAGCTTGGGTCTGAGCATTCCGTGGCACGCAGTGCACGCGTAGCAGTGCAGGCACGCGTCGGTGGGCATCGCTTCGGTCGTCCGGTGCCCGCAGAACGGACAGGTGATGGTCGCCTGGAGAATCACCGGAGACTCAGACCAACCCGTCCATCACCATCACCTCCACGTAGTCCCCGGCATTGATCGCGCCCTGATCGTGTCCGAGAACGACGAAGCAGTTCGCTTCGGACATCGAACGCAGGATCCCCGAGCCCTGCGCGCCGGTGAGGCGCACGCCCCATTCGCCGTTTTTCAACTCCAGTATTCCGCGCTGGTATTCGGTGCGGCCGGGTTTCTTGCGCATCGCTGTCTCCGATTTTGCGCGCAGGAGAGGCAGGTCGGGGTCGGTGCGGCCCATCATGGTCAGCAGCGCGCCGCGCACGAAGTGGTAGAAAGTCACCATGACGGCGACCGGATTACCGGGCAGGCCGAAGAGATACGCCGATCTTCCGCGAGCGCGGATGCGGCCGAAAGCCATCGGGCGCCCAGGGCGCATTGCGATTTTCCAGAAAACGACTTCGCCGAGCTTCGCCATCATCTGCCGAGTCAAGTCCGCTTCGCCGACCGACACGCCGCCCGAGGTCACCACCGCATCGGCAACGGCCGCGGCTTTGCGGAACGCGGCTTCGAGCTCTTTCGGATCGTCGCGTACCACACCGAGGTCGGTCGACTCGCACCCAAGGCGCGTGAGCATGCCCCAGAGCGTGTAGCGGTTAGAGTCGTACACATTGCCTGCCCTCAGCTTCTTTCCGACCGACACCAACTCGTCGCCGGTGGAGAAGAACGCCACTTTCAATTTTCGCCGCACGCTAACCTCGCCGATGCCAAGGGAAGCGATCAGTCCGATATCGGCTGGGCGCAGCATCCGGCCCGCCGTGAGCGCGGCCTTACCTTTCTGCAGGTCTTCGCCCGCGAGCCTGCGGTTCTGTCCGCGTTCCTGCCTTGCGGGAATGGTGACCCGCTTGCCCTCCACATTGACGGCTTCCTGGATGATGACGGTGTCGGTGTTCTTCGGCATCACGGCGCCGGTCATGACGCGCACGCACTCGCCGCGCCTGACTTCGCCCATGAATTCCCTGCCGGCGTAGGCCGTGCCGATCTCGGTGAGCGTCACCGGCTCGCTTGCGCCGAGGTCGTCGTTGCGAACGGCATAGCCGTCCATCGCCGAGTTGTCGTGCGATGGCACGTTGATCGGCGAAACCACATCTTTCGCGAGCACGCGCCCGAGCGCCGCGCGCACGCGAAGCTTCTCGACGCCGGACACCGGATGGACGAAGGAGCGGATGACTTCGTTCGCCTTTGCGACCGGCAGCGCGTCCGGGTCGTAGTCGCTGGTGCAGGAGATGACTTCTTTTAAAGTTGCCACGCGCGGATTATCGCGCTTTGGCAGATTAAGGACTTCGGCGTGAATCGGGCGCGAATCGAAACGATCCGGACGCGCTTCGCAAGTCAGCTGATCGAAAAGGGGATTCACTGAGCCGCGAGGGAGGTGGCACGAACGCAGGCCACGACGACACTCCTCACAATCACGCGACGGACCAGTCCTCGAAGCTTGATCGCGTGACGCGAGCCGTCCTGCTTAAGCGCGCTGACTCATTGCGGGCCGGCCTCTTCACATTCCGCAGGCGTCGCCTTCCCGTACGAAAGTCGGAATCCAGAAACAAACGTGCCGCCTCGCGTGAATTGTTCTCATTTTCTGCGACGCGAGTAGTTGGCTGATCCTTGGATCTTTCGAACCGGATCGTAGTTACAGCGCTACAAGAACGAACTGTTCCCGCTGATTTTTAACTCCGATGCCCCGGGCAACCCCTAAGAGTACCTAAGGTTTTTCGAAGTCAGATTAGCGAGCTATGTGCACTCTGGCCGCGAAAGAGATCTATGCATTTGTCATGATGACCCTACCGATTATAGCGAATCCGCTACACCGAGGTCGTCATGAAACTTTCGAGCCATTCCGTTGTTGCGATACGCGCGATACGTGCCGCGGCACTTGTACTTCTCCTGGGCGCGGCTTTGCCTCTTGCGGCCCAAACCGCCATCGGCGGAGTCGACACTATCCCGCCCACTGTCCCCACCGGCCTTGTTGGTACCGCGGTATCCGCAAACCAGATCGGAATCTCGTGGAACCCTTCGACCGACAACGTGGGCGCGACGGGGTATCGCGTTTATTGGGGTACGGCTTCGGGCGTCTACCTCCAGGCACGTGGAGCAGGACTTTCGACTACGACGACGACATATACCGTTACCGGGCTCGCTTCTCCGGCGCGCTACTTCTTCGCGGTCACGGCGCAGAACACGCTAGAAGAGAGCGTCTACTCGAACGAGATATTCGTCGATGTCGGCATTTCCTTAGAATCTCCAAGTGGAAAGATGCTCACCCAAGCTGGTGTAGATTCAATCGTCGACAGTGTAGGGGCGGTATGGACTCTGGGCCCACCTGATGCGAGTGGCTTCCCGACGAAGGCACGTAACGGAGTCGTGGACGGTTCTGCTGCGGTACTTTGCTACTCGGGTCGCTCAGTCAACGCCCGTGGCGACCTGGCAGGCGGCTGGTGGAAGTGGACTGATGATGCAACCCTGCTACTTAAGGGCTCCTGGTCCTCGGTTTCAACAACCCCCATAGAGTGCGCCGAATCTCCAAGTGGAAAGATGCTCACCCAAGCTGGTGTAGATTCAATCGTCGACAGTGTAGGGGCGGTATGGACTCTGGGTCCACCTGATGCGAGGGGCTTCCCGACGAAGGCACGTAACGGAGTCGTGGACGGTTCTGCTGCGGTACTTTGCTACTCGGGTCGCTCAGTCAACGCCCGTGGCGACCTGGCAGGCGGCTGGTGGAAGTGGACTGATGATGCAACCCTGCTACTTAAGGGCTCCTGGTCCTCGGTTTCAACAACCCCCATAGGGTGCGTGGTTGCGCCTGCTGCCGATACGACACCGCCAACAGTCCCGACCGGCTTGGTAGCTGTTGCTATCTCGCCGACACAGATCAGGCTCACCTGGAACCCTTCGACCGACAACGTGGGCGTGACCGGCTATCTCGTTTATAACGCAGACACCGGAAGCGTTATTGCGACGACGACAACTACCTCGTTCACCCACTCCGGCCTTGTCCCGGGCAGCCTTGTCCCGGGCACGACGCACAACTACCGCGTGAGCGCCTTCGATGCGGTGCCCAACCACTCGCCATGGACCGATCCACCGGTCTCGGTTACGATGTTGCCGCCCGACACCACCGCCCCCTCGACCCCGACGGAAATTCTTGTGTCCGCGGTCTCTTCTTCACAGATCAATCTCTCCTGGGCCCCTTCAACCGACAACGTCAAGGTGACCCGTTATATCGTCCGTCGCGATGGGGTCAGGGTCGCGACGCCCGTCTCGACGAGTTATGCGGATACAGGCTTGTCCGCTGCAACGACCTACAGCTACACCGTCGCGGCTCGCGACGCGGCCGGCAACATCTCACCCTATTCGACCAGCGTGAGCGTCACCACCGCGAGCGCAGCTGATACGACGGCGCCCTCTGCGCCCACCGGTCTCACGGCCGCGGCGGCCGGTTCGAGCGGAGCCAACATGTCATGGAGCGCTTCGACCGACGACGTCGGAGTGACCGGCTATATCGTCCGCCGCAACGGCGTCCAGGTCGGGACGCCCGTCTCGACGAGTTACGCGGATGCGGGCTTGTCCGCTGCAACGACCTACAGCTACACCGTGGCGGCGAGCGACGCGGCCGGCAACATCTCATCCGATTCGACCAGCGTGAGCGTCACTACCGCGGGCGCAGCTGACACAACGCCGCCCACTACGCCCACCGGACTCACAGCAGCAGCGGGCTCGAGCGGCGCCAACCTGTCATGGAGCGCTTCGACCGATAACGTCGGAGTGACCGGCTATATCGTCCGCCGCAATGGGGCCCAGGTAGCGACGCCCGTCTCGACGAGTTATGCGGATACGGGTTTGTCCATTGGAACCTACAGCTACACCGTGGCGGCTCGCGATGCGGCCGGCAACATCTCACCCAATTCGACGAGTGTGAGCATCACGATCGCTGACACGACGCCGCCCTCTGTGCCCACCGGACTCACAGCAGCAGCAGCGGGCTCGAGCGGCGCCAACCTGTCATGGAGCGCTTCGACCGACAACGTCGGAGTGACCGGCTATATCGTCCGCCGCAATGGGGTCCAGATAGCGACGCCCGGCTCGAGGAGTTATGCGGATACCGGTTTGTCCGCTGCGACAACCTACAGCTACACCGTGGCGGCTCGCGATGCGGCCGGCAACACTTCACCCAACTCGGCAAGTGTGAACGTCGCGACGCTATCTGCGCCCCCGTCCAACAGCGCCGACTTGGCATGGGACGCCGTAACAGGCCCAAATCTCAGTGGGTACCGCGTTTATTTCGGCACCGCCCCGGGGACGTATCTCCAGCCCCTTGGACAAGGGATCAGCGTGGGAAATGTTACGACCTACACCATGATCGGGCTCGCCAGCGGAACCCGGTACTACTTCGCGGTGACGGACTTTGATATCTTGGGCAACGAAAGCTCTTATTCAAACGAAGTTTTCAAGGATATCCCCTGACTCGGGTTGCGTGACGGTTTTCTTGACGGCCGAAGCGAGTCAAGCGGGCGGTGCGTCTTTCCAGGCGTGCAGGTCTTCCCGGGTGTTGATATTGGAGAGCTTCCAGCTCGTCGTCGAAGCCGACCTCGACGGGGTTCAACGCCGCGCACCACGCCGAGGTGCCGATTTCGGTGAGCGTCACCGCTCGCCTGCGCCGAGGTCGTCGTTGCGAACAGCGTAGCCGTCCATCGCCGAGTTGTCGTGCGATGGCACGTTGATCGGCGAAACCACCTCTTTCGCGAGCACGCGCCCGAGATTTGTTTTGGGGACGACATTTCTGGGGAACATACAAGGCGCGCAGGTCCTTGTTCGACCAGGTCAGCGTGACTGCGCGTGAATTATCGCGCTTTTGCTGATCGTTGAAAACTTTTGGACGGAACCGCCAGGCACGCGGGTATACCCGTAACTGGCGTCTTCCGAAGGTCCATACAACGCAGCGAGTGACCGTCCGTTTGGATTCACGTCTTCACGAGCAGCCATTCCTGGGTGCCGAAGTAATTCCTTAGCGCTTCAGCGCGCGGCTTCATTTGTCCGTGCGTCGATCCGGCAGTCGCCGCGCGCCGACACATTGCGTCGCAATCAATCGCGCGCAAGCCTAGATCTGCGGCGTGTGTGCCACCGCACTACCCTCTCCGCTTGCCGGACTCAGGGCCGCGGCGGCCGGTTTGACAGGAGCTAACGAAAAAGGGGATTCACTGAGTTGCGTGGGGAGTGGCACGAGCGCTGGCCACGAAGACGCTCCCTCACAATCACGCGACGAATCGGTCCTCGAAACTTGATCGCGTGATGCGAGCCGTCCGGTACCCCGGTCCCTTTGCCCCTTCCACTGCACTGCATAAACGCGCTGACTTACTGCGTGCCGGTCAGTTCACATCCGCAGGCGTCGCGCGCTTCCCGTACGAAAGTCGGAATCCGGATTCCAGAAACACGTAACGTCCCGCGCGAATTTTTCTCGTTTTTCTGCGATGCGCTGGTTCGCGGGCCCATTTTCGTTCGAACCAGATCGTAGCTACAGCGCTACGAGAACGAACTGTTCCCGCTGATTTTTAACTCCGATGCTCGGGGGCAACCCCCTCAGGGCAAACCCTAGAGTACCTAGGGTTTTTCGAAGACACCACCGGCGATCGGAGACTTTTGACACACAGGTGCGAATGCCGACGGGAATGTCGTGTGCGTCGAGGACTTATTACATACCGTTGTCGTATGCCAGCGACATACCATCAGCATCGTTGATTTTCCGTACCGGCAAAAGGTTCGCTGTGCCGGCCAAGGTAGTGAGTTCCGTAGTGAGTTCCCGACTAAGTAATGAGGATTCCCATGTCGCGTATGAAAGCTTTGTTGCTCATCGCCGCAGCCACCGTGGCAGCCACCGTAGTGCTCACGGGTTGCGGTGGCGTAGGTCAAGCCGAGACTAGCACCAGCAACGGAGCGGGGACTACACCCCCGGTCGACACTGCACCACCCTCTACACCCACCGGTCTGACGGGTATGGCGGCGGGTCCGACCACAGCCAACCTTTCATGGAGCGCTTCTACCGACAACGTCGGAGTGACCGCGTATTTCTTGCTCCGCAATGGCGTCCAGGTTGCGACGCCCACCACGACGAGTTTTGCCGACACGGGCTTGTCCGCCGCAACGACCTACACCTACACCGTCGCGGCTCGCGATGCGGCCGGCAACATCTCACCCAATTCAACGAGCGTGAGCGTCACGACCGCGAGCGTGAGCGTAGCTGACACGACGCCCCCCACTACGCCCATCGGCCTCACGGCCGCAGTAGCAGGCTCGAGCGGAGCCAACCTGTCATGGAGTGCTTCTACCGACAACGTCGGGGTGACCGGCTATATCGTGCGCCGCAATGGCGTGCAGGTTGCCACGCCCGTCACGACGAGTTTTGCCGACACGGGCTTGTCTGCTGCAACAACCTACAGCTACACCGTGGCGGCTCGCGATGCGGCCGGCAACATCTCACCCAATTCGACGAGCGTGAGCATCACGATCGCTGACACGACGCCTCCCACTACGCCCATCGGCCTCACGGCCGCGGTAGCGGGCTCGAGCGGAGCCAACCTGTCATGGAGCGCTTCTACCGACAACGTCGGGGTGACCGGCTATATCGTGCGCCGCAATGGTGTGCAGGTTGCCACGCCCGTCACGACGAGTTTTGCGGACACGGGCTTGTCTGCTGCAACGACCTACAGCTACACCGTGGCGGCTCGCGATGCGGCCGGCAACATCTCACCCAATTCGGCAAGCGTGAGCATCACGATCGCTGACACGACGCCTCCCACCACGCCCATCGGCCTCACGGCCGCGGTAGCGGGCTCGAGCGGAGCCAACCTGTCATGGAGCGCTTCAACTGACAACGTCAGAGTGACCGGCTATATCGTGCGCCGCAATGGTGTGCAGGTTGCCACGCCCGCCACGACGAGTTTTGCCGATACGGGCTTGTCTGCTGCAACAACCTACAGCTACACCGTGGCGGCTCGCGATGCGGCCGGCAACATCTCACCCAATTCGACGAGTGTGAGCGTTACGACTCCACCTCCGCCACCTTCCAATAGCGCCTCTCTGGCGTGGGATGCCGTAACAACTCCAACTCTCGCTGGGTACCGCGTTTATTTCGGCACCGCTCCGGGAACGTATCTCCAATCCCTCGGCCAAGGGATCAGCGTGGGCAATGTTACGGCCTACACCCTTAC
>VBCA01000062.1 GCA_005881575.1 Betaproteobacteria bacterium
GGTGCTGCTCGAGCTGCGGGATTGAAAAGAGGGCGCGGGTTTGACCCGCGCCCTCCCAGGACTGCTGTGAGTCTTTAGCGACCGGCCCTTACAGGGCGTCGAGCGTGCTCCACGGGTAGAGGGTAGAACTCTCGTACGCACCGTCGCCATCCGCATCGACCTCGATCTTGACCTGATCAGGCGCGGTCGGATCGTTACCGAGCACCGTCACCCTGACTTTGCTGTTGTTCTTGCCGGTGGCCACGGCGACCCCGGTGGATGGATGCCGGGCACTCGCCAGACCCTCAAACGGCGTGTTCGCGCTCGTGATCACGGTCACCGAGCCGTTGAGGGCGGTGCTCGATACCGTGTAGTTGAACGTGACCGTGAGGTTCTGGGTGCTGTTGACGAGCGATTCGTTGATCGTGAAGTTGGTGATGAACCAGGTTTCGTTGCCCTGTTGGGAGCCGAGGCTGGTTCCCGTAAAGCTGTGCGTGCAATCGTTCGAGGTATTGCAGTTCTCGACGATCGAGAAGTCGCCGACGATCCGCAGCGGCGCGAATCCGGTTTCAGTAAACGTGATATCGAACCTGAAGTTCCCGGAGAAATGGCTTCCGCCCGGCGCGCCGACGAGGCCCGTCGCCGAAATCGAGCCGCTGATCGTCTCACCGGCGACGTCGGAGCACGCGTTGAAAGTGATCGTCCCGGAGGTGCCGTCCGCGCTGAAGTCCGCCGTTTTAAAGCCACCAAAGTGACATTGGGTCTGGGCCGCGCCCACGACGCTCTGCGAAGCGGAGAGTTGTGTCTTCGAGTCGCGCGCGACGGCAAGGAGCGCGCGCGTTACGGCGCGCGTTTGCGGTGCCGCGGTCGTGTCCAACCCGGAGACTGTACCCAGCGCTGCGCCGCCGCCCACCGCGGGTTTGAGCGCTGTCGCGCTGACTTGCAGCGCGTTGGCTGCGGTGACGGCAACCGGAGTGCTGGGGGGTGGCGTCAATCCGGCGGGCCCACCGCCACCACCGCCCCCTCCGCCGCATCCCCAAAGAAAAGCGAAGAGCAGCGCCGCGACCTGCCGATATGTAGTAGACCCTTTTTCCGCCTTGAATTTGCGAAGCATGGAAGTCTCCCTGCGGACCCTGTATTTAGGCCGAGGAGAAGGCGTCCGCTTCTTCAGCTCGGCTCTGAGACAATAAGTCTACATAAGTTGAGCGGCTCCTTCAAATGCGTGTCCAAGCAGCTACGCCGCGAACCTTTTCGCGGTACTTCGCTTCGTAGGACGGATCGAGCGTTCCCATCCAGCGATCCCAGAACAGGAAATAAAAGCCGTAGTTGTAGCGCGCCTTGTCGTGATGGGCATTGTGCGCCACCGAAGTATTGATCCAGCGCCCCAGCGGGTGGTGCGGCCATCCTCTCGGATAGAGCTCGTAGCCCAGATGTCCATATACGTTGATCGCAGTCGAGATCGTGTGGAAGATCAAGAGCGCCGTCGGATGCAAAGGGATGATGAAGATGATCACCACCAGGCCGAGCGCCTGGACCACCGATTCGAGGGGGTGAAACGCGTACGCGGTCCAGGGCGTGGGATTTCTCGAGAGATGGTGCACGCCGTGAAATATCCGGAACAGCGCCGGCGTGTGCATCAGCCGGTGCGTCCAGTAGAAGTAGGCATCGTGTGCGAGGATCACGAGCGCGATGCTGAGCCAGAAATACGCCCAGCCGTACCGGGCGACGTCCAAATAGACGAGCGTGTAGGGCGCGATTCCGTAGCCCGAGATTGCCCCGATGACGAGGCCGAAGACGAGAACGGTCATTGCGGAGTAGCCGATCTCGCGCCGGATTTGCGCGCCGCGGGGCATCGCGCTCTGGAGCTTGCCCTCGCGGCGCATCGCGTACCCGGCGAAGAACGCGATGCCGGCGAGCAGCACGTAGCGGATTCCATAGATCGCCGTTGCGTTCAGGAAAGGGCCCAGGAACGAGCCCTGGGGGAATAGCGCGTGCGCCAGCTCGTCGACCATGTCGCCCGCGTCAGAACCGGTACGCGAGGCTCGCGCTCGCGTAGTGGTTCGAGGTGCGCTCCGCGAGCGGGCTGCGCGCGGCGTCGCCGTGCAGGCGCCGCGCCTCCAGGTTGCCGACGACGATCCATTCCCGGCTGAGATCGACGCCCCAGAGCAAGCCGCCAGTCGCAAACAATGGGCCGCTCCCCGCGGCATATGGGGACAGGTTGGTGGATTGTGCGGGTGTAATTCCGTAGAACGACTGGCTCGATTTCGAATTGGCCCAGGTTCCCTGGATGAATACGGCGGCGGCGACGGCGCCACCGCCGAAAACGATCGCGGTGAGACGCAGATCGGCCTGCGCGCCGCGATCGCTGTCGATGAAGTGGCGCCCGCGCGCGAGCAGCGTGACCGGCACCGGGCCGAGCTTCTGGTCCCATTCGACGTGCAGTCCGACCGAAGCGCCGGGCTTGATGTCCGGGACGTTGTTGCTCCTCAAGAAATCCGATTCGCTCGCGAGGCGCCCTCCTTCGTAGGCGAGCTGCGCTCCGATAATGAGGTCTCGCGCGAGTGCCGTCCTGACGCCGCCCTCGAGGATCCCCTGGGTGGTGCGCGCGAACCAGGGCTTTGCGTAATATCTCACCGTCGGAATCAAATCGATTCGCTGTGCGGCCGAGCCGTCGTACGCGGGCCGCGTGCGCACGCCGGCGCCTATCCACGCGTAGTCCGGCACAGCGTTCTGCGCGAAGGCCGCAATCGGAACGATCAGCAGAGAAGCGAGAACCATGCATCGCGCAGTCATGCGCGAAGTGTACCGCAGCCTAGGCGCGGAGAAATTCGACCAGCGTATCGAGGACTTCGTCCGGCTTTTCGCCCATGAGGTTGTGGCCGGCGGAGGCCAGCGTCACCACGGTCGAATTCGGAACCGCCCTCGCGAGGTCCCGTCCCGCGCGCGCCGGGGTCATCGCATCGCGCGCGCCGAGCAGGAACAGCGCGGGGCATTTCACCTGCGCGGCGCGCTCGAATCCCGCCTTGTATCCGTCGCAGGCGGCGAAGTCGGCGTGCAGCACCCCCGGCTTCTGCCGCTGCATCAGCCGCAGGTTCCCGCCGATCACCCAGAACCCCGGCCCCGGATTGCTCGGGTAGTGCGCGCAGGCGGAGTGAGACCAGGCGTTGATCATGCCGTGCGCGTCGGACTCTTTGCTTTTCGTCGCCTCGAGGAGATCGGGCGAGACGCGCATCGGGAACGCGGTGGCGAGCAGGGCGATGCGTGAGACGCGTTCGGAAAAGCGCGCCGCGCATTCCAGTACGGCGAGCGAGCCCATGCTGTGGCCGACGAGCGCCGCGGCCTTCACTCCTGCCGCATCGAGCACAGCCGTGATCCACTCGGCCATGTCCTCGATGCGCGCGAGCGGCGGGCCTTCGCTCCGGCCGTGCCCCGGCAGATCGACCGCGAGCACGGCGTAGCCGTGGTGCGCGAGATAACGCGACTGCAGCACCCAGACGCAATGGTCCTGTTCGCCGCCGTGGATGAAGAGGACCGCGCGCAGTTTCGGGTCGAAGCTCTTCCCGCCGGTGTAGGCGTAGGCGCAATTGCCCGCGACCCGGAGCTCCATCTTCAGGCCTTGGCGGCGCTCAAGGCTCGCGCGAGATCGTCGATGAGATCCTCGGGATCCTCGAGCCCGATCGACAGGCGGATCGTGCCCGGGCCGATTCCCGCTTCGGCGAGCGCCGCGTCGCTCATGCGAAAGTGCGTGGTGCTCGCCGGGTGGATCACCAGCGACTTCGCATCGCCGACGTTGGCGAGGTGCGAGAAGACTCTCAGCGCCTCGATGAAGCGCCGGCCGGCGGCCCGGTCGCCTTTCAGGTTGAAGCTGAACACGGCGCCGCAGCCGCGCGGGAGAAGCCGCTTCGCGAGAGCGTGGTCCGGATGCGAAGGCAGCTCGGGATAGGCGATCGATTCGACCGCTGCCTGCTTCCCGAGGAAGTCGATCAGCGTGCGCGTGTTCTCCACGTGCCGCTCCATCCGGAGCGGTAGCGTCTCGATGCCCTGAAGGATCTGGAACGCGCTCGCCGGGCTCATGCAGGCGCCGAAGTCCCGCAGGCCTTCGCGTCGCGCGCGCAGGAGGAAGGCCGCGACGCTGGATTCCTCCTGGAAATCCATGCCGTGGAAGCCCGCGTAGGGCTCGGCGAGCTCCGGAAATTTTCCCGAGGCTTCCCAGTCGAACGTGCCCCCGTCCACGAGCACTCCGCCGATCGCCACGCCGTGGCCGCCGAGGAACTTGGTGGCCGAGTGGTAGACGAGGTCGGCGCCGTAGTCGAAGGGTTTGAGCAGATACGGGGTCGTGAAGGTCGCATCGACGAGGAGCGGCAATTTCTCTTCATGCGCGATCGCGGCGACCGCAGGAATGTCGAGCACGTCCAGTCCCGGGTTGCCGAGCGTTTCGCCGAAAAGAAGCTTCGTCTCCGGCCGGATCGCCTTTTTCCAGGCGGCGAGATCGCGCGGGTCGACGAAGGTGGTCTGGATGCCGAAGCGCGGCAGCGTATAGGAGAGCAGATTGTGCGAGCCGCCGTAGAGCGCGCGCGATGCGACGATGTGCGAGCCCGCCGCCGCGATCGTGGCGATCGCCAAGTGCAGCGCGGCCTGGCCGCTCGCGGTCGCGATCGCTCCGACGCCGCCTTCCAGGGCCGCCACCCGCTCCTCGAGCACCGCGTTGGTGGGGTTGGAGATGCGCGAGTAGACGTGCCCGCCGCGCTCCATGTTGAAGAGCGCCGCGGCGTGGTCCGCGTCGCGGAACACGAAGGACGTGGTGAAATAGATCGGAACCGCGCGCGCGCCGGTGACCGGATCGGGCCTCTGTCCGGCGTGCAGGCTGAGCGTGTCGAACTGGAGAGATCGGGGTGCGGCCATGGCGTCCTCCTCGGAGTCCGGCCGATTCTAGCAGCCGCGGCGCTCTTCGAAGGCGAAAAAAAACCGCAGCCCGAAGGGCGCGGTTTCAAAAAAACCGCGCCCCGAGGCGCGGTTTTTCTTCGGGTCCGTTCCGATCAGCCGAGCCGGATCGGCACGTAGATCTTGTTGCCTTCGCGCTGTATCAGGAGGGCGACGCTGCCGCGCGAACGGTCCACCAGGCGGCGCAGCTGGTCCACGCTTTTCACCGGTTGGTTGTTGAAGGCGAGAATGACGTCGCCCGCCTGGACGCCCGCCCGAGCCGCGGGGCCCTCGGATTGCTCCACGAGCAGCCCGCCTTCGGCTTCGATCTGCTTGCGCTCTTCCTCGGTGAGCGGCCGCACCGCGAGACCGAGCTTGCCCGACTTCGTTCCGGGTTCGCTATCCGCCTTTGCCACCTTCTCCGCCGGGGCTTCGGCCAGCGAGGCGCGCAGCTCCTGCGTTTCGCCCTGGCGCCAGATCTTGAGAGTCACCGCGGTGCCCGGGCGGGACTCGCCGATGACGCGGGGCAGGTCGATCGAATTCTCGATCGCGCGTCCGTCCACCGCGAGGATGATGTCGCCGGTCTTGACCCCGGCCTTGGCCGCGGGGCTCTTCGGCTCGACTGCGGCGACCAGGGCGCCCTGCGCCTTCTTCAGTCCGAAGGAATCGGCCAGCTCCTGGGTCACGCCCTGGATGGTGACTCCCAGCCGCCCGCGGCTGACCTTGCCGAACTTCTGAAGATCGGTCTTGACCTTCATCGCGACGTCGATGGGGACAGCGAACGACAATCCCATGTAGCCGCCCGTGCGGCTGTAGATCTGCGAGTTGATGCCGATCACCTCGCCTGCCATGTTGAAAAGAGGTCCGCCGGAGTTGCCCGGATTGATGGCGACGTCGGTCTGGATGAAAGGCACGTAGGTGTCGTCGGGCAGGGAGCGCGACTTGGCCGAGATGATGCCCGCGGTCACGGTGTTCTCGAGGCCGAAAGGCGAGCCTATGGCGGCGACCCATTCGCCGACCCGGGCTTTCGAAGCGTCCCCGATCCGGACCATGGGGAGATCCCTCGCGTCGATCTTGACCAGCGCGACGTCGGTGCGGCGGTCAACGCCGATCACCTTCGCCTTGAATTCGCGCTTGTCTGTGAGCTTCACCGTGACCTCGCTTGCGTCGTCGACGACGTGCGCGTTGGTCAGGATGTAGCCGTCCGCGCTCACGATGAAACCCGAGCCGACCCCTCTGCGAATCGCATCGCCCTGGGGCATGGGAATCTGGAAGCGGCGGAAAAATTCCTGGATCGGGTCGTCCGGCTCGCCGGGGATCTGGGGTACCTGCATCTGGACGCGCACCGGCGCGGTGGTGGTGCTGATGTTGACGACGGCGGGCCCGTTTTGCTCGACCAGGGCGCTGAAATCGGGAAGCGCGCCGGTGGCGGGCCTCTGGACTTGCGCTGTCTGGGCCTGCGAGCTCGATATGGTGGTCAGCCTGCCGCCCGCAAAGCCGAGCACCGTCGCAGCCGCGCATACGGTCAGCACTACAGCGAATGTCTTTTTTGACATAGGAATCTCCTGCGATGATTTCGGTAACTTGGGCAGCGCAGGCGAGACGAAGTTCCCGCCGCTCAGGGTCCGAGACATTTTGTTACCGCAAGACCTCAGTCCTGCTTCGCCTGCGGGGTCTGCGCGGCCTGTTCGCGCAGCAGCTGGTCGGCGCGCGCCTTCTTCAGGATGTCGGCGCACTCCTGCGAGCCGATCCGCAGGGCGAGCTCGATCGCCGTGTCGCCTTCGTTGCTGACCATGTTGACGTCCGCGCCGTTCCGGAGCAAGAGCTCCACCATCTTCGAATCGCCGCGCGCCGCGGCGTACATGAGCGGCGTATAGCCGTTCTCGGCGACGAGGTTGGGGTCGAAGTTCTGGGAGAGGACCTTCTGCGCGTAGATGAGGTTGCCCTTCTCGATGGCGTAGAACAGCACCTTGATGCCTTCGGCGCTCTGCTCCTTCGGCTTTTTCTCGAGGCCGGTCGGAAGCAGGTCCACCACGTAGTTGATGAGTGAAAAGCCCACCATAGTGGCCATGGCGATGAGCAGGGGCAGTGTCGAGATGCCCAGGCTCTCGGCCACCTCGCCGGGCATGTTCGCGGCGACCGCCAGCAGCACGACCAGGAAGAAGAACTGGAACTTCAGGTACAGGAAGAGCGCGATGAATACGACGAGGGCGAGCGAGCCGAGCAGGAGACCCCGATCGATATCGAAGCGCTCGAACGCTTCCTCGGGGAGGTTGGCGAGGGTCGCTGCGAGCGCCACCAGGACGACCAGCGCGATTTCCCTTACCCGCCTGCTGTTGAGCTTCATGACGTTTTTCCCTACACGGGCCCGAGCTTGTTTGAGGCTATTATAGTAGAGGCGGAGGAGCGGCTACGCTAAGGGCTTGGGGCGATGAGCAAGGCATTCACGCGCGAGGACGGCGCGCCGGACGAGGAGATCGAAGTCGAGCCGCGGATTCCGCGGGGGCATAAGAACTACATCACGCCCCTGGGTCATATGCGCCTGAAATCGGAATTGAAGGCGCTGGTCGAGGTCGAGCGGCCGGAGCTCCTGAAGACGGTGGCCTGGGCCGCGGCCAACGGCGACCGCTCGGAAAATGCCGATTACCTCTACGGGAAGAAACGCCTGCGCGAGATCGAGCGCCGCATCCGCTTCCTCGTCAAACGCCTGGAGATCGCCGAGGTGGTCGATGCCCGCGACCAGGAGCAGGACCGCGTGTTCTTCGGCGCCACCGTCACCTACTGCGATGCGGGCGGCGCGGAACACACCGTCAGCATCGTCGGCACCGACGAAGTGGACCCCGCGCGCGGCAGGGTATCGTGGGTCTCTCCGATCGCGCGAGCGCTGCTCAGGGCGCGCGAGGGCGACGCGGTGACGCTCAGCACGCCGGCCGGGGAGGAGCGGCTCGAAGTCCTGGCGATCCGCTACGAGGAATTGAAGTAGCGGGTCTTTAGTTCGCCCGGCTCGGCCCGTCCGGGTTGGCCGCGACGTTCGTGAAATCGCCGGCCTTGACTACGGAGAGCTTCGCCGGATCGAGATAGCGGCGCATGGCCTCGACGACCGCCTGGGGCGCCAGGGCGGCGATGCGCCGTTCCTGCTCCTCTTCCCAGGCGAAGGTGCGGCCGAGCACGAGGTAGGAAGCGAGCCGGTTCGCGATGGTCCCGTCGCTCGAGCGCGCGAGCTGTCGCGCCTGCAGCAGGCCCTTCTTTCCGGCTTCGACTTCCTCCACGCTGAAACCTTCGGCGAGCGCCTTGCGCAGCTCCTCCGCCAACGCGGCTTCGACCCGCGCGCGGTTCTGCGGCGCATAGATGGCGAAGAGCCCGAAGCTGCCGCGCTCGAAGAAACTGTCGGCCGACAGGAACGAGCCGACGCTGTAGGACAGCCCTTCCTTCTCGCGGATGCGCCGCACCAGGCGCGAGTCGGATGAGCCGCCGAGAAGATAGTTGCCGAGGAGGAGCGCCGGATAATCGGGGTTATCGTCTCGCAACCGGAGCAGCACGCCAGCGCGCAGCACCGCGTTCGCCTTGTCCGGCGTGTTGATCACGTCGTCGGCGGGCGCCACCTCCGCGACTCGCAGGGGGATGCGCGCATAGGGGCGCGGGCTCTTCCAGCCGCTGAAGAGCTCCTGGGCGAGGCGCGCGATCTCGCCCGGATCGAAATCGCCCACGACCGCGAGCTCGCTGTCGGAGGCGCCGTAGAAATCGGCGTAGCACCGCTTGACATCGGCGAGGGAGAGCGCCTTCAGCCGGGCGCTGCGCTCGTCGAGCGTGGCGGTGTAGAGCCAGTGCTCGGGCGGGTAGGGGTTCAGGTGGCGTGCGAGCGCGAGCCCCGCGAGCGCGCCCGGATCGCTTCGCTGCGTATCGATGCCGGTGAGCGAGGAGCGGCGCAGCTGCTCGAACTCTTCGTTCGGAAAAGACGGCTGGCGCAATACCTCGGCCACGAGCCGCAGCGTTTCCGGAAGGTTTTCGCGGACGGTTTCGATCGAGCCCCCGTCTCCGCCGACGCCGACGTTCGCCTTGAGCCGGTCGAATCGGTTGCGGAGTTGCTCGCGGGAGTTCTTGCGCGTGCCGCGCAGCAGCATCCCGCTCGCGAGGCCGCAGGCCGCCGCGCGGTTCAGCTTGCTGTGCTCGTCGCCCCATCTCAGAGTGAGCTGCGCCACCACGGTGCCGCCGCGCGTTTTCTTGGGGAGCAGCGCGAGCTTCATTCCGCCGGGGAGCGTCCGGCGGATGACGCGCGCCTCGATGTTCGCGGGGGTCGGGTTGAAATCCTCGCCCTGCGCCACCGGGGCCGAGCCGCGGTAGTCCTTGAGCGCGGCGGCGAGATCCGGCACCGGCGGGATCTCCGCCCGGTCGGGCGACTGCGTCGGTATGAACATTCCCAGCGTGCGGTTGGCGGACTTCAGATAGCGCGTCGCAGCGGCCTGGACCTCGGCGGCGGTGACCTTCTTCAACCGGTCGCGGTGCAGAAAGAGAATGCGCCAGTCGCCCATGCCGGCGCATTCGGAGAGGGCGCTGGTGAGCTCGCTGGAATCGGCGAGCGTGAGCTCGATGTCGTTGACCAGGCGCCGGCGCGCGAGATCGACTTCCTCCTCGGTGACCGGGGTTTTCGCGAATCCTTCCAGGACGCGCAGCAGCGCGTCGCGCGCGGCCTCGAGCGATGCGCTCTGCGAAAGGCTCGCGCCGAAGTAGGCGAAGCCGGCCTCGCGCTGCTGGCGCTCGCTGCCGAAAACGGAGCTCGCCAGGCCCGTTTCGACGAGCGCCTTGTGCAGCCGCCCCGAGGGTACGTGATCGAGCAGCGCAACCAGCACGTCCACTGCGGCGTACTCGGGATGGGTCCCGGGAGGCATGTGGTACAGCGCCGACACGATCTGCACGTCGCCCGCGCGCCGCAGCGTGACCGCGCGCTCTCCGTCCTGGGTCGGCTCGACGGTGTAGGTGCCGCGCAGAGCGCGCGAGGGTCTGGGGATCTTCCCGAAGTGGTTCTGCGCGAGCGTGAGCGCGGCCGATTCCTCGAGCTTACCCGAGACGAGCAGCACCGCGTTGTCGGGCTGATAGTAGTGGCGGTAGAACGCCCGGAGCCGCTCGATCGGCACGTTCTCGATGTCCGAACGCGCCCCGATGATCGCGTGTCCGTAGTTGTGCCAGAGATAGGCGCTCGCCGCCATGCGCTCGCGCAGCACGCCGAGCGCGCTGTTTTCCCCCGACTCGAACTCGTTGCGCACCACGGTCATTTCCGCGTCGAGATCGCGCCTCGCGATGGAGGCGTTGACCATGCGGTCGGCTTCGACCTCGAGCACGTAGTCCAGTGTTTTTCCGCTCGCGGGAAAGGTTTCGAAGTAATTGGTCCGGTCGAACGAGGTACTGCCGTTGTAGCGCGCCCCGCGCTTCTGGAAGTCGGCCTTGATGTCCGGAAAGCGCGGCGTGCCGCGGAACATCAGGTGCTCCAGCAGATGCGCCATGCCGGTCTCGCCGTAGCCTTCGTGCCGCGAGCCGACGAGGTAGGTGACGTTGACCGTGATCGTGTCGATCGAGCGGTCGGGGATCAGCAGGATTTTCAGGCCGTTCGGGAGGCGATATTCGGTGACGCCTTCGACCGAGGTGACCCGCGCGACCCCGGCGGGCAGACCCGCGCCGGCCGGCTGGGCGGCGACCAGCGTCGGAAAAATCAGGGAAAGCGCGGCGAGGAGGCGCAATCGATGGAGGTTCATCGGGCTTGCTTCTTGACCGGCGGAGGGCTGGCAAGTTCAATTCTATCTGGTACGGGAGGAGCCGACCGGGGTGGGCTTGAATTCCGCGGGCGCAAGCCTCATTCTCGGCTCCGGGCTGCAGCCCGCCCTTTCCCGAAAACGTCGCAGTCAGGAGCGCCATGCCGGCAACGGTCGCGAAGGAAACCCTGGGCTTCCAGGCGGAGGTCAAGCAACTGCTCAACCTCATGATCCACTCCTTGTACGGCAACAAGGAGATCTTCCTGAGGGAGCTGATTTCGAATGCCTCGGACGCGGCCGACAAGCTGCGCTTCGAGGCGCTCTCGAACAATGCGCTGTACGGCGGCGACGCCGATCTCAAGATCAGCGTCTCCTACGACAAAAAGGCGCGGACCCTCACGGTGTCGGACAACGGCGTCGGTATGTCGCGCGAAGAAGTCATCAACAACATCGGCACTATCGCGAAGTCCGGGACGCGCGAGTTCTTCCAGTCGCTCACCGGCGATCAGGCGAAGGACGCGCGCCTGATCGGACAGTTCGGGGTGGGCTTCTATTCGTCTTTCATCGTCGCGGACCGCGTCACGCTCCTCACGCGCCGCGCGGGACAGCCTGCGGATCAGGGCGTGCGCTGGGAATCGGACGGGGGCGGTGAATTCACCGTCGAAGCCGCACAGAAGGACACGCGCGGCACCGAGGTCGTCCTGCACCTGCGCGAGGGGGAGGACGAGCTGCTCTCCGACTGGAAGCTGAAGGAGATCATCCGCAAGTATTCCGATCACATCGCGATCCCGATCGCGATGAAGAAGATGAAGTGGGACAAGGAAAAATCCGAGGAGAAGGCGACTGACGAGGACGAGACGATCAACCAGGCGAGCGCCTTGTGGGCGCGGCCTAAATCGGAGATCAGCGAGGAGCAATACCGGGAGTTCTACAAGCACGTCGCGCACGACCCGGAGGCGCCGCTCGCCTGGAGCCACAACCGGGTCGAAGGCCGCCAGGAGTACGTGCAGCTCCTCTACATTCCTGCTCGTGCGCCTTTCGACCTGTGGGACCGGCACGAGCGCAAGGGCCTCAAGCTCTACGTGCGGCGCGTATTCATCATGGACGACGCCGAGCAGTTGCTCCCGGCGTACTTGCGCTTCGTGCGCGGCGTGGTCGACTCGAACGACCTGCCGCTCAACATCTCGCGCGAGATCCTGCAGGAGAGCCGCGACATCGAGGCGATCCGCGCCGGCAGCACCAAGCGCGTCCTCGGGCTGCTGGAGGATCTCGCGGAGAACCAGAAGGACAAGTACGCGGGATTCTGGAGGGAATTCGGGCGCGTCATGAAGGAAGGCGTGGGCGAGGATCCTGCCAATCGCGAGCGCATCGCGAAGCTCCTGCGATTCTCCTCCACCCACAACGACAGCGAAGAGCAAAGCGTGTCGCTCGCCGATTACATCGCGCGCATGAAGGAAGGGCAGGACAAGATCTACTACGTCACCGCGGAGACCTTCCTCGCCGCGAAGAACAGCCCGCACCTGGAGATCTTCAGGAAGCGCGCAATCGAGGTGCTGCTGCTCTCGGAGCGCGTCGACGAGTGGCTGGTCGCGAATCTCGCGGAACACGAGGGCAAGGCGCTCGCCTCGGTCGCGAAAGGCGAGCTCGACCTTTCCAAGCTCCAGTCCGACGAGGAGAAGAAGGAGGAAGCGAAGCAGGCGGGCGGGCACCGGGCGCTCGTCGCGAAACTGAAGGATGCGCTCGGCGACCGCGTGAAGGACGTGCGCGTTTCCTCGCGCCTCACCGCTTCGCCTTCGTGCCTCGTAGCCGACGAGCACGACATGGGGGGCAATCTCTCGCGCATTCTCAAGGCCGTCGGCCAGAAGGGGCCGCAGGTGAAGCCGATCCTCGAGATCAATCCGGCGCATCCCATGGTACGGCGCCTGAACGAGGAAAAGACGCGCTTCGCCGACTGGGGGAACCTGCTCTTCGACCAGGCGCTCCTCGCCGAAGGCGGGCAGCTCGACGATCCCGCCGGGTTCGTGCGCCGCATGAACGAGCTGATGCTCGAGATGGCGGGCGAGGGCAGCCGCATCATCGTTCCGGGACGCTGAAGGCGTGATTCCCCGGGCCATCAGGTCCGCGGCAGCGGCGTCGTTTCTCCTGCTCGCGTGCGTCGCGGGCCACGCGGAGCCCGTCGTCGCGCAGCGCTTCATGGTGGTCGCGGCGCATCCGCTCGCCGCGCGTGCCGGGTACGACGCGATCCGCCGCGGCGGGAACGCGATCGACGCTGCGATCGCCGTGGAGCTCGTGCTCGGCCTGGTCGAGCCGCAATCCTCGGGGCTGGGCGGCGGCGGATTCCTGCTTCATTACTCGGCGCGCGACGCGAAGCTCGAAGCCTACGACGGCCGGGAGACCGCGCCCGCGCGCGCTGCGCCCGGGCGCTTTCTCGGGGCCGACGGTCGCCCGCTCGATTGGCCCGACGCGGTGGTCAGCGGAAAATCCGTGGGCGTGCCGGGCCTGCTGCGGCTCCTCGAGCTCGCGCACCGCGGGCACGGCAAGCTTCCCTGGGCGAGCCTCTTCGAGCCCGCGATCAAGCTGGCGCGGGAGGGATTCCCGATCTCGCCGCGTTTGAACGCTCTGGTCGCCGCCGACCGGTTTCTCGCGCTCGACGCCAACGCCCGCCGCTACTTCTTTCTGCCCGACGGCAAGGCGAAGCCCGCGGGAACGCTGCTCAAGAACCCGGAGTACACGCGAGTGCTCGCGCGCGTCGCGGCGGGCGGCGCCGACGCGTTCTACCGCGGCGAGATCGCGCGCGAGATCGCAGCCGCGGTGCGCAGCCACAAGCGCGGACCCGGCGACCTCGTGGAGGCGGACTTCTCCGCCTATTCGGCGAAGCAGCGCGAGCCGCTGTGCGGCGCGTACCGCCGCTGGAAGGTGTGCGGCATGCCTCCTCCCAGCTCGGGCGGTTTCGCGGTGCTGCAGATCCTCGGGATCCTCGAGCGTTTCGATCTGCGCGCGCTCAAGCCCGATTCGGTCGAGGCCGCGCACCTCTTCGCAGAAAGCGGGCGTCTCGCCTACGCCGATCGCAATCTCTACATCGGCGATCCGGATTTCGTGCGAGCGCCGCTCGCGGCGCTGCTCGAACCGCGCTATCTCGCTGCGCGCGCGAAGCTGATCGACCCGCTGCATTCCATGGGGCGCGCGCGCGCGGGCGATCCCGGCGGCGTCGCGGCGAGCTACGGGCTCGCCGAACCGCTCGAGCTGCCCGCGACCTCGCACGTCTCCATCGTCGACGCCGAGGGCAACGCGGTGGCGCTGACCGCGAGCGTCGAGGCCGCGTTCGGCAACCGCCAGATGGTGCGCGGGTTCTTCCTCAACAACGAGCTCACCGATTTTTCCTGGGTCCCGGAGGAAGACGGCAAGCCCGTCGCCAACCGCGTCGAAGCGAAGAAGCGCCCGCGCAGCTCGATGGCGCCGACCCTGGTGTTCGATGAAAAGGGAAAGCTCACCATGGTGATCGGCTCGCCCGGCGGCCACTCGATCATCAACTACGTGGCCCTGACGATCGTGAACGTGCTCGACTGGGGGATGGACATCCAGCAGGCGATCGACGCCCCGCGCATGGGCAGCCGCAACGGCCCGACTGAACTCGAGCGCGGCACGAAGGCAGAGCGCCTCGCGCCCGCGCTCGAGCGCATGGGCCACAGCGTGCGCATCCGGCCGGAGGCGAGCGGCCTGCACGGCATCGTGCGCACCGCGACGGGCTGGGCGGGCGGCGCCGATTCGCGGCGAGAGGGCGTGGCGCTGGGGGATTGAACGCCGAGAGAGGTGCACGTAGCGCTTTAACGTCGGAATGTCGTTGGAGCTCGTGCAAGAAAAGCAGCATCGCGACATTTCACAAGGACTGCGCGCGCTGCTACTATGTAGAGAGAACTAGATCAGCGGTGCGGGCGCGCTTCTCGAGGGGGCGTTGTTCCGCGCCGACTGTGCCCAGGGAGGGAGTTCATGCAGTCCCACAAGAGGCTTGGTGGGCTGGCGGGTGCCGCCGCGGCGTGCCTGCTGCTGGCGGCTTGCAGCGGAGGCGGCGGTTCTTCCTCCATGGGGTTGCCTGCTCCTGCGCCTTACATTCTTGCTTCCCTGATCAGTTTTTCCGCGGGAGCCGTTCCGTCCGGACACTGACGGAGAAACGAACCATGAGGGCCCTCATCGCTCTGCTTACCCTCGCCCTCCTCGCCGGCTGCGGCCAAGAGTTCGACGCGCCGGACCACGGCTATGGACCCGGATACGACTTCGCCTTCGCGGACGGGACGCGCTTCCGCAACGACCCGCCGGGGACGGCCTTCACGGAGGCCCAGGCCGAGCACCACGTCGCCGAGGCGTACCGCGAGGTCGAGGCGTGCGCCCAAATCTACGCGCCCGGGCCGCTCGTCGTCGCGGTCCCGAACGGGACGCTCGACGGCCACGGCGGGATGACGTATCCCCACGACGCGCTGATCGTCGTCACGGACAACTCGGCGCAGGACGCCTGGGACCTGATCGACGGCCACTCCCTGAGCGTCCTCCGGCACGAGATGATCCACCACCTCCTCGGGGCTTCCGGCTTCCCGGACGACGCGAACGCTGGGCACCGCTCGCCGCTCTTCCTCGCGTGCTCGGGCGAGCCGGGGGTCCTGGGGTGAAGCCTCGCCCGATCCGCGGCTGCGCGCGCGGCCCGGTCCTATCGGTCAATCAAGCGCGGCTTCGACTGCGGTAACCGTACCTGCTTCAACTCCGGCTGGAACGTACTTCATAGGCGCAATAGCTGATTCTACCCAGCTTAATTTCGGAAAGCAGAGAACGGAGCTGCAAGTTCGGCGAGAACGATTACTGAAATATCTCTCGCCAAATTGATGGTTGAGTTTGATTCAGCGTGCCGCTGCCGAATGCGTTGACCGTGACCGTGGTTTCCGGGCCGTTATGGTTAGCGGTATTTGTACCATCCGTCACTGATACGGTGAAAACACTGCTGCCCGCCGATGACGGCGTTGCCGAAAAAACAACGCTGAAATCCCCTGTCTTGTCAGTTGGCATCTGTGCGGCGGGAGTGGGCGCGCTAAATGTTGTTCCGCTGACGGTCCAGTTATTTTCCAAGCTGTTTCCCAAGGTATCCGTCACAATGGAATAAACGTCGCTACTCGCCGTCCACCCGGCGGGAGCGGTGATCGTGACTTGAGCCACGTTGTTACCACAACCACGATTTTTGACGTGAAAGGTCAGCTCCGCGTTGACGCTAGCTGCATTGGTCGACGTAGGGCTCACGCTCACGATAAAATCGTCTACGTCCTCCGCGTGGGATGCCGCCGGCGTGGTTTGTGCCGGCCCACCGACGTTGTAGGAAACCGACGCGCTGGCGGTAATTGCCGGCTTAGGCAAAGTCGTATCGACCGTGCCGGTCACCGTTGCAGTCCACGTGAATGTGCCGGAAGCGCCGGGGGCAAGCGAAGCGATGGATGCCGGTAACGGTCCCGTCAGCGAGCTCGTACTCGCGCCATTCGCAGGGGTGATCGTCAATGCAGATGGTGTCACACTGAAAATCGTTGCCAACGTAGAATTTGTCACCGTCAGCTTCATCGTCGCCGTGCTTCCGCTAAACAAGCAGATAGGTGTGATGTCCATTTGCACGGCTACCGGACTCACCGTTATGACATTCGACGTCGCTGAACGGGAGGTCGCGGTATTTGTGCCGTTGCGCACGGCCGCCGTGAACGACGTTGTTCCGTTATCAGTCGGGGCTGCCGATACCGTGGTACATGTATACGTAATCGTGCCGGAGGCGCCAGACGCCAGATTGAGGGGGCTTGGATTCGTGCCCGTCAAAGAACAATTCGGCGATGTGGGCCTCCACGTGCCCACCTTGTTCGCGGTCGGCGGGCTCGGGTTCGCGACTATACCGTTTTGCGTCGCGGTCGAAACGTTCTTGACCGTGATCACGACGCGGAAACTATTGCCTGATGCCGTACCGCCGATGGGGTTGCCAGACAGATCAGTCGTCTGAAAACTCGTTATTTGTAGCGACATGGCCTTCCACGATCCCAAGCAAGGACCGCTGGTGCAGCTGACTGGATGGGAACCGTTGAAATTCGTGTTCGCCGACAAGCGAACGGTCGCGTTGGACAAGGTCTGGCTCAGATCCGCAGTGAACGTACCAACGACGAGCACCAACGCAAACGAGCCGGTTGTGGGCGGCACGGTGGGACTCTGCGCGGTGCTACCGAGGGCATCGGCGAAGCTATTTGCCTTGAACGTGACCGAGGTAGCGCTAAAACCCGTGCGCGTCCAACCCGCGGGCGCCGTTGTTGAAGACGAGAAAACCGTGTTGGTGCATGGCGTGGGGCTGCATGCGGTCGTCGAGAGCTGGAACTGAACCTGAAAGAGCCTCTCGTCCGAGTTACCGCCGGTACTCGTGTTGGTGACGCCCATGGTTACCGACTGCGTTGTGCCCATATCGAACTGCCCCGGAGTCGGCGTGGGACTGGTTTGACTGGCGCTAAAGCTGCGGGCGGCCTGCGCCGGTGCAAACCACAGGACCGCGATCAGTGCGATCAACCCAGAAATTATTCTGTGTTTCATCACGACACCTCGTCTCAGCGCTGAACGGTTTGGTGCACTGCGCGATTCGCCGGGCCGGTGGTACCAACGGAAACCATTTCGGCTTCGTTGCTTGCCGTTACACTGCCGTCGAGCAGCGCCGTAACCGGCTGGTTGGCGGCCCAAGTTACCCCCGGGCCGACGCCGCCGGTGTCCTGGCAGCGACTCACTCCTGTCAACGTCATCACACCGGCCGAGCGGCTGGAGCCGTTATAGAGAATTTCTTCATGGTTTAGACCGGGACCGTCATCGAGAACAATCGTTCCAGCGCTCAGGAACTTGGAGTTATCGGTAATCTGAAACGGGTTGGGAATGGTGGTGCAGGCCGTCGACGTGAGCGCGGTAATCAACTGCGCGACCGGATAGACGTTGCTGCTTCGAGCGTGGGCGGCGGCGGTACTTGCAACGGTTCCGACCGAGACACCGCGGGCAATGCCGGTGAACGCAGGACGATTACCGCATGTCGCGGAACTCGGATTAACTGCACCGTAAGTCACGAATTCTCCGGAGCCTGCGATGTCGTCATCAATTTGAATCCTGCCGCTGGCCGGAAATCGATCTATGGTGTAGGCGCAAATGTCCGCAGTCGAGGTATTGTCCGGAATGCGCTTGCGTAACATGGTCGCGGGCACATTTGCATACACCGTGAAACTACCTGAACCCAAGGTTTGCGTCGTCGTAGCCGTGGCACAAGTACCGGTCGCGTTCGGTGCAATGGGATCGGTTGTGCTTTGATACCAGTCGAGGTTTTGCGCAAGACAGCGCCGCTCGTACTCCATGCCGCTCTCGGCCAGGAACAGCGCCTGGCCGGACTGCAGGTTGTCGGTGGCCGAGCCTCCCGAGGTCGCCACCATGTAGGCCATTGCCGCGGCCAGCATCGACCCGACCACGAGCAGTACGATTGCAACGACCAAGAGGAACCCGCGTTGCTGTTTGCCGCAAGCCATCAGAAATTCCTCGGGTGTATCGTTGCCCGCAAGGTGTCGCTCACGTTGTTGTCCTGCACATCCACGTGAACCGTCACGTAGTACACCGAGGTGGGCACGGCAGTCGTGGTTCTGCCGTCGTTCAGGTAGTAGGCGAAAAGCAGCCCCGCGACGAAGTCGGACAGCGGCTGGGCGCTTGTCGTGCCGCAGGCGGTTGCGGGGCCGTCGGCGCTGCGCATCAGGCGGTTATTCGCGGCATCGCGGTAGAAGCACACGCCGTTGCCGTCCGTGTCGATGAAGCGGACCTGCGCAGTCGAGGCGACGTCGAGGTCGTTCGCGGTGGCCGACCGGACTTGTCGCAACTCGCGCGTCATGCGCTCGAACGCCGCGCGCGCCTGTCCATCGGAGCTCGTCATATCGCGAGTCGCAAAGTAAGAACGAAATATGCTGGAAAGCAAACCCGTCCCGATAGTTGCAACCAACGCGATGATGACGATGACCACTATTAATTCAACCAGGGTCCATCCGCGACGCCCAATTGCCCCCCCGCGAAGCCAGGTCGAGCCTATCGGAGCGGCATGTCGTTTCATCAGTAATTTGCGACCATCGCGTCGAGTTGCGTGAGCGTGCTTCCGTCCGACCCGGTGACGCGTACGCGTACGCACTTGTAGTCGACGTTGCCCGACTGGCAGGTATTCGCGGCACCGAATGCGCAGGTGCCGGCACCCGTGTAGAAACACGCCGTGGCGGCGTACGCCGCGGGCGCGAGGCAGGCCTCCTGGGCTCCACCCGGCGGCTGGCAGGGATCGAAGGTCGCACTGGTAAAGTTGGAAAAACCCAGAGATTTTCTCTGCGCAAGGATCAGTTCCATTCTCCCCTGCGCGAGCTGCAAGCCTTGATGCATCACTCTCGGCACGGGGGCCGTACGAACGGCCGCGGCCATGCCGGCGATCAGCGCGGCGGCCACGATCCCCGTAACGACGATGAAGACGATCAGCTCGACCAGGCTGACTCCGCGACAAGCGCGCGGAGCGACGACGCGGTGATTTCGGAGCGCAGGCGCATTCATTGGACCGTCGCCTTTCCGGTCACGGGACTGACGACCACCGCGCGCGGCCCGCCGGTGGCGTTCAAGGTGACCGTAGCATTGCTCGCGGGAGCCGTAAAGCTGGTTGGCTGCCCTTTGGTGTCGAATTCGAGATAGTTGCCGGTCAGGTTCGCGGTAGCCACCGCAGTACCGGCGAGGACGATTGCGGCTGATGAGCCCGTTGCCGGGTGATTGACCGCGACCGTGCACGGCGTCGCGTAGCTGTTGCCGTTGTTCCGGTACTGGTATCCCGTGGCCGTGAAAAAAATGCAATAGCGCCCCTGGCTGCCGAGCGCCGCGCCGCGCGTCATGGAAAGCGTCTGCGCGTAGCGGATATCGGTGGCCACTTGCTCCGCCTGACTCGACAGTTCGAGCGTGTTTTGCGACGTGCGGGGCAACACGACAAACCCAAGGATGCCGATCAGCAGCAGCACCACGACGAGCTCGACCAGCGTAAACCCGCGATCGATGGACTTGGTTTGTGCCACCTGAGTCGGGGCGGGTCCGCTTTTTTTCAGGCGGGGTTGCCGCGCCTTTAGACCTGCGTCAGCATCACCTCGGCGCCGCTCACTTCGTACTTGCCGGGCGCTTCGATGTTGAGCTTCTTCACCACGCCGTTGTCGACCAGCATCGAGTAGCGCTGCGAGCGCACGCCCATGTTGCGCGCGGTCAGGTCGAGCGAGAGGCCGAGCTTCTGGGTCCATTCGCCGCTGCCGTCGCCGAGCATGCGGACCTTGCCGCCCGCCTTCTGGTCGCGGCCCCACGCGGCCATCACGAAGGCGTCGTTGGTCGCCACGCACCAGATCTCGTCCACGCCTTTCGCCTTGAGCTGGCTGTAGTTCTTCACGTAGCTCGGAACGTGCTTCGCCGAGCAGGTCGGCGTATACGCGCCCGGCACCGCGAAGATCGCGATTTTCTTGCCCTTGACCGCGTCGGCGACGCTGATGTCCTTGGGGTTGATCGGGCATCCCGCGGCGGCATCGTATTCGGTGGATTCGGAAAGCTTGCCGTCGGGGAGTTTGTCGCCGACTTTGATGGTCATTTCAGGTCTCCGCAGTCTCGAGTTTTCGAAGGCGGTTAGCATCGCGCAGTTGGGCGGCAAAGTCAAAACGCTTGCCCGTTCCACGGCGGCTGGCTATATTCCCCGCCATGCAGACTGCCGCAGAAGCGCTGCAGGACCACCGCCTCACGCTCTCCGAGGTGCTGCAGGGCCTCGTCGCCGAAGGGCTCGTGCCCAAGGCGGACGCGGACAAGCTCGTCGCCGATCGCAGGCTGCATCGCGGCGACCACCACCCGCTCGTCGTGATCGCCGACCAGAAGTGGCGCTCCCTGCAGCCCCCGCACAAGGTCCTCTTCCTCGAATGGCTCACCGAGTGGCTCGCCCGCCAGACCGGGATGGAGTACTTCCACATCGATCCGCTCAAGATCAATTTCTCCGCGGTCACCGAGGTGATGTCCAGCCACTACGCGGCGCGCTTCAAGATCCTCCCGGTCGCGGTGAACACGCGCGAAGTGGCGATCGCGACCTCGGAGCCCTACGTGAAGGACTGGGAAAAGGAGTTGAAGCAGATACTGCGGCTGGAGATCCGCCGCGTGATCGCCAATCCGCTGGACATCAGCCGCTACCAGGTCGAGTTCTACAACCTGGCGAAATCGGTGAAAGGCGCGACCCAGAAGGGCGAGCAGCGCACCGGCATCGGCAACTTCGAGCAGCTGGTCGAGATCGGCAAGACCAACAAGCAGCTCGACGCGAACGACCAGCACATCGTCCACGTCGTCGACTGGCTGTGGCAGTACGCGTTCGACCAGCGCGCGAGCGACATCCACATGGAGCCGCGGCGCGACGCGGGCGAGGTGCGCTTCCGCATCGACGGGGTGCTGCACCCGGTGTACCAGATTCCGATGGCCGTGATGTCCGCGATGACCTCGCGCATCAAGATCCTCGGGCGCATGGACGTGGTGGAGAAGCGCCGGCCGCAGGACGGCCGCATCAAGACGCGCACCGCCGACGGCGAGGACGTGGAGCTGCGCCTTTCCACGCTGCCGACCGCTTTCGGCGAGAAGCTCGTGATGCGGGTTTTCGACCCGGAGGTGATCGTCAAGGATTTCGCCGAGCTCGGCTTCTCCGAAGACGACAAGACCCGCTGGAAGCAGATGACCGGCCAGCCGAACGGAATCATCCTGGTGACGGGGCCGACCGGCTCGGGCAAGACCACCACGCTCTATTCGACCCTGAAGACGCTCGCCACGCCCGAGGTGAACGTGTGCACGATCGAGGACCCGATCGAGATGATCGAGCCCGCCTTCAACCAGATGCAGGTGCAGCAGTCGATCGAGCTCGGCTTCGCCGAAGGCGTGCGCGCGCTGATGCGCCAGGATCCCGACATCATCATGGTGGGGGAGATCCGCGACGTCCAGACCGCGGAGATGGCGGTGCAGGCCGCGCTCACCGGGCACCTCGTTCTCTCCACGCTGCACACCAACGATTCCGCGAGCGCGATCACGCGGCTGCTCGAGCTCGGGGTGCCCGCCTACCTGCTCAACTCGACCATACTCGGGGTCATGGCGCAGCGCTTGGTGCGCACCTTGTGCAAGCACTGCAAGGAAAAAACCGCCTACGAACCGGGGCGCGAGGGCGACTTGAGCTGGGAGGAGTTCGTCGCGCCCTGGAAGGCGAAGCGCCCGGCGCACGTCTACCGGCCGGTGGGTTGCCTCGAATGCCGCAACACCGGATACTCGGGCCGCATCGGCCTCTACGAGATCCTGCTGCTCTCCCCGGAGGTGAAGCGCATGGTCAACGCCGAGGCGGACGTCGCGAAGATCAGGGACCAGGCGTACAAGGAAGGCATGAAGCCGCTCAGGATCAGCGGCGCGATGAAGGTCGCGATGGGTCTGACCACGCTCGAAGAAGTGCTCAAGGTCGCGCCGCCGCCCGGACAGGCCTAAAGGCCCCTAGCGACGCGAAATGGCTGCGAGCCTCAGATTCGCGCCGGTCCTGCTGTTTTCCGCGCCGCTGACGTTTCTCGGAATCGTCCTCGGAGGGACCTGGGTCTGGAGCGGCCCGATCGTGATCATCGCGGTATTGCTCCTCGGCGATCTTCTCTGGCGCAACGATCTCTCCATGCCCGAATCGCGGCGCCCGTGGCCGTTCGATCTGTTTCTCTTCGGCCAGGTGCCTCTTTCCTGCGCCGCGCTCTTCCTGCTCGCCTGGTGCGCCGCGCCCGGAGATCTGGGTGGATTGGGCGCATTCCTGCAGAGGTGGACCGACTGGCCGCTGCTCCAGCGGCATTCCGAGCTTTCGACCTTGAACAAGCTCGGCGCGGCGTGGTCCACGGGATTTCTGTTGAGCACCAATACCGTGGTCGCGCATGAGTTCATCCACCGCCCGCGCAGCCTTGCGTCGATGATCGCCGGACGCTGGCTGCTCGCGATGGTGGGCGACGCCCAGTTCTCGATTTCGCATGTCCAAGTCCACCATCGGTGGGTCGGCACGCGGCGCGATTCGGCGACGGCGCGCCGCGGCGAAATCCTGTACTCCTTCGTCATTCGCTCGGTGCTCGGGCAGCTGCACAGCTCCTGCGAGATCGAGGGGAACCGCTTGAGGCAGGCGGGGCGGGCGTTCTGGTCGGCCGATAACCGGTTTCTCTCAGGTCTCGCGATGACCCTGGCGGTCGTCGCCCTGTTTTTTCTGGCGGCGGGCTGGATGGGCGTCGGACTTTTTTTCGTGTGCGCCGCGTATTCGAAATTCCTCTTCGAAGCGGTCAACTACATCCAGCACTACGGGCTGGTGCGCTCCGAGGATGCGCCGATCGAGTCCCGCCACTCCTGGGATTGCGTCAACCTGTTCAGCAGCTGTTTCCTCTTCAATTTGCCGAGGCACGCGCATCATCATCTGCGCGCAGGCGATCCGTTCTGGGAGCTCAAGGCCTATCCCGGCGCCTTGGCGCTCGAGTCCGGCTACATGGCGGCCATTCTGCTCGCGATGGTGCCGCCGCTGTGGATCCGGGTGATGGCGCGGGCGCTGCGTTGCTGGGACGAGAAGCTGGCGACCCGCGAAGAGCGGGCGCTCGTCCGCGCAGCGGGAGCGGCGCGCTGAAACGCTTATTTCTCGCTGGTGCAGGCCCAGACGGCGATCTTGCAGTTGTCGCCGCATTTTCTGAGCGCTTTGGCTTCGGCGATTTCGCGCGACGCGCCCGTGTCGGAGGAGACGCGCTTCGGCCTCGCCGCGACGGCGGCGCAGCTGTCGCGGAAGGTGCGGACGAGATCGCAATTCGTGCCGCAGATGCGAAACGCTTCCGTCTCGGCATCGCGCCTGGTCTTGCGGTCCACGGCGTAGCCGTAGGCTCCGGTCTGGGTGCTGTAGGCGATCGAGCCCCACAGCTGCCTCTTGCCGTAACGCGCTGCGGGGGCATCGGCCGGGAGAAAGGCGAGGGCGACGAGCAGCCCGACGACGGTGATCCTTTGCATGGCTCGACCTATTTGACGAGAGCGCGCATCGCGCGCTCCAGTCCCTGGATGGTGGTGGGATACATGCGCCCTCCCATGATTTCCCTGAGTATTCCGATCGACTGGCGGTAGGGCCAGATCTCCTCCGGTTCGGGATTAAGCCAGACCGCCCTGGGGTACAGCTCCAGCATGCGCTTCAGCCACACAGCGCCCGCCTCGGCGTTGGAGTACTCGATCGAGCCGCCCGGCTGCAGGATCTCGTACGGGCTCATGGTCGCGTCGCCGACGAAGACGAGCTTATAGTCGTGCCCGTACTTGTGCATGATGTCGAAGGTCCGGGTGCGCTCGGAGTGCCGGCGGCGGTTGTCCTTCCACACGGTGTCGTAGAGACAGTTGTGGAAGTAGAAATGCTCCAGGTGCTTGAACTCGGTCTTCGCCGCCGAGAATAGCTCTTCGGCGAGCTTCACGTGGTCGTCCATCGAGCCGCCGATGTCGAGGAACATCAGCACTTTGACGGCGTTGTGGCGCTCCGGGCGCATGCTGAGGTCGAGAACCCCGGCGTTGCGCGCGGTCTTGTCGATGGTGGTGTCGAGGTCGAGCTCCTCCGGAGCGCCTTCGCGCGCGAACTTGCGCAAGCGTCGGAGCGCAACCTTGATGTTGCGCGTGCCGAGCTCGATCGAGTCGTCCAGGTTGCGATACTCGCGCGCATCCCACACCTTGACTGCGCTCCTGCTGCGCGAGCCGTCCTGGCCGATGCGCACGCCTTCGGGGTTGTAGCCGTAGGCGCCGAAAGGCGAGGTGCCCGCGGTGCCGATCCACTTGTTGCCGCCTTGGTGCCGGGCTTTTTGCTCTTCCAGCCGTTTTTTCAGCGTGTCCATGAGTTTTTCCCAGCCGCCCATCGCTTCGATCATCGCCTTCTCCTCGGGCGAAAGGTTCAGTTCGGCCTGCTTGAGCAGCCATTCGAGCGGCACGTCGAACTCGACTCCGGCGACCGACTCGATGCCCTTGAAGTATTCGCCGAAGGCGCGGTCGAACTTGTCGAAATTCTGCTCGTCCTTGACCAGTATCATGCGCGAGAGGGTGTAGAACTCGTCGATCGAGGGCGAGATGACGTCCTTCTGCATCGCCTCCAGGAGCGTCAGCCACTCCTTGATCGAAACCGGGATCTTGTGGTCCTTGAGCTTGACGAAGAATCCGGAGAGCATGCGCGTGAAGGCGGCAGGGCTACGAGCGCTGGCGCGACATGAAGATGAGGCGCTCGAAGAGGTGCACGTCCTGCTCGTTCTTGAGCAGCGCGCCGTGCAGGGGCGGGATGATGGTCTTGCGGTCCTTGGCCCTCAGGGCGTCGGGCGGGATGTCCTCGGCGAGCAGGAGCTTCAGCCAGTCGAGCAGCTCGGAGGTCGAAGGCTTTTTCTTCAAGCCGGGCGCTTCGCGCACCTCGAAGAACACCTCGAGCGCCTCGCGAAGGAGCGATTTCTTGAGCCCCGGAAAGTGGACATCGACGATCTTCTCCATCGTTTCCTTGTCGGGGAAGCGGATGTAGTGGAAGAAACAGCGCCGCAAAAAGGCGTCGGGCAGCTCCTTTTCGTTGTTCGAGGTGATGAAGACGATGGGGCGCTGCGTCGCCTTTACCAGCTCTTTCGTCTCGTAGACGAAGAATTCCATGCGGTCGAGCTCGCGCAGGAGGTCGTTGGGAAACTCGATGTCGGCCTTGTCGATCTCGTCGATGAGGAGCACGACCGGCGTCTCCGAAGTGAACGCCTGCCACAGCATTCCGCGCATTATGTAGTTGCGGATCTCGTGCACGCGCGGGTCGCCGAGCTGGGAATCGCGCAGGCGGCTCACCGCGTCGTATTCGTACAGTCCCTGCTGCGCCTTGGTCGTGGACTTGATGTGCCATTCGAGGAGCGGCAGGTCGAGCGCCTTGGCCACCTCCACGGCGAGCATGGTCTTGCCGGTGCCCGGCTCGCCTTTTACCAGCAGGGGGCGTTGCAGCGTGATCGCCGCGTTGACCGCGAGCGTGAGGTCGTCGGTGGAGACGTAAGCTTCGGAGCCTTTGAATCGCATCGGTCCATCCTCGGATCGGGTTGCGCCTCATTGTATACAATCGCGCGGTGCGTGCATTGTTTCCGCTGCTGCTGTGTGCTGCCGCTTGCGCCCACGCGGCCACGGTCGCCATCGACGTGGGCCATTTCATCGAGGAGCCGGGCGCGACCAGCGCGCGCGGGCGCCCCGAGCTCGATTTCAACCGCGATCTCGCCGTGGAGATCGAATCCGCCGCGCGACGAGATGGATTGAGGACGATGCTCATCGGCTACGACGGCTTCATGTCG
>VBCA01000024.1 GCA_005881575.1 Betaproteobacteria bacterium
CAATCACACCCGTCGGCGGAGGAGCGCCCACTGCGATACAAATCACGCCGACTTTCAACTCCTTCTTCTCGGGCGTGTCGCTCGACATCACGCCGCAGATAGACGAAGAGGGCAACATCCTGCTGCACATCCACCCGCTGGTGAGCGACGTTCAGAACAGCCCCGTTGCATTCAACTTCGGCGTGGGCGCCGGGACGCAGGACATCCCGCTCGCCAAGAGCTCGATCAACGAGACGGACACTATGGTGCGCGCACAGGACGGAAACATCGTTGCACTCGGCGGACTGATGCAAGTTCAAGTCACCAACCAGAACTCGGGTGTTCCGGGGCTTCAGGACATCCCCGGTCTGGGCGCGGCCTTTCGCAGTACGACCCGCACGACGGTGAAGAAGGAGCTGGTGATCCTCCTCAAGCCGACCGTCATAAGCAGGGACTATAACTGGGAAGGAGACATCCAGGAGTCGCGCGAGCGTATTCGCAGCTACGGAGGTGAAATGGAGCCCTTCTCGTCCGACAGGTCCAGGTGATCTACCTCTCCCACTTCGGACTGCGCGAACCCCCGTTCGGGATCACTCCCG
This sequence comes from Betaproteobacteria bacterium, assembly GCA_005881575.1. Lineage (GTDB taxonomy): Bacteria > Pseudomonadota > Gammaproteobacteria > Burkholderiales > SG8-39 > VBDM01. Next base: position 579 of record VBCA01000024.1, read on the forward strand.
ACACGAGTTTTTTCTACGCGTGCGCGAGCAGCCAGGAGGCGCTGAACACGCTGCTCGTCGCCGTCGCGAACGGCGAGGGTTTCCTGAAGATCACCGGCGAGGTGGGCACCGGAAAGACGCTCTTGTGCCGCAAGTTCCTCGCTACGCTCGACGACAACTGGGTCAGCGCGTACGTTCCCAACCCGAACCTCGAGCCCAGGACGCTGCTGCTCGCGCTCGCGGAGGAAATGCGGGTCAAGCTGGCCAGCGACCTCGACCAGCATCACCTGCTCAAGGCGCTGACCCTTGCGCTCCTCGATTTCGCGCGCCAGAAAAAGCGCGTCGTGGTCTGCCTGGACGAGACCCAGGCAATGCCGCTCGAATCCCTCGAGACTCTGCGGCTGCTCACCAACCTCGAGACCGAAAAACGCAAGCTCGTCCAGGTGATCCTGTTCGGTCAGCCCGAGCTCGACGAGAGGCTTGCGCACGAATCGATCCGGCAGCTGCGCCAGCGCATCACCTTCCAGCACCACCTTGGAACTCTGACGCGCGAGGAGACGCAATACTACCTCGCGCATCGCCTCGCTATCGCCGGCTATTTGGGCGAAGGCGTGTTCGCCCCCGGGGCGGTCAACCGGATCTACCGTGCCAGCCGCGGAGTCCCGCGGCTCGTCAATATTCTCGCCAACAAGGCGATGATGCTCGCTTACGGCGAAGGCTCGCGAAGAGTGACCGCGCAACACGCGCGCGCGGCGGCGGCCGATACACCGGCCTCGTTCGCCCTGTCGCGCGCCTGGCTGTGGCTTGCGCTCGCCTGCGCAGCGTTTTCCAGCATCGGCTGGATGATCCTGCGATGAGCCTCATCAACAAGATGCTGCGGGATCTCGACAGGCGCCACGCGGCCCAGGGGGCAAGCACGGCGCCCGCGGGCGGTCTGTCGCGGCACATGCGTCCGGTGTCCGAGCGCATGCTCGCCTCGGATTTCTTCTGGCGAACCATGGCGATGGCGATGCTCTTTGCCGTGGGCTGGGTCGCGTGGCTCGTCTGGCAGCTGACGCCGCCGCACCCGATAGTCACCGACCTCGCCTTCGAGTCCGCGCGCGCGAGGACCAGTGAACGTCGACATGCTGCGGCTGGCGACCGAGTTGACGACCCCGATTCCACGGCGAAGCTCGAGAGCCCCGCCGTCGCGATCCGGATCGAGGCCTCCCGTTGGCGCGGCGAAGGCCGCCGCGGCGCAACCGGCCCTTGCCGGCGACCCGGCCGCCGCGCAGGGCAAGATCGACCGGCGCTCGAATACCTCCTCGCGCAACCGGGCGGAAAGCGAATTCCGCCGCGCGGTCAGCCTCGTGAACCAGGGCCGGATCGCCGAAGGCATGGACGGTTTCCGCCGCGCCCTGGAAATCGATCCGGGACACGAACCCGCGCGTCAGACCCTGGTCGCGCTACTGCTCGAGACCAAACGAGTGGACGAAGCAGCCGCTTCCCTCCAGGAGGGCCTCGCGCTCAACGCCAGGAACACCGGCTTCGCCATGCTCCTCGCGCGCATCATGGTCGAAAGCAAAGATATCCCCACGGCGCTCATCGTGCTGCAACGGCACGCCGCACCGGCGGACCGCAACCCGGACTTTCACGCGTTTGCGGCGGCGCTCTACCAGCGGCTCGATCGTCACCAGGAAGCGATCGAGCAGTATCAGACGGCGTTGGGCCTGGCTCCGTCGGCGGGCGTCTGGTGGCTGGGTCTGGGGATCTCGTTCCAGGCCGTCGAGCGGCGCAAAGATGCCCTGGAGGCCTTCACGCGCGCCAAATCGGCCGGGAACCTCGCTCCCGATCTTCTCGCCTTCGTCGAACAGCGGCTCAGGCAACTCCAGTAGTTGCGTCCGGAATGCAGGACCGCTATCGCGAGGTCTACGATAGTTTCAAATGGGAGGTGCCGGCTCGATTCAACATCGGCGCGGCCTGCTGCGGCCGGCATTCATCCGAGCGCTCCCGCTTGGCCCTGTATTGGGAGGACGAGGCCGGGTCGGCGCTCGCAGTCACCTTCTGGGATCTGCAGCAGCAGGCGAACCGCCTGTCGAATGCGCTCGCCGGCCTCGGCGTTGTGCGCGGCGATCGGGTCGGGATCATTCTGCCGCAGCGCCCGGAAACGGCGATCGCGCATATCGCCTGCTACCAGATGGGCGTGGTGGCGATGCCCCTTTCGGTGCTGTTCGGGCCGGATGCCCTCGAGTATCGCCTGCAGGACAGCGAAGCCGTCGCCGCGCTCGTCGATCCCGCATCGCTCCCCGGTCTCGCCCCGATTCGCGACAGGCTGCCGCTCCTCGAGCACGTGGTCGGCGTCGCCGGAGCGCGGGAATCCCGGGTTCAGTCGTGGGAGAAGCTTCTGGAGAAGGCTTCGCCGCATTTCGCACCGGTCGCTACGGCGGCGGGCGATCCGGCGCTGCTCGTCTACACCAGCGGCACCACGGGTCCACCCAAGGGGGCGCTCATGCCGCAGCGCGTTCTCCTGGGGAATCTTCCCGGGTTCGGGCATTCGCACGATCTCTATCCGCAGACGGGCGACCTGTTCTGGTCGCCGGCCGACTGGGCCTGGACCGGAGGCCTGATGGACGCGCTGCTGCCGTCGCTGTACCACGGCACGCCGCTGCTCGGCTACCGCGGTCGCTTCGATCCCGAGAAGTCGTTCTGGCTGATGCAAAAGTACGGCGTGCGCAACAGCTTCCTCTTTCCGACCGCGCTCAAAATGATGATGAAGACGGTGCCGCAGCCGAAGAAGCGTTATGAGCTTTCGCTGCGCTCCATCATGAGCGCCGGCGAGTCGGTGGGTGAAACGGTATTCGAATGGAGCCGCGAGGCGCTCGGGGTCACCGTCAACGAGATGTTCGGCCAGACCGAGATCAACTACATCGTCGGCAATTCGCAGTCCCTGTGGCCGGCCAAGCCCGGGTCGATCGGTCGGCCCTATCCGGGACACCGCGTGGCCTGCATCGACGAAACGGGCGACGAAGTCCCGATCGGTCAGATTGGGGAAGTGGCGGCCTGGGACGAGGACGATCCGGTCTTCTTTCTCGAATACTGGAAGAATCCCGAGGCGACCCAAGCGAAATACACCGGCAAATGGTGCCGCACCGGGGATCTCGCGAAGCGCGATGAGGACGGCGATTTCTGGTACCAAGGGCGCATCGACGACATGTTCAAGAGCGCGGGCTACCGCATCGGCCCCTCGGAGATCGAGAACTGCCTGGTGAAGCATCCCGCGGTCGCGAACTGTGCCGTGGTGGGCAGCCCCGATCGCGAGCGCACGCATATCGTGAAGGCCTTCATCGTCCTCACGCCGGGCTACGAGGCCTCGGCGGCGCTGGAGGCGGAGTTGCAGCAGCACGTGCGCGGCAAGCTCGCGCCCTACGAATATCCCAAGGAGATCGAGTTCATGGACAGCCTGCCGATGACCACCACCGGAAAAGTGCAACGGCGGGTGCTGCGGCAGCGCGAGGAAGAGAGAAAGAAAGGAAAAGCATGAACGCCGACCTGATCGGCGTGCTCGCCGGCACGCTGTCCACGATCGCCTTCATCCCCCAGGCGTGGCGCATCTGGAAAACGCGCTCGGCGCGTGACCTCTCCCTGCCCATGTATCTGATCTTCACCGCGGGCGTGGCGCTGTGGTTCGTCTACGGCCTCATGCTCGGCGCCGTTCCGATCGTCGTGTGCAACGGCCTCACGCTCGTGCTCGCGGGGACGGTGCTGGCGATGAAGCTCAGATTCGGCTAACCTGCCGCAGTCGCGAGAAGTCCATGAGGCTCTACACTTTCTTTCGCTCCTCGGCTTCGTTTCGCGTGCGCATCGCGCTCAACTACAAGGGCCTGAGGTACGAGCACGCGGGGGTGAGCCTGCCCAAGGGCGAGCACCTGGAAGCGGGCTACAAATCGGTCAACGCACAAGGCCTGGTCCCCGCGCTCGAGGACGGCGGTCGCCTCCTGACCCAGTCGCTCGCGATCATCGAGTACCTCGATGAGGTTCACCCCGGGCCGAAGTTGTTGCCGGCGGCTCCGCTCGACCGCGCGTATGTGCGCGCCTTCTCGCAGATCATCGCCTGCGAGATCCATCCGCTCAACAACCTGCGCACGCGCAAATACATCGCCAAGACGTACAAGCTCGACGAGGAGGGCGTGAACGCGTGGTACCGGCACTGGATCGCCGAGGGCTTCGGGATGATGGAAGCGTTTCTCGCGCAGGAGCGAAAGCACGGGAAATACTGCTTTCGCGACCAGGTCACCATGGCCGATTGCTGCCTCGTGCCGCAGGTGTTCAACGCGATACTTTACAAGTGCGACGTCAAGCCTTATCCGACCGTGATGCGGATCCACGAAGCGTGTATGAAGCTCGACGCGTTCGTCGCGGCACAACCGTCGAAGCAACCCGACGCAGCTTGACCGGTTGAGGGGACAAGTGGAGGAAAAGAACATGCGTTCTTTATGCTTCGCGGTGTTGCTGGCACTTTTGTCCGGATACACGTTCGCGCAAGCCTATCCTTCCAGGCCGATTCACTTTGTCGTGCCCTTCCCGGCGAGCGGGCCGACCGATATCATCACCCGCGCCATCGGGCAGAAACTTTCGGAAGTCGTAGGGCAGCCGGTGGTGATCGACAACAGACCGGGCGCCGGTGGCGCGATCGGCTCCGAGGCGGTCGCGAGAAGCGCGCCCGACGGCTACACCATTCTCATGGGGACAACCAGCACGCATTCGATCGGCCCCACGCTCAATCCGAAAACGCCCTATAGCGTCGAGCGAGATTTTGCGCCGGTTTCGCTGGCCGCCACTGCGCCCAACATCTTGGTGGTGAGCCCGCGGCTTCCGGTGAAGAATGTGCGCGACCTCATCGCACTCGCCAAGGCGCAGCCCGGCAAACTCAACTATGCCTCGAGCGGCGTCGGCACCATCATTCATTTGTCTGCCGAGCTGTTCAGGAGCATGGCGGGCATCGAGATCGTGCACGTCCCCTACAAGGGGGTGGCCTTGGCGATACCCGACATCGTCAGCGGGCAAGTCGCGTTGATGTTCGACAACATCGTCAGCGCTCTGCCCCAGGTGAAGGCAGGGCACGAAAGAGCGCTTGCGGTCACGAGCCTCAGGCGGTCGGCGCTCGCGCCCGACATTCCCACTGTCGCCGAGTCGGGGCTTCCGGGCTACGAATCCGACACGTACTTCGGGGTGTTTGGTCCGGCGCACACTCCAAAACCGGTCATCGCCCTGCTTAGCCGCAATCTCTCGCAGGTGGTGCAATTCCCGGATCTCAAGGAGCAACTGGCAAAGCAGGGTGCGGAGCCGGTAGGCAGCGATCCGGAGCAACTCGTGGCGGCCGTTCGGTCCCACACCACCAAGTGGGAAAAGGTGATCAGGGACGCAGGGGTGAAGATCGAATAAGAGTGGCGCCCCAGAGACGAATCGAACGTCCGACCTGCCCCTTAGGAGGGGGCTGCTCTATCCACTGAGCTACCGGGGCGCGGAAGCGATTGTACGCGAACGGCTGCTGAATCACGCTCCTGCGGGCTACCCTGGGCTAAAATGGGCGGCGCGCGCATAGGATCGCAATATGACTCCTTGGAAAAAACTCCTGTCGGCGTTCGCTTTGGGCGCGTTCACCGTCATCGTGCTGCTCGCCTTGGGCGCCTATGTCAATCCGGCGATGCTGATCGCTTTCGCCAACTTGCGGCTCTGCAACTGATTCTCGACTTCATCGAGGTGCTCGATTTCTGGTTCGGCGCGCCGGATTCGCGTGAGCGCGGTCGGCCGCGCAAATTATGGTTCCAGAAATCGGAACCGTTCGACGCCGAAGTCCGCCGCCGCTTCCTCGCCACCTGGGAGCGGGTGGCGCGCGGCGAGCTCGGAACCTGGCGAACGACGCCGCTCGCATCGCTCGCCCTCGTCGTGACGCTCGACCAGTTTCCGCGCAACATGTTCCGCGGCACGGCGCGCTCTTTTGCGAGCGATTCCCTGGCGCTCGCCGTGGCGAGGGGAACGATCGCGCGGGGGTTCGACCGCCTGCTCTCACCGGTCGAGCGCGCGTTTGTCTATCTACCCTTCGCGCATGCGGAGGATCTCGCCGCACAACGCCGCTCTGTCGCCTTGTTCGACGGGCTCGACCCGGAAGACGTGCGAAGCGCGAGACGGCACTACGAGATCATCGCGCGCTTCGGGCGCTTTCCTCACCGCAATGCCGCTCTCCGCCGCGAATCTACCGCCGAGGAAATCGAGTTCCTCAGGCAGCCGGGATCCTCGTTTTAATCGGCAAGGCGGGTCGTGATCACGACCTCGGAGTGAAGCGTCCGGTGCACGGGGCACTTGTCGGCGATCTCGAGAAGCCTTTGCCGCTGCGCTGGGTCGAGCGCGCCTTCCAGACCGATGAGTCGCTCGATGCGGTCGATCTTCCCCTCCTTGGTTTCGCATTCGGCGCAATCGATGGCGTGGATCTTCTCATGCGCGAGCTCGACGCTCACCCGCTCGAGCGGAATGCCCTTCAGATCGGCGTAGGACCGGAGAGTCATCGCGGTGCAGGCGCCTAGCGCGGCGCACAAGAGATCGTAGGGCGACGGCCCTGAGTCCAGGCCTCCCGCCGCAAGCGGCTCGTCCGCGCGGATCAGGTGCCGGCCGACGATGACCTGGTTGGTAAACTTGCCCTCGCGCGTCTCGCGCACCAGGACCTTGCCCGGCGGCGCGGCGGGGAGATCCTGGGGCCTCATTTGAAGATAACGCTCCGCCCAGGCGGCGAGGACACGACCGGCGTAGAGCGCGTCCTCGCGCTCGGAAAGGAGATGGTCGGCGGGATCGAGCGAAACGAAACTCTTCGGATGCTTCGCGGCCATGAATATTTTCGTGGCGTTGTGGATGTCGACGATGGTGTCGCGCGGCGAATGCATCACCATGAGCGCTTTTCCCATTCGCGCGACGATCTCGGCCACCTTGTGCCCTCGAACGTCCTCGAGGAACTGCTTCTTGATCCGGAACGCGCGCCCGCCGATCTGGACCTGCGCTTCGCCGTCGCGCTCGACCGCTTGCGTCGAGTCCCCGATGAGACCGAGCACGTGCCCGGGGTCGAAAGGCGATCCGATCGTCGCGACGGCGGTGCATTCCGGAACGTCGGGCGCGGCGGCGAGCACCGCGGTGCCGCCGAGGCTGTGGCCGATCATGATCTCAGGCGCGCGGTAGCTCTTGCGCAGATGATCGGCCGCGGCGACGAGGTCTGCGACGTTCGAGGAGAAATTCGTGTTGGCAAATTCACCCTCGCTTCCTCCCAGCCCGGTGAAGTCGAAACGCAGCACGGCCACGCCGCGCTCGGCCAGGGCCGCGCTGATGACGGTCGCCGCCTTGGATTCCTTCGAGCAGGTGAAGCAGTGGGCGAACAGGGCGTAGGCGAGCGGCGATTCCGCGGGGGCGTCCAGGCGCGCCGAAAGCAGGGCGCCGGATGCGCCGGGAAACTTGATCGCCTGGGTGTTGGGTGCCATGGGCGCTCCTCCAAGGAGAAATCCCTCCGAGTGTTGCACAAGGCGCGCCGAGGACGCCAGCGCCTGCGCGCGAGATAATCGAGGCCATGTCCTCGCAACCGCACGAAATCGATACTCCCTCGCCCTGGGTGTGCCGCTGGGCCGCGCTGATCCGGCCCGGCGGGCGCGTTCTCGACGTCGCCTGCGGCCATGGCCGGCACGTGCGCTACCTGAGCTCGCTGGGCCTTGCCGTCGTCGGCGTCGATCGCGACGAGGCGGCGCTCGCTGCGCTCAAGGGAATCGGCGGCGTCGAGACTCACGTTGCGGACATCGAGGCGGGGCCCTGGCTTTTTGCACCCGGAGGATTCGACGGCGTGGTCGTGACCAACTACCTGCATCGACCGCTTTTTCCGGAACTGGTCGGCGCACTGCGTTCCGGCGGCGTGCTGATCTGCGAAACCTTCGCCTTGGGCAACGAGCGCTACGGCCGGCCGAGCAATCCGGCGTTCCTGCTGCGGCCCGACGAGCTGCTGCACAGCGTGGAACCCTTGGCGGTAGTCGCGTTCGAACAGGGACTGGTTTCCGCGCCGAAGCAGGCGGTGATCCAGCGCGTCTGCGCCGTGCGAGTGGACAGGAGCCCGGCACCGCTCGCCTCCGTCCCGTCGCCATCCGGCGCCTAGGCGATTGCGCTAGAATGAGGCGTTCAAACGAAAGGCGAGGCGCTATGATCTCCGGGTCGCTGGTTGCGATCGTTACACCGATGCAGGACGACGGGCGGCTCGATTTCGAGCGCTTCAAGTCGCTCATCGATTTCCACATCGAGCAGGGCAGCGACGGCATCGTCGTCGTCGGCACGACCGGGGAATCGCCCACCGTCGATGTCGACGAACACAAGGAACTGATCCGGCTCGCGGTCGCCCACGCGCGCGGCCGCATTCCCGTCGTCGCCGGCACCGGCGGCAATTCCACCGCCGAGGCCATCGAGCTCACGCAGTCGGCGAAAAACGCGGGCGCCGATGCCTGCCTTTCGGTCGTGCCGTACTACAACAAGCCCACGCAGGAGGGTCTCTACCGGCACTTCCGCACCATCGCGGAAAAGGTGGACATTGCGCAGATCGTGTACAACGTTCCCGGCCGCACCGTCGCCGATCTCGCCGGCGAAACCACGCTGCGGCTCGCGCAGGTTCCCAACATCATCGGCATCAAGGACGCCACCGCCAGCATCGAGCGCGGATCCGATCTGCTGCGGCGGGCGCCGAAGGACTTCGCGGTCTACAGCGGCGACGACGCGACCTGCCTTGCGCTGATGCTTCTCGGCGCCAAAGGCGTCGTCTCCGTCACCGCCAACGTCGCCCCGCGGCTGATGCACGAAATGTGCTCGGCGGCGCTCGCCGGCGACCTCGCGAAGGCGCGCGAACTGAATTTCAAGCTGCTCGGACTTCACACCAAGCTCTTTGTCGAGGCGAATCCGATCCCGGTGAAATGGGCCGTGGCCCAGATGGGACTGATCGGCATGGGGATCCGGCTGCCGCTCACGCCGCTCTCGCAGCAATTCCATGAAATCGTCAGAGAGGCCATGCGCCAAGCCGACGTCACGCCCGCGAGCGGCCTGCGCGTCGTCGAGGGAAAGGCGGGATGACGCGGTACGGCTCCGCCGCCGTCGCGGCAGCGCTTGCGCTCGCTGGCTGCGGCACGCTGTTCGATTCCGCAAAGGTCGATTACAAGTCCGAGAAGAGACTCCCGCCGCTCGAGGTCCCGCCGGATCTGACCACGCCGGCTCGCGAGGAGCGCTATCAGATCCCGGAAGGGAGCCCGAGTGGTGCGACGACTCTCTCGGCCTACAACGCCGAGCGCAGCGGCGCGTCGCGGCCCGGAACCACGGCGATACTGCCTGAAATCGACAAAGTGCGAGTCGATCGATCCGGCAGCGAGCGCTGGCTGGTCGTGCCCGAGCCGCCCGAGAAGGTCTGGCCCATCGTCAAGGATTTCTGGCAGGGGCTCGGTTTCGTGATCAAAACCGAGGTCCCCGAAGCCGGGGTCATGGAGACCGACTGGGCCGAGAACCGCGCGAAGATCAAACAGGATCCGATCCGAAACCTGATCGGCGGCGTTCTCGACGGCGCCTACTCCACAGGCGAGCGTGACAAATTCCGCACCCGCCTGGAGCGTGGCGCACAGCCTAGCACCACCGAGATCTACATCACCCATCGCGGCGTGACCGAGGTCTATGTGAACCAGTACCGCGACAGCACGGTGTGGCAAGCCCGGCCCCCGGACCCGAGCATCGAGGCCGAGTTTCTGCGCCGGCTGATGGTCCGCTTCGGGGTGGACGACGCGCGCGCGCGAGCGCAGATTGCGGCGACCAAAGACGACGGACGGGCGAAGATCGTGGCGGCCGAGAACGGGATCGGCAGACTCGAGCTCGCGGAGCCGTTCGACCGGGCGTGGAGGCGCGTGGGACTGGTGCTCGATCGCGTGGGCTTCACCGTCGAGGACCGCGACCGCTCGAAGGGTTTCTACTTCGTGCGGTACGTCGATCCGGAGGCGGACGCGCTCGACAAGAAGAACGACAGTTTTCTCAGCAAGCTCGCGTTCTGGCGCTCCGCGCCCGATCCGAAAGCAGAGCAGTATCGCGTGTTCGTGAAAGATCGCAACGACTCGAGCGAAGTGCAGGTTCTCAACAAGGAAGGCAGCCCGGCTTCCTCGGATACGGCGCGCAAGATTCTCTCCCTTCTCCAGCAGCAGCTGAAATAGCCTTGCGCAGATTGAAACGGATTTAGGGACCCGGCGTGCGCTTCGCTTCGCTCGGCAGCGGCAGCGATGGCAACGCGCTGGTCGTCGAGGTCGCCCGGACGCGCCTCATGCTCGACTGCGGGTTTTCCCTGCGCGATACCGTGTCGCGTCTGGCCCGGGTCGGCCTCGAGCCTTCCGATCTCTCGGGAATAGTCGTCACGCACGAGCACGCCGACCACGGCGGAGGAGTGTTTCCGTTGGCGAGCCGCTTCGGCATCCCGGTGTGGCTGACGCACGGTACGCTCGCGGCCCTGCGTGAAATGCGCGCCGAGGGCGAGGAGTGCGCGTTCAACCTGATCGACTCGCAAGGCGGTTTCTCCGTCGGAGACGTGCTGGTGCAGCCCTTCACGGTGCCGCATGATGCGCGCGAGCCGGTCCAGTACGTGCTCTCCGACGGTGCGAGCCGGCTGGGCGTCCTGACCGACACCGGTTGCTCGACCGCCCATATCGAATCGAATTTGTCCGGTTGTGACGCGTTGGTGCTCGAATGCAATTACGATTCCAACATACTTGCGAGCGGGCCTTACCCGGCGGCGCTGAAAGCGCGCATCGCAAGCCGCCTCGGGCACTTGGACAATCGAACCTCGGCGGAGATACTCGCGGCCCTAGACCGCAGCCGGCTCAAGCATGTGATCGCCGCGCACCTCTCGCAAGCGAACAATACCCCGGAACTGGCCCGAGGCGCGCTGGCGGAGGCATTGCGATGCGAGCCCGGATGGATTTCGGTGGCGACCCAGGACGAGGGCTTTGCGTGGAGGGAGTTGTAGGCTCCTACAACCCGGTCGTATTCACCGACACCGTCGGGAGCGATGCCTCCCAGATTTCCTCGAATCGCTCGCGCATCGGCTGGCACTCCTTCGGATCATTGGTCACGAGCACTCCGCGCGCCTGCGTCCTCACCGGCCGGCGCACCAGATGGTCGCCGTCGGCGAGCACGAAGCAATCCTGCACCTTGGCCGCCTCGCCGTGCGTCTGGAAGATGAGGAGCGCGGAGGTATAACTTCCCATCAGGGCGATCAATCGCGGGCAGTGTTTGGTGACGTGCTCGATGTCGTGGAGCGCGACGTAGATGCGACGCGCGCGGCTCTCGCGAAGGAAGCGCGTGAGCGTCTCGATGCGGCTCGTCGAGTTCATTTCGAGCTCCGAGAGATCCGGATCGAAGATGCGCAGCTCGCGGCGCGCGAGGCCGAGAAGCCTGGCGAAGCCTTGCAGATAGTCGCTTCTCGCCTGCAGCAGAGTCCGCTCGGGAACCGCCCCGGCTGGGGGCTCACTCATGGCGCTCTCCGATGCGCAGCCAGCCGGCGAGGTACCAGTCGTGCAGCAGACCGAGGAGCGGCTGCGTGAGGCGCTCGCCCGGGGGCAGCGCGCGCTCGTCGGCGAGGCGCGCGAGGAATCTCCGCAAGCGTCCGGGCGGCTCGACCTGCTCTCCGTTGAGGAAGAACTCCCGCTCCCGGAACAGCATTCGGGTGCGCAGGTCCAGGCGCATGCCCCGGGCGTGGCACAGCGCGGCAAACCTCGCGGGCGAGCGCGGAGTGCGCGGCCGCGAAAACACGGTTTGCGGCTTGGGCGCCGACAAGTACTCGCCCAGGAAGCGCGCCACGTCCGCAGTGCGCCAGTGAATTCTCCGGGCGACGACGGCTGCGTGTTGGACCATTCTTTTCGGAACCTCCGCCGGGCGGCGCTGGGGTTTCGCTCCCCGATCCGCGTAGGTGCCGGCTAGCGCGACGTGATCCTGGAGGAAAGCGAGAAATTCCCGGGCGACCTCCTGATGGGACGGCGCCCGGAAGCCGATCGAATAGGTGAACGAGGGCTCCAGCGCAACGCCGTCGTGCGCCCAGCCCGGCGGCAGGTAGAGCATGTCTCCCGTTTCGAGCAGCCATTCCTTGTCGGGGCGGAAGTTGCTGAGGATCCTGAGCGGCGCCTTCGGGTCGAGTCGCGGCTCGCGCGGTCTGCCGACCCTCCACCTGCGCTGCCCCGGACCTTGCAGAAGGAACACGTCGTAGGAATCGAAGTGCGGCCCTACCCCGCCGCCCGCGGCGGCGTAGCTCACCATGACATCGTCGAACCGCGCGTAAGGCAGGAAGCGAAAGCGCCGCAGCAACGCGTCCGCCTCGGGCAGCTCGAGATTCAGCCCGTGCACCAAAAGCGTCCACCCTGACCTCGGCAGGCGCGCGATCTGAGTGCGCGAGAAAGGTCCCTGCTCGAGATGCCAAGAGCCGCGGCGCCGGGACACGAGTCTCGATTCGACGTCGTGCCGCGACGACAGCGCAAACAATTCAGGCGCTTGCACAACCCCCTTAAAGCCGGGAATCGCCTTGCGGACCAGCAGCGGTTTTTTCTGCCAGATTTGTGACAGAAATTTTTCGCCGCTCAACCCACCCAGCAGTTGCATTCTCATCGCCGCGATTATAGTCTGTTGATGCCTCGAAACCGGCGAGGAAAACTTGCAAAGCGCAGACCAAGCTTCGCTCAGGACGACCGAAAGCCCCCCTGATGTGCTGAGAGCGGGGCAACCGGCGCCGCTTTTCTCGCTTCCCGACGCGGACATGGAGACGGTGGACCTCAGCCAGTTCCGCGGCAAGAAACACGTCGTGCTCTATTTCTATCCGAAGGACGGCACGCCCAACTGCACCCTGGAGGCGACGGACTTCTCCGACCATGAAGACGAGTTTTCCCGCCACGACTGCGTGGTGCTCGGGGTCAGTCCGGACGATTGCCTTTGCCACGCAGGCTTCCGGGACCAGTACGGCGTCTCGATCCGGCTGCTCGCGGACACCGAGAGCGAAGTGTGCAGGAAATACGGCGTGGTGCACGAAAAGGAAGCCAACGGTTCGAGGAAATCCTGCATCACGCGCTCCACTTTCGTCATCGACAAAGAGGGCACGGTGAGGCACGTGTTCTACGGCGTCAATCCCCGCGGGCACGCCGCCCAGATGCTGGACCTCGTCAGATCGCTGCGTTGACCGCAGTCGCGCCCGCTCCGAGCGTGATCATCGCAAAAGACACGATCGTCTCGCTCGACGTCGAGCTGTCCGACCTCTGGGGCAACCTCATCCAGCGCTCCGAAGAACCACTCCAGTACCTGCACGGCGGCTACGGAAACATGTTTCCGGCGGCGGAGGCGGTTCTCGAAGGCAAGCAGGTCGATGACCGCATCGAAGTGCGTCTCGAGCCCGAGGACGCTTTCGGCGACTACGACGAAAGTCTTCTCAGAGTCGAGCCGCGCAACCGCTTTCCCGAGGTCCTCGAGGTCGGGATGCGTTTCGAGGGCGCCGCGGTCGGCGACGACGCGAACCTGATCTTCACCGTCACCGAAATGGCCGAGGACAAGGTCGTGCTCGACGCCAACCATGCGCTCGCCGGCATGGGGCTCAAGTTGTCCTGCAGCGTCGTCGGTGTGCGCCGGGCCACCGATGTCGAGATTCGAAACGGCTCGGCCGACGACCCCGAATCGGTGATCCTCCGCATCCTGCCCTGAACTTCCCCGTCGCCGCGCGTTTTCCCCTATCATTTGACGCGGGCTCGCGCGTTCCTGCGGAAATCGACCGCAGAGGAGGAAAGCATGTCCGGCATGCTGGGCGTCGTCTCGTACGGCCTCGGGACTCTGATCGGGTTCGTCTTGCTCGCATTCCTCGTGATCGTCTTCATTCAGGACATCACGCAAAAGAAGCACACGGTTCTTCGCAACTATCCGGTCATCGGGCACCTGCGCTATTTCCTCGAGAAGCAGGGCGAGTACTTCAGGCAGTATTTCTTCATGAACGACCGCGAAGAGCTGCCCTTCAACCGCGCCACTCGCGGCTGGGTCTACCGGCTCGCGAAAGCCGAAGGCGGCCTGATCGGCTTCGGCTCGACCAACAATACCAACGAGCCGGGCTCGATCCTCTTCGTCAACCATCCTTTTCCGGTGCTGGAGGAGGACCGCCTGCCCACGCCCCCGCTCGCGATCGGCGAGGATTTCTGCAGGGAGCCGTTTCTCGGAAGATCGGTGGTCAACATCAGCGGCATGAGCTTCGGGGCGATCTCGGAGCCCGCGGTGCGCGCCTTGTCGCGGGGCGCGGCGCTCGCCGGCTGCTGGATGGACACGGGCGAGGGCGGGCTTTCGTCCTTCCACCTGGAGGGCGGCTGCGACGTCGTCATGCAGATCGGCACCGCCAACTACGGCGTGCGCGCCGCAGACGGAAGCTTTTCCCGGGAGCGGGCAAAGGAGGTCGCTGCGATTCCGCAGGTGAAGGCGTTCGAGATCAAGCTCTCGCAGGGCGCGAAGCCCGGCAAGGGGGGCGTGCTGCCGGGGGCGAAAGTCACCGAGCAGATCGCGAGCATCCGCGGCATTCCGCCTTTGCAGGACTCGATCAGCCCCAACCGTCACCGCGATGTCGCCAACGTCGATCAGCTGCTCGACAAGATCGCGCTCGTGCGCGATCTCACCGGCAAGCCCGTGGGCGTGAAGACGGCAATCGGCGGCTGGCAGTTCATGAACGAGCTCTGCGATGCGATCCAACGGCGCGGGCTCGAGTACGCCCCGGATTTTCTCGTCATCGACGGCGGCGAAGGCGGCTCGGGCGCGGCCCCGCAGGCGCTGATGGATCACATGGCGCTTCCGATCGCCGAGGCCCTGCCGCGCGTCGTCGACTCGCTGATCGAGTCGGGGTTGCGCAAGCGCATCCGCGTCATCGCCGCGGGCAGGCTCGTCACGCCGGCGAAGGCCGCGTGGGCGCTGTGCGTCGGCGCCGATTTTGTCAACACGGCCCGCGGCTTCATGTTCTCGCTCGGCTGCATCCAGGCGCTGCGTTGCCACCAGAACACCTGTCCCACGGGCGTGACGACGCATAATCCGCGCCTGCAGCGCGGGCTCGTGGTCGAGGAGAAACGCCTGCGCGTCGCCAACTACGCGACGGGCATGAACAAGGAAATCGACATGATCGCGCATTCCTGCGGCTGTCGCCATGCACGCGACCTCAAGCGCGAGCACGTGCGCATCGTGCAAACCGCGGGCCACAGCACGGCGCTCAACATCCTGTATCCGTATCCCGAGCCGAACACCAAGCGCAAGGCCGCCTGATCCCTCCTGGGGCGGTACTATTTCCTGGTCCCGTGGTGGGCGTCGAGCCTGCGCTGCATCGATGTGCTAGATTGCCCGCTCCTTACCTCTCGCTATAGGAGACTGATGATGAATCTCAAACGCGGTCTTGTCGTCGTATCGCTTCTTGCCGTGTCGCTGCCCACTGTCGCAAGTAATATCGATAACCTCCAGGCCCTCAGTCAACCCGAATTTCGCTTGCTCTCGGAAGATCTTGGTGCGGCGCTGTCGTACAAGCCGCTGACGCCCACCACGCCCCTCGGCCTCACCGGTTTCGATGTGGGAATCGCGGTGACCGACACGAAGCTCGAAAACAGCGCTGTCTTCGCGAAAGCCGGCGCGGACATATCCAACGCGGCCGTGCCGTCGCTGCGGGTGCACAAGGGACTGCCTTTCGGCATCGACGTCGGTGTCATGGTGGGCGCGGTCCCGAGCACCAACATAAAGCTCTACGGAGGCGAATTGCGTTACGCGATCGTCGCAGGCGGAACGGCGATGCCGGCGATCGGCGTGCGCGGCAGCTACACCAAGCTCACCGGCGTGGATCAGCTCGACTTCGATACCAAAGGCCTCGACCTCTCGATCTCGAAGGGCTTCCTGATGTTTACGCCCTATGCCGGCGTCGGCAAGGTATGGGCCTCGAGCACGCCCAACGGCATCCCCGCGCTGTCGAAGGAATCCTTGTCGCTGAGCAAGGTCTTCGTGGGCATCAATATGAATTTCGGGCTGACGAACCTCGCCTTCGAGGGCGACCGGACGGGCAAGGCGACCAGCTACGGCGCAAAGCTGGGGTTCCGTTTCTAGCCGCGGCGGTTGAGAAGGACCCGCGCCTGGTCGATCACTTCGCTCGCGGTGATGCCGGCCGGGCCGACGCCCGACGCGACGAGGGCGTCCGCAGCCGCCCCGTGAAGGTATACGCCGGCGAGGAGCGCCTGAAGCGGCTCGGCGCCCTGTGCGATGAGCGCGGCGATCATGCCCGCGAGCGCATCTCCCATGCCGGCCGAGGCCATGCCGGGATTGCCTGAGGAATTGATCCAGAACTTCCCGTCCGGCGCGGCGATCACGCTGCCGTTGCCTTTCAGCACGACCAGGCTCCGATAGCGTCGCGCGATCGCCCTGGCGGAGGCGACGCGGTCGGCCTGCACTCCAGCGGTGCTTGCGCCCAGCAGTCGGCCCGCCTCGGCAGGATGGGGCGTCATGAGGGTCGGTGCCCTGCGCTTCGCGAGCGACGCGGCGAGAGATCGGCTCCCTGCGATCGCGTTGAGCGCATCGGCGTCGAGAACGACCGGAACCGGCGCAGCGAGCGCGGCGCGGAGCAGCTTCCTCGCCGAGTCGGCCTTGCCCATGCCCGGGCCTGCGACCAGGACGTCGACCGATTCCTTCTCGAGGAGCGCAGCGGGCTTTCGCAGCATCAGCTCCGGTTGCGAGTCGTCGATGCAAGGCGAGCGCGGAGTCAGCAGTCCGAGATAGACGCGCCCGGCTCCGCACTTGAGAGCGGCGCGGCCGGCGATCACCGCGGCCCCGACCATTCCCGCGGCGCCACCCAGAACGCCGACGCTGCCCGCCTGTCCCTTGTGGAAGTTTCTGGGCCGCGGCGCGATCGTGCGATCCAGAATATCCGCGGCCAGGAGCAATCCCTCCGGCTCGAGCAGCCCGGCGGGAGCGAGTCCGAGCGTGTCCAGTTTCAACTCGCCGCAGTGATCCGGGCCATCGAGGGTCAGCAGTCCGGGCTTGTAAGCGATGAAGGTGATCGTGTGGCTTGCGCGAACTGCGCAGCCCATGATCGCGCCGGTATCCGCGTCGATGCCGCTGGGAACGTCGAGGGCGAGGATCGGAACGCCGAGCGCGTTGAGTTTTTGGACCAGCGCGCGGTGAGCTCCGGCAAGCGGGCGCGCGAGGCCGGCGCCGAACAGGCCGTCGACGGCGAGATCGAAGCGCGATTCTCCCGGGATTTCGCGAAGAAGCGCGCCTCCCGCGGTTTCCCATTTTTCCAGCGCGGCCAGCGCGTCCTCCGGCAACTTGTCGCGCTCGCCGGAGAAGACCGCGCTCACGCGGAAGAACCAACGCTTGAGATGTGCCGCGACCTCGAAGGCGTCGCCGCCGTTGTTGCCCGGGCCGGCCAATACCAGAATGCTCTTGGCCGTGTCGCCGCACAGGCTGCGCGCGTATTCCGCGGCTGCCGCGCCGGCGCGTTGCATGAGCGTTCCGGACGCGAGCGCCGCCAGCTCCTCCAGCTTGCGGATCGCGGGCGTCGTATAGATCGGGAGCGCGGGCATCAGGGAATCAGGTCAGCTTGAACATCTTTCCCGGCAGATAAGTGACGACTTCGGGATACCTCCAGATGATCGCGACCGCCAGCACCATCAGGATGAAGAAGGGCAACGAGGCGCGTGCGACGTAGAACATGTCCCTGCCGGTGAGGCCTTGCAGCACGAACAGGTTGAAGCCCACCGGGGGCGTAATCTGCGCCATCTCGACCACCAGCACTATGAATATCCCGAACCAGAGCAAATCGATGCCCGCCGCCTTCACCGACGGCAGTATGACCGAAGACGTGAGGACGACCATCGAGATGCCGTCGATGAAGCAGCCCAGAATGATATACAGCACGGTCAGCACGGCGATCAGTTGCCAGGCGGCGAAGCCTTGCTCGCCGATCCATTGCGCCATGATTCGCGGCACTCCCGTGAATGCCATCGCCACCGTGAGAAAAGCCGCGCCGGCGAGGATGAAGGCGATCATGCACGAGGTCTTGGTGGCACCCATCACGCTCGCGTGGAAGGTCCTCCAGGTCAGCGATCCGGACGTCGCGGCGAGCACGAGCGCTCCGATGACGCCGATCACCGCCGCTTCGGTCGGTGTGGCGACGCCTGTATAGATCGAGCCGATCACGGCGCCGATGAGCAGCACCGCGGGAATAAGGTGGCGGGCGGAATAGAGCTTCTCGACTAGCGTCGTGAACTGGTCGCGCGGGGGGGTCTTGTGCGGATTGAACAGCGCCCAGGCGGCGATGTAGCCCGAGAACATGAGCATCAGCATGATTCCCGGAAGCACTCCCGCGACGAACAGGCGCGCGATCGATACGTCCGCGGCGACGCCGTACACGATCATGATGATCGAAGGCGGGATCAGCAAGCCGAGCGTGCCGGCGCCGGCCAGCGAGCCGACCGTCATGGTTTCGTCGTAGCCGCGCTTGAGCAGTTCCGGGATGGTGATGCGGCCGATGGTCGCTGCCGTGGCGGCGGAGGAGCCGGAAATCGCGGCAAAGATTCCGCAGCCGGCGACGTTGCAATGCATCAGCCGGCCGGGCAGTGGCGCCATCCACGGAGCGAGGCCGCGGAACATGTCCTCCGAGATGCGCGTGCGGAACAGGATTTCGCCCATCCAGATGAACAGCGGCAGCGCGGTGAGCGCCCAACTGGTGCTCGCGCCCCACACCGTGGTGGCCATCAGGCCGCCCGCCGGCGAGTGAGTGAACAGCACCATCGCAACCCAGCCCACGCCCAGCAAGGTGAGCGCAATCCAGACGCCGGCGACCAGAAGCGCTGCAAGCGCTGCGATCAGCGCTACCGAGATAATCCAGAGTTCCATCAGCGCTCGAAACCGGGCATGGCCTCGGTCTTGCGTGCCCGGGCGGTGTCGTAGGAGGTGCTGCGCCCACGCAGCGCGGCGACGAAATCGTCGGTCGTTGCAACAAAAAGAATCACGAGTCCGAGCGCCATGCCCGCCTGCGGAATCCATAACGGCACCGCGACCAGGCCTTGCGACACGTCTTTCAGCTTGTACGAAATGATCGTCATGTCGCAGGCGTACCACCCGAAGTAACCGACGAGAAAGGCGGCCACGGCCAAGCTGGCCAGTTCTAGAGCACGGCGCGTTCCGCCGCGCGCGTGATGAAGCAACAGCGTCATGCGGATGTGCTCGTTTTCCCGGAAGGTGTAAGCGAGGCCGAGGAACGAGCTCGCCGCAAGGCAGAAACCGGCGAAGTCGTCGTACGAATACGCGGCGAAGCCGAGTTCGCGGGCGGCAATTTGGGCGGCCGATAGGGCCGCGATCGCCACCAAAAAAAATCCGGCCAGGAAGCCGGATCCCTTGTACAGCAGATCGAGCGCTCTGCGCATCGGAGCGGGATTATCGGGTCTGGAACGCGCTGAGGATCGCCTCGCCCTCCGCGCCGGCCTTCTTCGCCCACTCAACGGCCATTTGCTTGCCGATCGCCTCGAATTCGGCGGCGAGCTTCGCGGAAGGCTTCATGATCTTGATTCCGTGCGAAGCCATGGTCTTGACGTAGCCTTCGTTCTCCGCTTCGCTCGTCTTCCAGCCACGCGTCTCGGCCGCCCGGGCGGCATCGAGGACGGCCTTTTGATCGTCGGAGTTCAACTTGCTCCACGCGTTCTTGTTCACCACCACCATGTTCTGGGGCAAGAACGCCTGCGTGTCGTAGTAGTGGGACAAGTAATCCCACGCCTGGGTGTCCACGCCCGTCGCGCCCGAGGTGATCATCGAGTCGACCAGACCCGTCTTGAACGCTTGTGGAATATCGGGAACCTGCACCGTCGTAGGGATCGCCCCCATCAGTTCGGCCAGCCGCGCGGTGGTCGGGCTGTAGGTACGGAACTTGGCGCCCTTCAGGTCGGCCGACGAGTTGATCTCTTTTTTCGCGTAGAGCCCCTGCGGCGGCCAAGGCACGGAATAGAGCAGCTTGATGCCCTGCGCATCGAGTCGCTTCTCGAGGTAGGGGCGTGCGATGCGCCACAGCTTCGTTTCCTTGGGATAGCTGTTGGCGACAAAGGGGTTCGAATCGAACGCGAACAAGGGCGACTCGTTGGCAAGCACCGAGATCAGTAATTCGCCGATGGGCACTTGTCCGGTCTGCACTGCGCGCTTGATCTCGGGATGCTTGATCAGCGCGCCGTTCGAATGTACCTGGATCTGCAAGCTGCCGCGGGTTGCGCTGCCTACTTCATCGGCGAACTGGCGGACGTTTTTCGTGTGGAAGTTGCCGTCGGGGTAGGGAGTGGGCATATCCCATTGGGTCTGCGCCCACCCCTGGGAGGTGGCCAGCGCCAGCGCGGCGGCCACGAGGGTCCTGATATCCATGATTTCTTCCTCCGAAGGCTGAGCTGCGAGTTTGTCAGACCTCCAGTCCGTGCGTCAATCGCCGAGAAGCTCGAGCACGGCGTCGCCGATCGCGAGCGACGCGGTGAGGCCCGGGGACTCGATGCCGAAGAGATTGACCAGGCCCGCGACGCCGTGGTCGGACGGGCCCTGGAGGAGGAAATCGCGCGAGGCCTCGCCGCGCGCCTGGAGCTTGGGCCTGATTCCGGAATACGCGGGCTGCAAGGCGCCGTCCGGGAGGCCCGGCCAGTAGCCGCGTATCGCCTTGTAAAAAACCTCCGCGCGCCTCGGGTCGACGTCATAGTCGATCCGCTCGATCCATTCGACATCGGGACCGAAACGCGCCTGGCCGGCCAGATCGAGGGTCAGGTGCACGCCGAGACCCGCGGCCTCGGGCGCGGGGTAGACCAGCCGGGAAAACGGCGAGCGTCCCGAAAGGCTGAAATAGTTGCCCTTGCAGTAGTAAGTGGGCGGGATCCGCTCCGCGGGAAATCCCTCGATGCTCCGCGCGACGTCCTGGGCGAACAGGCCGGCGCTGTTTACGACGGCGCGCGCGAGCAGGCGCACGGGTTCTTGGCCGCCCACCTCCAGCTCGATGGCTCCGTTGCGGACGTGCCCGGCGAGCAGCGGACTGCGAAACGCGATCGCGGCACCGCGGGCCTCGGCCTCGCCGCGCAATCCGAGCATGAACGCGTGGCTGTCCACGATGCCCGTCGACGGAGACTCCAGCGCCGCCACGCAGACGAGCTGCGGCTCCAGCGCGCGGGCTTCGCGCGCCGCGAGCATGCGCAGATCGTCTACCCCGTTGGACCGGGCCTGCGCGTGGAGCTTCTCCAGCCCCGCGAGTTGCCCCGGATCGGTGGCGACGATCAACTTGCCGCAGCGCCGGTGCGGAATTCCGCGCTCGGCGAGAAAAGGGTAGAGGGCGAGCCGGCCCGCCACGCACAGTTTCGCCTTGAGCGAGCCCGGGGGATAGTAAATTCCCGCGTGTATGACCTCGCTGTTGCGCGAACTCGTGCCCGTGCCGATCGTGCTTTCTCTTTCCAGCACGATGACTTCGCGTCCGGCGAGCGCGAACGCTCTGGCGACGGCGAGACCCGCCACGCCGGCACCCACGACCACTGCGTCAACGCGTTCTGTAAGCATCGTCCGGGATTTCGGGCGATTGTAGACGATGCGCCGGGGATCGAGGTCCGAACGCGCAGCCCGCTTGTGCGATACTTTCGACGTGG
The DNA here is from genome assembly GCA_005881575.1 of Betaproteobacteria bacterium. Taxonomy (GTDB): domain Bacteria; phylum Pseudomonadota; class Gammaproteobacteria; order Burkholderiales; family SG8-39; genus VBDM01. The sequence goes on from VBCA01000024.1 coordinate 22,259, forward strand.
AAAAATGGCAGTTCTGGATCGACCGCGGCGGCACTTTCACCGATATCGTCGCCCTGCGCCCGGACGGGCGCATCCTCGCCCACAAGCTGCTCTCCGAGAATCCCGGCCGCTACCGCGATGCCGCGATCGCCGGGATACGCGAGCTGCTCGCAGTCCCCTCCGGCGCAGCCATCCCCGGCGAAAAAATCGAGGTCGTGAAGATGGGCACCACCGTGGCGACCAATGCGCTCCTTGAGCGCAAGGGCGAGCGCACCGTGCTCTTCATCACGCGCGGTTTTCGCGACGCGCTGCGCATCGCCTACCAGAACCGGCCCCGCATCTTCGACCGGCACATCATCTTGCCCGAGCTCCTCTATGCGAAAGTTGTCGAGGTGGAGGAGCGCATCGGCGCTCGAGGGCAAGTGCTGGTTCCGCTCGAGGCCGGGCAGGTCCGCCGCGACCTCGAAGCGGCCTATCGCGAGGGCTATCGCTCCGTCGCGATCGTGCTCATGCACGGCTACCGCTACCGGCAGCACGAGCAGGAAATCGCGAAGCTGGCGCGCGCCATCGGCTACTCGCAGGTTTCCGTGTCGCACGAGGTGAGCCCGCTGATGAAGCTCGTGTCGCGCGGGGACACCACGGTGGTGGACGCCTACCTGTCTCCCATCCTGCGAAGGTACGTGGACGGGGTTGCAAAGGAGCTCGGCGGCGTGCGCCTCATGTTCATGCAGTCGAACGGGGGCTTGACCGACGCGCGCCGCTTCGCCGGCAAGGACAGCATCCTGTCGGGTCCCGCCGGCGGAGTGGTCGGCGCCGCGCGCGCCTCGCTCGCCGCTGGCTTCGACAAGATCATCGGCTTCGACATGGGCGGCACCTCGACCGACGTGTCGCACTTCGCCGGCAGCCGCTTGAGCGATCTCGAGCGCGCGTTCGAGACCCAGGTGGCGGGCGTGCGCATGCGCGCGCCCATGATGAGCATTCACACCGTCGCCGCAGGCGGCGGCTCGATCCTGCATTTCGACGGCTCGCGCTACCGCATCGGTCCGGACTCGGCGGGCGCCAATCCGGGCCCGGCGAGCTACCGCGGCGGCGGCCCGCTCACGGTCACCGACTGCAACCTCATGCTCGGGAAAATCCAGCCGAAATTCTTTCCCGCGGTGTTCGGGCCCGGAGGCGATGAGCCGCTCGACGCCGAGGTCGTGCGCGACAAATTCGCGGCTCTTGCCGACGAGATCCGCCGCGCCACGGGCGACACCCGCACTCCCGAGCAGGTCGCGGAGGGCTTCGTGGAGATCGCGGTCGGCAACATGGCCGAAGCGATCAAGAAGATCTCGGTGCAGCGCGGCCACGACGTGACCGAGTACACGCTGTGCTGCTTCGGCGGCGCGGCCGGACAGCACGCCTGCCTGGTTGCCGACGCGCTCGGCATGACGCGCGTGTTCATCCATCAGCTCGCGGGCGTCCTTTCCGCCTATGGCATGGGGCTCGCCGACACGACGGCGATGCGCGAGGAGGCGCTCGAGGTGAAGCTCGAGGCGGACCAACTCGCCGTCCTCGAAGAGGCGCTTGCGAACCTGTCCCGGTCGGCGCGTGAGGAGCTGATCGCCCAGGGCGTGCCGCAGGAACGCTTGAGCGTCGTGCGTCGCGTGCATCTGCGTTACGACGGCACCGATTCGGCGCTGATCGTGAACTTCGGCGGCGTCGCCGAAATGACTCAGTCGTTCGAAGCGGCCTACCGCAGGCGCTACAGCTTCCTGATGCCGGGCCGCGCGCTGATCGCCGAGTCCGTCTCGGTGGAAGCTTTCGGCGCGGCGGTGGTGCCGCCCGAGCCCGCGGAGGACAATGCGCGCGGCGCCGGCCCGGCCGCGGCGGCGGATTGGGTGAGCCTGCACACCGGCGGTCGCGCGCATCGCGCCCCGGTCTTCGTGCGCGAGCGGCTGGCGGAGGGAGACAGGATCCCGGGCCCGGCGGTCATCGCCGAGAAAAACGCCACCACCGTGGTCGAACCGGGCTGGCGTGCCGAAGTGATGCGATCCGATCGCCTGGTGCTCGAGCGCGCGGAAGCGCGGCCGCAGGGCCGCGCGATCGGCACCCGTGTCGACCCCGTCATGCTCGAGGTCTTCAACAATCTCTACATGTCGATCGCCGAGCAGATGGGCCTGCGGCTCGCGAACACGGCTTACTCGGTCAACATCAAGGAGCGCCTGGATTTTTCCTGCGCGGTGTTCGACCGGGAGGGACAGCTCATCGCGAATGCGCCGCATATGCCGGTGCACCTGGGCTCGATGGGCGAGAGCGTGCGCGCCGTCATAGTCGCGAATCGCGGCCGGATGAAAGCCGGCAATGTCTACGTGCTGAACGCGCCCTACAACGGCGGCACGCACCTGCCTGACGTGACGGTCATCACTCCCGTTTTCGACGGTTCCGGGAAAGAGATGCTGTTCTACGTCGGCTCGCGCGGCCATCACGCTGACATCGGCGGCATCACTCCCGGATCGATGCCTCCGCGCAGCAAGGTGGTGGAAGAGGAGGGCGTGCTGATCGACAACTTCCTCTTGGTGGAGGAGGGCGCCTTGCGCGAGGCCGAAACCGTCGCGCTGCTGTCCTCGGGGCGCTATCCCGCGCGCAACGTGCAGCAGAACATGGCCGACCTGCGCGCCATGATCGCCGCCAACGAAAAAGGCTCGCAGGAGCTGCGGCGCATGGTGGCGCACTTCGGGCTCGATATCGTCTACGCCTACATGGGGCACGTGCAGGACAACGCGGAGGAAGCGGTGCGGCGGGTGATCGGCGCGTTGAAGGAAGGCGATTTCAGCTATGCGATGGACAACGGCGGCGTGATCCGGGTGAAAATCACCATTCGGCGCGACGCGCGCGGCGCGACTATAGACTTCACCGGCACCTCGCCCCAGCTGCCCGACAATTTCAATGCGCCCGCGGCGGTATGCATGGCGGCGGTGCTTTACGTTTTCCGCACGCTCGTCGACGACGAGATCCCGATGAACGCGGGCTGCCTGAAGCCTCTCGAGGTGATCATCCCGGAGGGGTCGATGCTGCGGCCGCGCTATCCTGCGGCAGTGGTCGCCGGCAACGTCGAGACCTCGCAATGCGTTACCGACGCCCTCTATGGCGCGCTCGGCGTGATGGCCGCCTCCTGCGGCACGATGAACAACTTCACTTTCGGCGACGACAGGGTCCAGTATTACGAAACCGTCGCCGGGGGATCCGGAGCCGGCGAAGGATTCGAAGGCGCAGACGTGGTCCAGACTCACATGACCAATTCGCGCCTGACCGACCCGGAGGTGCTCGAGTGGCGCTTTCCGGTACTCCTGGAAAGCTTCGAGATCCGACGCGGCAGCGGCGGCGCGGGGCGCTGGCGCGGAGGAGACGGCGCGATTCGCCGCGTGCGCTTTCTCGAGCCGATGACCGCCGCGATTCTCTCCGGGCACCGGCGCATCGCGCCCTACGGCATGGCGGGCGGCGTATCCGGCAAGACCGGGCGCAACTGGGTGCATCGCGCGGGCGGCGAGATCGTGGAGCTGGAAGGATGTGATCAGATCGACATGAAAACCGGTGACAGCTTCGTGATCGAGACGCCCGGGGGCGGCGGGTATGGACGGCCGGGCACGTAACAGGCGGAGCCGCGTTCAGGCCTCCCTCTGGGAGCCCTCGCCCTGTGGGGCGCCGACGTGCCTATAATAGGGCGATGAACCCCACCCGAGTATGAATCGTCGATCGATTCTCACCAAGACCGGCAAGGGCCTGATGGAGGTGACCGGCAAGACCAGCGCTCTGTCGCGGGATCTCCGCAACATCCTCAAGGAAATCGACGGCAAGGTCAGCGTCTCCGAGCTGATGCAGAAGTTCGCGAAGATGACCGAGCCCGAGCTCCTCGAAGCTTTGAGGAGCATGGAAAGAGAAGGCTACCTGCGCGAGTTCGTCGGTAAGCAGGAGGACGCGTCGCGGCCCCCGATCCCGCGCACGCCGACTGCACCTTCCCCCGCGGACGGCGGCGAGGACCTCGACTTCACCGCGTTTACTCCCGCAAAGCCTTCCGCAAAGACGAATGAGGACGCAAGACTTCAGTCGCAGGCGCAGGAAATCGCCCGCCAGGCCCAGGCCATGCGCGCGCGCGAAGAAGCCGCGGCGAAGGCGAGGGCGGAGGCGGCGGCGCGGGCAAGAGCGGAGGCTGAGCACAAAGCAAGGCTCTCGGCGCGGGCCGGGCTTTCGGCGCAGGCCGACCCCAGGGCCGACGACGCCCAGGCGAAGGCGCAAACGGACGCGCTCGACCAGGCGCGGCGCGAGGCCGAAGAGCGGCAGCGCCGGGAAGCCGAAGAGAAGGCGCGCCGCGAAGCGGTTACGCGAGCGGTCATCGAGGCGGAGCAGGCGGCCAAACGCGAGGCCGAGGAGCGCGTCCGCAGGGAGATCGAGGAAAGGACCCGCCGCGAAACCGAGGAGAGGGCCCGGCACGAGGGCGAGGCGCGCGCGCGTCGCGAAGCGGAAGAGAAGGTAAAGAGGGACGCCGAGGAGCGCGTGAGGCGCGAGACGGAGGAGCGTGCCCGAAGGGAAATCGAGGAGCGGGCGCGCCGCGAGGAAGAGGAGCGACCGAGGCGCGAAGAAGAGCTGCGGCGCCGCGCGGAAGAAGAGGCGCGGGAGCGCCGGGAAACGGAGGACCGCGAAGCCCTCGAGCGTTCGCTGCGGGAGCAGGAGGAGAACGCGCGACGCGAAGCGGAGTACAGGGAGCGCGAGGAAGAGCTGCGCAGGCAAGAGGAGGAGCGGGCCCGTAGCGAATCCGAGGAAGAGGCGCGGCGCTCCGAGGATGAGGACAAGCGCGCCGAGGATGAGGACAAGCGCGCCGAGGAAGAGAAGAAGCGTGCCAAGGAAGAGAAGAAGCGGATCCGCGCAGAGGAAAAGGCGCAGGCGAAGGCGGCTAAGAAAGCCCGCAAGGCGGCGAGGGCGAAACATAAGGCATGGCGGGGCGACGAAGAGGCTCGCGATTCCAAGGAAGCCTCGCTTTCCGCCCGGGAGCTCTGGGCGAAGAGAAGGCCCGGCGGCCCCGCGAAGCAGTTTGCGGTGATGTTGCTCCTGACCCTGATCGTCGCGGTTGCCGCGCTCCCCTTCGTCCCCTTGGAATCCAGTTCGTACGAAAAGGCGGCGCAGGCGTGGCTCGGGGAGCCGGTCAAGATCGGCACCGTCAACCTGACTCTGCTCCCGATCCCGCAGCTGAAGTTCGAGAAAGTCGTGATCGGCAAAGAGCACGCGATGCGCGTGGCCGTGATCAAGGCCGTCCCGGTGATCACTTCCCTGCTGGGGGAGCGGATGTCGCTCAAGAGCTTCGAGCTGGAAGGCGCGACCTTCCCGCGGGAATTTCTCCCCGCGCTGCTGCAGAACAAGGGCACGCGCGGCTCTTTCGGCGTCCAACGCGTAGCGGCCAAGGGGCTGAAGATCGACATCCCCGAACTGGGCCTGCCGGCGCTGGACGTGGACGCGAGTCTTGCTCCGGACGGCGCGTTGAAGTCGGTTGCGATTTCCAACGCCGAGCACAAGCTTTCGGTGAAGCTGCAGCCTCTGGGTGGGAGGGCGGCCATCGAAATCTCCTCGGACAGCTTCCCCCTGCCCATCGGAGTGGATCTGGGTCTCAGCGAGTTTCTGGCGAAGGGCACCGTGACGAGGGGCGAGCTCGCGTTGAGCGAGGCCGAGGCGCGCGTGTTCGGCGGGCGGCTGCTCGGCACCGTAAGCCTCAGATGGTCGGGCGGCTGGAGCATGGAAGGGGAGCTCACGGTGCGCCAGATGGAGGCGGGCAAGATCGCCGCGCCGCTCATCGCCGGAGGGACGCTGCAGGGCAAGGGCGTGTACTCCATGAAGGGGCTTCTCCCGGAAAGATTGATCCTGAACGCCCAGCTCGAGGGCAATTTCACGATACAGAAGGGGTCGATCACCAACGTCGACATGACGCGGCTGCTCCAGGGCAGCGGCTCGGGCGGAGGGACGACTCTCTTTTCCGAGATGAGCGGTGGCGTATCGGCCGACGCCAATCGCATCGTCGTTCGCCAGGTCAGAATGGCGGCAGGCCTGTTGACCGGCACGGGACAGGGCGAAATGGATCCCCAGAAAAACCTGTCCGGGCGTATGCAGATCGAGATTCGCGCGCGGACCGTGCAGGCGCGCGCGACGCTCACGCTCAGCGGCACCTTGCAGAATCCCCAATTCCGCCGCAGCAATTGAGTTAAGCGGGAGTAGGGTCCGGTATAATTGCACTTTACCGGCACCCTTAATGTCGTTGATCCTCAAGCTACGCGGCAGCCGCGCCGTTTCCGCTTTCCGGCTCGACAAACTCAACTCCCGCCTCGCAACGATCCAACCACCGGTCCGAGCAGTCGCGGCCGAACACTGGCATTTCGTCGAAGCCGAACGGGCGCTCACCGCGCGCGAAACCGAGGTGCTCGAGCGCCTGCTACGGTACGGCGAGCCTGCGCCCGCGGGCGAGGGCCGCATGTTTCTCAGCGTGCCGCGCCTGGGCACGATCTCGCCGTGGTCGTCGAAGGCGACCGAGCTCGCGCGCCGATGCGGCCTCGAAGCGGTGCGCCGCGTCGAGCGCGGGACTGCGTGGTTCTTTTCCGGCGGCCGCCCGCCCGATTCCGAATCGCATCGGATCCTCGAGCTCATTCACGACCGCATGACAGAAACCGTGCTCGGCTCGCTCGATGAGGCGGGCGCGCTGTTTCGCCACTTCGATCCGAGGGCGCTCGCGGTCGTGAACGTCATGGCGCGAGGGCGCGCGGCCCTCGAAGAGGCCAATGGGGCCCTCGGGCTCGCTCTCGCGCCCGACGAAATCGACTACCTCTTGGCGCACTACCGCAAGATCGCCCGCGACCCCACCGATGTGGAGCTCACGATGTTCGCTCAGGCGAACTCGGAGCATTGCCGGCACAAGATCTTCAATGCCTCGTGGATCATCGATGGAGCTGCGCAGGAAGAGACTCTCTTCGGGATGATCAAGACCACGCACGCGCTCAATCCCGCCGGAACGGTCGTGGCCTACTCCGACAACGCCGCGGTGATCGAAGGGCGAGCCATCGCCCGCTTCTATCCGGGATGCGGAGGGCGCTACGGATACCGGGACGAGCTCACGCACACGGTGATGAAGTGCGAGACCCACAACCACCCCACGGCGATCTCGCCTTTTCCGGGGGCGGCGACCGGCTCCGGCGGCGAGATCCGCGACGAGGCGGCGACCGGCCGCGGCGCGAAGCCCAAAGCCGGACTGTGCGGTTTCTCGGTGTCGCATCTGCGCATTCCGGATTGCGAGCAGGCGTGGGAAAAGTCCTACGGAAAACCCGAACGGGTCGCTTCGGCGCTGCAGATCATGCTCGAGGGTCCGATAGGCGCGGCCTCGTTCAACAACGAATTCGGACGTCCCAATCTCGCCGGCTACTTCCGCGCGTTCGAGATGGAAGCCGGCGGAGTCGTCCGCGGCTACCACAAGCCGATCATGATCGCGGGCGGACTCGGCAACATCGGCGCGGTGCACGCCCACAAGAGTCCGGTTGCGCCCGGGGCTCTGCTCGTGCACCTCGGCGGTCCGGGAATGCTGATCGGGATGGGCGGGGGCGCCGCGTCGAGCCTGGACACGGGCGCCAATCCCGAGAACCTGGACTTCGATTCGGTGCAGCGGGGCAACGCCGAGATGCAGAGGCGCGCCCAGGAGGTCATCGACCGCTGCTGGGGGCTCGGCGAGCGCAATCCGGTGCTCTCCATTCACGACGTCGGTGCAGGCGGCCTGTCGAACGCGCTGCCGGAGCTCGTCCATATCGCCGGGCGGGGCGCGAGGATCGATCTGCGGGCCGTGCCCAACGAAGAGCCCGGCATGACGCCGCGCGAGCTGTGGTGCAACGAAGCCCAGGAGCGTTTCGTCCTCGCCGTCGCCGCCGGGCGCATCGCAGAGTTCGAGTCGATCTGCGAGCGCGAGCGCTGCCCGGCCGCCGTCGTCGGGATCGTGACCGATGACGGATGCCTCGCCGTCGAGGACCGGCAGTTCCGCAACGAGCCGGTCGAAATGGAGCTGTCGGTGCTCCTCGGCAAGCCGCCGCGCATGACGCGCGAAGTCCGGCGCCGCCGTCCGCGTCCGGCCCCGCTCGCGCTCGGCGACGTGGCGCTCGAGGAGGCGTGCCGTCGGGTGCTGCGGCATCCCACCGTCGCGCGCAAGACTTTTCTGGTGAGCATAGGCGACCGGACGGTGGGCGGCCTGTGCGCGCGCGATCCTTTCGTCGGGCCGTGGCAGGTGCCGGTCGCCGACTGTGCGGTGACCTTGACGGGTTTCAAGGAGACGAGCGGAGAAGCGTTCGCGATGGGGGAGCGCTCGCCGCTCGCGCTCATAGATCCGGAGGCCTCGGGCCGCATGGCGGTGGGCGAGGCTCTCACGAATCTTGCGGCGGCTGCGGTCGGGAGCCTGAATCGGGTCAAGCTCTCCGCAAACTGGATGGCTGCCGCAGGCCACGGAGCCGAAGACGCGGCTTTGTTCGATACCGTGCGAGCGGTGGCTCTCGGCCTGTGCCCCGCGCTCGGCATCAGCATCCCGGTAGGCAAGGATTCCCTCTCGATGCGCACGGCCTGGGAAGAAGGCGGGGAGACGAAAGAGGTGGTCGCTCCCTTATCCTTGATCGTCTCGGCATTTGCGCCCTGCGAGGACGTTCGCCGGACGCTGACCCCGCAGCTCGCGACCGATTGCGGCGAGACCGAGCTCGTCCTTCTGGATCTCGGGCGCGGGCGCAACCGCCTGGGCGGCTCGATTCTCGCGCAGGTGTTCGGCCAGTGCGGCGACCGGGCGCCCGATCTGGAGGAGCCGAAACTGCTCGCGGACTTCTTCGCCGCAGTGCAGGCGTTGAATCGAGAAGGCCTGATTCTCGCTTATCACGACCGGTCCGACGGCGGCTTGTTCGCGACCGTTTGCGAGATGGCCTTCGCGGCGCATGTCGGCGTGACCGTGAACCTGGACATGCTCGCCTACGACGAAGCCGCTCACGACGTGGAGGGCAACGAGCGGCGGCCGGAGCTGATGCTCGGCCGCGATTTCGAGCGCGTGCTCGCGGCGCTGTTTGCGGAGGAGCTCGGAGCGGTGATCCAGATCCGGGCCTCGGACCGCGGCAAGGTGTTCGAGCGTCTCACGGGGCTGCCGGCGCAGGTCATCGGCAGCCCCAACCCGCGCGACGAGCTGCGTTTCGTGCGCAACGCCAAGCCGGTGTTCGCCGCGCCGCGCGTGGAGCTCGAGCGTACGTGGTCCGAAGTGAGCTTCCGGATGCAACAACTGCGCGACGAACCCGTTTGCGCCAAGGAGGAGTTCGATCGGATTCTCGATCGGGAGGATCCGGGGCTGTCGGCCGCGCCGAGCTTCGATCCCGCCGACGACGTCGCCGCGCCCTTCATCGCAACAGGCGCAAGGCCGAAAGTCGCGATCCTGCGCGAGCAGGGAGTCAACGGCCAGGTCGAAATGGCGGCGGCGTTCGATCGCGCCGGATTCGACGCGCACGACGTCCACATGAGCGACATCGCCGCGGGCCGGGTTTCGCTCGCCGAATTCAAGGGGTTCGCCGCGGGCGGCGGATTTTCCTACGGAGACGTGCTCGGGGCAGGCGCGGGCTGGGCGAAGGCCATCCTGTTCAACGGACGCACTCGGGACGCATTCGAAGCGTTTTTCGGGCGCAACGACACCTTCGCTCTGGGCGCGTGCAACGGCTGCCAGATGATGAGCCAGCTGACGGAGCTGATCCCCGGGGCCGAGCACTGGCCGCGCTTCGTCAAAAACAGATCCGAGCAATTCGAAGCGCGCCTCGTCATGGTCGAGGTCGTGCCGAGCCCGTCGATCTTCTTTTCGGGAATGGCCGGCAGCCGCATGGCGATCGCCACCGCGCACGGCGAAGGCCGCGCGGCTTTCGATTCGACCGAAGCAAGATCGAAGACGATCGTCGCGCTGCGCTTTGTCGACAATCGCGGCACGCCGACCGAGATCTATCCGTTGAATCCGAACGGATCGCCCGGGGGGATCACTGGACTCACCACCCATGACGGACGCTTCACGATACTGATGCCCCATCCGGAACGGGTCTTCCGCACGGTGCAGCAGTCTTGGCATCCCAAGGGCTGGGGCGAAGACAGCCCCTGGATGCGCATGTTCCGCAACGCGCGGAAGTGGGTCGGATGACTTTTGACGACTTCCTGCCGTAGAATTTCCCATCACTCATGGCCCAGCAGCGCACGCCGTTCGACAGCATCGAAGGAACTCTCGAGTATATCGGTCTACTGCGCGAGACGATTCAGACGACGCAGAGTGACATGCAGAAGGAGTTCGTGCGCGCCAAGTCAGAACGTGCGGAACGCAGGCTCGAAGCCCTGCACCTCGTGACTTACAAGTTGGAACAGCTCAGCCGGCACATCGACACCAGCCAGCGGCTCCTCAAGGACCTGCGCACCCTCAGGCGGCTGCTGCTGGGTGAGCGATAGTGGGTGGGATGACTCCAGTTTATTGGGTCTTGAGGACGATGGCGGCGGTGTGGGCCTTCAATAGGATGTCGGTGACCTCCGAAAGTTGGCTCGCCGGCGTGTTCAAGTTTTCGTGCGTGAGCTGCCGACAAGTGCAGGTCTGCGGCAGATGCACCGATACGTCGCGGGGGTTCGTGGCGCCGCCATCCGGATTGACGTACACGTAGCCTTTCTCGAACTCCCGCCAATAGACATTCACGAAGCCATTCCCTGAGTCGATGGGCGTCACGGTGTAGGGCCCGAGCGCCCTGCCCAGGTTGATCATGTCGTATTCGTCATACCATAGGATTCGGTCGTAGTGATTGCCGTTTCCGGCAAACTGGAAATAGGCGTTGTTCAGCACGTCGTTCCTACCAAGGAGGAAGGAACCCAGCGAGTACCAAAGGGTTTGCCAGAAAGTGACGGGCATGCCCCAGTTGTCGATTCCCTCCATTCCTTCTGCGAGCGTCGTATGACTAAAGATCGCGATGCTGGAGCGGTTGATCGCGCCCATGACATCGACTTGACGCTTCCAGCTCTCCTCGGGAAAGAACTGAGTCGCAGGAGAGCCCCAACTGACGGCGAAAGCACCTTCCTCCGCCACGACATCTGGAGGATTGGGACCCGCGTCCAAGGCTAACCACGCGTTAAACCCGTTGAGAAACTGAGATGAGTCTCTGTTGCACCAGACCCGCTGTCCGAACGCATGCAGGCGGGCAGTGATCGCGCGTACGAAATTGTTCATCGCTTCGGACCACGCGGCGTCGGCGTTGTATTGGGGAGGAATGGCTGTGTACGGCGCGGAGGGTGGCGAGCTAAACGGGTTCAACACGGTCAAGCAGTTGTCGGCGAAGACGCCGTCGGCGACCCAGGGTTGAGGCCACCCACTGGGTTGAAAAACGAGGTCGGTCAGTACCGCTTCCACCCAGTACGACTGATAGGTGGCGCTACCGAAGTCCATCAGGTACCAAAATTCATTCTGGGCGGGCTTTGAGAGCTCCGCATCGTAGATGAGATTGCCCTCGGAGTCCCTCAGGAAAAGCTCGGGGTGATTGCCGTTGAGGCTCCCCATGGAGTGCCCGCGTGAGACGTTGTACCTGTCGATGCCGGTGAGGCCTTCCGGGACCATGTCGTCTTCAAAATTGGAGTCTTCCGCGCCCATCTTATAGAGGAAGATTGAGATGTAAGGATTGATAGCCCTGATGGCCGTCCAGGTGTTGGTGGTTGGCGTGGTGTTGGGACGACCATACATATCGAAGTAGCGATAGGCGCCGGTGTCGAGGCCGTCGAACCTCGCCAGAGCCGGTGCGTCGCCGGTGACGAGTTGGCGACCCGGGCCGTAATAGACGAGGAACGTCGGGATGAACTTGCAGGTATGGCCTTGAGGGGGGTTGGCAATGGCGACCGAGACCGGCGCCGAAGTGGTCTGGTTGCCCGCCGCGTCGCGCGCCACCGCCGTCAAAGTGTACGATCCGTTTGCAACGTTGTCCGTAAACGCTAAGACCGAGTACGGCTGCGCGGGGACTTCCCCGCCGAGGTTGATGACACCATTCACCCTGAACTGGACACCGACGACGCCGACGTCATCGGAGGCGGTGGCCGCAAGGGTCATCACGCCGCACATGGTGGCCCCGGACACCGGTGAGACTATTTCCACAGTCGGCGGGGTCGTGTCGGTCTGGGCTTGGGCCGCGAAAGGGATGCTCAGGAGAAATGCAGACGCGGCAGCGCGCGCTCCGCGAGCCGCAGCCTTGCCGATCTCGCGATGCAGAACGTTTTGGATGGCTCTTGCTTGGTGTTGTTGGTTGGAGCCTTTTTAATTGAATTGTGTTGCCTTACCTCGATTCACTGATACGCCGGTCAGACTAGCGCCGGGCGGATGCCCTCGGCCTACAAGGAGTTTCGAACTGGCTTTATTGGATCTTCGCCTTCGAGCGCAGCTCGGCGACGAACTTCTGCACTTCCTGCTCCTGCATCCGCGAGAGCAGCTGCTGCTTGACGGTGTCGAAGGCGGGGAATTGCAGGGTACGGACGTCGTCGAGCTGGATGACGTGCCAGCCGAACTGGGTCTGTACCGGTGTTTCGGTGTATTTCCCCTTTTCCAGCTTGGAAAGCGCCTCGGCGAAGGGCTTGACGAAGGTCGCAGGGGTATTCCAGTCTAGGTCGCCCCCCTTGTCCTTGGAGCCCGGATCCTTGGATTGCTTGGCGAGGTCCTCGAATTTCGTCCCTTTCTTCAACTGCGCGATGATTTCGTTGGCCTCGGGCTCCTTCTCGACCAGGATGTGCCGGGCCTTGTATTCCTTGTCGCCGCGTGACGCCTTGGCCTTGTTGTACTCCGCGAGCATCTCCTCGTCGTTGATGGGGTGCGTCTTCAAGTGGTCCTGGACGATCGCCTGGACGAGCACCTGCTGGCGCAGCAATTCCAGCTGCGTGCGCACGTCGGAGGACTTCGCGAACCCTCTGCGGTCGGCTTCCTGCGCGACCACTTCCTGCGTGATCAGGTTGTCGAGAATCGCCTTGCGCGCCTGGTCATTGTCGGGCTGACCTTGCGTGGTGCGCTGCTTGACGATGAAGTCCAGACGCGCCTTGGGAATGGGCTTGCCGTTGACCGTCACCGCCTTGGGGGCGGGAGCCTTTGCTGCGGTCTGGGCCGAGACGGGGATCGCAAGGCACAGGGACAGCGCGGCTAGCAGCCGGATCAGGCGTGAAAGCATGATGGTTCCTTCGTTTGAAAGTGAAATCATAGCTCATCCGGGGCGAAGGCCCGAATGGCGAGAGCGTGGATATCGCGCTGCATCAGCGGCCCGAGCACCTCGTAGACCATCCGGTGTCGCGTGATCTGGTCCTTGCCGGAGAAACGGGGCGAGACGATGGTCAGGCGAAAATGGCTGCCGCCCGCTTTTGCGCCCGCGTGGCCGGCGTGCTTCCCGGATTCGTCGAGGAGATCCATGGATTGCGGATCGAGCGCAGCCAGCCGCTCGCGGATCGCGGCGGCGAGATTCACCTCGGCGCTTCCTGGACGTAACGGGCGAGGAACATCGCCTGGCCGACGACGAATAGGAGCATCAGGCCCGTAAACCCGTAGAACTTGAAGTTCACCCAATCGTTGCAGGACAAGTTGTGTACGGCGGCTAAATTGACAGCACCCATAAATAGGAAAAATATGATCCAGGCGGAGTTCAGGCGTCCCCAGAGTTTATCTGGCAGAGAGATCTGCTGTCCCAGCATCGTTTGAACCAGCGTTCGCCCAAGGATGAATGGACACAGCAGGAATATTATCGAGAATGCCCAATAGAGAATTGTCGGCTTCCACTGGATGAATGTCGGATCGCGGAAATAGAGGGTGGCTCCGCCGAAAACCGCAACGATGGCGAGGCTGACCCAAAGCATACCGTCAACCTTCTTCCTTCGGAAAAGAAGCCAGCAGACCTGAAGGAGCGTTGCCAAGATTGCAAGCCCGGTTGCAAGCAAGATCGGGTCCTGGGTAATTGGTAGATCGGGCGTAGCGGTGCAGCTACCCCCCTTCTCGCCGCCGCCGGCGAGTTTATAAGTGGCAAAAAACGCGATGACGGGAAACAGGTCGAAGAGGAATTTCATCGCGCCATTATAAACGCCGCGCGCAAGCCCGGACCTCTCGCGGAATCGACGGGGACCGGGTTATACTTTCGCCTCGGTCCCACCTGGTGTCAGGTGCCTGCGCCGCCCCAAAGGAGAGGAATATGGCCGAACCCCATATCGCGCAGAAATCCCCGTACGCGGTCGAACTCGCTCCCGGCGGTTATTGGTGGTGCCGCTGCGGGGGCTCGAAAAGCCAGCCGTTTTGCGACGGCACGCACAAAGGCAGCGAGTTCGCGCCGGTGAAATTCGGGGTGGCCAGGGCCGAAAAGCTCTGGCTGTGCGGCTGCAAGCGTACCCGCAACCCGCCTTTTTGCGACGGCACCCACAAGACGCTCTAGGCGGGCGCTCTACCCCTGTTTTCTTGCGGCGGTCCAGTGGCCTTCCGCGCCGCCGTCGGTGCGGAACGAGCCTTCCATGGTGCTGCCGCTGACGCGCCCGGTGAAATCGCGGCGCACGCCGTGATTATCCACGTAGGCGAAGCTGATCCTGAATCCGGAGAGCCGCGGCTCGCGCAAGCCCGCGAGGATCGGGCCCAGATAGGCCACGCCCTCGATCCTCTGGAACTTCTGGTCGAAATTCAGGCCGAGCTTTTCCGAAGCGCCCGCGCCGGACAGTTCCAGCGTCCAGCGGCCCGCGGCGCTCGCCGGCACGATCCACAGATAGACGCGCCTGCCGTCCACGTCGGAAGTCTCGTCCGGCTCCCAGTCCTCCATGTTGAAGGCGTGCGCGACGACGCGGGTTCCCGGCCGCATGGCGAGGATCTGCGGCCGCAACTTCATGTTGAGCGACGGCAGGAGATACAGGGTTAGCACGGTCGCCTGGGTGAAATCGGTCACGAAGATGTCGCCCTGGACGATCTGCGCCTTGCCGAGGACCCCGGCCGCCTGCGCATTGCGCTGGGCAAGCGCGACCATGTCCGGGTTGTACTCGACGCCGAGAGAGCGGGCTCCGAATTTTTTCGCGGCGGCGATGGCGATCTTGCCGTCGCCCGCGCCGAGATCGATCACGTAGTCCTCCGGCTTCGCCTGCGCCATGTTCAGCATGCGCTCGACGACCTCGTCCGGAGTCGGCACCCATACCACGTCCTTGCCCTGCTGGCCGACGTGGGGTTTGAAGTCCTTCTGCTGGGCGTACGCCGGGCTCGCGGTGACGAGCAGCGCGGCCGCGAGCGCCGCCAGGATGCCCCTTGGAATTGCACGAAACATATCGTCCTCTTTCGGTTTGAGTGGGAATTCGGTGTGCGGGAAAAGCGAACCGGCCAACAGCTCGCGGGCGAAGTTTATTCCGTATCTTACAGCGCTTCGGCGGCGTGGTCGGCGAGGCGCGAGCGCTCGCCGCGCTGCAGCGTCACGTGCCCGGAATGCGACCAGCCTTTCATGCGGTCCACGACATAGGTCAGGCCGGAGCTGCCCTCGGTGAGGTAAGGGGTATCGATCTGCGCGATGTTGCCCAGGCACACCACTTTGGTGCCGGGGCCGGCGCGGGTGATGAGGGTCTTCATCTGCTTGGGCGTCAGGTTCTGCGCCTCGTCGATGATGAGATACTTGTTGATGAAGGTGCGGCCGCGCATGAAATTGAGCGACTTGATCTTGATCCTGGAGCGGATCAGGTCGCGCGTGGCGGCGCGGCCCCATTCGCCCGCGTCCTCGTCGGTCTTGTTGAGAACATCGAGATTGTCCTCGAGCGCCCCCATCCAGGGCGCCATTTTTTCCTCCTCTGTGCCCGGCAGGAAGCCGATGTCCTCGCCGACCGGCACGGTGACCCGGGTCATGATGATCTCGGAGTAGTGCTTGGTCTCGAGGGTCTGCATCAGGCCCGCGGCGAGCGTGAGGAGAGTCTTGCCCGTTCCCGCCTGGCCGAGCAGCGTGACGAAGTCGATTTCTGGGTTCATGAGCAGGTTGAGCGCGAAGTTCTGCTCGCGGTTGCGCGCCGTGATGCCCCAGACGTTGTTCTTGCCGTGGGTGTAGTCGCGCGCGGTCTCGAGCACCGCGGTCCCGTCCGAGACTTCCTTGACCGTGGCGAGCAGCGGGCGCTCGCCGTCCTGATACACGAACTCGTTCAGCAGCAGGTTCTGGCAGAGCGGACCGTGTACACGGTAGTACGTGCGTCCCTCGCGTTTCCACGACTCGATGTCCCCGCCGTGGTTGTCCCAGAAATCCGCCGGCAGCTCGCGAACGCCGGTGTAGAGCAGGTCGGCATCCTCGAGCACCTTGTCGGTGTAGTAGTCCTCGACGGTCAAGCCCAGCGCCCGAGCCTTGATGCGCATGTTGATGTCTTTCGACACCAGGGTCACGCGGCGGCCGGGGTCGCGCTTCTGCAGGTAGATCACGACGCCGATGATGTGGTTGTCGGTCTTGCCGATCGGCAGATTGGCGGGAATGTGCCCGTTGATCGCCTCGGTCTGCAGGTAGAGGCGCCCCGTCGCGTTGTCGGCCCCGTGGCGCGCGAGCGGAATCCCCTCCGCTATGGGTGTCTTGGCGTGGCTCACGATATCGTCGAGAAACCGGCTCGCCTGGCGCGCGTTGCGGGCGATTTCGGAGATGCCGCTCTTGTTGTTGTCGAGCTCCTCGAGCGTCATGATCGGCAGGAACACGTCGTGTTCCTCGAAACGGAACAGGCTCGTCGGGTCGTGCATCAACACGTTGGTGTCGAGAACGAAGAGCTTCGTGGCGGACGTCGGGGATTCTGCACGAGGGCGGTGGGAACGCACGGATTTGCGCGAAGCTTCGGCTGCGGAACCGGGCTGCCGCTCAGACGGTTTCAACAAAATCGAGCACCTCCTGGGCATGGCCTGGAACCTTGACCCCGCGCCATTCGCGCCGGAGAACGCGGTCGCGGTCGAGCACGAAGGTGCTGCGTTCGATGCCGCGTACCTTTTTCCCGTACAGGTTCTTCATCTTCATCACGCCGAACTGCTTGCAGATCTTTTCGTCTTCGTCCGACAGCAACTCGAAAGGAAAGCTCATCTTGGCCTTGAAATTCTCGTGCGACTTCAGGCTGTCTCGGGAGACGCCGGCCACGGAGCAACCCGCCTTCTGGAACCGGGGGTACAGATCGCGAAATTGCGCGCCTTCCGTGGTGCAGCCCGGCGTGTTGTCCTTCGGGTAGAAATAGAGGACGAGCAGCTTGGATTTGACCGCCGAGAGCCGGAACTCCTTGCCGCCGGTGGCGGGCAGGACGAAGTCGCTTACCGCTTTGTTGGCCATCCAGAGTCCGCACCTCTATGGGCGCCATTGTCGCCCGAATTCGGAAGCGAACGCAACCCGACTGCGTTCCGCGGCGGCTCACGACAAAAATTTTTTGAGCTCCCCCAACAATTCCACGGGCGCTTCCTCCGGGATGTAGTGGCCGCAATCCAGGGTCCGTCCCTGGACGGTTTCGGCCCGCTCGGCCCAGTCGGCGAGGGGGGAGAAGCAGCGGGCCACCGTTCCGTGTTTGCCCCAGAGAACGAGCAGGGGCGCGACCACCTTGCGGTCGATGTCGGCCTCGTCGTGCGCGAGGTCGATCGATTCGGCCGCGCGGTAATCCTCGCAGCTCGCGTGAATCGTCGCCGGATCGCGAAAGCATCGCCGGTATTCGGCAAGCGCCTCGGGCGCGAACGCCTTCAAGCCCGCGTGGCGGGTTCCCATGTGGCTCTCGATGTAGAAATCCGGATTGGCGCCGATGAGGGTCTCCGGAATCGGTTCGGGCCGCAGCAGGAAGAACCAGTGGTAATAGGCCTTGGCGAACTCGCGGGATACGCTTGCATACATTTTGCGAGTGGGAACGATGTCGAGCACAGCGAGCTTCGTCACCGAAGCAGGGTGGTCGAGAGCCATGCGATGCGCGACCCGCCCTCCGCGGTCGTGACCGACGACGAAGAACGTTTCATGACCCAGGGCCCGCATCGCCTCGACCTGGTCCCGGGCCATGGCGCGCTTGGAATAGTTGGCGTGGTCGGGAAGCCCGTGGGGCTTTTCGCTGTCTCCGTAGCCGCGCAGGTCGGCGGCGACCACCCTGAATCGCTTCGCGAGCTCGGGCGCGACGCGGTGCCAGATCGCGTGGGTTTGCGGATAGCCGTGCAGCAGCAGGAGCGGCGGTCCCACGCCGCCATGAACGAGATTGATCGCTGCGCCGCTCGTCCTGATGCGCCTGCGCTTGAAGCCGGGGAAGAGCTCGCCGTTCAAGAAAGGAATTCCTTGCCCTGCAGCGCGAGCAGTCCCGAACGCCCCGCGACGCTGCCGAACGCGATCTCGTTGCGCGGCAGGCTTCTCAAGTCGAGCGATTCGGCAAGGGTGCGCATCGACACCAGGTCGTAGCCCTGGCTCTTCCACCCCGCGAGCATCGCCTCGAACGCCGGCGCGAGCTTTCCGCCTTCGAGCTCGGCGTGGAGCGTGTAGACGTGTCCCGCGGCGGGGCGCTCCCGGGTGAGACCGAGCACGTGCTCTGCGACGTTCTTCGCGGTGAGCCCGTCGGTTCCGATCAGCTCGTCCAGCGTCGGGAGCGTGGTCGGGAGCTGCGGGCACGCGACGATCTCGGCGCGCCATACGGGGATGAAAGGGCATCTCCCGCGCGTGTCCGAGCAGTAATCGAAGCCGAGGCGCTGGGCGAGGCGCAGCGCGTGCAGATTCGTCTGCCAGCCGGCGGCGCCGTGCGCGCGCGCGGGCTCCCCGAAGATCTGCTCGAAGCGCTTGCGCGAGAGGAGCATCTGGCGCTCGGTCCACCGCGCGTCGGCTCCGGGCGCGCCGTCCTGCCATTTCACGTGATCCCAGGCGTGAATTCCGACTTCAAAATGCGCATCGCGCACCCTGCGCATCACGTCGGCGCAGCGTCGGCCGATGTCGGGACCGGGCAGGAGCGTCCCGTAGAACAGTGTCGCGAATCCGTAATGCGACAGCACCGAGGTGCGCGATACCTTTCCGATGAAGCCGCGGCGGAAAGCGCGCTTGATCGCGCGGCCCGTGTGATCCGGACCGAGACTGAAGAGGAAAGTGGCGCCGGCGCCGTGCTTTTTCAGCAGCTCGACCAGCCGCGGGACCCCTCGCCGCGTGCCGCGGTAGGTATCGACGTCGACTTTCAGCGCCAGTTTCATTCGACCAGCCGCCGCGCCTCGGCGACCTGCGTGCGGTAGGCGTCGAAGATGTGCTTCAGGGCCTGGGCCATGTTGGTGCGCGGCTTCCAGCCCAGCTCCTTCACCGTGTTCGCGATCTTGGGGACCCGGTTCTGCACGTCCTGGTACCCCTTGCCGTAGTACTCTCCCGCGGTCGTATTCACCAGCTTCACTTTCTTCGCGTTCGCGCGGTACTCGTCGTATTGCAGCGCGAGCTTCACCATCATCTGCGCGAGCTCGCGCACCGAGTAGTTGTTCTTCGGGTTGCCGACGTTGTAGATCTTGCCCGAGGCGACCCCCTTCGGGTTCTCGATGATCGTCATCAGCGCGTCGATTCCGTCCTCGATGAAGGTAAACGCGCGCTTCTGCCTGCCGCCGTCGACCAGCTTGATCGGCTCTCCGCGAACGATGTGGCCGAAGAACTGGGTGATCACCCGCGAGCTCCCTTCTTTGGAGGCGTTGACATTGTCCAGTCCCGAGCCGATCCAGTTGAACGGCCGGAACAAGGTGTAGTCGAGCCCTTCCTTCTCGCCGTAGGCGTGGATGACGCGGTCCATCAGCTGCTTCGCGCAGGCGTAGATCCAGCGCGGCTTGCCGATCGGCCCGTACACGAGCGGGGAGACCTCCGGGTCGAACTCGCGGTCCGGGCACATGCCGTAGACCTCGGAGGTCGAGGGAAAGACCAGGCGCTTGCCGTGCCTGACGCATCCCCGCACGATCGGCAGGTTCGCCTCGAAGTCGAGCTCGAACACCTTGAGCGGTTCCTTGACGTAGATCGCGGGCGTCGCGATCGCGACCAAGGGCAGCACCGTGTCGCATTTGCGCACGTGGTACTCGATCCATTCGCGGTTGATGGTGATGTCGCCTTCGAAAAAGCGGAAGCGCTTTTCGCCGAGCAGCTCGGTGATGCGGTCGGTCTGCATGTCCATGCCGAAGACCTCCCAGTCGGTCTTGGCGAGGATGCGCTTGGACAGATGGTGACCGATGAAGCCGTTCACGCCGAGGACGAGGATTCTTTTCACCGTGGCTCCCTAGTGCAGCGGGATCCTGCGATCACCGATGCGATTGGCGAATTCTTGCGCGGCGAGCGGCCGGCCGTCCAGTTCCAGTTCGAGGAGCTCGAGGACCTCTCCGTCGGCGCATGCGGCGAAGCAGCGGCCGCCTTCCGCGTAGAGGAACGCGCGAGCCCCTGCGCCGCTCTTCTGCGCCCGCCGCCGCGTCCGCAGCACCTTGAGGCTCGTCCCTTCCACTTCGGTGAACGCGCCGGGGTAGGGCGGAGCGACCGCGCGAACCAGATCGTGCACCCGCTTCGCGGGCGCGCTCCAGTCGATGCGCCCGTCTTCGGGCCGGCGGCCGCCGAAATAGCCGCCCCGGGAAAGATCCTGCGCGCGAAGGACCGCGCTGCCGTCGACCAGTTTCGGCAGGCTGCGCCTGAGCACGCCCTCGGCCGCTCCCGTGACTTTTGCGAACACTTCCACGGCCAGCTCGTCGGGCAGGATGGCGACGGCTTCCTGGTCGACGATGCGTCCAGCGTCGGGCTTCTCCACCATCTCGTGCAGCGTCGCGCCGGTCTCGGTCTCGCCGTGGATGATCGCCCAGTTGACCGGCACCCGCCCGCGGTACTTCGGAAGGAGAGATCCGTGCATGTTGAATGCGCCCTTCCCGGGAATCGCCAGCAGCCGCGCGCCGAGCATCAGGCGGTAGTAGAACGAAAAAAGAAAATCCGGCCGCAGCTCGCGGATTCTCTCGACGATTTCCGGCTTGTTGGGGTCGTCGGGTGTGATGGTGTCGATCGCCCGAGCGCGCGCGAGCTCCGCGACGCTCGCGAACCAGATTCTCTCATCGGGCCTGTCGCGATGGGTCACCACGAGAGGCACTTCGATCCGCTCATCGAGGAGGACTCTGAGGCAGCGGCAGCCGACGTCGTGATAGGCGAAGACGACCGCGCTCGCCACTCTTTGAGCCGGCTACGATATTTGCCGCTGTTTCGGAATCGCCGAAACGGCGTCGTTGCGTTCCAGAACGGCCTGCACGATGTAACGCGGCCGCTGCCGCACCTGCTCGTAGATGCGGCCCACGTATTCGCCCAGGAGGCCGATGCCGAACAGGGTGATGCCGATCAGGAAGAACGCGACGCCGAAAAGCGTGAACGCGCCTTCCGCCTCGGGCCCGACCATCACGCGGCGGATGGCGAGGAAAATCACCAACGCCAAGGACAGCAGGGCGATCGCGATTCCCGAAAGCGAGAACAGCTGCAGGGGCATCAGGGAGAACGCGGTGACGAGATCGAAGTTGAGCCGGACGAGGCTGTAAAGCGAATACTTCGACTCGCCGGCCGCGCGCTCCTCGTGCGCCACCTCGATTTCGGTCGGGCGCTGCGCGAAGGTATAGGCCAACGCGGGGATGAAGGTGTTGATTTCGCGGCAGCTGTTGATTGCGGCGACGATGTCGCGGCTGTAGGCGCGCAGCATGCACCCCTGGTCGGTCATGCGGATGCGGGTGATGCGCTCGCGGACGGCGTTCATCAGCCGCGACGCGTTGCGCCGGAAAGCCGTGTCGTGCCGCTCGAGGCGTACGGAGCCGACGTAATCGTAACCCTCGTCCATCTTGGCGAGGAGCTTCGCGATTTCCTCCGGGGGGTTCTGCAGGTCCGCGTCGAGGGTGACCACGCGCTCGCCGCGGCTCGCCTCGAACCCGGCGATGATGGCGAGGTGCTGGCCGAAGTTTCCGTTGAACAGGATCACGCGGGTCACATCGGGGCGAATCTCGAACTGCCCGCGCAGCAGCGCCGCGGACCGGTCGGCGCTGCCGTCGTTGACGAAAATGACCTCGTAGCTCGCCCCGAGGGCGTCCAGCGCCGGATACAGCCGCGCGAACAGGGCGGGCAGGACCGCTTCCTCGTTGTAGACGGGTATGACGACCGAGACCTTGGGCGCGGCCATGTCAGGCGGCCTTGCGCCGCATCACGCGCTTCAGGCTTTCGCACACGCGCTCGACGTCCGTCTCGCGCATCTCGGGAAAGAGCGGCAGGGTGACCGTCTCGCGCGCGATGCGCTCCGAGACCGGGAACATGCCCTCGCGGAATCCCTTGTTGCGGAAGAGCGTGGTGAGGTGGATCGCCTCGTAGGAGACCCCGGTGCCGATGCCTTCCTTGTGCATCGCGTCCATGAAGGCCTTGCGGGTCGAGCGCAGCGCCTGCAGCGGCAGCAGCACCGTGAACATGTTCCAGCTGTGTCCGGGGTTGGCGCGCGGGGGGAGGCGCTCGGGCGCGAGCAGGTCGTCGCCCGCGAGGCACTCGAAGTAGCGCTGCGCGAGCCGCGCGCGCACGCGACACCAGTCCTCCAGGTGCGCGAGCTGCTCAAGGCCCAGCCGCGCCGACACGTCGGAGAAGTTGTACTTGACCCCGGCGCGCTCCACGTCGCGCGTGCCGTCGGGCAGGCGCTTGATGCCGTGGAAGCGCAGCTCGTCCACGATCGCCGCCTCGCGCTCGTCGTTGAGCGCCAGGGCTCCGCCCTCGATGGTGGTCATGTTCTTGTTGGGATGGAAGCTGAACGCGACGATGTCGCCCGTCGCCCCCACCGGGCCGCGCGGGGTGCGCGATCCGATCGCGAGGGCGGCGTCCTCGAGGACGCGCAGCTTGTGGCGCCTGGCGAAAGCGTCGAGGGCATCGGGATCGAGCGGCGCGTTGTAATGCGTCGGAAACAGCAGGCGTGTCTTCGGCGTGACCGCGGCCTCCGCCTGCGCGAGGTCGATGTTGCGCGAGGCTAGGCTCACGTCGACGAATACGGCGGTCGCGCCGGCGCGCTCGACCACGTTGCCGGTCACGAAGAAGCTCTGCGCGGGGATGATCACCTCGTCGCCCGGCCCGATGCCGAGCAGCTCGAGGGCCACCTGCATCGCGGCCGTCGCGGAAGTGAGGGCGCGGACCGGCCGCCCGCCGAAGCGCTCCGACAGCGCCTTTTCGAACGCCGCGACGCGGGGCCCGGTGACGATCCAGCGGCTGCGCAGCGTGTCTGCGACGGCGGCGATCATGGCCTCGTCGATGGTCGGCCGTGCGAAGGGAAGAAAGTTCACTAGGAGCGCGCGACGAGAAACACGCCCGTCACGATGAAGGCGATGCCGATCAGTTTCTGCGCCGTGAGCGATTCGCCGAACAGATACCAGGCCGCGACCGCGTTCAGGACGTACCCGATCGAAAGCATCGGATAGGCGATCGAGACCTCGACGCGCGACAGCCCCAGGATCCAGACGACCAGGCTCACGACATAGCAGGCGACTCCGCCCGCGATGTGCGGCTCGAACGCGAGCCTCATGCCGACGGGCAGGACGTTGTGCGCGCTGAACTCGAAATGGCCCACGGCATTGGTGCCGGCTTTCAGGAGCAGCTGCGCCGAGGCGTTGAGCAGCACTCCGGTGAGTATCAGGGCGAGGCTTGCCGCGGTCACGGCTTCCTCACGATCACCCGGCGCGGGTCGCCCGCGACGATCCGTACCGGGACCGGATGCGCCTTGAGAAAGCCGGCGAGGTCGCTCGCGTTGAACATGGCGAACGCATCCCGATCGGCCTGCCAGGCGCGCGCGAAGGCCGCGGCGTCGGGGAGGAATTCCCGGGGCTCCCAGGCGATCGACGCGGCCAGCTCGTCCTTGTTGCCGACCATGGTTACGGTTCGATCCAGGTAGAACGGCAGGGTGTGATCAAAGGTGTCCACGACGTAGAAAGGAACGTCCGGTTTCACATCGCCCCGGATTTTCTGGACGACATGATACGCGGAAAAAGCCGGGGCAAGCGTCTCGTGTCCCGTCACCGCGATCTGCACCCAGGCGAGGCCGCCGAGGGCGAGTGTCAATGCGGCGGCGGAGCGCCGGCTGCACAGCGACGCGGAAGCGACCCCCACCGCGGCCATCACGATGCCCCCGGCGGCGAGCCAGGGGAGATAGGCCGCGTACAGCTCGGGCGGGAAACCCGTCTCCAGGAGAGCCAGAGCCTTCGGGAGATTGGCCGAAGCCCAAAGCGACGCGCCAGCGAGCGCGATTCCGAGCAGGGCGGCGACCGCGCCCTGCGCCAGCGCGAGGCGCGGGCCCGCGGAGGCGAGATGGATCCCGATCAGCAGGGCGAGCGCGGGAAATATCGGCAGGATGTAGGAGCCCAGCTTGGAGTCCGACGCGGAAAAGAACGCCAAGACGACCGCGCACCACAGAAGGAGGAAACGCCGCGGCTGGAAACGGTTTTCCGGAACCCGCGTCCATGCGCGCCCGAGGGCGGGGAAGAGGTGCACGATCCAGGGAAGGACCCCGGCGAGCAGGATCGGCACGAAATACCACACGGGCTGATAGCGTCCGTGCTCCCGGGTGGCGAAGCGCTCGAGGTGCTCGTGGATGAAGAAGAAGCGAGGGAATTCCGGGTTGGCGAGCGAAACCGCGACGAACCACGGCGTTGCGATCGCGAGGAAGAGCAGCCCGCCGCCGAGTGCGTGCACGCGACCGAGAACTTTCCAGTCACGCTCGATCAGAACGTAGAGCGCCACTGCGCCCGCGGGAAGCACGATCCCGATGAGTCCCTTGGTCATGACCGCGAGCGCCGCGGCCCCCCAGGCGACGAGCATCCAGCGGCGTCGGTCGCTCTCTCCGGAGTCCTGCTGCGCGACGGCAAAGGCGAACACCGACGCCGACATGAAAAAAGTCAGGGCCATGTCCAGCGTCAGGATATGGCCGATAGCGACGTATAGGGCGCAACTCGCGGCCACGGCCGCCCCGAACAGTCCGGCCTGCGGGGCGAACAGGCGCTTTCCCGTCCAAAAGACCAGCAGCACGCCCAAAAACCCGGTCACGCCCGTCCACAGGCGCGCCGCCCACTCGTTCTTGCCGAACGCGGTGAACGCGGCCGCCGTGACCCAATACTGCAGGGGCGGCTTCTCGAAGTACTTGTAGTCATTCAGGCGCGGCGTGAGCCAGTCGCCGTTTGCGACCATCTCGCGCGGAATCTCCGCGTAGCGGCCCTCGTCGGGCCTCACCAGGTGCCGGTAACCGAGATTGCAGAACCAGCCGGCCGCGAAGACGGCAAGCAGGATCCACGGCCCCCGCCTGGAAATCGTCGATTTCACCCGATGAGCAGAGCCGCGGCGACCCTGCGGTCTTCGGCGAGGAGAATGTTGTAGGTGCGGCAGGCGGCCTGCACGTCCATGACTTCCACGCCGACTCCGGAGCGCATCAGGGGCTGGATGATCTCGGGACGCGGAAAGCGCAGCTGCGCCCCGGTTCCGAGCAGGATGATTTCCCGGTCCAGGCCGGCGAGCGCCGCCAGGTGTTCGGGCGCGAGCTCATCGAATCGGTTCGGCGGCCAGTCCGTGAGGATGCGATCGGGCAGCACCACCAGGCTCCGCTCGAACCTCTGCCGGTTGACCATCACGTAGCCCGCGCCATAGCCGGTGATGGCGTTCTTGGCGGTCGCGGGATCCAGATGCAGTTTCAAGTTTGCCGCTGCTGTAAGTGTCCGGTAACATTATAACTTTTTGCAGCGCAAGGCTCGGAAACCCCGCTGCATTCCTTGGAAAATCCCGCGCAACATGAGAAAGTTTGCCCGAATCGAGCGTCTTCCTCCCTACGTCTTCAACATCACCAACGAGTTGAAGATGGCGGCGCGCCGCTCAGGCGAAGACGTCATCGACATGAGCATGGGCAATCCCGATGGGCCCACGCCCGCGCACATCGTCGCGAAGCTCGTCGAGGCCGCGCAGCGCAGCGACACGCACGGCTACTCGGTCTCCAAGGGAATCCCGCGGCTGCGCCGCGCGATCTGCGGCTGGTACCAGCGCCGCTACGGCGTCGCATTCGATCCGGACTCGGAAGCGATCGTCACCATCGGATCGAAGGAGGGCCTCGCGCACCTGATGCTCGCCACGCTCGACCGCGGCGACACGGTGCTCGTTCCCAACCCGAGCTACCCGATCCACATCTACGGCGCGATCATCGCCGGCGCCGACATCCGCTCGGTGCGCATGACTGCGGAGGTGGATTTCTTCGACGAGCTGGAGCGCGCGATCCGCGAGCTGATTCCCAAGCCAAGGATGCTGGTGATCGGCTTTCCGTCGAACCCGACCGCGAGATGCGTGGAGCTGGATTTCTTCGAGCGCGTGATTGCGCTCGCCAAGGCCCACGACATCCTCGTCGTCCACGACCTCGCCTACGCCGACATCACCTTCGACGGCTGGAAGGCGCCTTCGATCATGCAGGTCGCCGGCGCGCGCGACATCGCGGTGGAATTCTTCACCATGTCGAAGAGCTACAACATGGCGGGCTGGCGAATCGGCTTCATGGTCGGCAACAAGGACCTCGTCAACGCCCTCGCGCGCATCAAGAGCTATCACGATTACGGCACCTTCACGCCGATCCAGGTGGCTTCGATCGTGGCGCTCGAAGGCCCGCAGGACTGCGTCGGGGAACACCGCGCAAAATACCAGAAGCGCCGCGACGTGATGGTGAAAGGCCTGCACGAAATGGGATGGATGGTCGAGAACCCCAAGGCCTCGATGTACCTCTGGGCGAAGATCCCCGAAGCCTACGCGAAGCTCGGCTCGCTCGAATTCGCCAAGAAGATATTGAAGGACGCGAAAGTTGCGGTGTCGCCGGGGATCGGTTTCGGCGATTACGGCGACGACCACGTGCGCATCGCGCTCATCGAGAACGAGGCCCGCTCGCGCCAGGCGATCCGCGGCATCCGGGAAATGTTCCGCAAGGACGGGCTGCTCAAGTCATGAACATCGTCCAGGTCACCGATGACGCGGGCAGGGTCGTCGAGCCGCGATGGCTGAAGCGGGCGGAAGGCGTGCACCGCCAGCTGCGGACGGCGCTGCCCCCCGATTACGAGGGGAAGATGAAGCGCGTGTTCGCCGGAGGCGCGCGCATGTGCGTCGCGACGGAAGGCGGTGCTGTGCTCGGCGTCGCCGTGTACCGCATCAGCGAGAACACCTTCGAGGGACTTCACCTCTACGTCGACGACCTCGTGACGGACGAGAAACAGCGCTCCAGGGGCGTCGGCCGGTCGCTGATGGAGCACCTGCAGGGGCTCGCGCGGGCCGCGGATTGCGAGGCCTGCACGCTCGATTCGGGCACGCAGCGGGTGCAGGCGCACAAGTTCTATTTCCGCGAAGGGATGGTGGTGAGCTCGTTTCACTTCAGGAAGCCGCTCAAATGAAGCCGATCAACGTGGGGCTGCTCGGCATCGGCACGGTGGGCGGAGGCACCTGGGCGGTGCTCGCGCGTAACCGGGAGGAGATCTCGCGCCGCGCCGGCCGCGACATCCGCATCAGCGTCGTCGCCGACAAGGAGACGGCGAAGGCGAAGAAGCTGACCGGCGGTGAGGCGCGCGTCACCGCGGACGCGTTCGAAGTGGTGCGCGATCCCGAGATCGACATCGTGATCGAGCTGGTCGGCGGGGTCACGGTCGCGAAAGATCTGGTCCTCGCCGCGATCGACCGCGGCAAGCACGTGGTCACTGCGAACAAGGCGCTGCTCGCCGCCCACGGCAACGAGATCTTCGCCGCCGCGCAGAGGAAGGGCGTGATGGTTGCCTTCGAGGGCGCGGTCGCGGGCGGCATTCCCATCATCAAGGCGCTGCGCGAGGGCCTCACCGCGAACCGCATCGAGTGGATCGCGGGAATCATCAACGGCACCTCGAACTTCATCCTCTCGGAGATGCGCGACAAGGGGCTTCCTTTCGCGACGGTGCTGAAGGAGGCGCAAAAACGCGGCTATGCCGAGGCGGATCCGACCTTCGACATCGAGGGCGTGGACGCCGCGCACAAGCTCACCATCATGGCGGCGATCGCCTTCGGCATCCCGATGCAGCTCGACAAGTGCTACCGGGAAGGAATCGCGAAGCTCACTCAAGCGGACATCCGCTATGCCGAGCAGCTCGGCTACCGCATCAAGCTGCTGGGAATCACCAAGCACACCGCGCAGGGAATCGAGCTGCGCGTGCACCCGACGCTGATCCCGGCGAAGCGCCTCATCGCCAACGTGGAAGGCGTCATGAACGCGGTGCTGGTAAAAGGCGACGCGGTGGGCCCGACTCTGTACTACGGTGCGGGCGCCGGCGCCGAGCCCACCGGGAGCGCGGTGGTGGCCGATCTGGTGGACGTCACGCGCCTGCACACGGCCGACCCCGAGCAGCGCGTGCCGCATCTCGCGTTCCAGCCCGACCGCATGTCCAGCCTCAAGGTGTTGCCGATGGAAGAGGTCGTGACTGCGTATTACCTGCGCATGCTGGTCGAGGACCGCCCGGGCGTGCTCGCGGACATCTCGCGCATCCTCGCGGACGCCTCGATCTCGATCAACGCCATGGTGCAGCGTGAGCCGGCCGCCGGCGAAGAGCAGGTCGACATCATCATGCTCACCCACCAGACGCGCGAGAAGAGCATCAACACCGCGATCGGCAAAATCGAGAAGCTGCCGGTGGTGACGGGCAGGGTGACGAGGATCCGGCTGGAAGAGCTGCAGTGAGCGGGAGTCGGAGGCACGGCCCTGGTCCCGATTGCTGAATCCCATGCGCTACGTCAGCACTCGCGGCGGGGCGAAGCCGCAGCCGTTCACCGGGATCCTGCTCGAAGGCCTCGCGCCGGACGGCGGCTTGTTCCTGCCGGAGGAGTTTCCGAAGCTCGCTCCCGCCGATCTTTCCGCGATGCGCCGCATGAGCTACGCGGAGCTCGCGTTCGCGATCCTGTCGAAATTCGCCGACGACATTCCCGCGGACGACTTGGAGCGGCTGGTAGCCGCGACTTACACGGAAAAGCTGTTCGGCAGCGAGGACATCACGCCGGTGAGGAAGCTCGAGCCCGATCTGTATCTCCTCGGCCTCTCCAACGGGCCCTCGCTCGCCTTCAAGGACCTCGCGCTGCAGCTCCTCGGCAGTCTCTTCGAATACGTGCTCGCGAAGCGCGGCGAGCGGCTGAACGTCCTGGGCGCGACCTCGGGCGACACGGGCTCCTCGGCGGAGTACGCGCTGCGCGGCAAGAAGAACATCCGCGTCTTCATGCTCTCGCCGTACGGCCGCATGAGCGCCTTCCAGGCGGCGCAGATGTATTCCCTGCCGGACGCGAACATCTTCAACATCGCCGTGCGCGGCGTGTTCGACGAGTGCCAGGACGTCGTCAAGGCGATCTCGGGCGATGTGGCGTTCAAGGCGAAGCACCGCATCGGCGCGGTCAACTCGATCAACTGGGCGCGAGTCGCGGCGCAGCTCGTGTATTACTTCAAGGCGTGCTTCGCCGTAGGCGGGGAAGTCTCCTTCGCGGTGCCTTCGGGGAACTTCGGCAACGTCTACGCCGGGCACGTGGCACGGCAAATGGGCCTGCCGATCCGGAAGCTCATCGTCGCGACCAACGAGAACAACGTGCTCGACGAGTTCTTCCGCATCGGGCGGTACCGCGTTCGCAAGGCCGCCGAGGTGAAGGCGACGAGCAGCCCATCCATGGATATCTCCAAATCCTCCAACTTCGAGCGGTATGCCTACGATCTCGTCGGCCGCGACCCGTTCAGGCTGAAGTCCTTGTGGACGGAGCTCGATGCCAACGGGGTCTTCGCGCTGGCGGGCACGGAGATTTTCAGGCGCGTCGCGGACACCGGATTCGTCTCGGGATCGAGCACCCACGCCGACCGCCTCGCGACCATCCGCCGGGTCTGGAAGGACTACGGCGTGATGATCGACCCGCACACCGCCGACGGCATCAAAGTCGGGCTCGAGCACCGCGAACGAGGCGTCGCGCTCGTGTGCATGGAAACCGCGCAGCCTGCGAAATTCGCCGAGACCATCCGCGAAGCGCTCGGCCGCGATCCCGAGCGGCCCGCGGGCTTCGAGGACCTGGAGAAACTGCCGCAGAGAGTGGAAGTCGTGGACGCGGATGCGGCGGCCGTAAAGCGACACATCGAGCGCCATGCGGCCTAGTCGATGATTACCGAGGCAACGTGGCTTATACTAAGCGCCCTCTTAGCCAAAGTCCGAGACCGATGAAGATCGCAAAGCTGATCTTCGCGGCCTCGGCACTGCTACTGTCGGGTGAGCTTGCGGCTCAGACCTTTAAATGCACCAATGCGGCGGGAAAGATCACGTACTCCGGCACGAAATGCAGCGAACTTGGACTGAAAGATGCCGGCGAAGTCAAAGACCGCCTCAATGTGAACCCGGCTTACCGGCCGCCAGCCCGAGCAATCGAGTCGCCGCCGTCGCCCGCTCCCGCCGCGAAAACCCGGAACACCGAGCCGCCGGCCGCCGCCGCAGAACCTGCCAAACCGGAGCGGCGCTGCTTCACCGTGCGTACGGCTAAGGGCAGCGTCACCCGCTGCAACGACAATCCCGATGAACCCTAGGGCTACCTGCGGGTTTCAGCGAGAGCATCTATGCAAAGGAGGATCCATGCGCCGATATTTCTGGTCACTCAGCCCTCTCGTTCTCGTCGCGGCGGCGTGCGCCACGATCGGCGACCACGGCTCCAGCCTTGTCACCGTGGATCACTACGTTCGGGTGAAGTCCACCGCGCCGGCTTTCGCCGGTCGGGATGCGCTGATCTACGTGCGCGAAGTGGCGCTCGCGGGCGCGGCCTCGCGAAGCGACCCGGCCCCGGGCGGGGTGGTGCTGTTCGTGCACGGCGCGGGCACGCCGGCGGAAGTCACGTTCGACGTTCCCCACAAGGACTACAGCTGGATGGCGTACCTCGCCAAGGAAGGCTTCGATGTCTTCTCGATGGACATGACGGGCTACGGCCGCTCCACGCGCCCGCCCGCCATGAACGACCCCTGTAATTTTTCGAAGGCGCAGCAGGCGCAGTTCGTTCCGAACCTCATCCCGGCCCCGTGCGCGCCATCGCATCCCTCGCCGATCACGACGATGGATTCGGACTGGAACGACATCGGAGCGGTCGTCGATCACCTGCGCGCCCTGCGCCGCGTGGACAGGGTTTCGATCGTGGGCTGGTCGCAGGGCGGCCCGCGCGGGGGCGGCTATGCGGCGCGCAATCCGGCGAAGGTGGCGCGCCTGGTGATGCTGGCGCCTGCCTATACTCGCGCGTCCCCGCTCGAAGCGCCGAACCCGCTTCCCCCCAGCAGCGGCCCGATGACCGCGCAGTCCCTGGCGGACTTCAAAGCCAACTGGGATCGCCAGGTCGGTTGTTCCGAACAGTACGAACCGGCTGCCAGCGCCGTGGTCTGGACCGAGATGCTCGCTTCCGATCCCGTCGGCGCCACCTGGGGCCCCGGCGTGCGCCGTGCGCCGCAGGTGCCGACTTGGGGTTTCAATCAGGCGGTCGTCGCCAAGATGCAGACACCCTTCCTGATGGTGACGGGCGCACACGACAAACAGGTGGCGCCCGAGCGCGTTCGGGATCTCTACGCCGATCTGGGGTCGAAGCAGAAGCTCATCATCGACCTGGCCTGCTCGTCCCACAATGCCATGTGGGAAAAGAACCACCTCCTGCTGTTCAGGGCATCGCTCGAATGGCTCAAGGACGGCAAGGTGAATGGAGCCTCCGAAGGAGAATTAAAGCTCGGCTACTAGTTCCCCGGTGCCTGGGCCGCACAGTACGCCCGGGGCTCCGGCGTCCCGCCGGGATGAGAACCGGCTAGAATATCGGACGATGAGCTCCGTCCTCTCCAAGGAAAAGAACGTCCTCGGCGGCCCCCTGCTCGCCTGCAGCTACGATCCGCTAACCGGATTCTTCCGCGACGGCTGCTGCGCGACCCACGACGTCGAAGGCGTCGCGCACCTGGTCTGCATCAAGGCGACCGCGGAGTTCCTCGAGTTCAGCCGCTCGCGCGGCAACGATCTGTCCACGCCGCGCCCGGAGATGCGCTTCAAGGGACTCGAGCCGGGAGACCGCTGGTGCCTCCACGTGCTGCGCTGGGTCGAGGCCCACAAGGCGGGCATGGCGCCGCAGGTCGTCCTCGAATCCACTCACGAGAACGTCCTCAGGTACGTCCCGCTCGAAGCGCTGAAGGGCCACGCGCTCGATCTGCACTGAACCTGTGCCGGCCGGCGCCGCCGGAAACAATTTGCAACGATTTCCCGTCCGCCGGAAACAGTCTGGAAACGACTGCGCGCGAGAATGCCGGCGTACTTTCCTCAACGTATTCGGAAGGAGACAGACGTGTTCGAAAATCATGGAAGGAAACTGACTGCCGCGCTGCTCGCGGGCGGCTTGCTCGGCGCAAGCTCGGTCTGGGCGCAGGCGCCCGGCGGAGCCGGCCCCGAGGGAATGGGACCGATGCGCGATCTCGATCGGCTCCACAAGGAGCTGAATCTGAATGCGCAGCAGGAGGAGCTGTGGAAGAAGGCTGAAGCCGCGCAGCGCGAGCTCTTCCGCTCGGTGCGCGCCAAGCGCGAGGAGACGCGCGCGAAGCTGCGCGTCGAGATCGACAAGCCCGGCGCCGATCTCAAGCAATTCACGCAACTGCGCGACCAGCTGGGCGCCCAGATGCGCGCTCAGATGGAAGCGACGCAAAAGCAGGTGCGCGAGGCCTGGTTCGCCGTGTACGACACGCTCGATTCCGTGCAGAAGGAGAAGGTCAGGGTGGCGATCCGCGACGGCATGGACCGCATGAGCCGTATGGGGCGCCACCGCGACGGCCCGCGGGGTGAAATGCACGGCTAGGGCTGCGGCGCGGCCTGCGGCGCCGGGCTGACCTGGAAAAGCTGCGGCGATGACGGGGCGATCCCCGCCCGGATCCAGCGGGTCTGAGGAGAACCGAACACGACCACGCGGGTGAAATTCTGCAGCGGCTGGCCGGTCGCTGGATCGGCGATCGGCTGATCGAGCTTGTAGAGGTGGGTATCGCCGTTCACGAACAGCACCGGCTTTCCGAACTTGAGCGCCAGATCGCGCAGAGCCTTGCGGAAATCGGCGAACCCGTCCGATCCCTTGCGCTGCATCTTTCCCTCGAAGTCGGGATCGCCCTGCGCGAAGATGAGCATTCCGGCGAGGCGGTGCCTTTCAGCCAGACGCACGCTGTCCTCCAGCCACGCGAATACCGCGGCCATGCGCGCCCGGTGCTCGGCGTCCATCGCGGGCGTCAGGCCGAGGTTGTTGTTGCTGCCCTGAACATTGATTCCGACGAAGAGCACGTCCGCCGCGATCCAGCGCAGGTGCTCGCGGTATTCCCCGTAGCGGCCCGATTGCCGCTCGAGCTTGAGGCTGCGGTTGGCGAGGCTCGTATCTCCGGATTCGAAGAGCTCGCGGAACTTGCCGAGGCGCTCCAGCGGATCGAAGCCGCTGCGGTGGCAGTCCACCCATTCGTTGTCGCCCGGAACAATCACGAACGGGTGCCTGAATTTCTCGAACTGGCGTTTCCTCGCCGCTAGCCACTCGTCGGTGCAGGGACCCTGGCCGCCGGTGATGTCGCCGACGTGGATGACGAAGGCGAGGTCCTCGCGATTCATCTCCTCGATCATGGCATCGAGCGCGGCAACCTCGGCCGCGGTGTAGGGCGTGTCGCCGATCAGCGCGAATGTGAGGCCGGCGCCGACGGCCGATGGCAGGGGACGGGGAAGGTGCGCCGTGCAGGCGGCGAGCGCAAGCAGCAGGACGAAGAGCAGCCGTGTCACAGCCGCTTCAGTTTGTAGAGCAACTCCAGCGCCTCGCGCGGTGAGAGCTCGTCCGGGCTGACCGCGGCGAGCGCGTCGCGCAGCGTGTCGGATTCGGGAGGCGCGTCGGGCTCCGGTTTTCCGGAGGCGAAGAGGTCGTTTTGCCCGCCTTGCGTCAGGCTCGCCTCCTCGAGCATCTGCAGATATCGCCGCGCGTTGCGGATCACGTTCTTCGGCACGCCGGCGAGCTGCGCGACCTGCAGACCGTAGCTCCGCGAGGCCGGGCCTTCCTCGACCGCGTGCAGGAAGACGATGGTGTCCTTGTGCTCGACCGCGTCGAGGTGGACGTTCACCGCCTGCTTGTATTCGAGCGCGAGGCGCGTCATCTCGAAGTAGTGGGTGGCGAATAGCGTGAGCGACTTGTTCCGCTCGAGCAGCTGGCGCGTGATCGCCCAGGCGAGCGCTAGGCCGTCGAAGGTAGAGGTGCCGCGCCCGACCTCGTCCATCAGCACCAGGCTCCTTTCGGTCGCGTTGTGCAGGATGTTGGCTGACTCGGTCATCTCGACCATGAAGGTCGAGCGCCCGCCAGCGAGATCGTCGGCCGCGCCCACGCGCGTGAAGATCTGGTCGATGGGCCCCAGGCGCGCCGCTTTCGCCGGGACGAACGAGCCCGCGTGCGCCATCAGCACGATGAGCGCCACCTGCCTCATATAGGTGGACTTGCCGCCCATATTGGGCCCGGTGATGAGGAGCAGCTGGCGCGAAGGCGCGAGCCGCGTGCCGTTGGCGATGAAGGGATCGATCTGTGCCTCGACGACCGGGTGGCGTCCAGCGTCGATCTCGATCACGATGTCTCCGGCGAATTCCGGCCTGCAATAGTTGCGCTTCGATGACACGGCTGCGAAGCAGGCGAGCACGTCGAGCTGCGCGAGCGCCCGCGCGATACGCTGCAGGACCGGAACATGGGCGCCGAGCAGGTCGAGCAGCTCGTCGTAGAGCGTTTTTTCCAGGGCGAGCGCGCGGTCGCGCGCCGACAACGCCTTGTCCTCGAAAGCCTTCAGCTCGGGCGTGATGTAGCGCTCGGCGTTCTTGAGCGTCTGGCGGCGGCGGTAGTCGGCGGGCACCTTGGCGGCGTGGGCGTTGGTGATCTCGATGTAGAAACCGTGCACGCTGTTGTAGGCGACGCGCAGGTTGGGGATGCCGGTGCGGGCGCGCTCGCGGCTCTCGAGCTCCGCGAGGAAGGTCCCCGAGTCGGTTTGCAGCGCGCGCAGCTCGTCGAGCTCGCGGCTGTAGCCGTCGGCGATCACGCCGCCGTCGCGCACCATCGACGCGGGATCCTCCAGGACCGCGCGTTTCAACAGCGCGAGGCACTCGGCCGGGACTTCCAGATCGTCCAGCGTCTTAGCGAGCAGCGGCGCGCCGCGCGGAACGGCAGGCGCGAGCTCCGGCAGCAGCGCGAGGCTGTCGCGCAAGGAGGAGAGATCGCGCGGGCGGGCGTTCTTGAGCGCGATGCGCCCGGTGATGCGCTCGACGTCGGCGAAGCGGCGCAGCAGCTTCGCGATCCCCGCGTGCGCCTCGGCGAGGGCGGCGACGGCTTCAAGGCGCTCATTCAGCGCAGAATGATCGCGAAGGGGGTGGTGCAGCCAGTGGCGCAGCAGCCGGCTGCCCATTCCGGTCGCGCATGCGTCGAGCACCGAAAACAGCGTGGGCGCCGGCTCGCCGCGCAGCGTCTCGGTCAGCTCGAGGTTCCTGCGCGTCGCCGCGTCCATGCGCAGGTACTCGCTCGCGCGCTCCGGGATCACCGCCGCGACGTGGGCGAGCGCCTGCCCTTGCGTCTTTCTCGCGTACTCGAGCAAGGCGCCTGCGGCTCCGATCGCGGGCTCCAGGTCCTCGCAGCCGTAGCCGGCGAGGGTCGCGGCTCCGAGCTGTTTGAGGAGGATCTTCCGCCCGGCATCGAAATCGAAATGCCATTCGGGGAGCCGGGTCACTGCGAAGCCGCTCAGGGTCGATCCCTCGGCCGCCAGGATTTCCGCCGGGGCGATGCGGCGCAATTCGTTTTCGAGAAGGTGCGGCGCAATCTCGGTGACGCGCAGCTCGCCGCTTGCGAGATTGAGCCACGCGAGTCCCTCCGCGCCCTTCGTGCGAGAGAGGGCGAGCAAGATGTTGTCGGCTTTTTCCTCCAGCAGCTCCGAATCGGTGAGCGTCCCGGGGGTGACGATGCGCGTCACCTGCCGGTCCACCGGCCCCTTCGAAGTCGCCGGATCGCCGACCTGCTCGCAGATCGCGACCGACTCGCCGATACGCACCAGCTTCGCGAGATATTGGTCCACCGCGTGATAAGGCACGCCCGCCATCTTGATCGGCGCGCCGGCCGAGACGCCGCGCGTGGTGAGGGTGAGATCGAGCAGGCGCGAAGCGCGCTCGGCGTCCTCGTAGAACATCTCGTAGAAATCGCCCATGCGGTAGAAGAGCAGGATGTCCGGGTACTGCGCCTTCAGGCGCAGGTACTGCTGCATCATGGCCGTGGTACCCGGAAGATCTGGCGAGGGCGTTTGATTTCCGGTGTTGCTGCTGTGGGTTACGATATTTCGGCGCTCCATCTCGCTCGTCAGTCCCTGTCGACAGTTGCGGGGTTCATGTTGCAGTAGGTGGACCGACCTTGCAAGCTACTCAGGAAAACTGGAGGCTATGGCAAAAACTCAAAAATCAAAAAACGTGGAACGGGCGCGCAAAGCGCTCACCGTGGCGCACTGTGAGCGGCTGATCGAAGAACTGCGGGTCGACCCGAAGCTTGCCGCAGAGTACCTAAATGCGGCCGCGAAAGACGGCGATGCTAGGGTCTACCTCGCGGCGTTGAGAACTGTGGCACAGCGATAAAGCATAGCGAGAGCATCGTTGGAAGCGCCCGTGCCACCACAGGCGCCACTCAGATGTCGATCACCACGTCGCTCTGCGGCCGGGAGCAGCAGATCAGGACATTTCCCTCCGCCGGTGGATCAAGCGGATCAGGCTGGTAGGTGACGGACCCAGAGATCAATCCGCTCTCGCAGTTGTGACAGACGCCGGTGCGGCACGACCACCGGACGGGTACGTCACACGCTTCCGCCAGCTCGAGAAGACTCCGGTCTTCCTTACGCCACCGAACGGCGGTACCGCTCCGCGCGAAGGAGACTAGTGGCCCTGTGCCGGGGGACCCCGCCGGCTGATGCGGTGCGCGTACCGCCGCGGTGAACATACCGGGCATCAGAGAAGGGCCACCGGAAAAGATCTCGGAATGGATGCGGCCCGGTGGCACACCCGAGGCGGCCAGGCCCGTGCTCAGGTCGCTGAGGAACGTCGATGGCCCGCAAATGTAGAAGTCGCCGTCTCGCGGGACGCCAAGCTGGTCGAGGACCTCCAGTCCCACGCGACCGGTCGCGTCGTAATCCCGCCCCTGTCGATCATCGGCGGCTGGCCTGCTGTACCAAATCCGACTTCGCCCGCCAAGCATCCCGAGAAGCTGTCGCACCTCCGCGGCGAAGGAATGGGACTTGCCATCGCGTGCACCGTGCAGCCACCAGACCGCCCGAGGCGTAGCGCTCGCAGCCAGCGCATGCAGCATCGCGAGCACGGGTGTCGCGCCGATTCCCGCACTCAGGAGCACCACCGCCCAGTCGCCCGGCTGCAAGGTGAAGCTGCCTCTCGGTTCGCTGACATCAAGGACGTCGCCCGTTCGAACGTTGCTGCTCAGGTAGCTCCCCGAGGCGCCGTTTGGCTCCACCTTGACGCTGACGCGATACTGCTCGTCGGAGAGCGGTCCGGAGAGTGAATAGCTCCGGAAGAGCAAAGGACCATCCGGCCTCGGGCGCAAACGCAGCACGACGAATTGGCCAGCGAGTGGAGTCGTAAGCCGCCTTCCGTCCGTCGGCTGCAGCGACAACGAGATCACGTCCACGCATTCGCGATCGATCCGCGAAACTCGCAACGAACGAAACCCAGGCTTCGCCGTGTGCGCAGCCGCTGCCGGCACCAGACCCGCGTTGCCCGTCGCGCCAGGGTGGGCATCCTGACTTCGTACCAACTCCTTGAAAGACCACTGCCAACCTGGAGACAGCGCCGGGATTCGCAGCGCCCGCTCGAGCTGATCGCGAGGGTGTTGGGAGGAGTACAGCAGCGCATTGACCCGCGCTACGGTCATGCGCTCCGGCCCTCGAGTGATCAGGAGGATCGGGTCACCGGCGCCGACCTCACCTTCCTCGAGGACGCGGAGGTAGAAGCCCGGCCGTCCGCTGGAGGTCAGGAGCGCTGCCATATGCGGCTCGTTCGTGCGAATCCCGACGCGGTAACAGGTGACTCTAGGCTGAGTCACCTCGAACAGAGCGGTCCCGATCCGGTAGCGGTCGCCGATGCACACCTCGTCATCCGGCAACCCCTCGATGGTGAAATTCTCGCCGAACTGCCCGTGGGTCAAATCGTGCCGGCCGAGCCGTTCCTCCCAGTAGCGATACGATTCGATCTGATAGACGAAGACCGCGCGCTGCTCCCCCCCGTGGCCGCGGAGATCGGCCTGCCCGTCGCCTTCGACGTTGAGCCGCTTGACGCCGCGACGGCCTTGTATGGGCTCCTTCCAGATGGCGGTGCGCACGATTCTTCCGCGCCACTCGATCTCGCGCGGCAACCCGACGTTGACCGAGAGCAACCGGGCCATCTGTGTAGCGTCAGGGATGAGCGAGGGCGCTGCCGCGCTTGAGCATCTCCTCGGGGTCCAGGCTTCGGTCGATTCCGTGCTCCTTGACGCCCTGGCCCGCCTCCAGAGAAAGCTTCTTGTCGTCGAGGAAAACGTCGATCACGTCCGGCTCGAAGGAGAGGAAATTGGAGACGCGCGCGACCTCGGGCCACGCCCGCAAGTAAGACCACGCGGCCCTTTTGCGCTCGCCGATGTCGTAGTAGCTGGCCAGGCCCTTATAGGGGCAGAACGTCTGTCCCTCGGCGGGGATCAGCGCGTTCTCGTCGATGTCCTGGCGCGGCACGTACCAGCGCGGCGCGAAACCAGACTCGTACAGCACGAGCGGCCGCTTGGTGTCGGCGACGATCCTCGCGCCGTCCTTCACGACGAGGTGGCGCGAGCTCTGGCGGATATCATTGCGGTGATACTGATCGGCGGCGTGGCCGACGATCCGATCGTCTTCCTCGTAGAAGGCATCCATCGCTCGCCAGGTGAACGCGACACGGCCCCGGAGCTCGCTCGCGTAATCGGGCAGAGCGGTGTACTGCCATGCGCCCCGGGTCGCACGCCGGTCGCCGACGGTCACGGTGAACCACTCGGTATCGCCGAAAGTGGGGGTCCGCGTGTTCGGTTTCTCGCCGACGAGGACGCCGGGGCGAACGTCGGCCAGCGGGAAGTACGCGACGGGGTAGCGGCCGGGCTCGTGGAGCACGAGCACGTCCTCGCTGTCGGCGATCCACTCCTCGGCGAACTTGACTCGCAGCCGTCTCCGAAGGGGCTCGGCGAACAGCAGTCGCTTCGGGAGCGGCTCGGGAGTGAGGAAGCGGCCCACCGAGACAGCGCTCAGAGGGCCTTGTTGCCAGGACAACCCCATAGTCGTGTTCCTTTCGTTCTGGTGCGCGAAATGAATGCCTCGAAGAGTACGAGCAGGTTACGATGTCATGCTCAGTAAGGGGATGAGTCCCTGTGGCGGAAACATGTTGCAGCACATGCGTGGATCTTTGCAAGACACTCGGACAAAAATAGTAAGCCGAGAATTTATGACACGGAGCGGGCCATGACGTGCTTCGGATTCGACGGGACGACGGCTTTGGTCAAGCGGACCGTTGCTTTAGTTCTGCTTGCTGCGGGCGCAGTCGGTGCTGCCCAGGGACAGAGCCGCGCCGACGAGGCGGTCGCCCTGTACGACGGGCCCGACCGGGAGCAGCGCCTGATCGCCGGCGCGCACCGGGAAGGCGTTCTGACGTTCTACACTTCGCTCCATGAGCAGAACTTGCCGCTGTTCTTGGCCGCGTTCGAAAGGAAATACGGCATCAAGGTGAAGACCTGGCGCTCGGGCGCCGACAAGGTGCTCCAGCGCGTCGTCACCGAAGCGGGCGCGGGCCGCTCCGAGGCCGACGCCGTACACGTCGGTTCCGGGGAGTTGGAAGCGATGCACCGCGAGCAGCTGCTGCAGCAGGTCAAATCGCCCTATCACCGGAATCTCCTCGCAGCCGCGATGCCGGCTCATCGGGAATGGGCGCCGACCTACCTTACCGTGTGGGTGCAGGCTTACAACACCAACGCCGTGAAGAAGGCGGACCTGCCCGGGAGCTGGCGGGATCTCGCCGATCCGCGGTGGAAGGGCAAGCTCGCCATCGAGGCGGGCGACGACGACTGGTTCGCGAAGATGATGGAAGCGATGGGCGAGCCGAAGGCGCTCGCGCTGTTCCGCGACATCGTCGCGGCCAACGGCATCTCGGTGCGCAAGGGCCATTCGCTGCTCGGCAACCTGGTCGTGTCGGGAGAAGTGCCGTTCGCGCTGGGGATGCACTACAACGTGTCCGAGTTCGCGAGGAAACAGGGTGCGCCGGTGGGCTGGGTCGCGCTGGAGCCGGTCGTCGCTCGCGCCAACGGCGTCGCCGTCGCACGCCGGGCGCCGCATCCGTACGCGGCGCTGCTCTTCTACGATTTCCTGATCGGCGACGAAGGCCAGCGGCTGTTCGCGCAGCGCGACTACGTGCCCGCGAGCGGCGCGGTACCGTCGCCGATGAAGATCGCGGACCTCAGGATCATCGATCCCGGCCCGGCGCTCGATGAGGCGCAGAAGTCGGAGAAGGTCTTCCGCGACGTCTTCCGCTACAGATAGCGCTGGACCTCCTGCAGGCTGGGCGGGAAGAACAGCTCCTCGACCTCGGGTTTCGTCCTGATCATTCCCTGGTCGAACGCGTAGCGCACCACCGCCTCCAGCGCCTTGCGGTTGTCCTCCAGGTTGTACGGCCAGGGGTCCTTGCCGAGGATCGCCTGCTGCTCCTCGATCGCTTCGCGGGCCCAGGCCAGCGCGAG
Organism: Betaproteobacteria bacterium; assembly: GCA_005881575.1. Classification (GTDB taxonomy): domain Bacteria; phylum Pseudomonadota; class Gammaproteobacteria; order Burkholderiales; family SG8-39; genus VBDM01. Next base: position 63,055 of record VBCA01000024.1, read on the forward strand.
GTTGCGCGGGTCGCGCATGCGCTCGTAGCAAAGGTCCTTCGCCTTCTGGAACGCCCGCACTGTGCTGATCGCTACCCACGGATGCTCCTTGAGGATCTCGTCCCGGATCACGACCGCGTGCATGATCGGGAAGATACCAATTCTCCTGTAGTAGTCGCTCTCGGCTTTTTTCGTGTCGGGGAAGAGCAGTCCCACTTTCGGGGAGCGGGCGCGCACCGAGGGCAGCGTTTCCGGATAGATGGCCGCTTCCAGCTCGCCTTCCAGAAGCATCCGGTCGATGTCCTTTCCCTTCGCGACGCGGCGGACTCTCATCCACGCGGCCGGCTGAAATGGAACGTCCTCTTCCTCCTGGCACCACCATTCGATCGTCTTCAGATCGACGCCGTAGTGGTCCTGCAGGATGCCGCGCATCCACAGGCCGGCCGAATTCTGAAGGGTATCCAATCCCACCCTTTTCCCGTTGAGGTCGGCGGGCTGCTCGACGCCGCAATCCGTGCGCTTCACCACGTAGCCGTGGCGAAAACGGCGGTGCGGGAACACCGGGATGGCGGTAAACGCCTTGGCGTTGTCGCGAGCGACCAGGTAGGCGACGAGAGAAAGCTCGCAGACGTCGAATTCCCGGTGGCGCAGCATGCGCCCGTGCCTCTCGGGCGAGGCCATGGTGAGGACGTTGAACTCGATGCCGGGAGCGGGCGCCTTGCCTTCGATCAGCGGAACCAGCAGATCGTAGGCTCCGCAGGCGAGCGAGAGCTTGAGCGCGGCCATCGCTAGCTCGCTCTCTTGAGCTTCGCGTCGCGCACGACTCGGCTCCACTTGTCGTGCTCGGCGCGGACGAACGCGGCGGCTTCTTCGGCGCTCGTCCCGCGCGGCTCGACGCCGACCTTGGCGAAGGCGGCGCGCGCATCGGGATGCTCGATCGCCTTCCTGGTCTCGGCGTTCAGGCGCGCGAGCGCCGGAGGCGGCAGGCGCGCCGGGCCGAACAGGCCGAGCCAGAGATCGACCTCGAAGCCGGGCAATCCCGCCTCGATCACCGTCGGCAGATCGGGGAGGGCGTCCGAGCGCTTCGCCCCGGTCGTCGCAAGGCCGCGCAGCCGGTGGTCCTGCAGGAAAGGCAGCGCCGCGGTGATGCTGCCGAAGCTGAACTGCACGCGGCCCGACACGAGATCGGCCATCGCCGGTCCCATGCCCTTGTAGGGCACGTGCGTCATCTGTGCGCCGATGCGTAGCTTGAGAAGCTCACCGGCCATGTGTGGCGTGGTGCCGATCCCGGCGGATGCGAAGTTGAGCTTCCCCGGGTTTGCGTTCGCGTACGCGATCAGCTCGCCGACGCTCTTCACCGGAAGCCCGGGATTCGCTGCGAGCACCAGCGGCGAGGAGCCTACGATGGAGACCGCCAGGAGGTCCTTGATCACGTCGTACGGGACCGCGTCCTGCAGGACCGGGTTGATGACGATCGCGGGATCCATCAGGACGAGCGTGTATCCGTCGGGCGCGGATTTCGCCGTCGCCTCGACGCCGATGATGCCGCCGGCTCCCGGCCGGTTGTCCGCCACCACCGGCTGGCCGAGCTGCTCGGACAAGCGCTGGCCCAGCGTGCGGCCGATGAAATCGACTACTCCGCCGGGCGCATAAGGGAGGACGAGCCGCAAGGGCTTGGATGGATAGGCCTGCCCGAATGCAGCGCTCGACGTCAGCGCCGCAAGAACGATCGCGCCGAGAAGCTTCTTCATCGAGGTCCTCCGAGTTTTTCCCAGACCCAGCGGGCCGAGTCGAACAGCCGGAAATCGCCGAGCATGGGCGCGACCAGCTGGATTCCCACCGGCAATCCGCCTGGGCCCTGGTGCGTCGGCAAGGTCAAGGCGGGCACGTGCAGCGCCGTCCACAGCCGTTGAAGGCGCGGATCGCCGGTCGACTCGAGGCTCGCCGGCGCTTCGCCCGGGACGCAGGGCGCAAGGAGCAGGTCGAAGTCCTCGAACACGCGAGCGAGGCGCTCGCGGCATCGCGCCGCCAACTCGAGCGCCCCGGCGTACTCCTCGTGAGGCGTCTGTGAGCCGAGCTCCAGCGATTGCCGCAGCCGCTCGCTGATGCGGTCGCAGTGGTGGTGCCATTCGTAGGCGATCGCGCGCGAGCGCTCGACGCTGCCGACCAGGTCGCGCGCCCCGGTGAGCCCCGCGAATTCCTCCGGCAGCGCGACCTCGCGCACGCTCGCCCTGGCGCGGGCGAGCCGCGCCGCGGAATCTTCGACCGCAGCCATCGTCTCCGGCTTGGCGGTCTCCCACAGGTGCGTGCGGCACACGCCGATCCGCGGCGGCTCGCACAAGGGCTCGGCTTTTCGCGGCGGCGCGCCGAGCAGGACGGCGTCCACCAGCTCGACGTCCTCTATCGACCGCGCGAGCGACCCGATCGTGTCCAGGCTCTCCGCCGCCATCTTGAGGCCCGAGCGGTTGTAGCGGCCGAAGCTCGGCTTGTAGCCCACGATCCCGCAGAAGGACGCGGGGCGCAGCACCGAGCCTCCGGTCTGCGTGCCGAGCGCGAGCGGGACCATGAAGTCCGCGACCGCCGCCGCCGAGCCGCTCGATGAGCCGCCCGGCGTGCGCGAGGGGTCGTGCGGGTTTCGCGTGTCGCCGGGCGTCATCCCCGCGAACTCGGCGGTGACCGTCTTGCCGAGGACGACGGCGCCGGCGGCGCGCATCAATGCAACGCAGGCCGCGTCCGACGGCGGCCGCCAGCCGGCGTAGATCGGCGAGCCCATCTGCGTCGGCATGTCGGCGGTGTCGAAGACGTCCTTCACGCCGATCGGCACGCCGTGCAGCGCGCCTCGCGCCGGGGTGCGGTCGCGCTCGCGCGCCTGACGCAGCGCGAGCTCCGGGTCGAGGAACGCCCAGGCGCGGACCGTCGCTTCCCGCGCGTCGATCCGCGCAAGGCAGTCGCGGACCAGGGCCTCGGAGCTCAGATCGCCGCCGGCGATCAGGCGCGCTGCGTCGCTTGCCGAGAGCTCGTTGAGCCGGTCCTTCGCTTTGCTCGGGATGGCGACCTCGGCCATAACGCTCAGTCGGCGCGCGCGCCGCTGAATTCGACCACTTTCTTCCACTTGACGATTTCGGAATCGACGAACGCCGAGAACTCATCGGGCATCTTCACCGCCGCCTCTGCGCCTTGAGTGAGAAATCGCTTCTTGAGCTCGGGCTCGCGCAATATCCTTGCTGTTTCGCGGGCGAGGCGCTCGATCACCGCGCGAGGCGTGCCCGCAGGCGCGAACATTCCGCTCCAGCCGCTGACCTCGTAGCCGGCCAGGCCGGCCTCGGCGATCGTCGGAAACTCGGGCGCGCCGGGGAAGCGCCGTGCGCTCGTGACCCCTAGGCCTCGGAGCCTGCTCGCGCGGATATGTTCGAGCACGGTGGGCAGCGTCGCGAACATGACCTGCACCTGCCCGCCGAGTAGGTCGGCGACTGCCGGGCCTCCGCCTTTGTAGGGGACGTGCAGCAGATCGACGCCGGCCATCGCCTTGAACAGCTCGCCCGAGAGGTGGGTCGAAGTGCCGACGCCGGAGGACGCGTAGGAGAGGCGGCCGGGCCGCGCCCGGGCGAATTCGACCAGCTCCTCGGTCGACGTCACCGGAAGGAAAGGATGCACCACCAGGATGTTGGGCGCATCCGCGATGAGGACGACCGGCGCAAAATCACGGCGCGTGTCGAAGGGCAGCGTCTTGGTGACGCTAGGGTTGATGGTGTGCGAGATGCTGGTGACGAGCACTGTGTATCCGTCGGGCGCGGCCTTGGCCACGGCTTCGGCCCCGATGACGCCGCCCGCGCCGGGGCGATTTTCCACCACGACCGGCACGCGCAGGTTTTCCGACAATCCTTGCGACACGCTGCGGGCGGCGAAATCGGCGATGCCGCCCGGCGCGAAGGCGACGATCACGCGGATGGATTTGGTCGGATACGCCTGTCCCGAGCCCGTCGAGGGAGCGAGCGCCCCCGCAGCCAGCAGCCCGATCAGCGCGGCAGCACGTGCGCCCATTTCGCCTTGATGCGCTGATCCAGCTCCCTGGACGAGCGCGCCACTTTGGGGAAATCGCTGCGCCTCGCCCACGGCCTGCAGGCGTCGATCACCAGGCGCGAGTTGAACCCCCGGAGGTCTTGCGGATAGCTCGTCGGATCCAGGGCGGTGCTCCAGCAGCCGCGCAGGATCTCCACGTCCTCGCGCGCGTCCACGCGCGTGCACATCGCCCAGATCACGTCGTTCATGTTGGCCGGGTCGACGTCGTCATCGACCACGACCACCCACTTGTTCGCGTAGGCGCCGGCGTGGCACTGCGAGGCGATCAGGCCTGCCTGCTTCGCGTGCCCGGGATACATCTGCTTGATGGAGACCGTGAGCCACATGCGGCTGCCGCCCGCCTCGTGCGACCACACGCCCTGGACGCCGGGAACGCCGGCCGCTTCGAGCTGCCGCCAGACTCCGGCGCAACGGTAGGTGCCCCGATAGTACGTGTCGTCGTTGGGCGGGACCGCGGGGATCGCGCCCAGCAGGATCGGGTCGTTCCGATGCATGAAGGTGTCGATGCGGATGACCGGTTCTTTTTTCAGGCCGCCCGCGTAGTACCCGGTCCATTCTCCGAAGGGACCTTCGTCGATGCGGTCCTCGGGGGCGATCGTGCCCTCGAACGCGATCTCGGCGTTGGCCGGGATCGGCAGCCCGGTCTTGGGACCGTGGATCACTTCGACCGGCTGCCCGAGCATGCCCCCCGCCGCGTCGTATTCGTTCTTGCCGTACGGGATCTCGATGCCGGCGATCGAGAAGAGGATCGGGTGCATGCCGGCGACGACCGCGATAGGGCAGCGCTGGCCGCGCTCGTGATAGCGGCGCATCAGGATGTCCCCGTGCTTGCCCTTGGAGCACATCACCGATGCGATGTGCGGATCGTCGTAGGTTTGGACGCGGTAGGCGCCGTAGTTGATCCAGCCCGAGTCGGGATCCTTCATGACGACCATGCACGCCGTGCCGATGTAGGGTCCGCCGTCCTCCTCGTGCCAGGTCGGAGTCGGGATCTTGGCGAGATCGACGTCTTTGCCCGAGTAAACGTTTTCCAGCACCGGCCCCGTTTTCACCGCGACCGGCGGGACGGGCTTGGACTCGGCTAAGTACTTGCGCCAGTAGTTGACCAGGTCCATCTCGGTGGACTCGGGGGACATACCGAAGGTCAAGGCGATGCGCTTGACGCCCGTCAGGATGTTCGCCGCCACGCGATGCCCGCGCGGGTAACCCGGGATATCGTCGAAGAGGAGGGCGGGACGGTTCGTCTGGCGCTGGTAGATGTCGACGATCCCGCCGATTTCTTCGTTGCGGTCCGCGCCGCTGACCTTCTGCAATTCCCCCGCGGCTTCCATCTGGGCAAGCCAGTCTCTGAGGTCGGGATTTGCCATTTCAACCCTCCTGGTACCGATGAATGAACGCTGAGGGGCGCTGCCCTGCTCGCACAAGAACAAGGAATCTATCATTAATTTGGTAACATTCCGACCGCCGTGCTCCAATGCGGCGCAGGGAAGAAAACCACCCGCCACGAACTCCATGCCGAATCAGGTTCACGCCAGCTCCGCGGTTGTGATCGGTAAAGCGGGCACGGGTCATTCGCCGTCGCAATGTCCGGTCGAGGAAACCGTGTGTCCCGTGGCGGCGCACGAGTGGGTCAACGACGAGTACAAGCACCTGGTGGTCAAAGGCTCGCCCAAGGCGCTCGCCGCCACGCCAGGCCAGTTCTTCCATCTTCTATGCCCTTCGCCCGACGAAGGCGAGCTTTGGTTCCGCCGGCCGCAGAGCGTCTACCGCGTCGCGCGCTCCAGCGGGCGCATCGAATTTCTCTACAAGGTGGTCGGCCGCGGCACGCGGGGTCTGGCCACTCTGGAGCCCGGGGACAGCCTCAACATGCTCGGACCGCTGGGCGTCGGATTCACGCTGCAGCCGGGCTGGAAGAACGTCATCGTGCTCGGCCGCGGCGTCGGGCTCGCGACCATGGCGCCGATCTCGCAGCTCGCCGGCGAGCACGGCGTGCGCGTCACTGCGATTCTTTCCGCGCGCAGCCCGGAGCTCGCGCTGGCGGCGGACCTCTTCGAGAGCGTGGGGACCGTGATCAAGGTGCTCGATACGGACGGCACGAGCAGGGTCGAGAACGTCGAGGCGATCCTGCGCCGGCTGATCGTGCAGAAAAAGGCCGACGCCTTTTTCACCTGCGGCTCCAATCGCCTCATGCAATTGATGAAGCGCCTGGGGAAGGAACACGGTATCCCCGGTCAGATGGCGATGGAGCAGATCATGGCGTGCGGGCTGGGTCCGTGCTACATCTGCGTGCGCACCTTCGAGGTGAACGGCAAGCTAGAGATGCGCCGCGTGTGCGTCGAGGGGCCGGTGTTCGACCTTCAGGAGTGCCTCGGATGGTAGACCTGTCAGTGAAAATCGGGAGCGTGACGCTCGCAAACCCGGTCATGCCGGCCTCCGGGACGTTCTCGGCCGAGTTCGCCAAGGTCATCGACCTGAATCGCCTCGGCGCTCTGGTAACCAAAACCGTGTCGCGCGCCTACCGGGCGGGCAATCCGCCGCCGAGGGTGTCGGAGGTCGAGGCCGGCATGATCAACTCGATCGGCCTGCCGACCAAGGGCCTGAAGTACTTTCTCGAGGTGCAACTGCCCGAATACAAGCAATTCAAGCCGCCGCTCGTCGCCAGCGTCACCTCCACCGACATCGACGATTTCGCCGCGATGGCGCGCGAAGTGAGCGTGCCCGGAGTGGATGCGATCGAGCTGAACATCTCTTGTCCCACGCGTGAGCCCGGTGGCGGTAATTTTGCGCTGAACGAGGAACACACCTACAAGGTCGTCAAACTATGCAGGGCGACGACGCAGAAGCCGCTGTGGGCGAAACTCTCGCCCAACGCAGGCGACATCTCCGCGGTCGCGGAGGCCGCCGAGAAAGCCGGGGCGGACGCGATCACCGTGTCGAACACGATCCTGGGGCTGAAGGTCAACCTCGAGACGTTCCGCTCCTCGATCGGCCAGGGCTACGGCGGCATCTCGGGCCCGGGGGTGAAGCCCATCATCCTGCGCATGGTGCACCAGTGTTCGAAGTGCGTGAAGATCCCGATCATCGGCTGCGGGGGGATCATGAAAACCGAAGATGTCGTGGAGTACCTGCTCGCGGGCGCGACTGCGGTCGAGATGGGCTACCTCAACTTCCGCAACCCCACGGGGATGATCGCGATCATCGACGGGCTGGAGAAATGGTGCCAGGCACGGGGCTTCAAGCGCGTCGCCGAGCTGACCGGCGCGATGCTCGCTCATCCGCCGCTCGACACTTACGAAGCCGGCAAGATGGGCATCAGCTGATGGATCGCATCACTATCCGCAAGCCCGATGACTGGCATCTGCACGTGCGCGACGGCGCCATGCTCAAGGCCGCGTTGCCCTTTACCGCGAAGCTCTTCGCCCGCGCCATCATCATGCCCAATCTATTGCCTCCGGTATGCACGGTGAAAGACGCGGAACAGTACCGGAACCGCATTATGAAGGCGCTTCCCGCGGGCGCGAGGTTCGAGCCGCTCATGACCTGCTACATGACGCACGACACGAGCCCCGACGAGGTCGAGGCGGGCTTCCGCGCGGGCGTCTTCACCGGCGTCAAGATCTACCCGGCGAACGTGACGACCAATTCCGCGGCCGGCGTGTCGGACTACCGCAGGATCCGCCGCGTGGTCGAGCGCATGGAGAAGATCGGCATGCGGCTCCTCATCCACGGCGAGGTCATCGACCCGGAGGTCGACGTTTTCGACCGCGAGGTCGTGTTCATCGAGCGCGAGCTGGAGCCGCTGACGCGCGATTTCCCCGGGTTGAAGATCATCCTGGAGCACGTGTCTTCCAAACAAGGCGTGGACTTCGTGCGCTCCAGAGCGGGACAGGTCGGCGGGACGATCACCCCTTACCACCTGATGCTCACGCGCACCGACTGGCTCGGCTGGGGGAACAGGCCTTACATGTACTGCGCGCCCGTGATCAAAACGGCGAAGGACCGCGCCGCGCTGCGCGCCGCCGCCACGTCGGGCGAGAGCAACTTCTTCCTTGGAACGGACTCGGCGCCGCACCCGGTAAAAAAGAAGCTCGACGTCGTCGGCGCCGCGGGGCTGTTCAACGCGCCCGTGGCGATCGAATCCTACGCGCAGGTCTTCGCCGAGGAGAACGCGCTCGACCGGCTCGAGGCCTTCGCCTCGCTGAACGGCCCGAGGCACTACGGCCTGGCGCCGAATGCCGAGACCATCACGCTCGAGCGCTCGGCGTGGACTGCGCCCGGGGAGATGAAGGTCGACGGGCCCGAGGAGCGCGCGCTGATTCACCGGGGCGGCGAGACGATTCCCTGGCGCGTGGTCACCTGATGGGCTTCGTCGGCCGCTCGGTGACGAGGCTTGAAGATGCGCCGATGCTGACGGGCCGCGGTCGCTACGCCGCGGACGTCTCGTTCTCGCGCGAGCTGCACATGCGCGTGGTGCGCTCGAGCCATGCGCACGCGAGGATCGTGGCCATCGACGCGGGCGCAGCGCGCGAGTTGCCGGGCTGCGTCGCGGTGTGGACGTCGGAGGACGTCGCCGAAATCCCGCCGATCGATTTCCGGTCGACGCGCGTACAAGGGCTCGAGCCTCACCGCCAGCCGGTGCTCGCGCGCGATCGCGTGCGCTACGTCGGCGAGCCGGTCGCGGTCGTGTTCGCCGAGGATCCCTATCTCGCCGAGGACGCCGCCGATCTCGTGACGATGGAGGTCGAGGAGCTGCCGGTCGTGCTCTCGGCCGACCGCGGCACCGAGGCCGCGGTGATACGCAAGGGCTACGGTGACATCGAAGCCGCGTTTCGCGCCGCGCACACGGTCGTCGATCTCGATCTTTCGATTGGCCGCCATTCGGGAGTACCGTTGGAGACGCGCGGAGCGATCGCGCGCTACGACGCGATGCGGGACGCGCTCGAGCTCCACGGCGCGACCAAGCGTCCTCACGCGAACCGCGATCTGCTCGCGCGCATGCTCGCACGCGAGCCCGGCTCCATCCATCTGTACGAGGGACATGTCGGCGGCGGTTTCGGCGTGCGCGGCGAGATCTACCCCGAAGACGTCCTCGTTTGCGCGGCGGCGTTGCGATTGGGACGGCCCGTCAAGTGGATCGAAGACCGCCGCGAGAACCTGATGGCCTGCAATCACTCGCGAGAGCAGCGGCACCGCGTCCGCGCCGCCGTCGATGCGCAGGGCCGCATCCTCGGCATCGACGACGAGTTCTTCCACGACCAGGGCGCGTACGTGCGCACGCACGGCGCGCGCGTCGCGGACCTGACCGCCGGGATGCTGCCCGGGCCTTACCGAGTGCCGACGTACCGGGCCGTCGGGCACTATCGACTGACGAACAAGACGCCCGCGGCCACCTACCGCGCGCCGGGACGCTACGAAGCCACGTTCGTCTGCGAGCGGCTGCTCGACGCGATCGCGGCGAAGACGGGCATCGACCGCGTCGAGGTGCGGCGGCGCAATCTCATCGCGAAGACCGAGATGCCCTACGCCCGCGATCTCGACGTGATCGACACCGAAGTGGTGCTCGACTCCGGCGACTATGCCGGCCTGCTCGATCAGGCGCTCGCTCGCGCCGACTGGGCGGTGCTACAAAGCGAGCTCGAACAGCGCCGCGCCGCGGGCGAAGCGGTCGGCGTCGGCCTCGCCTTCTTCCTGGAAAAGAGCGGCCTGGGCCCCGTCGATGTCGCCCGCGTAAGCATGGCCGCGGACGGTACGTTCGACGTGGTCACCGGCGCGGCGTCGCTGGGGCAAGGCGTGGAGACCGTGCTCGCGCAGATCGCCGCCGACGCGCTGGGCGTCGACTACCGGCGCGTGCGCGTGGCCCACGGGTGCACGGACCGGATCGAGCAGGGCTACGGCTCGCACGCCTCGCGCACGACCGTGATGACCGGCTCGGCGGTGCATATCGCCGCGACGAAGCTGCGCGAGAACATGCAGCCCGGGTGCTCGGCGCAGGGCTCGTTCGAGAGCGAGCACATGACCTATCCCTACGGCGTCCATATCGCGGTCGTCAATGTCGACCGCGATACCGGCGGCGTCGCGGTCGAGCGCTACCTCGCCGCATTCGACGTGGGCCGCGCCGTCAATCCCAGGCTGGTCGAGGGACAGATCGAAGGCGGCGTGGTGCAGGGCCTGGGCGGCGCCCTGCTCGAGGAGTTCGTCTACGACGCTGAAGGCTCGCCCCTCTCGGTGACCTTCGCCGATTACGCGATGCCGACGGCGTGCGAGGCGCCGGGCATCGCCGTGCTGCTCACCGAGGACGCGCCCAGCCCGCTCAACCCGCTCGGCATCAAGGGCGCGGGCGAGGGAGGCGTCAACCCCGTCGGCGCGGTCATCGCGTCTGCGATCGACGATGCGCTCGGCGTCGCCGGCGCCGTGACGCGGCTGCCCGTCACGCCGCCGCGTCTGGTGGAGATCATGAGAGCGGAGCGCCGATGAAGCCGCCGCGCTTCGACTATCACGATCCCGAGACAGTCCCTGAGGTCGTCGGGCTGCTGAAGACGCTGCCGAACGCGCGCATGCTCGCCGGCGGTCAATCGCTGATGCCGATGCTGAACATGCGCCTCGCGCTGCCGGACCATCTGGTCGATCTCAACCGGGTCGAGGGACTCGCGTACATCCGGGAGACGGGCGGGGCGCTCGAGATCGGCGCCATGACGCGCCAGCGCGACATCGAGTTTTCGCAGCTCGTGCTCGAGCGCTGTCCGGTGATGCACGAAGCGATCCTGCAGGTCGGCCACCGGCAGACGCGCAATCGCGGCACGCTGGGCGGGTCGCTTTGCCAGCTCGACCCGTCGGCCGAGCTGGTCGCCGTCGCCGCGGCGCTCGAAGCGACGATCGCGGTCGCCGGCCCCAAGGGCACGCGCGAGATCCCTTTTTCCGGGTTCCCGAAAACCTATATGACGCCGGCGATCGGGCCCGACGAGCTGCTGACCCGCGTGCGCTTTCCACTGTGGCCCAGGCCCCACGGCTGGGCGTTCGTCGAGTTCGCGCGCCGGCACGGCGACTTTGCCGTCGTTTCCGCGGCGGCGCTGCTCGAGGAGGACCGCGGCAAGATCAAGCGCGCGTCGGTGACGCTGGGCGGCGTCGCCGCCGCGCCGGTCCGGATGAAGGAGGTGGAGAAGGCGCTCGTCGGCCAGACCGCCTCGGACGCGCTCTTCCGCGACGCGTGCGAGGCGTGTCGCAAGATCGAGGCGATGCAGGACGTGCACGCGCCCGCGTCGTACCGGCAGCACCTCGCCGCCGTGCTGTCCCGGCGCGCGCTGGAGCGGGCCCACGCGCGCATAGGAGCGGCAAAAATGTCATCCTGAGCGCAGCGAAAGATCTGCTTTACGTCGCAAAAAAGGCAGATTCTTCGGGCTGCGCCCTCAGAATGACAAACGAAAGGTCACGATGAGCGAGACGCGGAACATCGCCGTGACGGTCAACGGCAAGCGCTACGAGCGCAGCGTCGACGTACGCCTGACGCTCGCCGATTTCCTGCGCGGGCCGCTCGGGCTCACGGGGACGCACCTCGGCTGCGAGCACGGCGTCTGCGGCGCGTGCACGATCCTCGTCGACGGGCAGTCGGCGCGCTCGTGCCTGATGCTCGCGGTGCAGGCGAACGGGCACGAGATCGCGACGGTGGAGGGCCTCGCGCCCTCGGCCGAGCGGCTGCACCCGCTGCAGGAGGCATTCCGCGACAACCACGGCCTCCAGTGCGGCTTCTGCACGCCGGGGATGCTGATGACGCTGGTCGAGTTTCTGCGCGATCATCCGAACCCGACCGAAGGGGAGGTGCGCGTGGCGATCTCCGGCAATCTGTGCCGGTGCACCGGGTATCAGGGCATCGTCGCCGCGGCGCTGGACGCCGCTGGGCGCATGCGCAAGGGCGGCTGATCGTGGGCATGATCGGCAGCCGGGTCGAGAGGCTGGAGGATCGGGACCTTCTCCGCGGCAAAGGCCGCTTCGTCGACGACGTCGTCCTGCCGAACATGCTGCACGCGGCCTTCGTGCGCAGCCCGCACGGCCACGCCGCGATCCGCGGCATAGCCAAAGCGCAGGCCGCCGCGCTCCCCGGCGTGCACGCGGTCCTCGCGCGGGAAGATCTGCTTCCTCATCTGCGCAACGAGCGGCTCGTCGTCGGTCTTCCGAGCAAGAGCTACAAGCAGGACCTGAACCGCCCCGTGCTCGCGATCGACGAAGTGGTGCACGTCGGCGAGCCGGTGGCGATCGTGGTCGCCGACGACCGCTACGTCGCCGAGGACGGCGCCGCGCTGGTCGAGATCGAATACGATCCGCTGCCCGCGGTCGCCGACTGCTGCGCGGCGCTCGCGCCTGGGGCCCCGGTCGTGCACCGGGGCGCGCCGCACAATCTGCTGGCCGAATTCCGCATGGGCTACGGCGATGCCGATGCCGCGTTCGCCAAGGCGGCCCATGTGTTCAGCGAATCGCTATGGCAGCACCGCGGCGGCAGCCATTCGATCGAGTGCCGCGGCGCGGTCGCTGCCTACGACGCGATCGAAGACAGGCTCACTCTGTGGAGCTCGACGCAGATGCCGCACCAGGCGATGCGCCAGCTCTGCGACATGCTCGGCCGCGACGAGAACCGGGTGCGCGTCGTCACTCCCGACATCGGCGGCGGCTTCGGGCCCAAGCTCGTGTTCTATCCGGAGGACGTGGCGACCGCGCTCGCCGCGATCATCCTCGGCCGCCCGGTGAAGTGGATCGAGGACCGGCGCGAGCACTTCGTCGCGACGACGCAGGAGCGCGATCAGTACTGGGACGTCGAGATCGCCGTCGACCGAGATGCGCGCATCCTCGGGATCCGCGGGACGATCGTCCACGACCACGGTGCCTACACCGCCCGCGGCGTCAACCTGCCGCACAACTCGGCGGAGACGGTGCCGCTGCAGTACGACGTGCCGGCGTACGCGATGAACGTCAGG
>VBCA01000063.1 GCA_005881575.1 Betaproteobacteria bacterium
TTGGCCCCTACCTTTCCAATCTCCACCAACGCCTGCCACGCCGTCAGCGCAACCAAGGGGAGTGAAGCAGCCGCTTCAAACGTCAGGTTAGTGGGTTTGAGAGCGGCGGCGCCTTCGCGGACCACGGCAAATTCGGCAAACGTTCCAATTCGGTCCTTGTCCACGCGCGCGTAAACAGCATCGCCTTTCTTGAAACGCGTCACGCGCTCGCCCACGTCTGAAACGACGCCGGAGAGGTCATTGCCCAGCACAAGCGGGAACCGGTATTTCAACAACGTCTTCAACTTTCCGGCGCGCGTCTTGCCATCCAGCGGATTCACACTGGCGGCGTGAACGCGAACTAACAAATCCATAGCGCCCATCACGGGAACGGGAATATCCGCCACGCGCACCTGATCATTGCTCCCGTAACGGTGAATCAGAGCGGCTTTCAAGAAACTCAACCGTCAGCGAGGCGAAGCGATTCGATCATCGCCCGGAAGTCCTCGGGGGCTTCGCGCTCGAACGACATGCGTTGGCCCGTCCGGGGATGCACGAATCCGAGAACCCGCGCGTGGAGCATCGGGCGCGGCGATTCGATCTTCGGACCCGCGTAGTCGCGGATATACACGCGTTCGCCGACCAAAGGGTGGCCGAGCTCGGACAGGTGGATGCGAATCTGATGCTGCCTCCCGGTTTCGAGGCGGCACTCGACCAGGGTCGCGCCCGCGAGCGCAGCGATCGGCCGCACGTGCGTGACCGAACGCTTCGCCTCGGGCGGAATTCCGGCCCTGGGACGCCGAAAGTGCCCGTAGGAGCCGCGGATCCCATCGCCGCGATCCGTGATGAGATGAGTTTCGACGCGCTCCGCGGCGACCGCGCCGTGCGCGATCGCGTGATAGACGCGCTCGATGTCGTGCGCGCGGAACTGTATCTCCAGGATGCGCTTCGCGTCCAAGGTGCGCGCGAACACCATCAAGCCGCTCGTGTCCTTGTCGAGCCGGTGAACCACGCCGACTCGAGGCTCGAAGCGGCGTCCGCCCATTCGCCGCAGCAAGGCCCTCGTGCAGTCGGCGAGCGTGTCTTTGTCGCCCGGCTCGTAGGCGACGCTCAGCAGTCCGGCGGGCTTGTCGACGACGACGACGTCGCGGTCAAAGAACGCGATCGCGCTCTCGGGCAGGGCGCCTGAGCGCAGCTTCGGCGCGCGTTCGTCGACGATCACCACCGCGCCGGGAGGAACGCGCAACGCCGAGTCGAGGCAGCGCTCGCCATTCACCGTGACGCGCCCCTCGGTGCATAGGTCGCGCGCGCGCGACCACGCCAAGCCCGTCTGCTCGCGCACGACCGCGGCGACAGTGGGGTCGGTCGGCCTCAAGAGCTAGTCGAGCGGTTCGACCTTGACGATAGCCGCGCCGTGGTTGCTGCCGATCCAGAGCGTTCCGGGGCTCTTCGAATCGTCGAGATAGACGCGGCGGATATTGGTCGGGCGCGGCAGCATGTACTCCGTATACTGCCCGCTCCGGATGTCCAGGCGCGATACGCGGTCGGTGAGCATCGACCCCGTCCACGCCTCGCCGTTGCGTCCGGCCACCGCGTCGTAGGGCGCGCTCCACGGCGTCGGCACTTTCCACTCCGTGATGCGCTCGGTCTTCGGATCGAACATCCCGATCGCGTTGCCCTGATATTCGGCGAACCACAAGCGGCCCTGGTGATCGACGCGACCGCGGCGCGGGCGCGAATCCGGAGTCGGGGTCGGGTAGACGGTCGCGTTCCCGGTCTTGGCATCGATCCTGACGATGTTGCCGGCCGCAAAGTCGAGCAGATAGGCGTTGTTCTGCGCGTCCGAGTGGATCCCGTAGGTGCCGATGCGCTTGCCGGTCCGCGGATCCTTGAAGGCGCCGAGGTTCTCCATCTCGTGGGAGACGAGATCGAGGCGGTAGATATGGCCGCCGTCGGAATTCTTGATCCAAACCTTGTTGTCGCTAGGAGTGCCTGCTATCGCGATATGGCCGAGCTGGCCAGCGTCCGTGTCCCATTCCTTGGGGGTCGTCCACATCCGGAATTTCTCGGTCTTCCTGTCGAACTTCGCGATGGCGCTCTGGTACATCACGCCCACCCAGGGGTTGTCGTCGCGGTCGATCTCGAGATCGAGCGTGCCTTCCGACCATCCCGGCTTGACCACGGGGATCGGATATTGCGTGACCTTGCCGGTCTTCGGGTCCATCTTGCCGAGGAACATCTGGCCGAAGTCGGAGTACCAGGCGTTGCCCTCGCGATCGAGCACCACGTCGTGCGGCTGGATCAGCGGATTCGGCAGGTCGTATTCCGTGATGATCACGCGCGTCGACCTGCCCGTGAGCCGCGGCTCGGTCTTCAGCGGGTAAGCCCAGGTTTGCTGCTGGCTCAGGTTGACGCTCGCGAGCCATTCCGCGGTCTTCCTGCCGCTCCCGCCGCGCTCGACGTTGCGCGTCGCCTTGCCGGCGAGCCGCTGCGGTTTCAGCGGCGTGCTGCCGGGATAGTAGCCGGCCATGCGCTGGAAGATCTGCATGAAGCCGTCGGCGTCGTACGTCGACTTCATGATGCGCTCGAGCGTGTGGCAGCCGTTGCAGTTGAGCAGGAAGCGCTTCTGCTCGTCCGTCCCGGGCATGCTCATCATCCATTCGGCGTTGGTCAGGTGCGCGGAAAGATTCTTTACTTTCCTGAGCTTGATGTCGGCGCTCGCCAAGCTGCCCGCGGCGACGTCCGCGGCCCGCGGTTCGTCGATCTCGTAGCCCGCGGCGCGCGCCTTCAAGCTGTAGTGCCCGGGCTCGAGCCGCGCGGCCGGAAAAGCAAAGCGCCCCTGCGCGTCCGTGACGACGCTGATGCTGATGGTCGAGCCGTCCTTCCTGGCGCTGATGACGACGCCTTCCATCGCTCCCTCTTCGGCGGAGCTGACCTGGCCGGTCAGCGCCACCGCCCCTTGGGCGTGCGCGACCGCCGTGAGAAGAGCGAAACAGGCAGCGGTTACAGTGCGGCAAATCAGGGGATTCATCCGTCTCTCCTCTCCCGAATTGAGGTATTGTCCGGCCGAGGCATTGCGTTTGCAATCGGCTCTTTGCTAGACTCAGCTTTCGGGGATTCGGCAGCCTCCCCGCTCAAGACGCCCACGGCGTCCAAGGCCTGCTCGACATCTGGCGTGCTCGCCACATGGAGGGTCTTTCTTGGACGCTTCGCGAAACTTCCCGCCTCGCGCCGAAGTGATCGATTCGAAGCCTCAATACTCCCTGTGGCAGCTCGTGACTTACGCGCTGCGCCTCGGCACATTCGGGTTCGGGGGCCCGGTTGCCTTGGTCGGCTACATGCATCGCGACCTCGTTGAGCAACGAAAGTGGATCTCCGAAACGGACTACAAGGAAGGCTTGACGCTGGCCCAGCTCATGCCGGGTCCGCTCGCCGCGCAGCTAGCGATTTATCTCGGCTACGTCCACTACCGGAATTTGGGCGCAACGGTGGTGGGCGTCGCATTCGTGCTGCCGTCCTTCCTCATGGTCATTGCCCTCGGCGCCGCGTACGTCGCCTACGGCGGACTTACCTGGATGCAAGCGGTGTTCTATGGCGTCGGCGCGTCGGTCATTGGAATCATCGCGATCAGCGCTTACAAGTTGACCACCAAGAGCATCGGCAAGGACAAGCTCCTGTGGGCGATCTACGTCTGCGCGGCGGCGGTAACCGTCGTCACCGAGTCGGAGATCGTCTGGCTGTTTCTGATCTCCGGAGTATGGGTGTGGCTGGTGAAGGCGCCGCCGAGGAACTGGTTCGGCGGTGGAGCGAGCAGCATGGCGATTGCAGCGGTACAGCTTCCCGCGGCCTCGGCGGTCGCTTCGGTGATCGATTGGCCGCAGCTCCTCCAGATCGGATTGTTCTTCGCCGAGGCGGGCGCGTTCGTGTTCGGCAGCGGCCTTGCGATCGTTCCGTTCCTGTACGGTGGAGTCGTCAATGAATATCACTGGCTGAACGAGCGGCAGTTCATCGACGCGGTGGCGGTCGCCATGATCACGCCGGGACCGGTTGTGATCACGGTCGGATTCATCGGCTATCTGGTCGCCGGAGTTTCCGGCGCGGTGGTCGCGGCTCTCGCGACCTTTCTGCCCTGCTACCTGTTCACGATCATCCCGGCGCCTTATTTCCGCAAGCACGGAAAGAAGCCGGGCATCGTCGCCTTTATCGACGGCGTCACGGCCTCGGCGATCGGAACGATCACAGGAGCCGTGGTCGTCCTCGGAAAGCGCTCCATCGTCGATTTACCCACGGTGCTGATGATGCTCATCACCATCGCCCTGATCTGGAAGGTGAAGAAGCTTCCGGAGCCGGTTATCGTCGCCCTTGCCGCAGTTGCAGGGCTGGTGATCTATCCGTTGCTGAAGACATAGGTGCGGGCCTATGCGGGATGCGTCTGAGCGTGTGCGTGCGATGTTGCTGGTGGCTCGCGTCCTCTGCACGCTTGGCACGCTGCTTCTTGTTTCTGAGCCCGCTCTTGCCCTGCGCCCGTACGACTCGACGGACGCCGACGTCGCGAAGCAAGGCGAATTCGAGCTGGAGCTCGGTCCCGTCGGCCGGCGACGCGAGGACTCGAAGAGGATCGAAGTCGCCCCGGCCGTGATCGGCAACTTCGGCCTGGCGGGCGATCGCGAGCTGGTGATTCAGGGGCAACGCGAGGTGGCGCTCGATCGCGATCCGGGCGAGCCGCGCAGCGCGATCGTCGACAACGGGATTTTCATCAAGCAGGTGCTGCGCCAGGGCGCGCTGCAGGACGCGTCCGGCCCGAGCGTTGCAACGGAATACGGCTTGCTGCTTCCGTCGGTACACGGGGAGAAGGGGACTGGATTCTCGGTCGCCGGCATCATATCCCAGCGCACTGAACAGATATCGGTTCACCTCAATGCGGCGCTCGCGTGGACGCGCGAGCACGAGCCCGACCTTTTCCTGGGCGCCATCCTCGAAGGCCCGTATTCGTGGGCCGTGCGCCCGGTCGCCGAAGTCTTCGGCGAGCAGGCCTCCGGCACCCCGCGGGTCACCTCGGCGCTAGTCGGTGCGATCTGGCGCTTCCGGGACGGTCTTTCGTTCGATGTAGGCGTTCGCAGGGCTCACGACGGAAACGAGACCATCCGGGAGCTGCGCCTGGGATTGACCTGGACATTCGGCTGAAAACGGAGCCACGACATGAAAGCGAAATGCAAGCTGATTTTGGTACCATTCCTGTCGCTTGTTTTGCCCTTCGGGCTGCAGGCTGCGGATGTGCTCGAGCCGGCTGCGACCATAGCCCTGCCTACCGTGAAGGGGCGCATCGACCATTTCGGGGTTGACCTGAAGCAGCAGCGCCTCTTTGTCGCCGCCCTTGGCAACGATACGCTGGAGATCGTCGACGTGAAGTCGGGTCGGCTGCAACGGAGCCTCGGCGGATTCGGCGAGCCGCAAGGGGTCCTCTATCTGCCCGAGTTCGACCGCATCTATGTCGCGAACGGGAGCGCCAACCGCTTCGATATCCTGGACGGGACTTCGCTCGCGCGCATCAAGGGCGTCGAGCGATTGAATGACGCCGACAACGTCCGCTATGACGCCGGCGCGCGCAAGGTGTACGTCGGGTACGGAAACGGCGCGCTGCGCGCGCTCGACCCCGCGACAGGCGGCTCTTCGGGCGATATCCGGCTCGCCGGACATCCGGAATCCTTCCAGCTGGAGACGCGCGGGACGCGGATCTTCGTCAACGTGCCCCCGGCGCACCACGTCGCGGTGGTGGATCGCGCAAAACACGCGGTTGTCGCAACTTGGGACGTTCCCGGCGCGGAATCCAATTATCCGATGGCGCTCGATGAGCCGGGCAGGAGGCTGTTCGTCGGAGCACGCAGACCAGCGATGCTGCTCGTATACGACATCGATTCCGGAAAGGTCGTGGCGAAGCAGTCGATCGGGGAGGACACGGACGATATTTTCTTCGACCCGGAGCGCAAGCGAATCTACGTCGTCTGCGGAGAGGGGCGGATCGACGTCATACGCCAGCAGGATCCGGATCGTTACTCGCTGGAGGGCACGGTCCGCACGGCTCCCCGCGCGCGCACCGGACTTCTTGTTTCAGAAGAAGGACTCCTATACGTGGCCGCACCGGCGATCGGGACATCGCCCGCCAGGCTGCTCGCTTATCGGCTTCGTTGAAATGAGACAAGGAGCGCTCGACAAAACCGCAACACGTCACGGGGCCGTACCGCCCCGCATTGATAAGGAGGCAAATCATGAAACGTAAAGAACCCCGGTATTTCTACATTGTTCCTTTGATCTCCGCATTCGTAGTCGTGGGATGGCTGTCCTGGCAGCCCGCTCGTGCCGCAGGGGATTCCAAAGAGCTCCAGGCGGTCGCGCAG
Organism: Betaproteobacteria bacterium; assembly: GCA_005881575.1. Lineage (GTDB taxonomy): Bacteria > Pseudomonadota > Gammaproteobacteria > Burkholderiales > SG8-39 > VBDM01. The sequence goes on from VBCA01000063.1 coordinate 6,375, forward strand.
GCGCTGGGTAAGAGTAAGCTCAGCTTGCTAGCGGGCATCCGGCAGGCAAGTCAAGGAAGCGCAAAAGCTATTTCGGCGAAGTTCGAGCTGGAAGACGGGAAGTTGTCGCTTTCCGTGTATACGGCAGAAAAGGGGCTGGCAGTCCCTGCCGAAAAGAATGTGCTTCAAGAGTTGAGCGGAAGCCCCGAACAGGACAAGTGGACACCGAAAGTGGAAGTCTTCAAGGACGTGCCCCATGTCGCAAGGTCCGCGGAACAGCTCACAGTGATGGCACTCGGCCGGAAAAGCCTCGTTGCCGTGATCGCCGAAGTGCGCAAAACGCATCCCGGCGCTGTTTTCTCGGTTACACCGACGATCAAGAACCACAAGCCCGTCGCGGTGGTGCTTGTCGCCCAAAAAGGCAAAGTCACGACGGTGACTCAGCCTCTATGAGTTCATTCCAAGACCACTCTCTAGGAGAAGTCATACCATGAAGCGCTTTAATCTAATACTCACAAGCTTTGGGTTCGCGCTGGGACTGTCCACCGCCGCCTTCGCAGCCGACGACGACTGGGCCCCAGTCGCCAAGGCGCTGGGCCGATCCGGTGCGCAGTTGCCCGGCGGAATTTACCGCGTCGGTCTCGGGCGGAGCGACCTGAAGGTCACCCTCGACGAGGTCGCGATCAGACCCGCTCTTGCCTTGGGCTCCTATCTCGCATTCCAGAAAATGGGAAACGAGGCGATGGTGATGGGCGATCTCGTGCTGCTGCAGGAAGAGGTCAACCCCGTGATGAAGAAACTCGTCGAAGGCGGAATCGGGATCACGGCGCTGCACAACCATTTGCTGCGCTCTTCGCCTGCCACCATGTACATGCATTTCTACGGCCGCGGCGACCCCGTCAAGCTCGCCGGCGCGCTGCGCGCTGGCCTTGCCGAAAGCAAGACCCCATTGGCGGCGCCGGCACCCGCGGGTTCTCCGCCGCCGCCGCTCGACCTTGACACCGCCGCAATCGATCAAACGCTGGGCGCGAAGGGCAATGTCAACAGCGGTGTTTATGCGTTCAGCATCCCTCGGGCCGAAACCATCATGGAAGATGGAATGCCGATTCCCATCGGCATGGGTTCGGGCATCGCCATCAACTTCCAGCCGACCGGGGGTGGAAAGGCGGCGATCACCGGGGACTTCGTGCTCATCGCACAGGAGGTCAACCCGGTGCTCAAGACCTTGCGCGAGGGCGGGATCGAGGTGACGGCGCTGCACAGCCACATGCTCACGGAGCAACCGCGGTTGTTCTTCATGCATTTCTGGGCGAACGACGATGCCGGGAAGCTGGCCAGAAGCCTGAAAGCGGCGTTGAACAAGGTGAGGCTCGCGAAAAACTGAGCAAGAAACATCGCACCGCGCGCTGGACGCGCGGTGCGTGCAGCCGAAGGATCTACGCGCGTGCCAGCGCGGCCTTGACGCGCTCGGGCGTGAGCGGCGCGCGCCGCAGCCGCACGCCGGTCGCGTCGAAGAACGCATTCGCCACCGCGGCGGGGACCACCCGGATCGACGGCTCGCCGGCGCCGCTCGGCGCGATCTCCGGCCGATTGATGAGGACCACCTCGATCGCTTCGGGTGCGTCGCGGATCTCCAGGATCGGATAGCTCAGCCAGTCGACGCTGGTCACCTTCTCGCGATCGAAACGCACCTCCTCGAAGAGCGTGCGCGACAGGCCCTGCACGACGTTGCCCTCGATGGTGTAGCGCAGGCCCTCGGGGTTGATGATCAGGCCGCAGTCGTGGGCAACGGTGAATTTCTTCCCCCAGATCCGCCCGCTCTTGCGCTCGACTTCGATCTCCGCGACCACCGCGACGAGGGTGCCGTTGCGCTGTGCGTAGGCGATGCCGCGTCCGGACAGGACGTCGCCTGAGCGGGCGGCGCGCGGCGCTTGCCGCGGCTGCCAGCCGGCTTTCTCGGCCGCTGCCTTGATGACCGCCGCGTCGCGCGGAGCGCTGAGGTATTTCAGCCGGAACGCGACCGGGTCTTCGCCCGCGGCGATCGCCAGCTCGTCGATGAACTGCTCGCTGCCGAACTGGATCTGCGGTCCCACCGGATCGCGCAGGTGCGAGCTTCTGAGCGGCGAGCTGGCGTCGAGGAGCGGCGGAATCACTTCCCAGGCGAGCAGCTTGCTGTCGAATCCGTAGGCTTCTGCGGGCACGCCGAAGTCGATGCTCGGTTTCGGCGGCAGTCCGATCGACATGCCGGCGAGGCTGTCGCGCGGATCCGATTCATTCGTGTCGATGTTCCTGCGCGAGAAACCCTTGGAGATGAACTCGTAGCCGATCACCTTGCCCGAAGCATCGAACGCGGCGCGGCCGCGGTGCACGGACGCCGGACCTTTCGGATCCCAGGCGATCCCGTCGCTGCGCATGCCCTGCACGCGCACCGGGCGCCCCGTGAGCTTGGAGAGCAGCGCCGCATCGAGCGCGGCGTCGCCGGCATCGTTGCGCCCGTAGGAGCCGGGCCCCGCCACCCAGATGGCGCGCACCTTTTCCGGGGGCACGCCGAGCAGGCGCGCCACTCCGGTCTGGACGAAGTGCGGTTTTTGCGAGCCGGTCCAGACGGTGACGCCATCCGCGCGCACGTCGGCGACCGAGCACCCGGGCCCCATGCTCGCGTGAGACTGGAACGGCCACTCGTACTCGGCTTCAACGACTTTCGCCGCGGTCTTGAACGCGCCCTCCAAGTCGCCCTTCTTCACCGCGTCTTCGCGCTTCACCACGGGCGCCTTACGGATGTGGTCGTAGATCTCCGCCATCGGCGGGAAGGGATCCTTCTTGATCTCGTTCCACGAGATCTTCAGCATGCGCGAGGCGCGCACCGCGTCCCACTCGTGATCGGCCACCACCGCGACGAAGTCCTTTTCACGCACGACGCGCGCGCCCTTCACCCTTTTGATGGAGCTCTCGTCGATGCCCGCTACGGTACACGCGGCGCGCGCGCACCGGATCACCCGGGCGTGAAGCATCTTGGGGAGAGAAATATCGGTCACGTACTTCTCGGTGCGGTAGACCTTGCCGGGCAGGTCGCGGCGCGTCAAGGATTTCCCGACGATCCGGTATTCGGAAGGCGACTTCGGATTTGCCTGGACCTTGATGTCCATGGCATTGCCGATCTGCTTGTTCCACTCGACCTGGTGGTGGAAGTGGCGGCCGCCGATCAGCTCGGCGTAGCTCGCCTTCTTCGCGGGATCGGAAACGGCGCTTACCACGCCGTCGTCGACGCGCAACTGCTCGGCCGGGAGCCCGAGTTTCTGCGAAGCGGAGTGCACCAGCAGCCGGCGCGCTTCGGCCGCCGCGTTGCGCAAGGGGCGGGCGCCCGACTGAATTCCGGTGCTGCCGGAGGCTCCGCCCTGGTTGCAGGTGAGCGCGGTATCGCCCATGACGACGTCGACCTTGTCGACTGCGACGTCGAGCTCGTCGGCGACGATCTGCGCGATCGCGATGTCCAGGGACTGGCCCATGTCCATCTTGCCGAAGAAGGCGGTGACGCGGCCGTCGGGTGTGATCGCCACCCAGGAATCGAGCTCGGTCGGGACGAGCGGCGGCTTTGCGCCGGCAGCGGTTTGCGCAAGCGCTTCCCCGATGAAAGCGGGTCCGGCCGCGGTGACGATCAGGGCGCCCGATGCCTTGAGAAATTCACGGCGGGAGAGAGGTGCGTTCATGGTCGTCTCCTAGGCCATCTGTGTTTGCGCGCGCTTGATCGCGCGCATGATCGCCGCGTGCGTCGCGCAGCGGCACTTGAGTCCGGCGAGCGCGTCCCGGATCTCGGCGTCGGTCGCTTTCGGCTTTTTTTTCAGGAACGCCGCCGCGGTCATGATCCAGCCGTTGATGCAGTAACCGCACTGCGGCACCTGCTCTTCGACATACGCGGCCTGCAGCGGATGCGGCTTTTCCGGCGTGCCGAGGCCCTGGAGCGTGGTCACCTTCTTTCCGGCCACGGCCGACAGCGGCATCACGCAGGAACGCACCGGTTCGCCTTCCAGATGCACGGTGCACGCGCCGCATTGCGCGAGTCCGCAGCCGAAGTGCGGATTGCTCATCTTGAGGTCGTTGCGCAAGGCGTAGAGGAGCGGCATGTTCGGGTCGGCGTTGACGGTCACGGTCTTGCCGTCAACGGCGAATTTGATGCTTGCCATGGAGCCTCCTTTGGATGTGCGGCCGAGTGGATCCGCAGCGGTCGATGTCGTGAAACTAGTGTAGCCCCGGGGCGATGCCGGCGCAACGCAATAGCCGCCCTTTAGCGCGGTGGTACGATACGCCGTTGATTTTGGCGAGGAGGAGTCGAAAGCGGTGAAAACGGGCGCGCGCGAAACCGGGATCGACCTCGAGCGGTTCAGGCTACGACGCTTTGTAGAGGAATTGCGACAGTCCGGAGAGCTCGAGGTCCGCGATGGAGCCGCCGATCTCGCGGACGTCGCCCCGGCGCTCGAGAGCAACGCCAAGGCGGTGCTCTTCGAGCGCCTTGGCAAGGAAGGCGCGCAGCTCGTCGGCAACGTCATGGGCAGCCGCGCGCGCCTGGCGCGCGCCTTCGGTGCCGCGCCCGACCAGCTGCTCGCCGAAGTGCTGCGCCGCCTGCGGGCGACGCCGCAAGTGGTCGAAGTGCCGCGCGAGTCGGCGCCCGCGCAGGACATCGTGCTCACCGGCGACAAGGCCGACCTGACCGCGCTGCCGGTCAACCTGCAGCACGGCATGGACGGAGGTCCGTACATCTCGGCCTCGATCGATTTCGTGCTCGACCCTTCGAACGGCTGGACCAACGTCGGCGTGCGCCGCCTGATGCTGCGCGGCCGGCGCGAGGCCGGCGTCGATCTCAATTCGCCCTCCGACCTGCGCGCGCTCTACGAGTCCGCAGTGAAGCAGGGGCGAAAGCTGCCGGTCGCCTTCGTCGTCGGCGCGCACCCCGCCGATTACGTCGCCGCGGTGATGCGCCTGCCGGCGGACGAGCTGGGACTCGTGGCGAGCCTGCGCGGTGCGCCGCTCGCGGTGGTGAAGTGCGTCAGCTGCGAAATCCGCGTTCCGGCCGATGCGGAATGGGTGCTCGAGGGCTATCTCGACGAGCGCGGCCACGTCGAGGCCGAAGGCCCCTACGGCGAGTTCCTCGGCTACTACGGCGGCGTGAAGCAGAATCCGGTGTTCCATCTCACCGCGGTCACGCGGCGCCGCGACGCGCTCTTCCAGACCGCCACCATCGGCGGCCGGAGCCTCGCCCGCACCGATACGGCGCAGCTGAACGCGCTGCGCACCGAGGTGATGGTCTGGCGCGCTCTGGAGACGGCGGTGCGCGAGACGAAAGCCGTGTACGCGACGCCTGCCAGTGGCGGGATGTACAACTTGCGCATCGCCCTGCGCCCGCGCGTGCCGGGCGAAGCCCGGAACGCCATTGCCGCCGCGTTCGGCTGCCTCGCCAACGTGAAACACGTGTTCGTCGTCGATCCCGACATCGATATTTTTTCCGACGAGCAGATGGACTGGGCGCTCGCGACGCGCTTCCAGGCGGACCGCGATCTCGTGGTGCAGTCGAGGTTCCGCACGCTGCCGCTCGATCCGTCGCTCTCCGGCGCCAAGACGGGCGCCAAGGCGGGGTTCGATCTCACGCTGCCCGTGGGAGAGGTGCGCGGAATCGAGTCCACGATTCCGGAGCCGCCGCGCCTCGAGGGCAAGCGTTTCGCTTCGGTCGAAGCGGCGCTCGCCGACGGACCGAAGACCTTCGAGGCGTTGATGGCTGCGCTCGCGAGCCGCGACGGGCGCGAAGCGGTGCTCGCGCTCGAAGCGCTGCGCGAAGCCGGGCGCCTTGTCAGGGAGAAGGACGGTCGCTACGCGCTGAGATCGACTTAGTGCAGTCTCGACGCCCTTTCCTGAGACCGTGGCGGGCCTGCCTCGTCGCGGCACTGCTCCTTTCGATGGTGGATGCGAGCGCGGCGGCCGAGGTCTCCGCGCAGGAAACGCGCGTTCCGGGGACTGAATCCCAGCGCATCGACGAGCCGGTGTTCGGCGGGCAGATGGTCGTCTACGAGGCCGGCCGCGGCAATGCGCGCGAGATCCTGCTGGTGCACGGAATCGGCGACGAAGCAGCGCGCGATTTCCGCGACCACATCGCATGGCTGCAGAAGTCTTTTCACGTCGTCGCACTCGACCTACCCGGATTCGGCGCTTCCGACAAGGCGAATGTCCTGTATTCGCCCGGAAACTACGCGCGCGTCCTCAAAGTCGTCGCCGGCCGCTTTTTGCATGGGCCGTTCGCGCTGGTGGGGCATTCCATGGGCGCGGTGGTGAGTTTGCGCTACGCGGCCGCCTACCCGGACGACGTGCTGCGGCTCGCGCTCGTCGATGCGCCGGGCGTGCTGCATAGTTCCTCTACGACGAGCCAGTATCTCGCGCGCTTCGGCTTGGAGTTCGTACCGCCTGCTGCCGATCCGGCCGATTGGCTCGTCAACCTCGCCCGCAAGCTCCTCGCGCCGCTGCAGCAGCTGCGCCTCGACCCGCAAGTCATCCTCTCGAGCGCGCAACTGCGCCAGAGCCTGCTCGGCGCCGACCCCGCGAAGATCGCCGGCCTCGCCGTGGTGAGCGAGGACCTGCACCTGGAGTTGCCCAAAGTCCGCGCCGAAACCCTGATCATCTGGGGTGCGCAGGACACGCTCGCCCCGCTTCGCACCGGCAAAGTGCTCGCGCTGAAATTGCCGCGCGCGCGCCTATCTGTAATCGAGCGCGCCGGGCACGAGCTGATGCTCGAAGCTCCCGAGCGCTTTCGCACGGTGCTTGAGCCGTTTCTGGAGCGGGGCCTGCCGCCGGCGCCGGCTCGCGCCGCCGCCCCGTTGACGAAGCGCGGCGAAGGGACCTGCCGGAACGAACGCAATAAGGTATTCGAGGGCGAGTACGACAGCTTGATCCTCGACGGCTGCCGGAATGCCGAGATTCGAAACGCGCGGGTGCGGGAGCTGCACGTTCTCGAATCGACCGTCACCCTGGACGACAGCGACATCGGCGGCGGCGAGACGGGCCTCTACGCGTACAGCTCCACCATCGTCATGACGGGCGGGCGCATAGAAGGGAACGTGGCGATCGCGGCCTCGGGAAGCAGGCTCGATCTCGCCGCAGTCGAGGTGGAAGGGCGCGAGGCGGCGGTGACCGCCCGGCAAAGATCGTATGTCGTATTTTCTCTGAGTCGGGTGCGCAGTCCCCGCGTTCGCGGCGAAGTGCACGAATTCTACGCGGTCACCGCGAAGAACCCGCTGTAGACGTATTCCCTTACCTGCCCTGCAGGGCGGCGATACGCTGTTCGATCGGCGGGTGGCTGGAGAAGAGCGCCATCCATCCCGGTGCTCCGCTGATGCCCGATGCGACCATCGATTGCGGCAGCGCGCCCGGCTGCATGCCTCCGAGGCGCATGAGCGCGCCTATCATCGGCTGCGGCGTGCCGAGGAGCCGCGCCGAGCCTGCGTCGGCGCGGAACTCGCGCTGGCGCGAGAACCACATGACGATGATCGAGGCGAGGATCCCGAACACGATCTGACTGACGAACACCGTGATGTAGAAGCCCGGTCCGATGCCGCGCTCGGTGCGGAACACGGCCTTGTCCACGATGAAGCCCACGACGCGAGACAGGAAATACACGAAGGTATTGAGCACACCCTGGATGAGCGTGAGGGTCACCATGTCGCCGTTGGAAACGTGGGTGATCTCATGGCCGAGCACCGCCTCGACCTCTTCCCGGCTCATCGATTCGAGCAATCCGGTCGAGACCGCGACCAGGGCCGAATTCTTGAACGCTCCGGTCGCAAAGGCGTTCGGTGCGCCTTCGTACACCGCGACGTCCGGCATGCCGATGTTCGCCTTGTCGGCGAGGCGCCGCACCGTGGCCACGAGCCACTGCTCGTGCGCGCCCTCGGGCGACTTGATGATGTGAGCGCCCGTGGACCACAGCGCTATTTGCTTGGAAATGAGGAGCGATATGAACGAGCCGCCAAAACCCATCAGCAGCGAGAACCACAGGAGCGATTCGAGATCGAGGCCGTTCTGCGTGAGGAACCGGTCCACGCCGAGCGCGCTCGCGATGACCGAGAGCAGCAGCACCACCGCGAGGTTGGTCGCGATGAAGAGGAAGATGCGTTTCATGGTTTCGGTCTCCGCGTCGATAAAGAAGTTAGCGGGAAAATGGGGTCGAAGCTCGTGGATTTCAAGAGTGCGCGGATGGGATCAGGCCCGCGATTGTATCCACAAAAACAGAAAGGCGGGAGGTCCCGCCTTTCCGATATTGCGCGGCCCGTCAGGGCCGGTGCGGCTTAGCTCTTCGATTCGGCCTTCTTGCCTTTGGCCTTGGCCTTTTTCTTGCCTTCCGACTTGGCGGCCTTCTTGCTCCCCATTTTCGCGTGAGCTGCCGGGGTCGCGGATTGCGCGGGAGTAGCCGGTGTGGCGGGCGTCTGCGCTGCGACCTCGAGAGTCGTGCCTGCGAATGCTGCCAGCATAAGGACTGCGATCAGCTTTTTCATTTGGAACCTCGCTAAGAGTTATGTCCATTGCTACGGACAAGTACGATAAACGCGAGCGCGCCGCCGGCGTTGACTCTATGTCCCAAATGATCCGCAATTGTCGCCCGCGAACGACAGCCCCCGCACTCTCGTACAATTCGTAACAAATGCCTCGGAGAAAAGTCACGCTGGGCTTCATCGGCGCGGGCC
>VBCA01000082.1 GCA_005881575.1 Betaproteobacteria bacterium
GCCGTCGCCCCGCCGGTGAGATAGCAGTTATTCGGCGTATCGTCGGGCGTGACCTTCGTGGTCCACGTATCGCCGGCATCGAACGTGTTGCCGTTCACGTCGGTGAACACGCTGCCGTGCGGATAGGTGCTGAAGAAATGCCACAGCAGGGCGCCGTCGCTCGCCCGCAGGGCGAAGACCGAGCCACGCGAGGAGTCGTTCGTGCCCTGGTAGACCAGGCCGTCGTAGTACGTCGTGCGGACCTTGGCGATGGTCCCCAGCGTCGCGCCATCAGGGGCGGTGGGTTGCACCGCCCAGACGATCGCGCCCGTGTCCTTGTCGAGCGCCACGACGCGGTTGCCGGCGGCCGTGGTGAAGACCTTACCCTCGCCCACGCTCACGCCGCGGTGCTGGTTGTTGCCACCGAAGCCGTTGGCCGCGACCGACGGCTGCCACTTCCATTTGACGGCGCCGGTGGCACCGTCGAGCGCGATGACGCCGCCGCCGGGCGTGTCCAGATACATGACGCCGTCGACGACGATCGGGATCGTTTGTTGCGCCGTGGCGTTGTTGCCGGGACCCGGCACCGGCATGGTCACCGGCTCGGCGGAAACGTGGGTCACCCACGCCGGGCCCAGTTGTTCGATGTTCTTGTTGTTGATCTGGGTCAGCGACGTGTACCCCCAGCCGCCGAGGTTGCCGGTGGTATAGGGCCAGTCTTTACCGGCGGGCGAACAGCAGTTTTCAGGGAATGCCGCCTCGATCGCGAACTCGGCGTAGACCAGCGGAGCGCCGACGGTGACCGCCAGCACTGCGCATAAGCGACTCATTCTCATGGGACTCCTCGATTTTGTTTGGAGATGACCGACAAGAGCGATCTTGTCGCCTCGCGATGATGTCATTTACGCGGCAAAAAAACGCGTGTGAGATGTTTGGTTGCGCCCCGCGCCGGCACGACCCGCCGTGAGGCGATCGACTTGATGGATCGGCGGAAGCGCGGCCGAGCAACGCGGCGACGTTCGCCCCGGTGGCATCGAACCGCGTCGATGCACGCGATCGAGCGCGCTCGGGGGCGCGCGCCAACGCTGGGGGGACGAAGGTCGTTGAGCACGAAATCGGTGGCGCTTTCCGGCGCCGCGGCCGCCTGACGGCCGACTCCGGCTACGCCAGCTCTACGTTTCTATTGGTGATCGACGATTACCTTCAAGTGACCACCCTCCTCGGTGTGACCGTTTGCAGCCTCTCGATACAGGACCAGTTTTAGTGCCGGATACTTTGAGATCGTCGGCGAGATAGTCAGGCCAAGTCGGAACGCCGCTGGCGCCGCGCGACCGCTCGTGCCTTTCTTTTCCAGAGCCGGGGCGCGCCGTTGGAACGGCTCGCCGTCGCTGAGCGTGCCTGCGCTCACAACACTTACCTCTCGGAGCGTCAGGCCTGCATGAATGAATGGGTGGCCAACGCAGCCGGTGTTCGTAGCCCATCAATAGTGCGAACCAGCAAATCGCTTCGTGGCGCTTCGCGAATTGTGTTCGGTACGGACGGCTGCTTTGGGACGCGAAGCGGCCATTGGGCGGAGATGACGGGGCAGCTAGCGAGGTTTGGCTAACTGATTATCTGTCCGTAGCTGCGGTGTCGAATTTGCTTGCGGGCATGGCTCCACCTTGCGAGCCTTCCTGAGGAACGTGGTGATCTGCCCAGCTATCCCTTGTTTTTCTCGACCTTGCCGTAGTTGTCGACGAAGCTCACGAGTAGAGCGCGGCCGTCGAGCCGTTCCTGCGCGAGACGCCGACACTCACGCTCGGCTGCCTCGCGCGCTTCCTGCTCGGCAAGCTCCGGGTTCGAACGCCGGTCGGGGACGTACTTGGCGTCCGCCATCGACCCGAAGCGGACCTTCGCGCACGATCAGCGGATAGTAGAATCAATTCGCCGCTGAAGCCAGTGGCGGCTCGCCGGCGCACCTTAATGCAGTGCTTGAAGCTCTCTCGAACGGCGCACTCGGTCTAATGTTTAGCTGGGCTCCGCCCACGCACCCCTCAACGGGGCGAATCGGAGCGAGTCTAGTGGTAAAACGGATCGGTCTCCTCCGAAGGGCCGCTGCCAGTACCCGTAGCTGCGCATCACTGTGGTCGAAGCTCTCATAACAATGCTCTGTCTCGAGCGTGCGATTACCGCCTGAGCCATCCGCGCTTCATCGCCAACACGCGTCCGGGGCCATGCGCGGCCGCAAACAGAAGGCCCGCAGCAAACGTGAAATGATCGATGAACGATCCGAACTCGGCCTGGTTTGCCGCCCAATGCGACGGCCCGTGGAACCCGAAGGCGAGAAACACGACATAGGCTGCGGCCAGCAGCGCTGCTTCCGAAAAATAGGCGCCGGTGAGGAAGCACACGATGAGAGCGAGCTCGAACACCGCCGCGACCCAAGCCAGAACATGGGACGCGGGGAAACCCGCCGTCGCGATGGCGGTCGCCGTTGCGTTGATGTCCATCACCTTGAAGCTCACCGCCATAATAAAGAGAGCGGCAAAGATCAGGCGTCCTACGAGGACCGCCGCCGTCGTCCATCCTGCCCCGTTCGTTTCCGTCGTCATGTTCCTCTCCTTCTCATTGCGAATCTCGAAGCTCTGTGGGTTCGCAGGTCGAGCCGCCTTTGGATGGCCGTGATCGCCCGCTTTCAAACATACGTCGAACGAGACCGGCCAGGATCGACACGCCCTCGTGCATTTTTCTGCCGGGTGAAAGGATAAAGGATAGGATAATCAATTCTCCGGCGCGCCGCAGTCCAGTGAAAGCTGAGAACCGAGTACTGACAACTGATAACTGCTAACCGATAACTGGTATATTGTGGCCCCCTCGCCACCCGCTGCGTGTCGATGCCGCAGTCGCCAACCGTTCTGCCCCCGCCCGCTCCGCCAGCCGAGGACGTCTGGTCCGTAGACGAGCACTCCCTCGAGGCGTTCGCGGAACGCCTCCAGGCGCCGCCGACCGACCGCGCCTGGCACGAGCTGCGGCGTGAGGCGGAACGGATCGCCCTGGTCCCGGGGTTCGAACGGCTGATCACACTCGACGCGAACGCGATCAAGGCGCTGCCGCACCAGATCGACGTCGCCCAGCGGGTGCTGCGCCACATGGGCGGCCGCGCCATCCTGGCCGACGAGGTGGGCCTCGGCAAGACGATCGAGGCGAGCATCATCTACAAGGAGCTCGCGATTCGCGGGCTCGCCCGCCGCGTGCTGATCCTGACGCCGGCCTCGCTCGTGGGGCAGTGGCAGGGCGAGCTCGAGGAGAAGTTCTTCGAGCGCTTCGACACGCCGAACGAGCCCGACGACTGGCTGAACGTCACCAAGGCGATCGTGTCGCACGACCGCGCGCGCTCGCGCCGGCATGCCGAGGAGATCCTGCGGCACCGCTGGGACCTCGTGATCGTGGACGAGGCGCACAAGGTCAAGAGCCAGCGCGGTGCGACCTACCAGTTCATTGAGAAAATCGAACGCGACTTCATCCTGCTGCTCACGGCGACGCCGCTGCAGAACGACCTGCGCGAGCTGTACAACCTCGTCACGCTGCTGCGGCCGGGACAGCTCGGCACCTGGCCGGAGTTCCGCAAGGTGCATCTCGTGGCCGGCGACCGCCGCATGCCCAAGGACCCCGCCGCCCTGCGGGCGCTGACGCACGAGGTGATGATCCGCACGCGGCGCACGAGCGTGATCGACGACCTGAACTTGCCGCCGCGCCGCGCGCGCCACCCCGAGGTCCGCCTGACCAAGGCCGAGGCGGACCTGTACCAGGGCACCACCGAGTTCCTGCGCCGGCTCTATCGGGAAGGCTTCGTCCAGCCGGCCGAGCAGGAGGAGGTGGCTGACGGGACGGGACCCCGGAAGCGGACCCGGAAGGGGATCATCCAGCTCGCGGTCATCCACTTACGCCAGCGGCTGTGCTCCTCGGCGCGCGCACTCGCCGAGTCGCTCGAGCACCTGGCGCAGGGCGAGCGCATCAACCCCGCGTACCGCACGATCGCGAGGCAGCTCGCCAAGCGGGCGAAGGGCATCAAGACGCACGCCAAGCTCACTGTGCTCACCGATCTGTTGAAAGAGACCCCCGACCGGGTGGTGGTCTTCAGCGATCACCGCCCCACCATTGAGCTGATCGAGGAGCGCGTCACGAAGCTCCGTCGCAAGGCGATCGTCTACTGGGGCGCGCACTCGACGCCCGAGCGGGACAAACGCATCCGCGCGTTCCACGAGGACGAGCGCAGCGTGCTGATCGCCAGCCGCGCCGGCAGCGAAGGACGGAACCTCCAGTTCTGCAACGT
>VBCA01000064.1 GCA_005881575.1 Betaproteobacteria bacterium
GCCGCCGGACACCACGCCGCCTGACACGACCATTACGGCCGCGCCGCCAGCCCGCAGCAATTCCAGCAGCGCCAGCTTCAGCTTCACGTCCACCGAGGCCGGCAGCAGCTTCGCCTGCCAGCTCGACGGGGGTGCCTTTGCGCCCTGCGTGAGCCCCCGGAGCTATAGCGGTTTGGCCAACGGCAACCACAGCTTCCAGGTACGCGCCACCGATCCGGCCGGCAACACCGACCCGACGCCGGCGAGCTACGCCTGGACGGTGGACACCACGCCGCCGGACACCACGCCGCCGGACACGACCATTACGGCCGCGCCGCCGGCCCGCAGCAGTTCCAGCAGCGCGAGCTTCAGCTTCACGGCCACCGAGGCCGGCAGCAGCTTCGCCTGCCGGCTCGACGGGGGTGCCTTCGCGCCCTGCGTGAGCCCCCGGACCTATAGCGCCCTAGGCTTCGGCGACCACAACTTCGAGGTGCGGGCCACCGATGCGGCCGGCAACACCGACCCGACGCCGGCGAGCTATACCTGGACAGTGGGGTTTTGAACTCTATCGCGCTCTGAATCTCAGTCACTTTCCCAACCCGGGTAGCAGGGCTCTTCTCCCGCCAGGCGCGAGAACGCGGCCTAGGTCTGCGCTTACTTCTGCTCGCCCGAGCGCTCCGTTCTCCGCTTTGTGTTGGACTGCATTATGACAGCGGGGTATCGGCAAACGCAAAGCTTTCGTTCATACTTCCGAGCGGCGCCCGAGCGTGGCCGGTGCCGACGAAACACTCTTGGCCACATGCCCATCACGAAGAGAGAACACCATGCGCCTGACAATCAACGGCAAGTCCCACGAAGTCGACGTCGATCCGACCACACCTCTGCTGTGGGTCATCCGCGAGCAGGTCGGCCTCACCGGCACCAAGTACGGCTGCGGCATCGCGCAGTGTGGCGCCTGCACCGTGCACATGAACGGCCTCCCGGTGCGCTCGTGCTCGATCCCGGTGAGCGCGGCGAGCGGCGCCAAGATCACCACCATCGAGGGCCTCGCCTCGGGCAAGACCCTGCACAAGGTGCAGAAGGCGTGGATCGACCACGACGTGCCGCAATGCGGCTACTGCCAGTCCGGCATGATCATGGCGGTGGCGGCGCTCTTGAGGACGAACCCCAAGCCGAGCGACGCCGACATCGACGCCGCGATCACCAACATCTGCCGCTGCGGAACCTTCCAGCAGGTGCGCGAAGCGATCCACGCCGCCGCCAAGGCCGCGTGAGGGAGCCCACTATGACAGCCATGCCGAAATTCACTCGCCGTTCCTTCCTCGTCAGCAGCGCCGCGCTCGGCGGCGGACTCGCGCTCGGGCTGCGCCTTCCGCCCTTTGGACCCGGAGTCGTCCGCGCGGCCGACGGCTCGCCCGAGATCACCGTCTGGGTGGCGATCCGCCCGGACAACACCACTCTGATCCGCGCGGTTCGCGCGGAGATGGGCCAAGGCACGATCACCGGCCTCGGCCAGCTCATCGCCGAGGAGCTCGACTGCGACTGGAGTAAAGTCGAGATCGAGTATCCGACTCCGGGCCAGAGCGTCGCGCGCAAGCGCGCCTGGGGCGATTTCTCCACCGGCGGCAGCCGCGGCGTACGCCAGTCGAACGAGTATGTGCGCAAGGGCGGCGCGGCCGCACGCATGATGCTGGTGCAGGCCGCCGCGAACGAGTGGAAGGTTCCAGCCTCCGAGTGCACGACCTCCGCGAGCGTCATCACGCACAAGCCCTCCGGACGCAGGACGACCTACGGCAAGGTGGCCGAAGCCGCAGCGCGTCTCGAGCAGCCCAAGGACGTTCCGCTCAAGGACCCCAAGACCTGGAAGATCGCGGGCAAGCCGCTCAAGCGCCTCGACACGGCGAAGAAGGTCAACGGGACGATGGTCTACGGCATGGACCTCAAGATGCCGGGAATGCTGAACGCAGCGATCAAGGATTGCCCGGTGTTCGGCGGCAAGGTGAAGAGCTTCGACGCCGCGAGAGTGAGCGGCATGCGCGGCGTGAAGAAAGTGGTGCAGGTCGGCGACTCCGGCGTCGCGGTGATCGCCGACACCTGGTGGAACGCCAAGACCGCGCTCGAGCAGCTGCCGATCGTCTGGGACGAGGGCGAGAACGCCAAGGTGTCGAGCGCGAGCATCGCGGAGATCCTCAAGGCGGGACTGGACGCGGAGCAGGCTTTCGTCGGCAACCAGGCGGGCGGCGACGTGAAGACTGCGCTCGCCGACGCGGCGAAGAGAATCGAGGCGGTCTACGCCTACCCGTACCAGAACCACGCCTGCATGGAGCCGATGAACGCGACCGTGCGCTACACGCCCGAGCGCTGCGAGCTGTGGGGTCCGACGCAGAACGGCGAAGGCACCTTTGCGCAGGTGCTCGAGGCCTCGGGCCTCGCGGCCGACAAGGTCGACGTGCACAACGTCATGCTGGGCGGCGGCTTCGGCCGGCGCGGCACCTACCCGGACGACTACGTCAGGCAGGCGGTGCTGATCGCGAAGCAGATGCCCGGAACGCCGGTGAAGATGATCTGGTCGCGCGAGGAGGACATGGCGCACGGCAAGTATCATCCGGTGATGCAGTGCAAGCTCGTGGGCGGCCTGGACGCGAGCGGCAACCTTGCCGCGCTGCACATGCGGCTCTCGGGGCAGTCGATCCTCGCTTCGGTCCGTCCGGAGGTCGTTCAGGCGCAGAAAGGACGCGATCCTCTCTCCTTCCAGGGCGTGTTTGAGTCGGGCGAGCATTCCTTCAGCTACACGGTGCCGAACCTGCTGATCGACCACGCGATGCGCAACACGCACGTGCCGCCCGGTTTCTGGCGCGGCGTCAACATCAACCAGAACGCGCTGTTCATCGAGTGCTTCATGGACGAGCTCGCGGAAGCCGCGGGCCAGGACGCGCTCGAATTCAGGCGCAAGCTCATGGCCAAGCACCCGAGGAACCTCGGCGTGCTGAATGCGGTGGCCGAGAGGATCGGCTGGAGCAGACCCGCGCCCAGCGGCGTCTATCGCGGCCTTGCGCACCTGCATTGCTTCGACAGCTTCGTCGCGGCCGCCTGCGAGATCTCGGTCAAGGACGGCAACAAGGTCAAGGTACACCGCATCGTCGCCGCGACCGACCCGGGCTACGCGGTGAACCCGGCGCAGATCGAGCGGCAGGTCGCGGGCTCGTTCGTCTACGGCCTCTCGGCGCTCTTTTTCCAGGAGTGCACGGTGAAGGACGGTCGCATCGAGCAGACGAACTTCCACCAGTACAACTCGATGCGCATCGCACAGATGCCGAAGGTGGAGACCATCCTGATGCCGACCGGAGGCACGGTCTGGGGCGGCATCGGCGAGCCGACGATCTGCGTCGCCGCGCCGGCGGTGCTGAACGCGTTCTACCGCGCGACCGGGAAGCGCATCCGCTCGGTGCCGCTGAAGAACCACGGCATTGAATTGGTGTGAGGCTTGCGCGATTGCATTGTCGCTTCTCGCCGGCAATGCCTTCGCGGCTGATTCGATCCCGGCTTCGCTGACCGGAGCAAAAGGCGATCCGGCGCGGGGCCGGGCGATCGTGGCCAACCGGCAGGTGGGGCTGTGCCTCTTGTGCCACAGCGGGCCGTTCCCCGAGGAGCGGTTCCAGGGCAACCTCGCCCCGGACCTGACTTCGGTCGGCGCGCGGTACTCGGAGGGCCAAATCCGGCAGCGGATGGTCGATTCCCGGAAAGTGAATCCGCAAACCATCATGCCCGCGTACTACGAGAGCGAGGGCTTCGTGCGCGTGGCGCCCGCCTATCGCGGCAAGACGATCCTCAGCGCGGAACAAATCGAGGACGTCGTTGCCTATCTAGCTACGCTCAGGTGACGAAAATGGGGACCACGCGCCGCGAATTCCTGATTCTTGCCGCAATTTCCCTCGCCGTCCCGGAAGCGGCGAGAGCTCAGCTCGATCCCAACCTGGCGGCGAACCGCAAGGCCGCGTTCCAGGAAGCGCTGCGCAGGATCGTAGGTGACGCGCAGGTCCGTCGCGGGCGCGTGAAGCTCCGGCTCCCGCCCCTCATCGACAACGGCAACTCGGTCCCGCTCGCGGTCGCGGTCGAGAGCCCGATGACGCAAGCAGACCACGTCAGGGCGATTCACGTCCTCACCGAGAAGAACCCGCTGCCCGACGTGGTAAGCGTCCGCCTGGGCCCGCGCGCCGGGCGCGCGACGCTCGCGACGCGCGTGCGCCTCGCCGACACGCAGAGCGTGACCGCGATCGCCCAGATGAGCGACGGCTCGTTCTGGTCCGACAGCGCCGAGGTCGTGGTCACGCTCTCGGCCTGCCTCGAGGAAGGCTTGATCTAGAATGGCGCGCGCGGTCGTCACCGTGCCCGCGCGGGCGACGCGCGGCGAGATCGTCGAGGTCAAGACGCTCGCCCAGCACCCCATGGAGACCGGGTTTCGCCGCACGCAGACCGGCGAGCTGATCCCGCGCGACATCATCAGGCGCTTCACTTGCACCTACAACGGCACGGAAGTCTATCGCGTCGAGCTGCATCCTGCGATGTCCGCGAATCCGCTGATTGCGTTCTCCACCATCGCGGCCGAGACAGGCACGCTCGCGTTCCAGTGGGTCGGCGATAACGGCTACAGCGTGACCGAGACCGCGTCGATCAGCGTCGAGTGAGCTTGCGCACCGCCCTGCTGTTCGCCGCGTCCCTGCTTTGCGCGCGTGCCGGCGCGGGCGAGATCCCGCCTTCGGAGCGCCGCTCGGGCTACGATCTCATGAGCCGCGAGACGCGCGCCATGCAGGACGACGACGCCACCAATCCAGGCATGCTGTGGGTGCTCGACGGCGAGACGCTGTGGAACAGGAAGGCGGGCGCCGCGGATCGCGCGTGCTCCGATTGCCACGGTGATGCGAGAGAAAGCATGAAGGCAGTCGCGGCGCGCTATCCGGCCTTCGACGCTGCGCTCGGACGCCCGGTCAACCTGGAGCAGCGCATCAACATGTGCCGCAGCAAGCGGCAGAAGGCGCCGCCGCTCGCTTTCGAGAGCCGGGAGCTGCTGGCGCTCGCCGCCTACGTCGCGCGGCAATCGCGCGGCCTGCCGATCAACATTACGATCGACGCGCGCACCCGGCCGTTCCTCGAAGCCGGCCGCGAAGCGTTCTTCCGCCGTCAGGGCCAGCTCAATCTCGCCTGCGCCCAGTGCCACGACGACCACTGGAGCGGAAAGCTCGCCGGCAGCCCGATCACGCAGGCCCATCCGACCGGATATCCGCTGTACCGGCTCGAGTGGCAGGGCCTGGGCTCCCTCGAGCGCCGCTTGCGCGGCTGTCTCACCGGTGTGCGCGCAGAGTCCTACCCCTACGGGGCACCCGAGCTCGTGAACCTCGAGCTCTACCTGATGTGGCGCGCGAACGGGATGCGGATGGAAACACCCGCCGTTCGGCCCTAGCGGCAACACGAATACTGTTTCAAATGTAATCGGGTGGTACCCTAGCCGCTATACTCCCGCACACGCTCGACATCACCCGGGGGTTCCCATGCGCCGCATCGCCGCATTCGCAGCAGTCGTCCTCCTCGCCGGATCCGCGGTCCCGGCGTCCGCCAAAGTCGTCGCGTACGAGGGCGCGCGGCTCATTGTGGGCGACGGCCGCGTGATCGAGAACGCGACGCTCGTCGTGGACGGCGCGAAGATCGCGCAGGCGGGCGCCGCCGGCGAGGTGCGCGTGCCCGCCGGCGCGGCCCGCGTGAATCTCTCCGGCAAGACCCTAATGCCGATGATCATCGACACGCACACGCACCTCAGCAGCAAGCGCGAGGACCTGCTGCGGGACCTCCGGGCGCGCGCCTACTTCGGCGTGAGCGCCGCGCTGAGCCTCGGCCTGGACGGGTTCGCGCTGCTCGACGTGCGCAAGCAGGCGCTGCCCGGCGCTGCGCGCTTCTTCAGCGCCGGGCGCGGCATCACGATGCCGGAGCCGGGACGAACGACCGCGCCTTTCTGGGTCACCAGCGCGGCCGAAGGGCGCAAGGCGGTCGACGAGGACGCCGCGCACAAGGTCGACATCGTCAAGATCTGGGTCGACACGCGCGACGGCAAGTACCAGAAGCTCAGCCCCGAGATCTACGGCGCGATCATCGACGAGGCGCACAAGCGGGGCCTGAGGGTCATCGCGCACCTGTTCGACCTCGAGGACGCGAAGGGTCTCGTCCGTGCCCGCATCGACGCGTTCGCCCACGGCGTGCGCGACAAGGACATCGACGACGAGTTCGTCGCCCTATGGAAGGCGCATCCCAATCTGGTGCTCACCCCGAACCTCCCCGACCGCGGCGTCAAGGTCGACCTGGGCTGGCTGCGGCCGGGCCTGTCGCCGGAGGAGTTCGCGAAGCTCGAGAAGGCGAACGTCGACAATCCGAAGGCGCAGGCCTTCTACGGGATTCAGGCGCGCAACCTCGCGAGGCTGAACGCGGCGGGGGCGCGGATCGTGCTCGGGACCGACGGCAACAAGCCCTGGGGCCCGCACGACGAGATGCAGGACATGGTGGTCGCCGGCATGACGCCCGCGCAGGTGATCGTCGCGGCGACGCGCAACGGCGCCGAGTTCCTGCGCATCGCCGACGCGGGGACCTTGCAGGCGGGCAAGAGCGGCGACTTCATCGTGCTCGACGCGAACCCTCTGGACGACATCAGCAACACGCGGCGCATCTCGCAGGTGATCCTGCGCGGCGCGTCCGTGGACCGCTCCAAGCCGCTGTTCTAGTCGTATGGATGCGGATGTGCTGATCGTGGGAGGCGGCCCCACCGGATTGATGCTCGCCAACCAGCTCGGACGCCGCGGCGTGCGCGCGATGATCATAGACCGGCATTCCGGGCCGGCGCAGCAGACGCGCGCGATGGCGGTGCATGCGCGCACTCTAGAGATCTACTCCAAGCTCGGGATCGCGGAGCGCGCGCTCGAGCTCGGCCGCCGCGGCAACGGCGCCAACATGTGGGCGGAAGGAAAGTGGGCGGCGCGCATCCCCCTGGGAGAAATCGGTAAGAGCGTGAGCCCGTTTCCCTTTGTCCTGATGCTGGGCCAGGACGACAACGAGCGGATCATGGGCGATCACCTCCGCAACTGGGGAATGACGGTGCAGTGGAACACCGAGCTCACCGGCCTCGGCCAGGAACCCGGTCAGGTAACCGCAACGCTCAAGCGGCCCGACGGCTCCACCCGCAAGATCCAGGCGGCGTATGTCGCAGGCTGCGACGGCGGGCACAGCGCGGTGCGCGAGCTCTGCGGCATCACGTTTCCCGGCGCGCCGTACGAGCACGTGTTCTTCGTCGCCGATACCGAGGCGACCGGTCCCATGGTGGCCGACGAGCTGAACGTCTACCTGTGGCGCGACGGATTTCACCTGTTCTTCCCGATGCGAGGCAAGGACCGCTGGCGGGTGATCGGCATCCTCCCCAAGAAACTGCGGGAGAAGGACGATGTCACCTTCGATGAGCTGAGTCCCGATATACGGCGGGAGGCGGGAGCGAACCTCGCATTCAAGCAGTGCAGCTGGTTCTCCACCTACCGCATCCATCACCGCGCCGCGGAAAAGTTCCGCGACCGGCGCTGCTTCCTGCTCGGCGACGCAGCGCACGTGCACAGCCCGATGGGCGGGCAGGGCATGAACACCGGGCTGCAGGACGCGTACAACCTCGCGTGGAAGCTCGCGCTCGTGGTCAATGGCCGCGCGGACCCGGCCCTGCTCGACAGCTACGCCGCCGAGCGCATCCCGGTCGCACGGCGCCTACTCGCCACGACCGACCGGGCATTCGTGCTGGCGGTTTCGAACACCTGGCTCGCGGGGCTGTTCCGCACGCGCATCCTCGCGAAGATCGCGGCTTTTGCGATGACTTTCGAGCGCCCGAAGCAGCTCGCGTTCCGGACTCTCTCCCAGACCGGCATCGCGTACCGGGAAAGCCCGCTGTCGAAATCCTTGCCGGGCCTGCCCGGCGGCGCGCCGCGCGCAGGCGATCGTTTCCCGTGGCTGCAGCTCAAGTTCCGAGCGAACGGCCCGGTCGAGGACCTGTTCCAGAAGCTCGACGACACGCGCTACAACCTCATCGTCATCGGGCAGCCCGCGCCCTCGGAGGAAGCAGCGGGACTCGGCGACTTGCTGAGCACTCAGCTGATTTCCGACGACGCGCACAACGCGCTTGAGCTCGCCCGGGTGCGAATCCCCGGGCAGGCGTTTTACTTGCTGCGTCCGGACGGCCACGTCGGGCTCGCCGGGACTCGCCTGGAGCCGGGCGCCGTCGCGCGGTACCTGTCCGAAAGCGGCATTCGGACAAGCGGCTCCACCGCGATCCCGCGGGAGCGCGGCGATCGCATCGCCCTCGGGGCGTGACTACTTCAGAAGCTCCGGCGCGATCAGCCTGGGAAGGATCAGGGGAATGTCGGGCCAGACGATGATCGCCGCGAGCATGAGGAGCATCGGCACCAGCATGATCAGCGTGTCCTTGAGCGCGAACCGGATCGGCACCTTGGCGACCGCGCAGGAGATCATCAGGCACAGCCCATAGGGCGGGGTGACCAACCCGAAGGCGAGCGAGACGATGCCGATGATGGCGAAGTGGATCGGATTCATTCCGACCGAATGCGCGAGCGGCTGCAGGATGGTGCCGAAGATGATGATCGCGGGAATCGCGTCGAGGAAGCATCCGACCACCAGGAACACGAAGGCGATGAAGAAGCCCGCCGCGGTGATGCCCATTCCCCAGGTGGAAACGTTCTCGAGCAGCGCCCGCGGAATCTGGTAGTAGGCGAGCAGCCAGCCGAACGCGGACGCCGTGCCCACGCAGAAGAGCGCGACGGAGGAGAGGCGCCCGGTCTCGACGAACGAATCGTAGAGGTGCTTCAGGTTCATCTCGCGGTACACGAAGACCGAGAGCGCGACCGTGTATAGCACCGCCACGCACGCGGATTCCGTCGGCGTGAACCAGCCGAGGAGCACGCCGCCGACGATGATGAAGGCGGTGAGCAGGGCCGGGATCGAGATCCACGCGGAGTAGAAGAACTCCTTCATCGTCGCGCGCGGATAGACCGGGTAGTGGTAGATCTTCGCGTAGACGTGCACCGTCGCCATCTGCGCCGCGGCGATCAGCAAGCCGGGGAGGAAGCCCGCGAGGTACATGGCCCCGATCGAGGTCGAGATCACTCCGCCCCACACGATCATCAGGATCGAGGGCGGGATGATCACCGCCAACACCGCCGAGACCGCGGTGATCGCAATCGAAAAAGACAAGCCGTAGCCCTCCTTCACCTGCGCGTCGATGAATATCTTGCTCTGGCTCGCCGCGTCCGCAGTCGAGGAGCCCGAGATTCCTGCGAAGAACACCGAGAGCAGCACGTTGATCTGGGCGAGCGCGCCGGGAAAATGACCCACCATCGAGCGCGACAGGCGCACCAGCCGGTCGGTGACCCCGCCCACGTTCATCAGGTTCGCGGTGAGCAGATAGAAAGGCACCGCGAGCAGGATGAAGGAGTTGTAGGCCTTGAAGGTCTCGTTGAAGAGCATCATGGGCGACAGGCGCGGCTCGAGCACGAGGCTCGGCAGGCACGCGAGGCCCAAGGCGAACGCCACCGGCACGCGCAATACGAAGAGCGCGAGGAAGGTGCCGAAGAGGACGATCGCCGCCGCGCCGGGAGACAGCGCCGCGGACATCATCGCTCGGATTTCCCCAGGAGAACGCGGAAGCTCGCGACGAACGCCTCACCGAGGAAAAGCACCCAGGTCAGGCCCGCCACCGGCCACGCCACGAAGATGAACACCATCGGCAGCTCGGCGAGCTCGGAGCTCTGGTCCCAACCGAAGCGCACGAACTCGATTCCCCACCCGATGAACACCAGCGCGAACACGAGGACGAATAAGTTGCTGACGATCTGGAGGAACGCGTTAGGACGCGGCGGGAGGTCCGGCAGGACGTCGACCACGAAATGCGACCCCTCGCGAACGCCGATCATCGCCCCGAGCATGATCATCCAGATGAAGAGGAACCGCGACAGCTCCTCGGTCCAGATCCACGCCGGGATGAGCGCGGTATAGCGCGAGACGACCTGCAGCGTGACGGGGACGATCAGGATCGCCACGGTGGCCGCCATCAGCCGCGTGAGCAGCCGATGGGTGCCGTCGAGGAGCTTCTTCAAGCTATTTCGTATTGTTGATCGCGGCGAAGATCTTGTCGGCGCCGATCTCCTTCGCGTACGCCTCCATCACCGGATCCACGAGCTTCTTCATCTGCGCGCGGTCTGTGAAGGTGATGCGCTTCAATTTGCCGGCCCTTTCCAGAGCCACCAGCTTGGCGGTGTCCTCGGAGGACTCGACCTGGCGGCCGTAGGCGCCCGCCTCCTTGCCCGCGCGCAGGATCGCCGCCTGCAGGTCGGCAGGCAGGCCGCGGAAAGTCTTCCCGGAAAAGCAGATCGGCCGGATCGTGATCGCGTGCTCGGTCATGGAAAGGTTGGGGCCGACCTCGTAGAACTTCATCGACTCCACGCCGGCGGCTTCGTTCTCGCCCGCCGAGATGACGCCGTTCTGGATGGCGTTGTACACCTCGTTGTAAGCGATCACCGTAGGCGACATGCCGATCGCCGCGAAGGTGCGGCTCCAGATCGGAGCGCCCTGCACGCGCACTTTGAGGTTCTTCATCTCGGCCAAGTTGCGCACCGGCTTGTTGACGAAGATGTTGCGGGTGCCGCCGCCGGCGTAGCCGATCAGCATGACGTCGGCCTTCTGCGCGATCTCGTCCGCGATCGGCTTCAACAGGTCCGCGTCCAGCACCTTGTTCCAGTGGTCGAGGTCCCGGAACAGGAACGGCGCGTCGATGAACGGCGCGGCCTTCGAGAACGTGGACATGTGCGCGGGCGACACGATCCCGTAGTCCACGCCCTTGCCCTGGTTCATGTAGGCGAAGTAGTCCTTCTCCAGCCCGAGCTCGCTGTTGCGGTGAAGCACGAAGTTGACCGGCTTTCCGTAATACTTCTTCACCAGCTCCTCGAACCTGAGCAGCGACTTGTTGAAGGCGTGGTCGTCGTTGAACTGCACCGCGCCGTGCAGGGTGATGGTCTGCGCGGTCGCGCTCGCCGCGATGCCCGCCGTCATGGCCGCGGCCGCCCAAGCCAGAACCTGTCTGCGTATCATGCTTGCCTCCTCGTCTCCTTGATGGTGATGCGCCACAGTGTGCGCGCATCGTTCGGATCGGTCAGCGTCGCCGAGTGCAGCAGCGACGCGTTGTCCCAGATTACCACGTCGCCGACGCCGTACGTCAGGCGAAGCCGGTACTTCTCGAGCGTGGCGTGGCGCTTGAGCTCGTCGAGCAGGGCGCGCGCCTCGCCTTCGGGCATGCCCTCGATGCCGAACGAGCTGCCCGAGACCGCGTACAGCGCCGTGCGGCCGGTGACGGGGTGGCGCCGCGCGACCGGATGCCTGACCCAGCGCAGCCTCGCCTTCTGCTCCTCGGTCAGCCGCGAGGCCGCCGTGCGTGAAGTCTCCTCGAGATCGTCGCGGTTACCGTAATGATGCAGGCCGACGAGCCCTTCCAGGCGCTTCTTCGTCGCGCCGGGTAGATCGGCGTACGCGGCGTACTGGTTCGCGAACAGCGTATCGCCGCCCGCGCGCGGCACCTCGATCGAGTACAGCATCGTCGCCCGCGCCGGCATCTCCAGATACGAATAGTCGGTGTGGAAATAGGTCCCGGCGTCGGCGAGGCCGGCCGGCTTGCCGTCGCGCACCACGTTAGACAGGATCAGGATGTCGGCGTACTCGGGATGGTGGAACTGGTCGACCACGTGCGGCTCGGGCGGCCCGAAGCGGCGCGCGAATTCCAGAAACTCGCGCGCCGTCAATTTCTGAGCGCGGAACACGAGCACCTGGCCGGTGAAGAACGCTTCCTCGATTTCACGAAAAGCACGGTCGGAGAGGGGCCGGGCGAGATCGACGCCGCTCGCCTCCAGCGCGAAATCCCGGCTCAGTTTTTTCAATTGCAGCACCGCGGCCTTTGCCGACTCAATCCGCCTTTGCGCCCGAAGACTTGACGATGGCCTCGTACGAAGCATGGTCTCTGCGCACGAACGCGGCGAATTCCTCCGGTGAGGCGGAGACCTCCGGCTCCATCGCCTCGCGCGCGAGCTTCTCCGCGACCTGCGGCAGGCGCATGACCTTGGTGATGCTCGCATACAGGCGCTGCTTCACCTCGGACGGGATCCCGGGCGGCGCCCAGATGCCCCACCAGCTTCCAAGGTCCAACCCCGGCACGCCCGCTTCCTCCATCCCGGGCACGCCGGGAACCATCCTCGAGGGCGCGCGCGTGATCAGCGCGAGCGGCACGAGCTTCCCCGCGCGGATCTGCGGGAGCACCACCGGCGTAGTGCCGATCATCACCTGCACGTCGCCCGCGAGCACCGCCTGCAGCGAGGGCGCGCCGCCCTTGAAGGGCACGTGCTGCATGTCGGTGCCCGTGATGCGGTTCAACTCCGCGCCCGCGAGATGCTGGGATGTGCCGTTGCCGGGCGAGGCGTAGAACCACTTGCCGGGCTCGCTCCTGACCCTGGCGATCAGCTCCTTCATCGAACGGATCCCGCGCTCGGGCGTGACGCACACGATGATGCTCATCAGGGCGACCTCGGTGATCGGCGTGAAGTCGCGGTGGGGATCCCAGGAGAGGTTCTTGTACAGCCAGGGATTGATCGCGTGCGTGAAATTGCCGGCGAGCAGAATAGTGTAGCCGTCGGATGCGGCGCGCGCGACGTGCTCCGCGGCGATGTTGGAGCCTGCGCCGGGCTTGTTGTCCACCACCACCGGCTGGCCGATTTCCCGCGTCAGCTCGTCGGCGATGATGCGCGCGAGAAAATCGCCGCTGCCCCCGGGCGGAAATCCGACCACGAGCCGCAGCGGCCGGTCCGGGTAGCCTTGAGCCCACGCCGACGTCGAAGCGGACACGAGCAGGGCCGCGGCCAGGGTGCGACGCGCGAAGAGGTGCATGAAGCCTCCTTCTGTCTGCGGCGATACGATATACCGAAATCGGCTCGCAACGGATAAGATTCCGCCGAAGGAGAACCCCATGCTGACGCGACGCGATGTCCTGATCGGAGCGATTGCCGCCGGAGCGACCATGCACCTTCGAACCGGTTTTGCCAAGGCCTCGCAGCCGGCGACGCCGGTGAATTTCGACGTGCCGGCCGGCGCCTGCGACTGCCACACCCACATCCACGGCGACCCGGAGAAATTTCCGTTCTTTTCGGGACGCGTGTACACGCCCGAGACGGCGGTGCCCGAGGAGATGGCCGCGCTGCACCGCGCGCTTCGCCTGCAGCGCGTGGTGATCGTCACGCCCAGCGTCTACGGCACCGACAACTCGGCAACGCTCTGGGGGATGGCCGCGCGCGGCGCGGACGCGCGCGGTGTCGCCGTCATCGACGACAAGACTCGCGAGAGCGAGCTCGACGCCATGGGCCGCGAGGGTGTGTGCGGCATCCGGCTCAATCTCTCGACCGGCGGCACCAACGACCCGGCGCTCGGCCGCCAGCGGCTCCAGAGGGCGATCGAGCGCGTGAAGAGCCGCAACTGGCACGTTCAGATGAACACGAACCTCGCCATGGTCGCAGCGATCCGGGACCTCGTGGCCGCCTCGCCCGTGCCGGTGGTGTTCGATCATTTCGCCAACGCCCGGGAGGAGCTCGGCGTGCAGCAGCCCGGCTTCGCGGACCTGGTGGATCTCGTCCGGTCGGGCAAGGCCTACGTCAAGATCTCGGTTACGGCCGGCCCGCGAGCCGACTATGCCCCCTTCGCGCCGCTCGCCAGAATGCTGATCGCGGCGAACCCCGAGCGCATC
>VBCA01000083.1 GCA_005881575.1 Betaproteobacteria bacterium
CGGCGAAAAGCCTCGAGCTCGAAGCGCATCTGGCCGAAAATCCGTCGGTCCGCGCCGCTTGCGAGCGCTTGCGCGAGATGTCCGCGGCGATCCGTGACAAGGCCGACTACCACGCCACGCCGGCGTGGCTGGAAGCGCGCGTGCGCGCCGCGATTCCGGCCGGGCCGGAGAATGTTTCCGCCCGGTGGTGGAGATGGCTGACACCCGTGGGTGCCGTGGCCGCGGATTGGCTGCGGCCGGCGGCCTCGTTTGCCGCAGTCGCACTCGTCACCTGGGTGGTGGCGCTGGGAACCATGCGCCCAGGCGAAGACGAGCGCATCACCCAGGAGGTGCTCGCGAGCCACGTGCGCGCGACGCTCTCCAATCGATCTTACGACGTCGCGTCCTCCGACCAGCATACGGTCAAGCCGTGGCTGAGCGCCCGGCTCGCGTTCTCGCCGCCGGTCGCCGATCTTTCCGCGTCCGGTTTCGAGCTTGTCGGTGGACGACTGGATTACATAGGCTCTCAACCGGTCGCGGTGCTCGTCTACAAGCGGCGAGCGCACCTGATCGACGTGTTCGTCTGGCCTATCGAGACGCAGAAGTCGGAGCAGATGTCGACGCGCGACGGCTTCAACATCGAGCACTTCGCGAAGAACGGTATGGGCTTCTGGGTGGTCTCCGACCTCAACCGCAACGAGCTCGACGACTTCGCCCGCCTGCTGGCCGAACAGGGCGCCGCGCTCTGAAGCGCTAGTCCTCGGTGTCGGGCGCGCCGCCCGCCGAGGCGAGGTCCTCCTGCTTGATTTTCTCGGTGTTGAATTTCGCGGCGCGCTCGCGCATGGTCTTCAGCACCTCTTCCAGCGGCGGCGGCTCGCCCTGGATCCAGCGCAAGGGATTGATGCGCGCGACGACGAATGCGCGCAGGTAGGGACTGACGAAGCCGCGGGCCTTGAGCTTCGCGATGACCTCGGCGACGCGCGCGTCCAGCTCGATGAGCATATCGGCGTGCCGCTCGTGCAATTTGATCGCTTTCGACAGCGGCTCCTCCGAAAATTTCTCCAGCCGCCGCACGATCGGGTTGTAGGCGCCGCCGGCGAACTTGCCGTTCTTCTCGTAGCACACCCCGAGCGTCACGAGCGAGGCTTCCTCGAGGTAGAAAGCGAACTGGGTTTCGGCGCGCTTCGCGTCCTCGTCCAAGAGGCCCCGGTATATGCGGATCACTTCGAGCGACTTCTCGCGCAGGTTGTGCGCCTTTTCGGTGTTGAGCGCGAGGATCTGCCAGGCGATTTCGCGCTTGGGAACGACGAGCGCGGTGATCGCCCGCGCGCCGAGCCTTCGCATCGCCTCGAGGCGATGCCGGCCGTTCGGCGTCCAGAACCCTTCCTTCGGCGCGGTGACCGCGATCACCGGGTCGAGAAACATCCCGGTGCGGTCGATGACGTCGGCGAGCTTCCTGTGGTGGGTCTGCGAAAGATCGCGCTGAAAAGGCGTGGGCTCGATGCGGTCGATGGGCAGGATCGCGATGAGAAGCGCGTTCTTCCCGAGCGGATCGCTGTAGGCACCGAGCACCAGGCCGCCTTCGCGCTCGACCCTGGCGCGCACTTCCTCGGCTTCGGCGGGAAGCGAGTCGAGCCGGCACTCGGCAGGCGAGAGGCCGCGCGTGCCGGGTTTCGCCTTCCTCGGCGTGCGCTTCGCGGGGGCGCGCTTGAGTCCGGATTTGCGCTTGGGTTTCGGCGTCGCCATGGCGCGCTATGACGGCTGCATCCGCGCGCGACCGGACGCAGCGCGCTTCTCGAAGAACTCGAACACCCCGTTGCCTGCGATCATCGCGGCGAGAAAGACGAGCCCCTTCACCGAGCCGGTGCCAACGAGTACGAGCGCCGGCCCAGGGCAGATGCCTGCCAGTCCCCAGCCCACGCCGAACACGAGGCTGCCCAAGACGAGCCGCCGGTCGATGCGGCGCGGGCTCGGGATGAGCACCGGCGCGCCGAGCAGGGTCCGTGTCCGCCTTTTCATGTACGCGAAGGCGCCCCCGCCCACGGCGACCGCGCCCGCCATGACGAGCGCGAGCGAGGGATCCCAGGCGCCGGCGAGGTCGAGAAAGGCGAGCACCTTCGCCGGATTCGCCATCCCGGAGACGAGGAGTCCCAGCCCGAACACGAAGCCCGCTGCAAAGGAAGCTGCCGTATACATGGAAGCCCTCACGATCCGATCAGATGGCGCACGAAGTACACGGTCGCGAATCCCGCGGCCATGAACGCGACGGTCGCGGCGATCGAGCGCGGCGACGCTCGCGAGACGCCGCAGACGCCGTGGCCGCTGGTGCATCCCCCGCCGTAGCGGGTACCGACTCCCACCAGCAGCCCCGCAGCGACCAGCACAGGGTAACTCGTGTCGACCCGGATCTCCGGCAGCGCCGCGAGGAGGGCGAGCGGCGCGGCGATGAGGCCCGCAACGAAGGCGACCCGCCATGAAATATCGCCGGCTTGCGGGCGCGCGAGCCCGCCGAGGATGCCGCTGACGCCCGCGATGCGGCCGTTCAGCACGACGAAGAGCGCCACCGCGGCACCGATGATCACACCGCCGATCAAGGCCGCTGCGGGGGTGAATGCGTTCCAGGCGATCGACATGGGTGGATGTCGAGCATAATACAATCGGAGGCGATATGAGACTTGCCGCTATCCTTCTCTCGGCGGTCCTTTCGGGATGCGGTCTGGTCGCGCTCGCGCAATCGACCGCCGATTATCCCCATCGCGCGGTCCGCATCATCGTTCCTCTCGCGGCGGGCGGCAACGTCGACATCGTCGCGCGCACGCTCGCGGATCCGGTTTCGAAAACCCTGGGCCAGGCCGTCGTCGTCGAGAACCGGCCCGGGGCGTCGAGCCTCGTGGGCACGCAGTTCGTCGCGAGGTCGGCGGCGGACGGCTACACGCTGCTCGCCGTGGCGAACACCTTCGCCACGGTGCCCCTGATCGTTGCAAGCCCCGGCTACGATCCACTGAAGGACTTCACCGGCATCACGCTCACCTGCCTCGTGCCGCAAGTGCTCGTCGCCAATCCCGCGCTCCCAGCGCGGTCGGTGAAAGAGCTCGTCGCGCTCGCAAGATCGCAGCCGGGCAAAATCTCCTACGCGAGCTCGGGGAACGGCTCGACCGGCCACATGGCGGCCGAGCTCTTCAACCGCCAGGCGGGTGTGACGATGCTGCATGTCCCCTACAAGGGCAACTCTCAGGCGCTCGTCGACGTGATCAGCGGCCAGGTCGCCGTGATGTTCGATCAGGTGAGCACGTCCACCCCGCAAATCAAGGCGGGCAAGGTGCGGGCGATCGCGGTCACGAGCCTCGCACGCTCGCCGCTTCTTCCCGAGGTCCCGACCGTGGACGAGTCCGGCGTGCCGGGCTACGAGGACATCACCTTCAACGGGATGGTCGCGCCGGCGGGAACGCCGCGCGACGTTCTCCTGCGCCTCAACCGCGCGGTCGCCGAGGCCGTGCGCGACGCGGATCTGTACCAGCGCTTCATCGAGCGCGGCGTCGAGCTCAAAGCGAGCGCCTCGCCCGAGGAGTTCACCGAGCACATCCGGGCGGAATTCGAGAAGAAGGGCCGGCTCGCACGCGAGGCCGGCATCAAGCCCGAGTAGCGAGATGCTCGAGCGCAAACAACTGGGAATCGCAGTGATCGGCGCCGGGCGCATCGGGAGCCTGCGCGCGGGGCTCGCCGCAGGGCATCCCGCGGTCAATTACATCGCGATCTCGGACGCCGATCCGGCGCGGGCGCGCGA
>VBCA01000006.1 GCA_005881575.1 Betaproteobacteria bacterium
GAGCTGCACGCGCAGATCCGCGAAGAGGTGGCGAAGAGGGAGCTCTCCGATCAAATCAAGCTC
Organism: Betaproteobacteria bacterium; assembly: GCA_005881575.1. GTDB lineage: Bacteria > Pseudomonadota > Gammaproteobacteria > Burkholderiales > SG8-39 > VBDM01. The sequence goes on from VBCA01000006.1 coordinate 64, forward strand.
GGGCCGGGCGGCATCCGCGAGATCGAGTTCATCGCGCAGGTGTTCCAGCTCGCCCGCGGCGGCCGCGACCCGGCGCTGCAGATCCGCCCGACGCTCGCAGTGCTCGCGCTGCTCGCGCAAAAGAAGTTGCTCCCCGCCGCGGCATTCGACGAGCTCTCCGGGGCCTACGTGTTCCTGCGGCGCCTGGAGCACCGGCTGCAGTACCTGGACGATGCGCAAACGCACGAGCTGCCCGAGGGGGCGGAAGACCGTTCGCTCGTCGCACGAGCCATGGGCTTTCACTCCTGGGACGCGTTTCGCGCCGCGCTCGAGGCGCACCGGGCCCGGGTGTCCGCGCATTTCGAGCAGGTGTTTTCGGTCGAGGAAGTCTCGAAGCACGCGCTCGCGCCGCTGTGGACCGGGTCGGAGCAGGCCGAAACGCGCCTGGCGCAGCTCGGGTTTCGCGATGCCGCCGCGACGGCGGCGCGGCTTGCGGCGGTGCGCTCGGGCCCGCGCTACCGTGGCCTGCCGCAGGCGAGCCGGGCCCGCTTCGACACCCTGATCCCGAGGATCATCGAGGAGTCCGCCGCGCAGGAAGACCCGGACGCGGCCCTCGCGCGCGGTCTGGAGTTCATGGAGACGGTCAGCCGCCGCGCCGCGTATCTCGCGCTTCTCGAGGAGCACCCGGCCGCGCTCGAACGCCTCGCACAGTTGCTCGGCACATCGAGCTGGGCGGCGCAATATCTCAACCGGCATCCGATCGTGCTCGACGAGCTGCTCGACGCGCGCGCCTTGTTCGCACGGCCGGATTGGAGCGCTTTCGCCCGAGAACTCCGGGGCCAGCTCGCCTCCCGGCAGGGCGACGAGGAGCGGCAGATGGATTGGCTGCGCGAGGCGCATCACGCGCAGGTCTTCCGCCTGCTCGCGCAGGATCTGTCGGGCGTGCTCTCCGTCGAGCGGCTGGCGGACGATCTGTCCGATCTCGCCGGCGCGATGCTGCAGGTGACGCTGGAGCTGTGCTGGACGCAGCTGCGCGTGCGCCACCGCGACGAGCCGCGTTTTACGGTCATCGGCTACGGCAAGCTCGGCGGGAAGGAATTGGGCTACGCGTCCGATCTCGATCTCATCTTTCTTTACGAGGATCCGGACGAGCGGGCGTCGGAGATCTATGCGCGCCTCGCGCAACGCCTCGCCCGCTGGCTCACCAGCCGCACCGCTGCGGGCGTTCTCTTCGACATCGACCTGCGCCTGCGGCCCGAGGGCGGGAGCGGGCTTCTCGTCAGCTCGATCGACGCCTTTCGCCGCTATCAGCGCGAATCGGCCTGGACCTGGGAGCACCAGGCGCTGACGCGCGCGCGATTCTGCGCGGGCGAGCCGGCCGTGGGCGCGCAGTTCGAGGAAGAGCGGCGCGCGATCCTTCGGATCGCGCGCGACGAGGCGAAGCTGCGTCGCGACGTGCTGTCGATGCGCGAGCAGCTCCTCCAGGGCCACCCGAACGAGAGCGGATTGTTCGACTTGAAGCACGACCCGGGCGGCATGATCGACATCGAATTCATCGTGCAGATGCTCGTGCTCGCCCACGCGCACCGCCGCCCCGAGCTCACCGCCAACAGCGGCAACATCGCCCTGCTGAAGCTCGCCGCGAAGCTCGGATTGATTCCCGGCGATTCCGCCGGCGCGGTGGCCGACGCCTACCGCGAATACCGCCGCCGGCAGCACCGGCTGCGCTTGAACGGCGCGAGGTATGCGCGCGTGTCCGCGGCGGAGCTGCAAACCCACATCGACGCGACGCGGGCGCTGTGGCGGAGGGTGTTCAGGGGCGAGTGATCCCAGTCAGAAATACCCCAGGAATTGCACGCCCAGCCCTATCGCGTTGTATTCCGGATTGTGGGTGTGGAAGCCCTGGCCGTTCGATACGTGCATTCCCCGGAGGGTCACGGAAAGCTCCTGCCTGTCGTTCAATCTATAAGAAAGAGTGGGGCCGTACCGGAACATGAACTCGTAACGGGAAGCCCCTGCGCCGGGGAAATCTCTGTCGTAGAGCAGGACACCCGCGCTCCCATCCAGCGAAGCCGACACGTTCCCACTGCGTGCGAACTCGGTCCGAATTGCCAGAACGGGTCCCGCGCCGCTCGCGGCGCCATCGAAGACTTCGTCCATGAGCGTGCCCGCTTCGGCTGAGCCCGTCGTGAAGGATATGTTTCCCCGCGCGCGGGACAGCGTCAGGCCTCCATAGAGCTTGAACATTCCAATGTCGAAACTCTTCATGCGGAAGAGAAAATGGAGGTTCATCGTGTGGATCTGGCGATTGCGCTTGACGGGCCCGAGCTCCTCCAGCTCGGCCATGATCTCCCGCCCGGCCTGCATCTCCTGCGAGATATTCGCTTTTTCCTGAGCCTCGCACGAAGCGTTTCCGCTCAAGGCCGGGAGCAGCAACAGTGAGAGCACGGCTGCGGTGGGGCGCTTCCGGCTTGAGTGCGGGTATCTCACGGTTTCTGATGCTGTTCGGAGTCAGAGCTCAGTCGGCCCGAAGCACCAGTGCCACGGTTCATAGTCGTAACCCTGCGGATTCCCCGCCGGATACGAGAGAACGAAACCAAACCGGCCCGCGTTCTTCGACAGCCACCGGAATGCCCGGGTGTTTTCGAATTCGGCCTCTAGAGCCGGCGCACCCTCGTTGGTCGTGACATCGACTGCCCGGCCTGAGTGGTGTTCGCTGTAACCGGGAGGAGCGCTTACGCAGAGGACTGCGTCCAGGGACAGGCCTTCGGCCAGCTTGGCGCGGATTATCTCGGCTTGACGATCGATGCTTCGGAACGCCGAGGCGATCTGGATCACTACGCCGTCGGTGAGCGCCGCGGCGCTCATCTCCCGCCACTTCGCCGCCGCCGCGGGCGTAAGCAGGTATTCTCTACCGTCGTCCCCTATGGCCGCGACGACCAACCCCTGAGCCTCGGGATGCAATACCAGGGATCGCGCCGCGATCAGATCCGCCGATATCGCGAGGGAAGCCAGCACCGACCTGATTTGCTCGGGGCACTCGGTCGGCATCCGAAGGTTTGAGCGCGTCTTCTTCATGCGCGCTCGATTTCGCGCAGCATCAGCAATTCGCCCGGCTCGGTCTGTGGCTCCAGCGTGACGCTGCCGGTCTGGATGACGCGCATGCGCGCTCACACCAGCTCTTTGCGCATGACCACGCACGGTATAGACACACCCGGCTTGAGCTCATGACCGACGGACCGAACACGCCTGTAACCTGCTTGCTCATAGAACGGCAGGGAGTTGAGCGACGCATCGAGTGTAAGCTGCGCAAGTCCCGAAGCCCGGGCGATCGACTCGAGCGCGGACAGTAGACGACCACCCAGGCCTCGCCGCAGGTGGCCGGGAAGAACGTACACAGCCTCGACCATGGAGTTCTTCGGATCCAGTTGACCAAAGCCGCAGATCTGGCCCGCATCATCCGCGACAAACACGATCTTGTTCTCGATGGGTTCAGTGTATGAGGCAGGGCTCAACTTTCCGGCCCAAGCCTCAATTTGCTCGGATGTGTAACGAGTAGACGCGACATCGAGAATCGCCGATCTGTGTACTCGGAATATTCCTTCCGCGTCGGCCGGCGTTGCGCGACGAATCATATCCGTGTTGCGCGATTAGCTTGCACGCCCGCGGAACGCCAATTGCGGACGAACACGCTCGGGTTGCCCCGGGATCGGTGCAGGAACTTCACCGCAACGTTCAGCGCCGCACGCCAGATAGAAGCTTTCGGCATTCGGATCCGCGTCGACAGTGACGGAGGAGGCGCCGCCGCGAAGAGCGGTCTGGAGGGCGTGGGCTACCAATGCTCGCCCGATGCCGCGGTCCATGAACTGTGGCAAGACCCAAAGATGGTCGAGCTTCCAAGAGTCATTCGAAGGCACCAAGGAGTAGAAGCCTACAATCTCGTCCCCGACCCCTGCCACGAACGTAGGCCTCGAAGCAATCGTGTCGCTCGAGACGCTGAGGTCCTGCCTCCACGATTCGATCGCGGCGGCCGAATAGCCCCAATACGCTTTCGCCTCGAGCGCAAGGGCGGAAAGAGCTTCTGCTTCGTGCTCTTGCGCTGGGCGGATGTTCATCTTGCAATCTTGAGGTTTGGCCTTTTCATACACGAAGATTACTGCGATTCAGGACGATCGCGCGCCACTAGCGCGAGATATTCCGACACACTGCTGGCGGCGCGCGGTTTGGCCATGACACGCAGCGTGTTCAGCCGTTCCCATTTCTACTCTTTGACGCTTTCGAATATCCCAATAGCCGGACCTCTCCCCAAAGCGCTCCGCGCGCACATTATCTTCAACAACGCCGAGGCGCAATCAGCGCGCGCCGTTCCAAACGGCACATCGCCTACGCCACCGTTCGTCTTTCTTGCCGGCCGGCCAGGATCGAAGCTTCGCGCTTTCGAGTAATCGGGGTAACGCGTATCGGCGAATCAGGTGGTCCCCCTTCTCGAACGTCCCACTGAAAAGTCTCCTTGATGGTGTCCAAGATCGGTCGGTAGGTCAGCCCTGCCGCAATCGCCCTTTGGTTATCGCCCAGAAAAAGACCGCCAGAATCTTCATCCTTCTCGGGAATCCAGAGGGGAAGCTCCGTCCATGGTTCGGCACTTGCGGCGATCAGCTCATCGTCCGAAATCCAGTTAAAGCGCACATTGCACCCCACTGCGCTGCGGCACGTTTCTAGAAACTGTTGCATCGTGAGCAGCGACCGCGGACCAACCGCATTGAAGGTTCCCGTGCGCTGCGCCTCGCTCAGGCGTATACACCAATCGGCGAGATCGCGCGCATCGATGAACTGGATGGGACGCTCCGGACGCCCGGGTGCAAGCACCTCGCCCCCCTGCGCGATCCGGCGCGGCCAATACGTAAACCGATCCGTCGGGTCGTGCGGGCCGGCGATGAGGCCTGGTCGCAGGTGCGCGACTCGCCCTGGAAACGCGGCCTCGAGCGCTTCTTCGGAGCGGGCTTTGAGTGGACCGTAGCCATGGTTTCCTTCAGCGAGGGGCGCGGTCTCGTCGTACGAGCACCCGGCCGGAAACCCCGCATAAGCGGAAACGCTGGAGATGAAGGTGTAGTGCTCGATCCGCCCATCCAGAATCTCCGCGATCCTGCGCGCCTGCGCCGGAGTGTAGGTGGTTGTGTCGACCACGGCGTCAAAACGCGTTCCGCTGAGGGCAGATAAGTCGCCATCGCGGTCGCCGCGCAGTTTCTCGACCTTCGGAAAGAGATTCGAATTGTGTCGCCCCCGGTTGAAAAGCGTAACGCTGTGCCCTCGAGCCAGCGCCGACTCCACGACATGCCGACCGAGAAAGACCGTTCCGCCGAGGACGAGAAATTTCATACCTCAGCCAGCGGCATTTGTTTCTTCGCTCGAGGCCTGCGAGGACGCTATTCCGGTTCGCCGGGGAACTGCGCGGCGCCTTCCGGAACGATGATTCCTGGCAGCATGCGCGAAGTCCAAATGTGGACAGCGCGCCGCAGATCAACCGGCTCGTCCAATGAGCCGCCCTTTACGCTGATCGTCTCCGCGCTGCCGCGCTGTTGATGCCACAACCGGGACCCGCAGTCCGGGCAAAAAGCGCACTCCAGCGTGTGGCCAGCGTCGGTCGCACGCGACCAAAATTTCGGCGTGCCCCGTGTCAGGCGAAACGCCGCGCGCGGCACGATGACCGATATGCCAAAGGCCGAGGCCGCTTGCTTGCGGCATTCCTTGCAGTGGCATACATAGATTTCAAGCGCGCTGCGAGAAATCTCGTAGCGGATCGAGCCGCATTGGCAACCGCCGTACGAAACGCTGTCGCTCATCCGCTTTTCTCCACAAGCTATGTCGCCGGGTCTCTCTTGCCCAAGCCCCGGTCCGCTCTGGGTTGAGGGGTTGGACGCCCCTTGCGCTAGGAGATCGACGTACGCGCCTCCTATCAATTGGGTGGACTGCACGCCGAGCCGCTCCATGAGAATGTGGGCCGGCGGGCCAGACGAGATCCATCGGTTGCGGTTGTGTTCTTTAGAGGTCGATCCTAAACTCTTTCCCATGATCCTTGAATCCGAGACGCGCATAAAGCTCATGAACCTTCGGTCTCGCATATCGGCTTGTGGCGACTAGCTTGTAGCATCCGCGGCCCTTCGCCTCTGTCACTACGGCGTTTACGATCTCGGTGCCCAGACCCGAGCCACGCGCAGGTTCATCGACGTACACGTCTTCCAAAAGGCCGAAGGGCGCCTCGTGCAGGCTGTTCCACATCAGAAAGAGGTAAGCACGCGCCACCTCTTTTCCGTCTCGATCAATGGAGAAGCGTACGCCCTCGGATTTTGCCACCGTCTTTTCGATGTGCATTGTGCCCTCTACGCGTCAATGCTACGCCACTCGAGCACTTCGTCGATGACGCGCCAAGGTCGCGCCGCCTCGGCAGCATTCGTCTCGGTGCCGAGTATGCGGCGGCGCTCGGCAAGCGCACGATCATGTGCTCGCCCAGGTGAAAGGTCCTGTTGTCCCACCCGCGGACCGCGGCCGGCCGGACAGGAAGGTCCGCCCATCGCGGAAACTGAGCCGCCACCATGCGGCGCACGAGGGTGGCGTCTATGACCGGCTGCTCCACGTCCATCTGGCGCGGAAATCAGCCCGCGAATCGCAACCCAAGCTGCAGCAGCTCATCCCACGCATCGCCTTTGACGATGCCTTTGATGACGCGATCGACCTTGGCCGCGTCCTCGAGCGCGGCGAGCAGTGTCGCGCGCGGGAGCTCCTTCGCGGCGCGGCCTACGAGCGACTGTCTCGCGTCGCCCCACACGCGCGCTTCGCGCAGGACCTCTGCCAGCGGACGGCCTGCGGCGATGCCGTTTTGCACGCGACAGATGGCGCGGATTTCCTCAGCGAGGATCCACAGCACGCGCGGAGGCGCCTCGCCTTCGCCGCGCAGGCCTTCGAGCATGCGTGCGAGCCGCGAGCGCTCGCCCGAGAGCATCGCTTCGGCGAGCTTGAGGGCGTCGTAGCGCGCGACGTTCATCACCGCCTCGCGCACGGCGTCGAAGTCGAGCTCCCCGGCGGGCAGGAGCAGCGCGAGTTTCTGGATCTCCTGGTGCGCGGCAAGGAGATTGCCTTCGACGCAGTCGGCGAGGAATTGCAGGGTTTCGGGAGTCGCGCGCTGCTTCTGTCGCGCGAGCCGGGCGGCGATCCACGCGGGAAGCCGCGCGCGCTCGACCGGGTAGACGTTGACGACGATTCCCTCGCGCTCGAGGGCCCTGAACCACGAGGATCCCTGGCCGGCCTTGTCCAGACGCGGCAGCGTCACGAGCGTGAGCGCCTCGGGCGGGAGGTTTCCGCAAAACGCTTCGATCGCCTCGGCGCCGTCGGCTCCGGGCTTGCCCGCGGCAAGGCGCAGCTCGATCAGCTTCTTGTCGCCGAACAGCGAGCGGCTCGCGCCGCTTGCGGCGAGCTCGCCCCAGTGGAAGCCGCGCTCCGGCGCGAGGACCACGCGCTCGGAAAACCCGCTTGCGCGCGCGCGCGCGCGAATCGCGTCGGCGGCCTCGAGCGCAAGCAGCGGCTCGTCGCCGTGGATCGCGTACAGGGGCTGCAGCTCGCGCGAAAGATGGCCATCCAGCTGCTCGAGCCTGAGAGCGGCCATGCCTACTCGATGGAGACCGACGCCGGCTTCGCCGCGACCAGGCGCCGCATGATCTGCTGCACCATGTCCCTTTGCATGTCCCGGTAGAGCAGCGCTTCCTCGGTCTCCTTCGCGAGCACCTGAGCGTCGCTGTACGCCATGTCGCGCGTCAGCTGGATTTCGCTCGTCGGCAGGTAGACCCGCGCGCCTTTGGGATCGGTGACGCGGAATGCGACGCGGTAGCGCAACTGATATTCGCTCACTCGGCCCGCGGCGTTGAAGGAAAGAATGACCTTCTCGCGCAGCTCCTGGGTGAAGCCGAATACGGCCTGCGCGTCGCCCGGCCTGTCCACGAGGCGCGTCTTGCTCGCCGCCGAGACGTTGCGCTTCAGCTCGGTCACGAGCGGGTTGTTGCCTGGAATGTAGAGCGTCTCGAAAAGCATCTGTTCCTGGCCGCGCAGATGAAAGCCGCAGGCCGCGAGGAGCGCGGCGATCGCGCCGGCGAAGGCGGCGCGCGCGGAACGCTCAAACGACCACATTGACGAGCCGCCCGGGCACTACGACGACTTTCTTAACCGCCTGGCCGTTCGTGAAGCGCGTCACCGCGTCGTTGGCGAGGGCAAGCCGCTCGAGCTCTCCGCGCCCGGCGGATTTCGGCGCGCGCATGTGCCCGCGCAGCTTGCCGTTGACCTGGAGTACGAGCTCGATTTCGTCCTGCTCCAGAGCCGCTTCGTCGACGACGGGCCAGGGCGCAGTCAGGAGATCGCCGTGTTGAGCGGCGTAACCCAGGTCCCTCCACAGCGCAAAGCTTATGTGCGGCGCAACCGGATAGAGCACGCGCAACAGGATACCCATCGCTTCCGACGCGGCTTGCGAGACGGCATTCACGCTTACGTCTCCCGACCCGCCGGAAAAATCTTCGAGCAGATTGAGCATCTTCATGCAAGCCGAAACGACGGTGTTGTATTGCATTCGATCATAGTCATACGACGCTTGCTTCAATGCAAGATGAACTCCTCTGCGAAATTCGCGTATCGCAAGCGTCTGTGAGGACCAATCCTTGACCGGGATGAACGGGCGAATCGAGGCGTGGTCTGCCGCGGCCTTTCCGCGCCCCGCAGCGAATGACCAAAGCCTTCGGAGAAACCGGCTGGCACCTTCAACGCCTGAATCCGACCACTCCAGCGATTGTTCGGGCGGTGAGGCGAACATGACGAACATGCGCGCCGTGTCCGCCCCGTACTTGTCGATCAGATCCTGCGGATCGACGCCGTTGCTTTTCGATTTCGACATGGTGCCGATGCCGTCGGACTCCACGCGCTTGCCGTCGGAGCGCAATACGGCGCCGGTGCGCTGGCCCTTGTCGTCGTGCTTAAGGTCGACGTCGGCGGGGTTGTAGTAGCTGATGCGGCCGCTAGCTTCCTTGCGGTAGAAGATTTCGTTCAGCACCATGCCCTGGGTCAGCAGGCGCGTGAACGGCTCGCTCGGCGCGATCAGGCCCTGGTCGCGCATCACCTTGGTCCAGAAGCGCGAGTACAGGAGATGCAGGATCGCGTGCTCGATGCCGCCGATGTACTGGTCGACCGGCATCCAGTACTGCACGCGCTCGTCCACCGGGGCCTTCTCCTGATCCGGGCAGGCAAAGCGCAGGAAGTACCAGGACGAATCGACGAAGGTGTCCATGGTGTCGGTTTCACGCTTCGCCGCCTTGCCGCATTTCGGACACTTGCAATTCACGAACGAGGGCGTTTTGGCGAGCGGATTGCCGGTGCCGTCGGGCACGAGGTTTTCCGGGAGGACGACCGGGAGCTCGCCGTCGGGAACCGGAACATCGCCGCACGACGGACAATGGACGATGGGAATCGGCGTGCCCCAGTAGCGTTGGCGCGAGATGCCCCAGTCGCGAAGGCGCCAGGTGATCTGCTTGTCGCCCAGGCCCTTCCTCTTCAGGTCCGCGGCGATGGTTTCGACGGCGGCCCGATAGTCGAGGCCATCGTACTTGCCCGAGTTCACGCAGCGGCCGTAGTCCGCGTACCAGGGTTGCCAGGCGTCGGTCGAATACGGTTTGCCCCCGACGTCGATCACGGGCTTGATCGGCAGGCCGTAGTTCTTCGCGAACGCGAAATCGCGCTCGTCGTGCCCGGGTACGCCCATCACCGCGCCTTCGCCGTAAGCCATCAACACGTAGTTGCCGACCCAGACTTCGATTTTCTCGCCGCTGATCGGATGCGTGACGAAAAGACCGGTCGGCATGCCTTTCTTGTCGAGCTGGGCGAGGTCGGCCTCCATCATCGGGCCGCGTTTGCACTCCTCGACGAACGCGGCGAGCTTCGGGTTCGATTTCGCCGCGTGCGCGGCGAGCGGGTGCTCGGCCGCCACGGCACAGAAGGTGGCGCCCATCAGCGTGTCGGCGCGCGTGGTGAACACGCGCAGGATCTTCTTCTCGCCGTCCAGCTCGTAGGGAAAGCCGATGTTGACGCCATGGCTCTTGCCGATCCAGTTCGCCTGCATCGTCTTCACGCGCTCGGGCCAGCCCGCAAGCTCGTCGAGCGAAGCGAGCAGCTCCTCGGCGTAAGCGGTGATCCGCATGTAGTACATCGGGATTTCGCGCTTCTCGATGAGCGCCCCGGTGCGCCAGCCGTGGCCGTCGATCACCTGTTTGATCGGCAGGCCGTAGTTCTTCGCGAACGCGAAATCGCGCTCGTCGTGCCCGGGTACGCCCATCACCGCGCCTTCGCCGTAAGCCATCAACACGTAGTTGCCGACCCAGACTTCGATTTTCTCGCCGCTGATCGGATGCGTGACGAAAAGACCGGTCGGCATGCCTTTCTTGTCGAGCTGGGCGAGGTCGGCCTCCATCATCGGGCCGCGTTTGCACTCCTCGACGAACGCGGCGAGCTTCGGGTTCGATTTCGCCGCGTGCGCGGCGAGCGGGTGCTCGGCCGCCACGGCACAGAAGGTGGCGCCCATCAGCGTGTCGGCGCGCGTGGTGAACACGCGCAGGATCTTCTTCTCGCCGTCCAGCTCGTAGGGAAAGCCGATGTTGACGCCATGGCTCTTGCCGATCCAGTTCGCCTGCATCGTCTTCACGCGCTCGGGCCAGCCCGCAAGCTCGTCGAGCGAAGCGAGCAGCTCCTCGGCGTAAGCGGTGATCCGCATGTAGTACATCGGGATTTCGCGCTTCTCGATGAGCGCCCCGGTGCGCCAGCCGTGGCCGTCGATCACCTGTTCGTTGGCGAGCACCGTCTGGTCCACGGGGTCCCAGTTCACCGTGCCGGTCTTCTTGTACACCAGGCCGCGCTCGAGCATGCGCAGGAACAGCCACTGGTTCCAGCGATAGTACCGGGGCGAGCAGGTCGCCAGCTCGCGCTCCCAGTCGATGGCGAAACCCAGCGACCGGAGTTGCTTTTTCATGGTGGCGATGTTGTCGTAGGTCCACTTCGCCGGCGGCACGCCGTTCGCCATCGCGGCGTTTTCGGCGGGCAGACCGAAGGCGTCCCAGCCCATCGGCTGGAGCACGTTGAAGCCCCGCATCCGGTGGAAGCGGGTCATCACGTCGCCGATGGTGTAGTTGCGCACGTGCCCCATATGCAGTTTGCCCGAAGGGTAGGGGAACATCGACAAGCAGTAGAACTTCGGACGGCCGCCTTTTCCCGGCGGCTCCTCGGTCGCGCGAAACGCGAAGGTTCGCTCCCAGTGCTCTTGCGCTTCGCGCTCGATGATCTCGGGGTGATACTGGGGCTGCATGAGCGGGTTCTGGAAAAGCATGAATTATAGCCGCGCGGGTCCGCGGCGCGCCGCTACGCTGAAGGTCCTGTAGTGGCGTGCGGTAAAATCGCTAGTTCTCGAACGCCCGCATGCTCAATCTACTCGAAAACCTCAATCCCGAGCAGCTCGCCGCAGTCACCCTTCCCGATCAATCGGCGCTGATCCTCGCCGGTGCCGGGTCGGGGAAGACGCGCGTCCTCACCACGCGAATCGCCTGGCTGATCCAGACCGGAAATGTGAGCCCGAACGGCGTTCTCGCCGTTACCTTTACCAACAAGGCGGCGCGCGAAATGCTCACGCGCATTTCGGCGATGCTCCCGATCAGCACCCGCGGTATGTGGGTCGGCACTTTTCACGGCCTGTGCAACCGCCTGCTGCGGGCGCACTACCGCGACGCCGGCCTGCCGCAGCTCTTTCAGATCCTCGACTCGCAGGACCAACACGCGGCAGTCAAGCGCGTGCTAAAGACGCTCAGCGTCGACGAGGAAAGATTCCCTGCGCGGGACGCGCAGTACTTCATCAACGCGGCCAAGGAGGAGGGCAGGCGCGCCCGCGACCTCGAGATCGGCGACGAAATCACCCGCCGTTACGCCGAGATCTACGCCGCCTACGACGAGCAATGCCAGCGCGAGGGCGTGGTGGATTTCGCGGAGCTGCTGCTGCGCACCTTCGAGCTCCTTTCCAGGAACGAGATCCTCCGCGAGCACTACCAGAGCCGTTTCCGCCACATCCTGGTGGACGAATTCCAGGACACCAATCGCCTCCAGTACCGCTGGCTGAAGCTGCTCGCCGGGCCGAAGAACCTCATGTTCGCGGTCGGCGACGACGACCAGTCCATTTACCGGTTTCGCGGGGCGCACGTCGGCAACATGGCCGAGTTCGAGCGCGATTTCCGCGTCGAGAACGTCATCCGCCTGGAGCAGAACTACCGCTCGCACGGGCTCATCCTCGCGGCGGCCAACGCGCTCATCGCCCACAACAGGAAGCGGCTCGGCAAGAACCTGTGGACCTCCGCCGGGCACGGCGAGCCGGTACGCATCTACGAGGCGCAAAGCGACGGGTACGAAGCGAGCTGGCTCGCCGAGGAAGTGCAGGCGCTGAAGCGCGCCGGGCTGCGCCTTGCCGATATCGGGGTGCTGTACCGCTCGAACGCGCAGTCGCGCATCATCGAGCACGCGCTTTTTTCGAACGGCATCCCCTACCGCGTGTACGGGGGCCTGCGGTTCTTCGAGCGCATGGAAATCAAGCACGCGCTCGCGTATCTGCGGCTCGCGGCCAATCCGGACGACGACGGGGCTTTCCTGCGGGTGGCCAATTTTCCGGCGCGCGGAATCGGCGCGCGCTCGCTCGAAGCCCTGCAGGATGCGGCAAAGGCCGGCAATGCGAGTCTTTACCAGGCCGCCTCGGGTCTTTCGGGGAAAAGCGCCGCAGCGGTGGCCGCGTTCCTGCGCCTCGTCGAATCGCTCAGGGCGGAAACGCAGGGTCTGCCCTTGGCCGAGACGGTCGAGGTGATGCTCGAGAAAAGCGGGCTCGTCGCCTATTACAAGGCCGAAAGAGACGGCGCCGACCGGGTCGAGAATTTGAACGAGCTCGTGAACGCGGCGGCTGCGTTCATGAACGAAGGAGAAGAGCACGATCTTCCGGCCTTCCTCGCGCACGCTGCGCTCGAGTCGGGCGAGAACCAGGCGGCCGAAGGCACGGACGCCCTGCAGCTGATGACGGTGCACTCGGCAAAGGGCCTGGAGTTTCACGCGGTGTTCATCACCGGGCTGGAAGAGGGCCTGTTCCCGCACGAGCAGAGCGTTCTGGAGGAAGACGGCCTGGAGGAAGAACGCAGGCTGATGTACGTCGCGATCACCCGCGCGCGCACGCGGCTGTACCTGTCCTTCGCCCAGACGCGCATGCTGCACGGCCAGACCCGCTACAACGTCGCCTCGCGCTTCCTCGACGAGCTCCCTGAGGAAGTCGTGAAGCGCCTCACGCTCCGGCCGGGGCACGCCCGGTTCGACGACGTGGCCTGGGCCCCCCAGCCGGCGAAAGCCGGCAAAGCGAAAACGCCGGGCCACGGGTTCCGCATCGGCCAGTCGGTGCTGCACCCGAAGTTCGGCCAGGGCGTCATCGTCAACGCGGAAGGATCCGGCAGCGACGCGCGCCTGCAGATTAATTTCGGCAAGCAGGGGATGAAATGGCTCGCGCTGGAATACGCGAAGCTGACTTCAGCCTAGCTGAAGTCATCCTGAGCGAAGCGAAGGATCTGCTTTACTTGTCGAACAAACCGAGCTGGCTAGCCCCGACGAGGACGGCCTGTTCGACGGCGCGCTTGGCTTCGTCCAGGGTGGCGGTTTCGCCGCAATGGTTGCCCGCCCGCCAGCGGTAGATCCCGTCCCATTCCTTCTTCGGGCCGAGCGTGACCTGCCCCAGTCGCTCTTTTCCGAACCAGTATCCGTGCGCGAGGTAGCCGCGCTCCCAGAACGCCTGTTTCGCCTTTTTCGCCGGCTTCGGCATCCGCTGCTCGCTCCTCCCGAGCGGGCATTTTACCCACGGCCGAGGCGTTCGTGTACAGTATCGCCCACCCCGTAAAGGGGGTGGCACTCGACCCCCCATTGGGGGGTAACAAAAACGCGATGAAAAACGACTATCTGGAGCGTATTCTCCGGGCGCGCGTGTACGACGTGGCGGTGGAGACGCCCCTGGAAGTCGCGCCCAATCTCTCGGCGCGGCTCGGCAACCGGGTGCTCTTGAAGCGCGAGGACATGCAGCCGGTGTTCTCCTTCAAGTGCCGCGGCGCCTACAACATGATGGCGAATCTGTCCGCGGCGGCGCTTTCCCGCGGAGTCATCGCTTCTTCGGCCGGCAATCACGCTCAAGGCGTGGCGCTCGCGGCGCAGAAGCTCGGCTGCGCGGCGGTGATCGTCATGCCGTCCACCACCCCCAAGATCAAGGTCGACGCGGTCAAGGCTCGCGGAGCGGAGGTGCACTTGCACGGCGATACCTACGACGAAGCGCACGTCGAGGCAAAGCGCTTGGCAAAGGCACGCAGGCTAGTCTTCGTTCACCCCTACGAGGATCCGGACGTGATCGCGGGCCAGGGCACGATCGGAATGGAAATCCTGCGTCAGACCGCGCATCCGATCCACGCCGTCTTCGTGCCGATCGGCGGCGGCGGGCTGGTTTCCGGCATCGCTTCCTACATCAAGCGCCTGCGCCCGGCGATCAAGGTCGTCGGCGTCGAACCGGTGGACGCCGACGCCATGGCGCGCTCGCTCAAGGCCGGCCGGCGCGTCGTGCTCGACCACGTGGGGCTTTTCGCCGACGGGGTCGCGGTGAAGCAGGTCGGCCAGGAGACATTTCGCCTGTGCAGGGAGCTCATCGACGGCGTGATCCTCGTCGACACCGACCAGATCTGCGCGGCGATCAAGGACGTGTTCGAGGATACGCGCACGATCCTCGAGCCCGCCGGCGCGCTGGCGATCGCAGGCGCCAAGGCCTACGTCGAAAAATCCGGAGTACGCGGAAAGAAGCTCGTCGCCGTCGCCTCGGGCGCGAACACGAATTTCGACCGGCTGCGCTTTGTCGCCGAGCGTGCCGAGATGGGCGATCGGCGCGAGACCATCCTCGCGGTCACGATCGCGGAGCGCCCGGGCAGCTTCAAGAAGTTCTGCGCCACGCTCGGTGCGCGCAACATCACCGAGTTCAACTACCGCATCGCCGATCCCAAGGACGCACACGTATTCGTCGGTGTCGAGGTGCACAGCCGCGACGAAGCCACGAAAATCGTAAAAGTCCTCGAGCGCCAGGGCCTGAAGACGCTTGACCTCTCCGATGACGAGATGGCCAAGCTCCACGTGCGCCACATGGTCGGCGGGCACGCTCCGCTCGCGATCCGCAGGGACGCGCGCGACGTCGCCGACGAATTGCTCTACCGCTTCGAGTTTCCGGAGCGGCCCGGGGCGCTCATGCGCTTTCTGTCGGGCATGCGCACCGACTGGAACATCAGCCTGTTCCATTATCGCAATCAGGGGAGCGACTACGGACGGGTGCTGGTCGGCATGCAGGTGCCGCGTCACGAGATGCGTGAATTCCGGCGTTTCCTCGCCGAGCTCGGCTATCCGTATGTGGACGAAAGCAGCAATCCGGCGTACCGGCTGTTTCTCGGTTGAGACTAGGTCTTCGGCTTCTCTCCGAAATATCCGGGCGCGATCTCGCCGGCGTAGCAGGGTGGTGAAGAGTAGGCCTGCGGGTCGTCCAGGTACTTGAGCCCCTTTGGCTCGCGGCGGTACACGCCGCGCTCGGTGACGACGAAATCCACGGGGATGTCGTGCGCTTGAGGGTGTATCGTCTTCAGGAAGGCCTGCTCGTAGGCGATCCCGATGACGCGGGGCCGCCTGGCGAGCGCGGCGAGCGTGCAGTCGAAAAAACCGCCGCCGTAGCCGAGCCGATAGCCGTCCGCGTCCCATCCGAGCATGGGGAGCAGCACGTGATCCGGGCTGACCTCGGGGGAACCGACGGGGTACGGGATCCCGAGCGGCCCGACCGCCAGTTCCACCCCGGGTTTCCATTCGCGAAAAACGAGCGGAGCCTTGGGGGCCACCACGACCGGCAGCGCGGTCCTCGCCCCGCGCCGCCGCAGGGCCGCAGCCATATGGCGCGCGTCGTATTCGTTCCGGTAAGGCCAACAAAATGCCAGTATTCCGTGCACCAGATCCGGGAACGCGCGTTCAAGGTGGTGGTCAATCCGCGAGCGCAGTTCGGCGAGCGCCTCCGGGGCAAGCGCTTCGCGCTCCCGTAAAAGCCTTGTGCGCTCGTTCTTGCGCCAGTTGGAAAGGTCCGAAGGAGTCATGTTTGGGGGCCTTTATCTGGCACGGAAAATGCCTGTATTCTATCAAAAGGAGGAAGTAAATCTTGATGCGAGCGCTGCTCCGTCCGGTTTGTCTTGCCGTCGCCCTCGCCGCGGCCCCGCCAGGCCACGCGGCGACGCTCGATCCGCAGGACGCGGCATTGCTTGCCGCGCGCGATGCCTTCGAAGCGAATCACCGGGCCAAGCTCGCGACGCTCGCGCCAAAGCTCAAAGGCCATCTGCTCGAGCCTTATGTCGAGTACTGGCAGCTCTTCTTCAGGCTTCCGGGGGCATCCGCCGAGGACGTTCGCGACTTCCTTTCCCGGTACCCGGGCACCGCGCTCGCCGAGCAGCTGCGCGCCGATTGGCTCAAGGTGCTCGGCAGGAGCGGACGATGGGAGTTGTTCCAGGCGGAGTATGCGGCGCTCTCCGGCGACGATCCCGAGGTGACCTGCTATATGCTGCTCGCGCGCTGGAAGCGCGAGGATGCGTCGGTGCTCGGTGATTTCAGGTCCTTCTGGAACGCGCCGCGTGAACTCCCCGAAGGCTGCCTCGCTCTGGCCCGCGCGATCTACAGCTCCGGCCAACTCGGCTCGCGCGAAGCCTGGGAGCGGTTTCGCGCGCTGGTCGGCGCCGGGGCGATGAGTGCGGCCAAGCGCACCATGGCGTTTCTGCCGCGCGGCGAAGCCATCGACGCGAAACGGCTCGCGGCGGTCATCCGCGCCCCGGTCAAGTTTCTCAGGAATCCGCACGTGGATCTGGCCAAGGTGACCGATCGAGAGCTGGTCATCGCCGCCCTCACGCTGGCTGCCGACGCGGACCCGCGGGCTGCCGCGGGGCTCTGGAGCGGCGGCCTGAGCGATGCCTTTCCCGTCGAAGACCGCAGGTACGTCTGGCTGATGCTGGCCATGAGCGGCGCGCTCCGACAGGTGCCCGAGGCGCTCGACTGGTTCGGCGAGCCGGGAGCGCTCACCGACGAGCAGCTGGGCTGGCGTGCGCGAATCGCGATGAGGACAGGCAGGTGGGCCGAGGTCCGAAGCTCGATCGACCGGATGTCTGCGCTCGCGAAGAGCGATCCGGTGTGGATCTACTGGTACGGCCGGGCCGAGCGCGCGCTCGGCAGCCCGCTGGAAGCCGAAGGCTATTTCGAGCGCATCGCCGGAGAGCACAGCTTCTACGGGCGCCTTGCCGCCGAGGAGCTCGGCGTGAGCCTGCGGATTCCGGCCCGGGCTCCTCTGCCCACTGAAAACGAGATCGCCGAGGTCGCGGCCATTCCCGGGCTCGCGCGCGCTCTCGCGCTCTACCGCCTGGACATGCGGACCGAGGCGACGAAGGAGTGGCTCTGGACCATCCGCGGCATGGACGATCGCCAGCTGCTCGCGGCGGCTGAGCTCGCGCGCCGCAATGAAGCCTGGGACAGGGCCATCGGTACTGCGGACAAAACGGTATTCGCCCACAATTTTTTAATTCGCTACCTTGCGCCCTATCGCGAGGTGCTCGCCGAGAAAGCGCGCGCGCGCGATCTCGAGGAGCCCTGGGTGCTGGGTGTGGTGCGCCAGGAAAGCCGTTTCATCACCGGCGCGAAATCTTCCGCCGGGGCCACCGGCCTCATGCAGGTGATGCGCCCGACCGCGAAGTGGGTGGCGCAGAGAATGCGCATGAAGAACTTCTCCTGGGCGCGGCTTCACGAGCCGGATCTCAATGCCGCGCTCGGCACGTATTATCTCAAGCACGTCCTCAATCAGTTCGACGGCAGCCCCGTTCTCGCCGCGGCAGCGTACAACGCCGGTCCCACGCGCGCCCGCCTGTGGCGCGGTACGGCCCCGGTCGAGGGCGCGATCTTCGTCGAGACCATTCCCTTCGGCGAGACGCGCGACTACGTGAAGAAGGTGATGACGAACACGGTTTACTACGCCGCCGTCCTCGGCATCGAGCCAATCTCCTTAAAGGCGCGCCTGGGCATGGTCCTGCCTCGCCGCTCCTCCGAGGGCGTGGCGGCGATCCGGAGCCAGCCGGTCGTCCAATAGGGTTTTTCGCGGGACCATCGAAGCGGTCGGGCGCACCTGCCCGGGGCGCTTCGAGGTTACACTAGCGCTTTCCCCTGGCAGCAGCATGAGTCGCATTCTGGTCATCGGCGGCAGCGGCTTTGTCGGCCGGCATCTCGTGCGCCAGCTCGTCGAAGACGAGCACTTCGTGGTCGTGCCCACGCGCCGGCGCGAGCGGGCCAAGCACCTGATTCTCCTGCCGACGGTCGATGTGGTCGAGGCCGACGTGCACGAACCGGACACACTCGCGAAGCTCACCGCTGGCTGCGACGCGGTCGTGAATCTCGTCGGGATCCTGCATGGGCGCCCGGGCCGCCCCTATGGACCGGAGTTCGCACGTGCGCACGTCGAGCTGCCGAAAAAAATCGTCGAGGCGTGCAGCAAGAAGCGCGTGCCGCGCCTGCTGCACATGAGTGCGCTGCATGCCCACGCCGACGCTCCCAGCCAATACCTGCGTTCCAAGGGCGAGGGCGAGGCCTGGGTGCTCGCGGCCCAGAACGAGCAGGCGGTGACGGTGTTCCGGCCGTCGGTGATATTCGGCCCCGAGGATCAGTTTCTCAATACGTTCGCCGAGCTCCAGCGCTGGCTCCCGCTCGTTCTGCTTCCCAACCCGCAGGCGCGCTTCCAGCCTGTCTACGTCGAGGACGTAGCGCGCTGTTTCAGGGCGAGCCTCGCCGACCGCGACAGCATCGGCAAACGCTATGATTTGTGCGGGCCGCGCGTTTATACCTTGCGCGAGCTCGTGAAGTACTCAGGAAGCGCGAGCGGCCACCCGCGGCCGGTCATCGGCCTTTCCGACCGTCTTTCTTTCCTCTGCGCCTGGGCCATGGAATGGAAGCCGGGCAAGAAGCTCTTGTCGCGCGACAACTACAATTCGATGAAAGTGGACAGCGTTTCGAACAGCCCGTTTCCCTTCTCCATCCAGCCCACGCCGCTTGAGGCGGTCGCGCCCGTCTACCTGCGCGGCGTCTTCCCGCGCTCGCGCTACAGCTGGTTCCGCTACAAGGCGGGCCGCTAGACATTCTCCCCGATCATGGCAGCCCGGACTCTGGTCATCGGCAACAGGAACTACTCGTCCTGGTCTTTGCGGCCGTGGTTGTTCATGAAACAGAACGGAATCGCTTTCGAAGAAGTTCGCATTCCCTTGTACCAGGCGAGCTCGAAAGAGCGCCTGCTGAGGTACTCGCCATCCGGGAAGGTTCCCGTGCTGGTGGAGGGGGAAACCCGCGTCTGGGATTCCCTTGCCATCCTCGAATATCTCGCGGAAACGCATCCGGGCACCCGGGGCTGGCCCGCCGACGCGGTCGCGCGGGCTACCGCGCGGTCCGTATGCGCCGAAATGCACTCGGGCTTTCCCGCCCTGCGCCAGCACCTGTCGATGAACGTGCGCAAGGTGTTCGCGCCGCGCACCTGGCCCATTGAGGTCTCTGAGGAGATCGAACGCATCCAATCGCTGTGGCAGAGCTGCCGCGAGCGCCACGGGACGGGCGGCCCGTTCCTTTTCGGCCGTTTCTCAGCAGCCGACGCCATGTACGCGCCGGTCGTGTGGCGCTTCGTCGGCTACGCGGTGCCGCTCGCGCCGGCGGCGCGCGCCTACTGCGACGCAATGCTCGCCTTGCCGCCGATGCAGGAATGGCGCGCGGCCGCAAGAGCCGAGGCGGAGACGCTGCCGCAGTTCGAGATGGGGCCCTGAAAGGCAGGTTCCGGTGAAGATTTACGCCGTCGGCGGGGCGGTGCGCGACGAGCTCCTCGGGCTACCCGTGGCGGATCGCGACCACGTCGTGGTCGGGAGCACGCCGGAGGAGATGGTGCGACTCGGCTATAAGCCCGTGGGCAAGGATTTCCCGGTGTTCCTGCATCCGCGAACCCACGAGGAGCACGCTCTCGCGCGCACCGAGCGCAAGGTCGCGCGCGGCTACAAGGGCTTCCAGATCCACGCCGCGCCCGACGTCACGCTCGAGCAAGACCTCGCGCGGCGCGATCTGACCATCAACGCATTAGCGCGCGACGAGGCCGGGCAGCTCATCGATCCGTTCGGCGGCGCGGCCGATCTCGAGCGCGGGCTGCTGCGGCACGTGAGCCCCGCGTTCGTCGAGGACCCGGTGCGGATCCTGCGGGTCGCGCGCTTTGCTGCGCGCTTCGGTTTTGCGGTCGCGCCCGAGACCATGGCGTTGATGCGCTCGATGGTCGCAAACGGCGAGGCGGACGCGCTCGTGCCCGAGCGCGTGTGGCAGGAGTTCTCCAGGGGCCTGATGGAGGGCGATGCGGCTCTCATGTTCCCGGTCCTCGCCGAAGCGGGGCTCCTCGAGAAGCTGCTTCCCGAGTTGAACCTCGCTTTTGAACACGGCCGCCCGGCGAACGACGCCGCCCGCGTTCTCGTCCGCTCGCTCGAGTGCGCCGCCGCCGAGCGGCTGGGCCTCGCGCCGCGCTTCGCTCTGGTCGCCTGCGGCGCGCCCACCGTCCGGGCGACGCGCGCGCTGAGCGAGCGCCTCAAGGCGCCCGGCGACTGCCGTGACCTTGCCCTGCTCGCCCGGCAGCACGGCGAGACGATAAAGCACGCCCCCACGCTGGGTGCGCCGGACCTGCTTGCGCTGCTTGAGCATTGCGACGCCCTGCGCAGGTCCGAGCGCTTCGACGAGCTGCTCGCGGTCCTCGCCTGCGTCGAGCGGGGCGAGCGCGGCTGGACGGAAAGTCCCTACATGCCGCGCGTGGTCCTGCGGCGGGCGCTCGCCGCGGCTGCCGGGGTCGATGCCGCGAAAATCGCCGCCCGGAGCGCGAAATCCGATATCGCCGCAAAGCTGCGCCGCGCGCGGATCGCCGCAATCGAAGGATTGGTCTGAGATGGAACCTCGATCCGAAACCGATATGCCGTGGGACGATCTCAAGCAGAATCTCCTCGCCGGCACGCGCCTTGCGCTTTTCCTGCCGGTGCGTGCGCTCGACTTCCGCATCTCGATCGGGCAGTACGCGGCGCTGGTGTTCGTGAGCCTTGGGTTCTGGCTCGTCGGGGGCATGCTGCGCGCGGGTTTTCCGGGCACCGTCGATTTCGGCGCGCTCACCGCCGGGCTCGCGGAGATCCCGCTCGTGCTCGGCACCTGTCTTCTTGCCGCGAGAGTGTTTCGCGAAGCGCAGCTCGCCCTGGCGTTCGCGGTATTGCTCGTCGCGACGGACCCCGTTTTCGAAGTCGCTGGAGCCGCGGTCCAGGCGGCGATGCGCCTGGGAGCGGTCGAACTCGACGCGGACGCCGTGTATTGGGCGTTTGTCGTGTGGGGCTTCGCCGTGCTTCCGCGCACCCTTTACGTCCTCACCGGATGGCGCGGCCGTCCTTCGGTGCTCGCGTTCGGCCTTTTTGCGGGGCTCCTCGCGATCCTCGTCGCGGTTTTTCCGCGCAGCGAGCTTTGGATCGCGGCCCGGGATGACGGAGCCGGAGCTGCGCGTCCGCGGCTGACTCAGGAGGAAGTGTTCCACCGGCAGGGGGTCCTGCTCGATGAGCAGCTTGCCGCGCTCAGCCCGGAGCGGCACGGCGTCGTGGACCTGTATTTCGTCGGAGTTGCAGGCGACAGCGGGCAGGACACTTTCTACTCGGAGGTGGTTTCGGTCAAGGAGCTGCTCGAGGAGCGTTTCGACGCCGCGGGAAGGTCGATCGCGCTCATCAACAATACCGCGACCCTGAAGAATTATCCCATCGCCACGGCCAGCAACCTGCGCGCCACGCTTGCGCATCTCGGCGACGTGATCAATACCGACGAGGACATCGTGCTCCTGCACATCGCCACTCACGGGGACAATGATTACAGACTTGTGCTGGATCTCCCACCGCTCGAGCTCGCGCAGCTCACCCCGAGCGCTCTCGCGCGCATGCTCGCCGACAGCGGCATCAAGTGGAAGGTGATCGTGATCTCGGCGTGTTTCTCCGGGGGATACATCGAACCGCTCAAGGACGACAACACCCTCATCATCACCGCCGCGGACGCGTTCCACTCCTCCTTCGGCTGCGACTACGAGAGCGACTACACCTGGTTCAGCCAGGCGTTCTACGACGAGGCGCTGCGCGACACCTTCTCGTTTGCCGAGGCGTTCGAGGCTGCGAAAGAAACGGTAGACGACCGGGAACGGGCCGAGGGGTATCCGCCCTCCAACCCGCAGATGTTCGAGGGCGCCGCGATGAAGAAGAAGCTCGCTGCGCTCGAGAAGCGCCTCGCCGCGAGGGAAGCCGAGCCCGTTCAGAGGAGCCGCGCGAGCAGCGTCAGGGCGAGCGAAAGCACGATCGTGGTGGCGAAGGGAAGGTAATAGAGCCGCCCTTTGTAGCGCACGGTGAGGTCGCCGGGCAGCCGGCCCAGGCCGTATTTCGACAGCCACGGCGAAAGCACCGTGAGCACGACAAGGGCGATCGCGACCGCCAGCAGCCATTTCAGCATGGCTTTACTTTACCGGGGTTCACGATACACTGCGCGGCTTCCAAAACTCCCCGGGGAAAACGATGATCGAGCTCTACACCTGGAGCACGCCCAACGGTCGCAAGATTTCCGTCATGCTGGAGGAATGCGGTCTCGCGTATAACGTCCACAAAATCAACATCGGCGCGGGCGATCAGTTCGCTCCCGATTACGTTGCCATCAACCCCAACGCCAAGATTCCCTCTATCGTCGATCCGGACGGGCCCGACGGAAAGCCCATGCGGATGATGGAATCGGGCGCGATCCTCATCTACCTCTCGGCGAAAACCGGGAAATTCCTGCCACGGAGCGACCGCGGCAAATACCTGGCGCTGCAATGGCTCATGTTCCAGATGGGCCACATCGGCCCGATGTTCGGCCAGGTGCACCATTTCCTGCGTTCGGCGAAAGAGCAGGTGCCTTACGCCATCGAACGTTACACCAAGGAAAAAGACCGGCTCTACGCTGTTCTCGACCGGCGCCTGGGCGAGGCGGAGTACCTCGCCGCCGAGTATTCGATCGCGGACATCGCCACCTATCCCTGGGTCGCGCGTTACGAGTGGCACAAGACCGACTTGAATGTTTATCCGAACGTGAAACGCTGGTTCGGCGCGATCGGCGCGAGACCGGCGGTGAAGCGCGGAATGGCGGTTCCTTCGTGATCAGCCTTTGCGCGCGTACTTGGCGAGGAAGGCGTTGATCTCCTCGACTCTCAGCCGCGGCTCGTCGGGCTCGGGCCGGCTGCCGACGACGCGATTCATCCACTTCATGTTCTTTTCCATGCGTTCGACCACCGCGGGCCACTCCGACGCGGTGTGACGCCGCGGGTCCGGCAGCACGTGGCACTGCTGGCAGGCGAGCTTGAACGATTGCCCCTCGGGCCGGTTTACTGCGGGATATTTCTTGGGGTCGAGCGGCCGCTGAGCGTGCTTCTGGAGATAGGCGAGCAGAGCTCCCGCTTCATCCACGCTCGGCGCCTCCACGCCCGCCATCATGTCCTCCATCAGCTCGCCGAGGTTGCCCTTGCCGCGCATGCGCACCACCATGCGCTCGAATATCGCCGGCCATTTCGCCGCGTGGTGCATCGCCGGATTGGGAAGGTTGTGGCACTGGACGCAGTACCGGACGACGAGGCGCGCACCGCGGGATCGGCGCTCGGGAAGCTGGTGCAGCTCGAACGTGGGAGGAAGAATGCGCTCGAGCATCTGACCGTGCGGGCTCTCGGCCCAGCGTCTTTTTGCCTGATCGACGAGCTGGGTCGCATCCTGCGCGCACGCGGGCGCGGCGGCAAGCGCGGCAGCGAAAACGAACGCGGCGATGCGCGGCATGCCGCGATTATACTGACCTGGAAGTCACGTTCATCGGCCGCAGGGAACGCGGTCGGATGTCGAGTTAAAGGAGGCTTCATGAGCACTGCTCAGTTCGACACGGTCATCATCGGCACCGGGCAATCGGCGAAGCCGCTCGCGCTGGCGCTCGCTCGCGCTGGCTGGAAAATCGCGGTGATCGAGCGCGAGCACGTCGGCGGGACCTGCATCAACGTCGGCTGCACGCCGACCAAGACCCTGGTGGCCAGCGCTCGCGTCGCTTATCTCGCTCGGCGCTCGAAAGACTACGGCGTCGGCACCGGTCCCGTGACGGTGGACATGCGTCGGGTGTACAAGCGCAAGCGCCGTATGGTCGAGAGCTTCCGCAATTACGTTCAGAAGACGCTCGAGAAAGCCGCCAATATCGAACTGATCTTCGGCGAGGCCCGATTCAAGAACGCGAAGCGCGTCGTCGTGGAACTGGAAAGCGGCGGCACGCGCGAACTCGAAGGCAAGCGCATCGTCATCAATACAGGCGGCCGGGCCGCAGCGCCGGCTATCCCTGGGCTCGACAGGATCCCTTTCCTCGATTCATCGAGCATCATGGACCTGACCGAGCTGCCCAGGCATCTCATCGTGCTCGGCGGCGGTTATATCGGCCTGGAGTTCTGCCAGATGTTCCGAAGGTTCGGTGCGCGCGTGACGGTCGTGAACCGCGATCCGCGGCTGATTCTGCGCGAAGACCCTGACGTTTCGGCCGAGGTCGAGAAAATCCTCAAGGAAGACGGAATCGCGATTCTCAACTCGACGCAGGTGACGCGTCTCGAAAAGATCAGAACGGGCGTGCGCGTGGTGCTCGAGACTGGCAAGGGCTCGAGGAGGATCTCGGGCAGCCACCTGCTGCTCGCGCTCGGCCGGGTTCCGAATTCCGACCGCCTCAACCTCGGCGCCGCCGGCGTCGAGACCGACGCGTCGGGTTTCATCAAGGTAAATTCGAAACTGGAAACGAACGTGCCGGATGTGTACGCCATCGGCGACGTCAAGGGCGGCCCTGCCTTCACCCACATTTCCTACGACGATTTCCGCATCCTGCGCGAGAACTGGCTGAACGGCGGCAACGCGACCATCGAAGGGCGGCTGGTGCCCAATTGCATGTTCATCGATCCGCAGCTCGCAACGGTAGGGCTGAACGAAACCGAGGCGCAAAGACGCGGCATCGACCACCGCGTGGCGAAACTGTCGATGAGAGGCGTGGCCCGGGCGCTGGAGATGAGCGAGACGCGCGGGTTCATGAAGGCGATCGTGGACGCAAAGACGCAACAGATTCTCGGCTGCACCGTTCTCGGCGTCGAAGGCGGGGAGATCATGTCGATGATGCAGATCGCGATGATGGGGAAGCTTCCCTTCCCCGCGATCAAGGAAGCGATCTTCGCGCACCCTACGCTCGCCGAGTCGCTGAACAACCTCTTCATGACGCTCGACCCGCGCTAAAGCGGCGCCGCGCGCCTATTTCTTCGTCGATCCGGCTGCTTCCTTCTCGATCATCGGCTTCATCTCTCGCTCCTTCTTCTTCGCGGCCTTCTTCACATCGCCCTTCTTCATGCTTTCTTTCTTCATCTCGCCGTGCATGGGCTCGTCCATCTTCATGGGCTTCCCAGGTGCGTCCGCGGCCGAGGCGCCGGCGCCTGCCGCAAGGAACGTCGCCAGCGCGGCGATTTCAAGCGGTTTCATCAGCTGCCGCTGAACCAGTTGTAGCCCTGGTCCTCCCAGTACCCTCCGGGAAACTCGTTGCTGACGAACATCGACATGATGTGCTTCGGGTTCTTGAAGCCGAGCTTGGTGGGGATCCGGAGTTTCATGGGAAAACCATATTTCGGCGGAAGGACCTGGTCTGCGAACCGGAAGGTGAGGAGCGTCTGTGGATGGAGTGCGGTCGCCATGTCGATGCTGGTGTAGTAGTCGTCGGCGCAGGTGAAGCCGATGTATTTTGCGGAAGTGTCGGCGCCGACGCGTGCGAGGAAATCCGAAAAGCGCACGCCGCTCCACTTGCCGATCGCACTCCAGCCCTCGACGCAGATATGGCGCGTGATCTGAGAGGTCTGCGGCAGGCCGTAGAGCTCAGGCAGCGTCCAGGGTTTCTTCTCGCGGATCAGGCCCTCGAGCTCCAGCTTGTAGTCCTTGCCGTCCACGAGCGTGACCTCTTCCTCGCTGTAGAAGGCGTTGAAGGGGAAAGGCTTGGTGATTGCGCTCTCGGGATATTCCGGCGCGAGCTTGTTCGGATTGAAGAGCCAGCCTTGAGCGCGGTCGTTCCAGCGCGACATTCCCTTGAGCAGGCTCTGCACCCCTTCGTCGTCGGTCGGATCGCAGCCCGAGAGCAGCGCGAGCGCCCCGAGCGAGAGGCCTTGCTTCAGGAACAGCCGCCGCTCGATCGAGCGGACGAGCCCGGGCGAATGTCCGGCGAGACTTGTCTCCATCGTCCGTTTCTTCATGATGTCCTCCTTGCGCGGCCCGTGATCATCGTGGGGAAAGTGCGCGGCACGAGAATCACCATCGCGACGTGCACCACTACGATCAGAACCAACAGAGCCATCGCGAGAAAGTGCACGACGCGCGTGCTTTCATAGCCGCCGAAAATCGCCGTGATCTCCTGCAGCTGGACCGGCTTCCAGATCGCGAGGCCCGAGAGAACCAGCACGATCGCGCACAGGATGATCGCGAGGTAGGCTGCGCGCTGCGCGGCGTTGTACACGGAAAGATCCTCGTGTGCGAGCTGGCCGCGCAACGCCCGCAGCATGTCGCGAAACACCGCGCCTGGCGTCAGCGGAAATAGCTTTCTGCGAAAGTGTCCGGAGACGATGCCGTAAGTCAGATATACGATGCCGTTGATCACGATCAGCCACATCGCGGCGAAGTGCCACTGCAGCGCGCCGGCGAGCCAGCCCCCGAGTGTGAGCTCGTTCGGGATCCTGAACGCGAAAAGGGGCGACGCGTTGTAGATGCGCCAGCCGCTCGCGACCATGATGAGGATGCCGAAGGCGTTGATCCAGTGGGTGACGCGCACGACCAGCGGATGGACCTTGACCCATTGCGCTTGCGCAGCTTCCATCGCAGTCTCCTCTAGCGCCTGACCCGCCTTGGTCGGGGGGGATAGGTTACACCTTACAGCGCACTTCGCCTGTCGCCTTCGCCGAAGCCGAGCAAAGGCCGGGAGAACCCGCGAGCGAATGCGATCACCTTGAAGAGCTCGCCCATCTCCGCCGGGCTCATCAATCGGTCCGCCTGGTTGGCGAGGGGAAGGAACTTCGCGCCGTCCTCCGCCGGCGTGCGCGACATCACCTCGGTAATGCCGCAATTGACGAGGAACTGCGCCTGGCTGGCGTAGCCGGCGACTTCGAGCCCGCCCTCGTGCGCGGCGCCGGCAATAGCGCTGAAATCGACGTGGCTGGTGATGTCCTGCAAGCCCGGAAGGAAAAAGGGATCGGCGTGCGCGTGGTGGCGGTAATGGCACATGAGCGTCCCGTCCTTGCGCTGCGGATGGTAGTACTCCTTCTGCGGAAAACCGTAATCGACGAAAAACGCCACGCCTTTCTCTAGCACGCCCGAGAGCGAACGTATGAAGCCCTGCGCGGCGAGTTGGATCTCGGTGCGATAGCCCTCGGGGAGCTTGAGCGTGCGCGCGGCAGCTAGCGGCCCGCCGGAAGCGAGCCGCCACGACCAGCCGAGACGATCGTTCCGCACGCCGACACCGCCTTCCTCCAGCTTTTCGCCCTGAACGCGCACCACGTGGGCGGGCATCGCATCGAGCACTTCATTGCCGAGCACGACACCGGAAAACACGGGAGGCAGGCGATTGAGCCAGGCCACACGCTCGAGCAAGTGCGGCACTGTCGCGGCGAGCGTATCCCGGCTTCGCTCGCGAAGATCGGCCGAGAGCTCGAGGATGAGATAGTTGCGCGGCACGTTTCCCGCGCGCTCGAGCTCCTCGAGCAGCGTCGCGGCGAGCGCGCCGCTCCCTGCGCCCACCTCGAGCACGTCCTCGAACCCCGCCTCGAGCGCCTGTTTCACCTGGCGCGCGAGCGTCAGCCCGTAGAGCGGCGAAATCTCGGGGGCCGTCACGAAATCCCCCGCTTTGCCGAGTTTTCTCGCGCCCGCGCTGTAGTAGCCGAGTCCCGGCGCGTAGAGCGCGAGCTCCATGTAGCGCGCGAAACTGATCCAGCCGCCGCTCGCCGCGATTTCGCCGCGAATGTGCTCGGCAACGCGATTGCTGTGCGCGCGCGCTTCGGGCGTAGGCTCGGGAAGTGCCATCTCGCGGGAATGGAAAGAGTATTCCGGTATCATTCTAGGCCATGAGCGAACCCCTTTCAGGGAAAGTTGTGCTCGTCACCGGCGGCGCGAAGCGCGTCGGAGCAGCGATCGCCCGCCGCCTGCATCGCGAGGGCGCGAACCTGATGCTGCATTACCGGGGATCGGAGCGCGAGGCGAGGGCGCTGCGCGCCGAGTTGAACGCCGCGCGCGCCGATTCCGTGGCGCTGATTCAGGCCGACTTGCTCGATCTCACGGGTTTGCCGGAAATCGTGAGGAACACGGTCGGTCGCTTCGAGAGGCTCGACGCGCTGATCAACAACGCTTCGACCTTCTTTCCGACCCCGGTGGGCGAGATGACCCAGGCGACGTGGGACAGCCTCATCGGCGCGAATCTCCGGGCGCCGCTTTTTCTCTCGCAAGCCGCGGCGCCGCACCTCAAGAAGACCGGCGGGGCGATCGTCAACATCACCGACATCCACGTCGACCGGCCGCTCAAGAATTACGTGATCTACTCGATCGCCAAGGCGGGCCTCGCGGGTCTCACGCGCTCGCTCGCGCGCGAGCTCGCGCCCGACGTGCGCGTGAACGGCGTGGCGCCCGGCGCCATCATCTGGCCCGAGGACGGGTCCTGGGACGACCTGACGCGCCAGCGCATCGTCTCGCACACCTTGCTCCGGCGTACCGGAGACCCGGACGACGTCGCCCGCGCCGTTTATTATCTGATTGCGGAAGCGCCCTACGTTACGGGGCAAATCATCGCCGTGGATGGAGGCAGGAGCATCAACATATGAACGCGCCCGAAAAAATCCACTTCACCCGCAAGCAGCGCTTCGAGGCGGGAAAGCTCGAAAAACGCCTGTGCCGGCTCGCCGGCGAGGCGATCGGCGACTACGGCATGATCCAGGCGGGCGACCGCGTCATGGTGTGCCTCTCGGGCGGCAAGGACAGCTACGGGCTGCTCGACGTGCTCTTGAAGCTGCGCGGGCGCTCGCCGGTTTCCTTCGACCTCATCGCCGTCAACCTGGACCAGCGCCACCCCGGGTACCCCGAGCGGGTGCTGCCCGACTACCTCGACTCGCTCGGCGTTCCCTACCGCATCGAGGTGCAGGATACCTATTCCGTGGTGAAGCGCGTCGTCCCCGACGGCGAGACGATGTGCGGGCTGTGCTCGCGGCTGCGCCGCGGCGTCCTCTATCGGGTCGCGCGCGAGGTAGGCGCGACCAAGATCGCGCTCGGCCACCACCGCGACGACATCCTGGAGACGTTTTTCCTCAACCTCTTCTTCGGCGGCAAGATGAAGGCCATGGCGCCGAAGCTGCAGTCCGACGACGGCGAACACGTCGTCATCCGGCCGCTCGCCTACGTCGCCGAGACGGACCTCGAAGCCTACGCCAGGGTGCGGGGATTCCCGATCATTCCGTGCGATCTCTGCGGCTCGCAGCCGACGCTGCAGCGGAAGCAGGTCAAGGAGATGCTGCGCGAGTGGGAAAAGCGCCATCCCGGCCGGGTGGAATCCATGTTTCGAGCGCTTTCGGATCTCGTGCCCTCGCACCTCATGGACCGGAAGCTCTTCGACTTCGCCGCGGTGCGCGCGACCGGAAAAACGTCTGGCGACGGCGACAAGGCGTTCGACTAGAACGCCGGACGTGGAATATTACCGAACGTCGCCTCCCGGCGGCGCCAACCCTCCCCTTTCGGCCCCGTTGAACGAAATGAAACCGTCACGCTCTATCTGTAAAACGGGCAATGAAACATCAATGAGGCGTCACGTGGGCATCGTCAGCTTTATCCTCGTCGTAGGCGCAGTTGCGCTTGCCGCCGCGATGGCGGGCCGAGTCACCGCGCAGGACTGGCGCAGTGCGAGCCAGGAGCGGGTAGGACTCGCGCCCGACCCTGTGACCACCCGCGATGCGATCATCCAGGTCTACGCAGCCCGCGTCGTCGGATGGCGGGGCGTTTTCGGCGTGCACACCTGGATCGCCGTGAAACCGGCTGCCGCAGCGGAATACACCGTGTACGAGATCATCGGCTGGCGGCTGCGCTCGCAGGACACCGCGCTCGTGGTGCGGCATCGCGCACCCGACATGCGCTGGTTCGGATCGGCGCCCGAGCTCGTCGCCGAAAAACGCGGTGCGGACGTCGAAGAGCTCATCGCGCGCATCGACAGGGCCGCGCGCTCCTATCCCTGGGCCGGCGAATACACCATGTGGCCCGGTCCGAACTCCAACACTTTCACCGCCTGGGTACTGCGCGCGGTGCCCGAGCTGGAAGCCGATTTGCCGCCGACCGCGATCGGCAAAGACTATTCCGGGAGGAAACTCGTGGGGCGCGCCCCGAGCGGACGCGGCTTCCAGTTTTCGCTGTTCGGGCTCGCCGCCTTCACCGCAAGCGCGGTCGAGGGCTTCGAAGTGAACTTGCTGGGACTCAGCTTCGGGATCAATCCTTTCGATCCCTCGCTCAAGCTGCCTCTGGTAGGCCGCGTCGGCCCGGCGCGCGCGTTCGCGTCACCGGCCAACGAGGGCGCTGCGCACAAGCACGCTCTTTAGCCCGTTCCCCCTTTTTCGGTAACCTGCGTCACCGGCGCCCATTAGAATTGAGGGCGTGAAGCCCGATTCGCCCTCCCCCGGGGAAGTGCTGCTCGTGGGCAGCGTCGGTCTGAAAGACAGCGAGGAGGTGTTTCGCACGGTGGGGCCGCTCCTCGGTGCTCGCATGAAGCGCATCCCCGACGGCGAGACCGGACCGCGGACATCGTGGGTGTCACGCCTGCGCTTCGTGCTGGAAGGCAATCCCGCGTTCGAAGATGACCCGCAAGAGGTCGCGGCGGGCGGGCGCATCACCCATCCCACCGAGGGCACGCGCACCTGGAAGGGCTCTGGCGTCATTGCGCGCGGCGCGCCACCGCCGCCGCGCCTGCGTCTCAAACCCGGCGTACGGCCGGAGCTCGGGTTCATCGGCTACCCGGCCGGCTGGCGCCATCAAGAGCGGAAAGCTGCGCGTGCTCGCCTTCAGCATGGCGCGCCGCTCAAAGCTCACACCCGAGATACCGACGGTCGCGGAGACGGTGGCGCCCGACTTCGACATGGCCGCTCCCCTGGGCGTGTTCGTCGCCTCGCGCCGCGCGAGACCGTCGCGCGGCTTAGCCATGCCGTGAGCGCCGCGGTGAAGTCGCCGGAGGTGGTCGAGCGCATGGCCGGGATCGGCATGGAGCCCGCCGGTACGACGCCCGAGCAATACGAGCAGCTCCTTCGCGAGGAGTACGAGCGCTTCGGGAGTCTCATCCGCAGGATCGGCATGCGGCTCGATTAGCCGTGCCGTAGTCCGAGCGGAGTCTCCTTTCGTTTGTCAAATTCATTTTGACATGTTAGTCTTTTTGCGGGACCCCGACCATGACCTGCGCGACCCGCCTCGTAGAAATCTTCGGCAGCCAAGCGGAAGTCGCGCGGGCCTTCGGGCTCGATCGTGCAGTCGTCAACAACTGGGTCAAGTCCGGCTATGTGCCGGCGCGCTGGGCGACCGAGGTCGAGCGCGTCACCCAAGGCGGCATCCAGGCCGTCGAGGTGCTCGACGAGGCTTCCGTCAAGAAGCCGGTGAAAGTCAAATCGCGTCCCGACGACGTTCTCTTCGGGTCGCCCCTTTCGGGAAAGGAAGCCATGGACCATTTCGCACCCGCCAAACGCATCAGCTCGTTCCATCCGCCGCAGCGGACGCTCATGGGTCCCGGCCCGACCGAGATTCACCCGCGCGTCCTCACTACCATGAGCCAGCCGGCGATCGGATACCTCGACCCGGTCTTCCTCGAGATGATGGAAGACCTCAAAGGATTGTTGCGCTACGTCTACCAGACGAAGCACCCGCTCACCTTCCCGATCTCGGGGCCCGGCTCGGTCGGTATGGAGTACTGCTTCGTCAACCTCGTCAAGCCCGGGGACAAGGTGATCGTGTGCAGAAACGGCGTGTTCGGCGGGCGCATGATCGAGAACGTGGAGCGCGCGGGGGGCAAGGCCGTCGTCGTCGAGGACGAGTGGGGCGCGCCGGTCGACCCGCAGAAACTCGAGGATGCGCTGAAGAAAAACCGCGAGGCGCGCTTGGTCGCCTTCGTGCACGGCGAGACCTCGACGGGGGTGCGGTCCGACGCGAAGACGCTCGTGAAAATCGCGCACGAGCACGATGCGCTCGCCATCGTCGACGCGGTGACCACGCTGGGCGGATCGCCCGTGCGCACGGACGAGTGGGAGATCGACGCGATCTACTCCGCGAGCCAGAAGTGCCTGTCGTGCACGCCGGGGCTGTCGCCCGTTTCCTTCTCCGAGGGCGTGGTCGACTACGTAAGATCGCGCAAAGACAAGATCCACTCGTGGTTCATGGACATGAACCTCCTGCTCGGCTACTGGGGCGCCGGCATCCGCACCTATCACCATACCGCGCCGACCAATTCGCTTTTCGGCTTGCACGAGGCGCTGCTCCTGCTGCGCGAGGAAGGCATGGAGAACGCCTGGGCGCGGCACCAGCGCCATCACAACGCGCTCAAGGCAGGGCTCGAAGCGATGGGACTCGAGTTCCTGGTGAAGGAGCAGTACCAGCTGCCGCAAATGAACGCGGTACGCTGTCCGGAGGGCGTGAACGAGGCCGAAGTGAGGAAGACGCTGCTGAACGAGTTCAGCATCGAGATCGGCGCGGGACTCGGTCCGCTCGCCGGCAAGATCTGGCGAATCGGAATCATGGGCTACTCCTGCCGCCCGGACAACGTGATGCTGTGCCTGTCGGCGCTCGGCTCGGTGCTCTCCGACATGGGGATGCCGGTGCACGTCGGAGACGCGGAGGCCGCGGCGCACGGAGCCTACGCCTCGATGCACGCCAAGGCAGCGCAGCAGAAGCAGAAGAGCCGCGCCGCCGCTTGAGCCGACACGAAGGAGGGGAGCGATGCGATACGGCTGCGCTTTCTGGGGGGCGGTAGCGTTGGTTCTCGCACCCATGAGTGCGCAGGCGCAGGGGGCCGGCTCGGGACAAATCGAGCGCGGCCGCTACATGGTTCTCACCGGCCACTGCAACAACTGTCATACCGCCGGCTACGCGCCCAGGGAGGGCGACGTTCCGGAAAAGGACTGGCTCCTCGGGAGCGGGCCGCTCGGATGGCGCGGTCCCTGGGGGACGACGTACGCCTCCAATCTTCGGCTGACCGTGCCGGCGATGACCGAAGATACTTGGGTCGTGTATATCAAGACGTTCAAGCCGCGCCCCCCCATGCCGTGGTGGAGCATGAAGGAGACGACGGAGCCCGACCTTCGCGCCATGTACCGGTACATCAAGAGCCTGGGCCCGGCGGGCCAGCACGCTCAAGCCTACCTGCCGCCGGACCGGGAACCCAAGCAGCCGTACAACCAGGCCCCGCTGCCTCCGAAATAGACCGCGGCCCGAACGGCCGCGGCCGTGCTTGACATCGCGTTGAGCAATCGCTCATAATTCGTGAGCGCTCGCTCAATTCGAACTCCAACTCCCGCCCTATCCCGCATGGCAAGGCCTGCTGCAGCCCGCGTTAGCTCCCGTTCCCCGGCGATCGACCAGAGGGAAAAGCTCATCGGCGCGACCGAGCGGCTGCTGTGCTCGCAGGGGCTCGGTTGCGTGACCACGCGCGACATCGCACGCGCGGCGAAAGTCGCCGAAGGCGCGCTCTACCATCATTTCCAGGACAAGGCCGAGCTGATGCTCTCGGTGGTGCTGCACCAGCTCGGCGATTTTCCCGAGGTGCTGCAGAGCCTCCCCATGCAGATCGGGCAGAACACGGTGCAGAAGAATCTCGAGCGCGTACTGGAGAGCGCGTTCGCCTTTCATTTCCGGATCGTGCCGCTCGTATGCTCGCTCTTCGCCGACCAGGAGCTGCTTGCCCGTGTGCGCAAGATGATGAATGAGCGCTCCATGGGGCCGGCGCGCTCGACTTCGGTGATCTCGGCCTATCTGCGGGCCGAGCAGCAGCTGGGGCGGGTGGCGCCCGCCGCCGTGCCCGAGACGGTCGCCAACCTGATGCTCGCCGCGAGTTTCAACACCGCGCTGGGCGACCATTTCTTCCACGGAGGTTCCGGGGGCGAAGCCAAGGCACATCGCCGTTTGCGGGAGGCGGTTCGCGCCCTGGTCATCGGCCTCAGCCCAAAGAACGAGACAAAGCGCTCAAGGGAAAAGAGATGAACTCATTCATTTCTCTCTGCAGATGGATGACGCTCGCCGCTGGCGCCCTTTTGTCGGGTTGCGCGGTGGGCCCTGACTACCGTGCGCCCAATGTTCCCGCAGTCGGCCTCTACACCGAAAGGCCGCAGCCCGAGCGGACCGCAGCAGCCCCGGTGCGCGGCGGAGAGGTGCAGCGCTTCGAGGTGGGGGCGAAGATCTCGGCCGAGTGGTGGACGCTCTTCGGTTCGCCCGAGCTCGACGGGCTGATGCGCACTGCGCTCAGCGGCCATCCGACGCTCGCAGCGGCGCAGGCTGCGCTTCGCCAGGCCGAGGAGAACTTGAACGCCCAGTACGCGGTGCTCTACCCGAGCGTCGACGCCGGCTTGTCGGCGAGGCGTCAGCGCATTTCCGGCGCGTCTGTGGGCAATCCGGCGATCCCCGGCAGCGTCTTCAATCTGTACAACGCTTCGGTCAACGTGTCCTATGCCATCGACTTGGCCGGTGGCGCGCGGCGCGAGCTCGAGGCGCTGCAGGCGGGCATAGAGTTCCAGCGCTTTCAGCTCGAGGCCACCTACCTTTCGCTGACGGGGAACATCGCGACCACCGCGTTCCGGGAGGCGTCGCTGCGCGAGCAGCTCCGCGCGACGCGCGATATCGTCGATTCGCAGGAGCGCCAGCTGCAGCTGGTCGAGAAGCAATTTGCGCTCGGAGCCCTCTCGCGTGCGGACGTGCTCGCGCAGCGCGCGCAGCTTGCGCAGACACGCGCGAACCTGCCGCCGCTCGAAAAGGCCCTCGCGCAGACGCGCAATCAGCTTGCGGTCCTGATCGGCAAGTTTCCCGACGAGGCGCGGCTGCCCGAGCTCGATCTTGCGGTGTTCCAGCTGCCGCAGAACCTCCCGGTCAGCCTGCCCTCGGACCTCGTGCGCCAGCGGCCGGACATCCGCTCGGCGGAAACCGTTCTGCATCAGACGAACGCGCGCATCGGCGTCGCGCAGGCGCTCATGTTCCCGCAACTGACCTTGAGCGGAAGCTACGGCACGGCGTCGACCAGCTCTTCCAGTTTGTTCGACCGGAGCAACCTGATCTGGAACATCGGCGCGAACCTGCTCCAGCCGATTTTTCACGCAGGGCAGCTCCAGGCGCGGAAACGCGGCGCACAGGCCGCCTACGACCAGGCCTTCGCGGAGTATCAGCAGACGGTCCTCGGCGCGTTCCAGAACGTCGCCGACGTGCTGTTTGCCCTGGAGTTCGACGCGGTCGCGCTCAAGGCGCAGGCCGATGCCGAGGCCGCCGCGCGCGAAAGCCTCGAGATGACGATCAAACAACTGCAGTTCGGCTCGGCGAGCTATCTCGTGCTTTTCAACGCGCAGCGCCAGTACGAGCAGGCGAAGATCGGGCTCGTTCAGGCGCAGGCAGCGCGCTACGCGGACACGGCGGCGCTGTTTCAGGCATTGGGCGGCGGCTGGTGGAATCGCGAGCAGGCGAGCGCAGCGGCGGCGAAGCGCGCTGACTGAGCCTGCGGGAAGAATTCAAGGAGTCGCATTTATGACCAAGCGCATGATCATCATGTTGGCGGCCGTCGGGGTGTTGTTCGGCGGGCTATTCGGTTTCAAGGCGTTCCTGGGAGGCGCAATACGCAAGAGCATCTCCGCGCAGGGAATTCCGCCTCAGACCGTCTCGACGGCCAAGGCGCAGTTCACCGAATGGCAGGGCGAGTTCCAGGCGGTCGGAACGCTTCGCGCGGTGCGCGGTGCCGACCTCGCGCCCGAGCTGCCGGGGCTCATTACCGCAATCCACTTCCAGTCCGGCCAGGAGGTCGCCGAAGGCGCGCCGCTGGTCCAGCTGAACAACGAATCCGACGTGGCGAAGCTGCAGTCGCTCATGGCTGCCGTCGAGCTCGCCGAGACGATCTATGATCGCGACCAGAAGCAGCTGGCGATCCAGGCGGTGAGCCAGGCCGTGGTCGACGCCGACGCCGCCACTCTGAAAAGCGCGAAGGCGCAGGTTGCCGAGCAGCGGGCGCTGGTCGCCAAGAAGCTGGTGCGCGCGCCCTTCGCCGGGAGGCTGGGTATCCGCGCGGTAGACGTCGGGCAATACGTCAATGCAGGGACAAAGCTGGTAACGCTCCAGGCGCTCGACCCTGTATACGTGGATTTCTTCGCGCCGCAAAAATCACTCGGCCGAATCGCGCTAGGGCAGAAAATCGTGCTGAGAACCGACGCATTCCAAGGCCAGCAGTTTCCCGGGGAGGTAAGCTCGATCGACCCCAAGGTGGATCCGGCGACGCGCAACGTACAGGTGCGCGCGACGGTGCGCAACGCGAAGCGCAGCCTGCTTCCCGGGATGTTCGCCACCGTGGTGATCGCTTCCGGAGGCCCCCAGCGTTTCCTCACGCTCCCGCAGACCGCGGTCTCCTACAATCCCTTCGGCGACACCGTGTTCGTCGTGGAAGAGAGCAAGGGGAAGGACGACAAGGTCGCGCTCGTCGCGCAGCAGAAGTTCGTCACGACAGGCGAAGCGCGCGGCGACCAGGTCGCGATCCTCTCGGGCATCAAGGAGGGCGACACGGTGGTCACCGCCGGCCAGATCAAGCTGCGCTCGGGATTTCCGGTGATCGTCAACAACGCAATCCAGCCGACGAACGATGCGGCGCCAAAACCCAAGGACCAATAGGGGGTCCGGATGAGGAAATTCACCGACATTTTTATCGAGCGGCCGGTTCTCGCGACGGTGGTGAGCCTGACGCTGCTCGTTCTCGGCTTGCGCTCGATAGGGCTCCTTCCGGTGCTGCAGTACCCCCGAACGCAGAACGCGGTCGTCACCGTGAACACGACCTACTTCGGGGCCGACCCCTCGCTGGTCGCCGGATTCATCACCACGCCGTTGGAGAATTCCATCGCGCAGGCGAACGGCATCGACTTCATGAGCTCCGCGAGCCGCCAGAGCGTGAGCACGATCACGGCCGCCTTGCGTCTCAACTACGACGTCGACAAGGCCCTCACCGAGATCAACACCAAGGTCAACGCCGTCCTGAACCAGCTGCCGCCGGGCTCGCAGCAACCGGTTCTCACGGTGAGGGTCGGCCAGACGTTCGCCGCCATGTACATCGGTTTCGCGAGCGACGTGATCGCGCCCAACAAGATCACCGACTACCTGACTCGCGTCGTTCAGCCCAAGCTGCAGGCGGTCGAGGGCGTGCAGACCGCCGAGATCCTGGGCGCGAAGCTTTTCGCGCTGCGCGCCTGGCTCGACCCGGACAAGCTTGCCGCCTATAACCTTACCGCGGCCGACGTGAGCGCGGCCCTTGCCGCCAACAATTTCTTGTCGGCCGTCGGGGCGACCAAGGGCCAGATGGTCCAGGTGAATCTCACGGCATCGACCGACGTCCGCTCGGTCGAGCAGTTCAAGAACCTCGTCATCAAGCAGCAGGGCGGAGCGGTTGTACGCTTGAGCGACGTCGCCAACGTGACGCTCGGCGCCGAGGACTACGATTCCGAAGTGGGCTTCGACGGCAAGAAGGCGGTCTACATCGGCATCAACGTCGCGCCCGCGGCGAACTTGCTCGACGTGATCGCAGGCGTGCGCAAGGTATGGCCTGATATCCACTCGCAGCTGCCCCACGGGCTGCAGGGCGAGATCGTCTACGACTCGACCAAGTTCGTGAACAGCGCGATCGAGGAGGTCGTCTGGACGCTCGCCGAGGCGCTCATCATCGTCACGCTCGTCGTGTTCGCCTTTCTCGGGTCCGTGCGCTCGGTGCTGATTCCCACGGTGGCGATACCGCTTTCGCTGGTCGGCACGTTCACGATCATGTTCGCGCTCGGCTACTCGATCAACCTGCTGACGCTGCTCGCCCTGGTGCTCGCGATCGGCCTGGTGGTCGACGACGCCATCATCGTGGTCGAGAACGTCAACCGCCACCTGGAAGAGGGCATGAAGCCCGTGCAGGCGGCGATCCTCGCGGCGCGCGAGCTTGCCAATCCCATCATCGCGATGACGATCGTGCTGGTCGCCGTGTACCTTCCGATCATCTTCCTGACCGGGCTCACCGGGGCGCTTTTCACCGAGTTCGCCGTCACCCTGGTGGGAGCGGTTACCGTATCCGCGGTGGTGGCGCTGACCCTGTCGCCCATGATGTGCGCAAAGCTCTTGAAGCCGCACGACCCCGCAGCGGGCGGCTGGGACGCCAGGCTCGTCGTACTGCTCGATCGCAGTTTCAACGCGCTGCACCGGCGCTACGAGAATTTTCTCCACGACACGCTCAACTGGGTGCCGGTGACCGCCGTGTTCTCGCTCATTGTCCTGAGCACTATCTATTTTCTATGGGCGACGGCGAAGGAGGAGCTCGCTCCTCCGGAAGACCAGGGCGTTCTAATCATGTCCGCGCAAGCCGCGCCGAATTCGACGCTGCAGCAGCGCCAGCTCTATTCGCGCGCGGTGTACGAGACTTTCGTGAAGCATCCCGAAACCGACCATGTGTT
Source organism: Betaproteobacteria bacterium (assembly GCA_005881575.1). GTDB lineage: Bacteria > Pseudomonadota > Gammaproteobacteria > Burkholderiales > SG8-39 > VBDM01. The sequence goes on from VBCA01000006.1 coordinate 39,017, forward strand.
CCAGCTCGACATCCCGGGACAGACTCTCGCCGGGATGGTGCTCAAGCCCTGGAACGAACGCAAGGCGACCGCCGCGCGCCTGCTGCCCGGCGTCACGCAGGAGCTCGGACACATCGCGGGCCTGCGCGCGGCGCTGTTCCAACCCCCGCCGCTGCCCGGGGCCTTCGGGTTCCCGGTGCAGTTCGTCATCCAGACCACCGAGCCCTTCGAGAAGCTGAACGGCGTCGCCTCCGCGTTTGCGCAGGAAGCGCAAAAAAGCGGCATGTTCTTCTTCATCGACAACGATCTTCGCTACGACCTGCCGCAGTCGACCGTGGTGATCGACCGGGAGCTCGCCGCGCAGCTCGGTCTCACCATGAAGGATGTCGGCGGCGCCCTGTCCTCGCTCCTGGGGGGCGGCTACGTCAACTACTTCAGCTTCTACGACCGGGCGTACAAGGTGATTCCGCAGGTGCAGCAGACCGACCGCCTCAACGCCGATCAGCTGAACAGCACTTATATCCGCACCGCGAGCGGAGATTCGATCCCGCTTTCGACGGTGGTGCACATCACGACCAAGACGATCCCGCAAGCGCTTAACCGATTCCAGCAGCAAAACGCGGCAACGATCTCCGGTGTGCCCTTCATCGGCGTGACCCAAGGCGACGCGATCGAGTATATGCAAAAGCTCGGGGCGCGCGCGCTGCCGCAGGGCTATTCGGTGGATTACGCCGGACCGTCGCGGCAGTACGTCCAGGAATCGAGCGCGCTGCTCTTCACGCTGGGGTTCGCCTGCATCATCATTTTTCTCGCGCTCGCGGCGCAATTCGAGAGCTTCCGCGATCCGATCATCATCCTGGTCTCGGTGCCGATGTCGATCTGCGGCGCGCTCATCTTCGTCAACCTTTTCGGTACGCTCGGGATCGGCGCGGTGAGCCTCAATATCTATACCAAAGTGGGGCTCGTGACGTTGATCGGACTCATCAGCAAGCACGGGATCCTGATAGTCGAGTTCGCAAACAACTTGCAGAGGCAAGGCATATCCAAGCGCGAGGCGGTCGAGAAAGCGGCCGGAATCCGGCTGCGCCCGATCCTGATGACCACGGGCGCGATGGTGCTCGGGGTCGTTCCGCTTCTCATCGCGAGCGGTGCGGGTGCGGTGAGTCGCTTCAACATGGGGTTGGTGATCGCGACGGGCGTCGCGATCGGGACGCTGTTCACGCTCTTCGTCGTTCCCGCGATGTACCTCCTGCTCGCGGCCGACCACTCGAAGCGGGCGACGGGCGAGGCGCTGCCCGCGCCGGGCGGGCACGCCGGAACGCGCTGAGCTCTGCCGGGCCCGATGACGGCGCGGGTCTGCATCGTCGGGGCGGGCCCGGTCGGCGTCGTCGCCGCAATCGCCTGCGCCCGCAAGGGGATGCGGGTCACGCTCTTCGAGGCCGAGCGGCAAATCGACCGCAGCCCGCGCGCAGCCACCACGCATCCGTCCACGCTCGAGATGCTCGCCGAGCTCGGGCTCCTCGAAGAGTTCCAGTCGTTGGGCCTTGTCGCGCGTTACTTTCAGTTCTGGGACGGCGCGACGAAGACGCTCGTCGCGGAGTTCGATCACGAGGTGCTGCGCGGCGAGACACCTTACCCCTATGTAGTGCAGACCGAGCAGCACAAGCTATCTGAGATCGGCCTGCGGCGCCTCTCGGCCATATCGAACGCGGAGGTGCGGCTCGGAACGAGCGTCACGGGCGTTGCACAGGAAGCGGGCAGCGTGCGCGTAACGGTGGCGGGATCGGGCGGAGAAGAGCAACACGCATTCGATTACGTCATCGGATGCGACGGCGGGCGCAGCACCGTGCGCAAATCCCTGAACATCGATTTCGAGGGCTACACCTGGCCCGAGCGGTTCCTGGTGCTCACCACGCTGTTCGATTTCCAGAGTGCTCTGGGTTGCTGCTCGCGCAGCTACATCTCCGATCCCGAGGAATGGACCAATCTCTTCAAGGTCACGGGCGACGACCTGAAGGGGCGCTGGCGCGCCGTGTTTCCCGCCCGGGAGAACGAGACGGACGACGAGGCCTTCTCTGAGGGCTCGGTGCGGCGGCGGCTGCGAAAGCTCTGCGAGGAGCACCCGATGGAGCTCGTCGCGCACCGGAACATCTACCGGGTGCACCAGCGCGTGGCGCAATCGTTCCGCAAGGGGCGGGTGTTCCTCGCGGGCGACGCAGCGCACGTCAACAATCCGGTCGGAGGCCTCGGCCTTAACTGCGGCATCCACGACGCGATGGAGCTCGCCGAAACGCTGGACAGCGTCGCGAGCGGGAAGGCGGGCGAGGAATTGCTCGATCGCTACGAGCGGCGCAGGCGGCCGATCAACATCGAGTTCGTGCAGCAGCAGACCGTCGCGAACAAGAAAAGGCTGGAGGAGCGCGACCCGCGGCTGCGGCAAGCCCATTTCGACGAGCTGCGGCGCACCGTCGCCGCGCCCGCGCAGCACAAGCGGTTCCTGATGCGGACCTCGCTCATCGAGAGCGTGCGCCGGGCGCTGGAAATCGACTGAACCGCGGGTCTATCGTCTTCGCGGCGGCCGATGCTCGAGAAGGGCGCCGGCCTTGCGCTCCAAGGCATCGCGCAGGCGCAGCGCCCGCGCCTGCCTCTTGGTCACCAGCCGAAAATGGCGTATCTCATCGACCGCTTCGCCGACCTCCCAGCAGTTTTTTCGGCCGGTGACCCATAGCTTCGGATCGAACCCGCGCAGATCGAAGGGACGGGAGTAGGTGCGCAGCGTCTTCTGGTTGCGATCGTTCGCGTACTCGTGCAGATAGGACATCGCCAGCTCGCGCAGTGTTCGATAGACCGGGTCGCGCCAGCGCAGCAAGGGCGGATTGGTCTTCGAGATTGCGCCCCAGCAGCTCCCGCGCCGGAATAGCGCCACCACGTGGTCGTAGTCGCGCTCGGCTTGGAGATCCATGAGCAGCGGCGGCTCGCCATGCACCCACAGGGCGCACGCGGCGAGCATTGCGCCTTCGATGCAGTGAGCCCGGCGCTGGCGCAGGACTTCACGCACCGGCAGGCAGGTCTGGCCGCCGATTTCGAAATTGGCGGGCAGCGCGTCGAGAAAACCCTGGATTTTCGCCGGAGTGGACAGCCGAGCGAGAACCGAGAACTCGGCACGGGTAAGGCCCAGGTCTTCTTGGCGGGCAAGACGCGCTCTCAATTCTCGGCTCCCTGAAAACGGCGGACATGGGGTGCTGCTTCGGGCATTCTAATGCTAGGCTCTGCCTCCATGATCAGACTCTTGCTTACCCGGCGGATCGGAAACCTCGTCGGATTTCTCGTCTGCGCCGGGATGCTCGCCTTCGGCTATTACCTGCAGTTCGTCGTCGCGCTCGAGCCGTGCCCCCTGTGCATCATCCAGCGGCTGCTGCTCTTTGCGGTCGGCGTCGCGTTTCTGATTGCCGCCCTCCATCACCCCGCAGGCAGGCTCGGGGCAGGGCTCTACGGCGGGGTCATCGCTTTCATCGCGGCGATCGGTGTCGCGGTCGCGGGACGGCACGTGTGGCTGCAGCACCTACCGCCGGAGAAACAGCCCGCCTGCGGTCCCGCGCTCGATTATCTGCTCTCGGCCTTCGGGCCGATCGAAGGACTGAGCCGCGTCTTGCGCGGCTCGGGCGAGTGCGGCGCGGTCGACTGGACGCTGCTCTCATTCAGCATTCCGGAGTGGACGCTCGCCGCGTTCGTGGCGTTCGCGATCTGGGCGGTTTTTCTCGCGCGACGAGCCTGAACGCGATCACTCCGACTTTTCGCGGTAGGGATTTTCGATCTGCTGCACCAGCCTGCCGAGGATCTGCTTGAACTGGCGCTCGTCGCATCCCATCAGTACCGCGTCCTCGAGCGCATCCTGGCAGATCCGCTGGATCTCCTCCAGATTCTCCCGGAGCACTTTCAGTTTTTCGATGCAAGACACGACCTCGCCGGTAGGCGAGCGCCAGACGGTGTCGGGGATGGGCGGTCGGCTCATGATTCGATCTGACATCTCGAGCGTGGAGGGTGCATTCAAGCCCGCTTGATGATCGCCTCGATCTTCTCGGTGAGGACCGGCTCCGCACGCGCCGCCCTCAGCACTTCGCCGAGAAGCACCACCGCAGGGCCACCGCCGGCCCCAAGGGCGAGTGCAGGCAGCTCTGCCAGAGTACCGTAGAGCACGCGTCGCTCCGGGAGCGTTGCGCTTTCCACCAGAACGAGCGGCGTGGCCTTCGGCTTACCGCGCGCTATCAATTCCGCGCCGATTTCCTCGGCGAGCTCCGCGCCCATGTAGATGACTGCGGTGTCGGCTGTGAGCACGCCCGCCGCCCAATCGTTCTCGCGCTCGCCCCTGCCCGCGCGGGGCGTGACGAAGACGACGTGGCGGGCAAGGCCGCGGCGGGTGAGCGATACGCCGAGCTCGGCGCTCGCGGCGGTCGCGGCGGTCACTCCGGGGACGATTTCAAATTCGATTCCGGCTTTGCGCAGCGCGTCGATTTCCTCCTGCGCGCGGCCGAAAAGCATGGGGTCGCCTCCCTTCAGTCGCACCACGACTGCGTGCTTGCCGGCGGCGTCGACCAGCCGCTTGTTTATGAAGCTTTGAACGGTCGAATGGCGACCGCTGCGCTTGCCGACGAGAATTTTCCGGGCGCGCGCGGCGAGCGCGAGCGTCTGCGGATGCACCAGCGCATCGTGAAAGACGAACTCGGCGCGCTTGAGAATTTCCGCAGCGCGCAGCGTGAGCAGGTCCGGTGCGCCGGGGCCGGCGCCGACTAGATACACTTTACCCATCGATCATCCCCGCGGCCACGGTCTGGTTGGACACTTCGTCGATCAGGATAAAGCAGCCGGTGGCGCGGTTCAATTCGTAAGAATCGACGAAGAGCGGCTGGGCGAGCGCGAGGGTCACGTGCGCGATATCGTTCATCGCGAGCCCGGCGGGCGCCGCTTGCTGCTCGAGGGTGTTGACGTCGATGCGGGAGTTGAGCGAAACAAGTCTTGCCTTCACGCTGCGCGTGGTGTGCTTGAGCACAAAGCGGGCCGCTGGCAGAGCCCCTGCAGCCAGGAGTTGGGTGGAGAGCCAGCAAATGCGCGCCTCGATGGCCTTGGTCGTTCGCGCTGGTCGTTTTGGGTCGGCGAGCATGTCGCCGCGCGACACGTCGATCTCATCGGCGAGAACCACCGTAACAGAGTCTCCGGCAACCGCGAGCGGCAGGGATTTACCGAGCGAGACGATGTCCCGGACGACGGTGCGCTGGCCCGAAGGCAGGGCGACAAGCTCCGTCCCGGGAAGCAGCGTTCCGGACTCGATGCGGCCGGCGTAGCCGCGGAAGTCTGTGCCCGTGCCAGGACGCACAACCAGCTGCACCGGAAAGCGCAGCGGCAACATGCCGGCCTCGTCGGCGACCTCGATTTGCTCAAGTGCGGCGAGCAAGGCCGGGCCGCGATACCAGGCCATTGCCTCGCCACGTTCGACGACGAGGTCGCCGCGCAGCGCGGAAATCGGAATAAAGCACAGATCGGCTATGCCAAGCGCGGAGGCGAACGCCAGGAATTCCTTGCGGATGCGCTCGAACACCGCCTCGTCGTGATTGACGAGATCCATCTTGTTCACCGCCACGATGACGTGGCGCACGCCGAGCAGGTGCGCGATGGCGGCGTGGCGCCGAGTCTGCGTCAGTACGCCCTTGCGCGCGTCGATGAGGATCACAGCCGCGTCCGCGATGGAGGCGCCGGTCACCATGTTGCGGGTGTATTGTTCGTGGCCGGGTGTGTCGGCGATGATGAACTTGCGCCGCGGCGTGGCGAAATAGCGGTACGCGACGTCGATGGTGATGCCTTGCTCGCGCTCCGCTTCCAGTCCGTCGGTGAGGAGCGACAGGTCGATGTCCTCCTGTCCGCGCTTGCTGGACGCACGCGCCACCGCTGCGAGCTGGTCTTGCAAGATCGCGCGCGTGTCGTGCAGCAGCCGCCCGATCAGCGTGCTCTTGCCGTCGTCCACGCTGCCTGCGGTGATAAAGCGCAGCACGCCCAGGTCCCCGACCGCCGGCGCATTGCGCTCGATTTCGCCCAGCAAGCTCATGTCAGAAGTACCCTTCCTTCTTGCGCCGCTCCATGGACGCTTCGGAAGTCTGGTCGTCCATACGCGTCGCGCCGCGTTCGGTGACGGTGGTCAGCACAGTCTCGGCGATGACCTCGGCGGCAGTCGCCGCGACGGATTCGACCGGGCAGGTGCAGCTGATGTCCCCCACGGTGCGGAAGCGGACCGACAACTCTTCGACCGTCTCGCCGGCACGCGGCGGCGTGATCTCCGTCACTGGAACGAGCAGGCCGTTGCGGCGCACTACCGGCCTGCGGTGCGCGTAGTAGATGGACGGCACTTCCAGCCGCTCGCGTGAGAGGTATTGCCAGACGTCGAGCTCGGTCCAGTTACTGATGGGGAAGACGCGCATGTGCTCGCCCTTCGCCACGCGGGTGTTGTAGAGGCTCCACAGTTCCGGCCGCTGGTTCTTCGGGTCCCACTGGCCGAACTCGTCGCGGAACGAGAAGACGCGCTCCTTGGCGCGCGCCTTTTCCTCGTCGCGGCGCGCTCCCCCGATGGCGGCGTCGAAACCGAATTCCGCAATCGCTTCCAGAAGCGTCACCGACTGCGCGGCGTTCCTGCTTTCATCGAAGCGGCGCAGTTTGACCGTGCCGCGGCGGATCGAATCCTCGACTGAGCGCACGATGAGCCGCTCGCCCAGCTCCGCCGCTCGCGCGTCGCGGAAGGCGATCACCTCCGGGAAATTGTGCCCGGTATCGACGTGCATGAGGGGAAACGGAAACTTCGCGGGACGGAAAGCCTTCTCGGCCAGGCGCAGCAACACGATCGAATCCTTGCCGCCGGAGAAGAACAGCACCGGGTTCGCGCATTCGCCGGCGACCTCGCGCAGGATGAAAATCGCCTCGGACTCGAGCCAATCGAGGTGGCTGCGCGAAGGCAGCGTACCGTGTTCCGGCCGCGGTTTTTCCAAGACTGCGCTCATGCCGCCTCCGTCTCGGACTGGGTCCGCACCAGCCGCCCGTCGGGCGCCGCGTGCAGCCCGCATTCGCGCGCTTCCCGGATCTCCCACCACCAGCGCCCGGCGCGCACGTCCTCTCCCGCAACCGTCGGCCGGGTGCAGGGCGCGCAGCCGATCGAGCGGTAGCCCTGGTCGTGGAGCGCGTTGTAGGGCACTTCGAAAGCGCGGATGTATCCCCACACCTCGTCCTCGCTCCAGTCGGCGAGCGGATTGAACTTGACGATGCCGCGCGCGGCGTCGAATTCCTGGAGCTTCAGATCGGCGCGCGTGACGGCCTGCTCGCGGCGCTGCCCGGTGATCCAGGCCTCCCTCCCTTGGAGCGCGCGATTGAGCGGTTCGACTTTGCGGATGTGGCAGCAGCGCTTGCGCAGCTCCTGGCTTTCATAGAACGCGTCGCGGCCGAAGTTTGCGACGTAGTCGGAGACGGACTCGGGGTCGGGACGGAACACGCGTACCTCGTAGCCGTAGCGCGCGCGGATCGCCGCGATCACGTTGAGCGTATCGGCGTGCAGCCTTTGGGTGTCGAGTGTGAAGACTTCGATTTCGAGCTTGTGCCGCAGGATGACATCGGTGACCACCATGTCCTCGGCGGACAGGCTGGAGGCGAGGGCGGCAGGCGCGTGCTCGAGCGCGACGCGGACCAACAGGCGTTCGAGCTCGGAGGTCTTGCGATTCAGCGTATCGGTCACGATTTACCCGCGGCCAGGCGGCGGCGGAAAAGGGGCACGGGGCGCAGCACTGAAGTTTGGTAGCCGTCGCTGAAGGTGTTGAACGCGGAGAGCGCTTCTTGCGGGTCCTGGTCTTCGCGCAGCGCAAAGGCGTCGAAGCCGCACTGATACATGAAGAACAGATGATCGTGCAAGACATCGCCGATGGCGCGCAGCTCGCCCTTGAAGCCGTAGCGCTCGCGCAGAAGGCGCGCAATCGAATAGCCGCGGCCGTCGCCGAACTTGGGAAAGTTCACCGCGATGAGCGGGAAACTCCGCACGTCGGCGGCGAGCGCTTCCGGCCCGTCGTTGGCATCGAGCCACACACCCAGCGTCCCCTTTTCTGCGCGAGAAAGTAGTCCATCGCGGCGCTCTAGCCACAGAGCGAGCGGTACGACGACGTCGCCGCGCGCCGGCACCTCGGGCAATTCGCCCTTCGGCCCGCGCTCAAGCAGATGCCAGCTGTCCGCGACGATGCGCCGCTCTTTGATCAGCGTTGCCATATACGGATTCCTTGAAGGGTTCTGCCCCGACGCGGTGCACCACGTCGATGAAGCGTTCGGCCTCGCTGTCGCGGCGCGCGAGATAGCACTCGATCAGCTTTTCGATCACGTCCGGAACCTCGGCGCGCGCGAAGGATGGACCGATGACCTTGCCGAGAGATGCACCGCGGCCGGGCCGGATCTCGCCTTGGTTGCCGCCGATCTCGATCTGGTACCACTCCTCGCCGCTCTTGTCGACGCCGAGGATGCCGATGTGGCCGACGTGATGGTGACCGCAGGCGTTCATGCATCCGGAGATGTTGACATCGATCTCGCCGATGTCATGCAGGTAATCGAGGTCGTCGAAACGTTGCTGGATGGCCTCGGCGACCGGGATCGACTTGGCGTTGGCGAGCGAGCAGAAATCGCCTCCCGGGCAGCAAATGATGTTGGTGAGCAGGCCGACGTTGGGCGTGGCGAACCCCAGCGCCCGGACGTCCTGCCACAGCAAGTGCAGGTCGGACAGTTGCACGTCGGCAAAGATCAGGTTCTGCTCGTGGGACACGCGCAGCTCGCCGAACGAATAACGGTCGGCGAGGTCGGCGATTTTCTCCATCTGCTCGACGGTGACGTCGCCAGGCGGTACGCCGGTTTTCTTCAGCGACAGTGTGACGGCGGCGTAACCCGCCTTCTTGTGCGGATGGACGTTGCGCTTGTGCCAGTTCGCGAATGCGCGGTCCGTGGCGAGCGCGGCTTCGAATCGGGCATCGGTGGCCGGCAGCCGCAGGTAATTCGGGCGCGTAAACCGGCCTTCGATGCGGGCGATCTCTTCGGGAACGAGCGTCGCGGCGCCGTCTTTCAGGTGCGCCCACTCGGCATCGACTTCCTCGCGGAATTTCTCGGGGCCGCGTTCCTTCACCAAGATCTTGATGCGCGCCTTGTGGATGTTGTCGCGCCGCCCGTAGCGGTTGTAGACACGCAGGATGGCTTCGATATAGGTCAGCAGGTGCCGCCAAGGCAGAAAGTCGCGGATGACGAATCCGATCGCCGGGGTGCGGCCCAGGCCCCCGCCGACCAGCACGCGGAACCCCACCTCGCCCTTCTCGTCCTTGACCGCGTGCAGACCGATGTCGTGCACCGCAACCGCGGCGCGGTCCGACTTGGCGCCGTTCACCGCGAACTTGAACTTGCGCGGGAGATAGGAGAACTCGGGATGGAACGTGGACCACTGGCGGATGATTTCGCACCAGACGAAGGAATCGACGATCTCGTCCTGCGCGACGCCGGCGAAATGATCGGTGGTGATATTGCGGAAGGAATTGCCCGAGGTCTGGATCGCGTGCATCTGCACCGTCGCCAACTCCGCAAGGATGTCGGGAACGCGCTCGAGCTTGGGCCAGTTCAACTGCAGGTTCTGGCGCGTGCTGAAGTGGCCGTAGCCGCGGTCGTACTTGTCGGTGATCTGCGCGAGTTTTCTCAGCTGCTTCGTCGACAAGAGGCCGTAGGGAATCGCGATGCGCAGCATCGGCGCGTAACGCTGGATGTAGAGACCGTTCCGGAGGCGCAGCGCGCGGAACTCGTCCTCCGAGAGCTTGCCCGCGAGAAAACGTTTCGTCTGGTCGCGGAACTGGACAACGCGCTCGTCGACGAGCTTCTGGTCGATTTCGTCGTAACGGTACATGGGCGCTATAACGCGAGCTTGCCGCCGATAAGGATCAGCATCGCCGCGAGCGCGCCGCGCAGCAGCCGTTCCGGGATCTTCTGGCTGAGCGCACTGCCGAGCCAGATGCCGGGCAGGGAGCCGGCAAGCAGAGCCCCCAGCAGTTGCCAGTCCACCGCCCCGGCCGCGGCGTGCCCGAGGCCCGCGACCAGCGTGAGCGGCACGGCATGGGCGATGTCGGTGCCGACGATGCGCGCAACTGCCAGGCTGGGGTAAAGGAGAAACAAGATCGTCACACCCAGCGCGCCGGCGCCTACCGAGGAAACCGTGACCAAGACCCCGAGTACCGCGCCGAGCGCGACGGTGCGCTGCGCTGAGCGGGTCGTCGAACGCGGGCCGGACGCGGCGTGACGCGCCGCCCAGGCGTGAAGCTTTTCTCTGAATAGGAGTGCTCCGGCGGTGAGAATGAGCGCAAAACCGAGCGCTACGCTCACGATCGCCGAGAGTTTGCCGGGGTCAGGCACGAACAGGTGCAACAACAGCAAAGTGACGGCGGAGGCTGGCACGCTGCCGGCGGCGAGCCAGCCGACGATGCTCCAAGCGACGTTGCCGCGACTCGCGTGAGCCCATGCGCCGCCGGTTTTGGTCAATGCGGCAAAAAGGAGATCCGTTCCGACCGCGGTGACGGGCGCGACGCCGAACACGAGCACGAGCAGCGGCGTCATCAGCGAGCCCCCGCCGACGCCGGTGACGCCGACCACCAAGCCGACCACAAACCCAGAGAGTGAGTAGAGCCAATCCATGTTCAAGTTTTTCGTCGAAGGAAGGCATCCTAGCGTCCGCACTTAATACCTCAAAAGACTTTCGTGTTAGAATTTAATAACCATCTAACATATGATGTAAGGTTATGAATTTCCAGCAATTAAGGTATGTCCGCGAGACCGTCAGGCAAGGCCTCAACCTCACGGAAGCCGCGAAGAAGCTCTTTACCTCCCAGCCGGGTGTATCCAAACAGATTCGCGAGCTCGAGAACGAGCTGGGTGTGGAGATCTTCGTGCGTCACGGCAAGCGCATCGCCGCGGTGACCGAACCCGGAAAAGCGGTCGTGGAGGTGATCGAGCGCCTGCTGCAGGAAGCGGAGAACCTGAAGCAGGTGGGACGCGAATTCAAGGACCAAGCCGCGGGCACGCTGACCATCGCCACGACCCATACCCAGGCGCGCTACTCGCTTCCCAAGGTGGTGGGCGCGTTCAAGCGGCGTTATCCGAAAGTGCACCTCACGATCAAGCAGGGCAACCCGCCGCAGCTTGCGGAGATGGTGATCGCGCGCGAGGCCGACATGGCGATCGCCACCGAAGCGCTGGACAACTATCCCAAGCTCCTCGCGCTGCCGGGTTACGAATGGCGCCATTGCGTGGTGGTGCCGGTGAAGCACCCGCTCGCGAAAGAGCAGCGGCTGACGCTCGAGACGCTCGCGCAATACCCGATCGTGACCTACGACCCCGCGTTCGCGGGGAGGAGCCGCATCGACGAAGCGTTCCGGGCGCAAGGGCTCGCGCCCAACATCGTGCTCTCCGCGGTCGACTCGGATGTGATCAAGACCTACGTAGAGCTCGGTCTGGGGATCGGCATCATCGCTGCGATGGCCTTCGACGAGAAGCGCGACCGGCACCTGCGCGCGCTGGAGGCCGGACACCTGTTCGGCACCATGACGACCCGCGTGGCGGTGCGCCGCGGCGCGGCTCTGCGCGGCTATGCCTATACCTTCATCGAGCTGTTCTCGCCGCGGCTCTCGCGAAAGCTGATCGAGACGACCTTGGCGGGCAAGGCCGAAACGTACGAGTTATGAGTCGGAACGAGAGTTTCGACTCTCAATGTCGACGGCTCAGTCGCCGCTCGGGGCAATGCGGAACGCGGTGACCGAAGGCAGGGCGTTGAGGGCCTCGGCGAGCAGGCGGGTGTTGCTGCGATCGGGTGAATGGACCACCATGTGGTATTCGAAGGTCTTCCCGTCGCCCGTCACGCTGTAGTTCATATTCGCGATGACGAAGCCTTGCCGTTCCACCGTGGCGCGCAACTCCGATTCGGGCATAGCGGCGTTGCGAAGAAACGCCACCGTAAGGTTCGCGTAGAACTCGATCGGCATCCGGCGCTCGATCCAGCGAAAACCCGAAAGCACGACGAGCGTCAACGCCGTTCCGATGCCGGCGGGGAAGTAGAATCCCACGCCGATCATGATGCCGATTGCGGCGGTGATCCAGATCGAGGCAGCGGTGGTGAGGCCGCGGATCGTCAAGCCCTCTTTCATGATTACCCCGGCGCCGAGGAAACCGATGCCGGTCATGATCCCCTGCGCCATGCGGGTCGGATCGACGCTGACCTGGTCCAGGGCCAAGGCCGAGAACCAGGTGTCCTGGTAGACGGTGAGAACCATCAACATGCAGGAAGACAGGCACACGAGCGCATGCGTGCGAAAGCCGGCGGGCCGGCCGTGATAGCTGCGCTCCAGGCCGATGATTCCACCTGCGGCGAGCGCGATGACCAGGTGCAGCGCGATCGCGGCGTAGGTATCGTTCCAGATCGAGTTTATCTCCATGATCCGACGCGGTGCTCAATAGCGGTAGTGGTCGGACTTATAGGGTCCGGCCTTGGGTACCCCGATGTAACGCGCCTGGGCGTCGGTGAGCTCGGTGAGCTGGGCGTTGAGCTTCTTCAACTGCAATCGGGCCACTTTCTCGTCCAGGTGTTTGGGCAGCACATAGACGCCGACCGGATACTTGCCGGAGCCTTTCTGCGACTCGGCCCACAGCTCGATCTGCGCGAGGGTCTGATTGGCGAAGGACGAGCTCATCACGTACGAGGGATGCCCGGTGCCGCAGCCCAGGTTCACCAGCCGCCCCTTGGCGAGGAGGATGATCCTCTTTCCGTCGGGGAAGATGACGTGGTCGACCTGGGGCTTGATCTCCTCCCATGTGCACTGCTTGATGGAGGCGATGTCGATCTCGTTGTCGAAGTGGCCGATGTTGCAGACGATGGCCTGATCCTTCATCTTCTTCATGTGATCGTGCGTGATCACATGGAAATTGCCGGTCGCGGTGACGAAGATGTCCGCCTTGTCGCAGGCGTAGTCCATGGTCACCACGCGATAGCCTTCCATCGCCGCCTGCAGCGCGTTGATCGGATCGATCTCGGTGACCCACACCTGGGCGGAGAGCGCGCGCAGCGCCTGCGCGCTGCCCTTGCCCACGTCGCCATAGCCGCACACCACCGCGACTTTGCCCGCGATCATCACGTCGGTGGCGCGCTTGATGCCGTCCACCAGCGACTCGCGGCAGCCGTAGAGATTGTCGAATTTGCTCTTCGTGACCGAATCGTTGACGTTGATCGCCGGGAAAGCGAGCCTGCCTTCCTTGTGCATCTGGTAGAGCCTGTGCACGCCGGTGGTGGTCTCCTCGGTGACGCCTTTCACCTGCGCGACGCGGGTCGAATACCACTTCGGGTCGCGGGCGAGCCTCGCCTTGATCGCGGCGAACAGGAACTTCTCCTCCTCGCTTGCCGGCTTGGCGATGAGGGAGGCGTCCTTTTCGGCGCGGGCGCCCAGGTGCAGCAGCAGCGTCGCATCGCCGCCGTCGTCCAGGATCATGTTGGAGTAGGCGTTGTCGGGCCACTCGAAGATGCGGTGGGTGTAGTTCCAGTATTCCTCCAGCGACTCGCCCTTGTAGGCGAACACGGGCGTGCCCTTCACGGCGATCGCCGCGGCGGCATGGTCCTGGGTGGAGAAGATGTTGCACGAGGCCCAGCGCACCTGCGCGCCCAGCGCCTGCAGCGTCTCGATCAACACCGCAGTCTGGATGGTCATGTGCAGCGAGCCCGAGATGCGCGCTCCTCTCAGGGGCTGGGTCGCGGAGAATTCCTCGCGGATCGCCATCAGGCCCGGCATTTCGGTCTCGGCGATGGCGATCTCCCTGCGGCCCCAGTCGGCGAGCGCAAGATCGGCTACGTGGAAGTCCTGTTTGGATTTGAGTACAGCGCTCATCTCGCGCCCTCCTTGCTCAAAGAGTTTGCGAGCGCCGTTGCTATGTGAGCCCCCGAGCCTGGCGAACCTGGCGGTTCGTTGCAACGCTCCTCGGAGGGGCGGAATTATACCCCAGGCTAAAGCTCAGGCCATCGCCGGCTGCTTGATCCCCGAATCGGCCGCGAGCGCGCGCGCCTTGTCGGTCGCCTCCCAGGTGAACTCGGGCTCATCGCGGCCGAAGTGGCCGTAGGCGGCGCTCTTCTCGTAGATCGGCCGCAGCAGGTCGAGCATCTGGATGATGCCCTTCGGGCGCAGGTCGAAGTGCCTCTGCACCAGCTCGGAGAGTTTCTCGTCCGAGAGCTTGCCGGTACCGTGCGTGGTGACCATCACGCTCGTGGGCCGCGCGACGCCGATCGCGTAGGAGACCTGGACCAGGCATTTGGACGCGAGTCCCGCGGCGACGATGTTCTTGGCGACGTAACGCGCGGCGTAAGCTGCCGAGCGGTCGACCTTGGAGGGGTCCTTGCCGGAGAATGCGCCGCCGCCGTGCGGGGCCGAGCCGCCGTAGGTGTCCACGATGATCTTACGGCCGGTGAGCCCGCAGTCGCCCTTGGGGCCGCCGATCTCGAAGGTGCCGGTCGGGTTGACCAAGTACTTGATGTGCCCCTTATCCAGATTCTTGGGCAACACCGGTTTGATGATCTGCTCGATGACGGCTTCCTCGATCTGCTTGTGCGTGAGGCCAGGCCGGTGTTGAGTCGAGAGCACGACGGTCTCGATCGAGTCGGGCTTGTTGTCCACATACCGGATGGTGACCTGGGACTTGGCATCCGGGCGCAGCCAAGGCATACGCCCGTCGCGGCGCAGCTCGGATTGGCGCTCGACCAGCCGATGAGCGAGATAAATCGGAAGCGGCATCAGCTGCGGCGTCTCGTCGCAGGCGTAGCCGAACATCAGGCCCTGGTCGCCCGCGCCCTGCTCGAGATCCAGGCCCTTGCCTTCGTCCACGCCCTGGGCGATGTTTTGCGACTGCTCGCCGTAGGCGACGATCACCGTGCAGGTGTGGGTATCGAAGCCGATCGCCGGATCGGTGTAGCCGATGCGCTTGATGGTCTTGCGCGCGACCTCTGAGAAGTCGATGTGAGCTTCGCGCTTCTTGGTGATTTCACCGGCGAGCACGACCAGGTTGTCCTTCACCAGAGTCTCCGCGGCGACTCGGGCGTGCTTGTCCTGCGCTAGAATGGCGTCGAGAACGGCATCGGAAATCTGGTCGGCGACTTTGTCCGGATGTCCTTCAGACACCGATTCGGACGTGAATAGATAGCTGCTCATGCTGGCGGTTTTCCCCGCGAAAAAGGTTCGCCAGTCTAGCACAGCGACCCGAGCCCACCCAACCCACTCCGCTCCCACTTTCGTCCCATAGACATGCTATTCCTGCTGCGGCTCGTGGCGCGCCTCCCCCTGCCGCTGTTACACGCTCTGGGCGCGGTCCTGGGTTGGACGGTCTACCTCGGCTCACCGCGTTACCGGAGGGACTTCAAACGCAATCTCGCCGCCGCCGAGCTGAGCGGGGTTCGGCTGCGCTGCGCCGCCGTAGCGGAAGCGGGCAAGAGCGTGATGGAAGTGCCGGCAGTCTGGCTGCGGCCGCTCGGACAGGTGGCCGCCCTCGTGGTCGAGGTGAATGGATGGGAGCACGTGGACGCCGGCGCGAAGCGCGGAAAGGGCGTCATCGTAGTGACGCCTCACATCGGCTGCTGGGAAATGGTCGGACAATATGTTGCGAGCCGCATGCCGATCACCGTGATGTACAGCAGACCTAAAATCCGGGTGCTCGAGCCGCTCATGCGGATCGGCCGCAGCCGCGGCCCGGCGATGGGAGGCATTCCCGCCGATCTGCGGGGCGTGCGCGCGATGTTGAAGGCGCTCAAACGCGGAGAAGCGATCGGGCTGCTGCCCGATCAGGTCCCCGGTATCGGCGAAGGTGAATGGGTCGAGTTCTTCGGCAGGCCCGCGTACACCATGACCCTTGTCGGCCGGATCGCCGAGCAGACCGGGGCTGCGGCGCTGCTGTGCTACGCCGAGCGCTTGCCCAGAGGACGCGGCTATCGCTTCGTCGCCGAACCGATGCTCGCGCCGCGGCCGCCCGAATCTGCGGTGCGCGCCCTCAACCGCTCCCTGGAGCGCCTGATTCGCCGCCACCCCGAGCAGTACCTGTGGGGCTATAACCGCTACAAGGTACCGGCGGGGGTGCTGCCGCCGGATGCCCGGTAGAGGGGCCCGCCTTGCTGATCCGAGTTGCCGCCGCCGTCGCCTGGATGCTGCATCGCTTGCCCCTTGCGCTGCTCGCTCCGATCGGCGCCGCTCTCGGTTCGCTCCTGTACATCCTTGGACGCGAGCGGCGCAAGGTCTGCCTGACCAATCTTTCTCGCTGCCTGCCGGAGATGACGGAAAAAGAGCGGGTCGCACTCGCCAAAGCGCACTTCCGCGCCTTCGGCAGAAGCGTCCTCGAACGCTCGATTCTATGGTGGGCGCCGCGCGAGCGCGTGATGCGCCTCGTGAAAATTGTCGGACTCGAGCGGATCCACGCGCTCAAAGGGCGGCCGCTCGTCCTGCTCGCGCCGCACTTCGTCGGCCTAGACGCAGGCTGTACGCGCCTCACCTGTGAAATCGACTTGGCGGGGATCTACGCGAGGCAGAAGGACCCTTTCTTCGACGCGCTGCTCCTCTTGGGGAGAACGCGCTTCGGGCACCAGCTCGCGATATCCCGCCAGGAGGGCGTGCGCCCGGCCCTCGCCGCGCTGAAGGAGGGGATCCCGTTCTACTATCTTCCCGATCAGGACTACGGGCCCCGCAATGCGATTTTCGTCCCGTTCTTCGCGGCCTCCGCCGCGACGATCACGGGCCTCTCGCGCATGGCCCGGCTCGCGGGCGCCCGCGTGCTGCCCTGCGTGACGCGCATGCTGCCGGGCGGCGCCGGCTACGAGCTACGGTGCTATCCGGTCTGGGAAAATTTCCCGGGCGACGACGATGCGGCCGACACGCGCCGCATGAACGCCTTCATCGAGGAGCGCGTGCGCGAAATGCCCGAGCAATACTTCTGGACGCACAAGCGTTTCAAGACCCGGCCGCCCGGCGAGACCAAGTGGTATTGACGTCGGGCCGGGCAGGGCTCGCCAGCTATAGTAGGGGCGGGTGATCGCACCCGGGAAGGTTGAACACCCACCGCGCGCGGGGTCGTGCGTTCCGTTATTCTGCTGTTAGTATTTGAAGGGCAACCAGTCGGAACGGGACTGGGTTCGTTCAGATCAGCGGATATGGTACATGGTGGCTGAGTCGAAATCGGTCAGCAGCCAGATGGCGACAGGCGCAGCCTGGATGGTGCTGCTGAAGCTGATCGACCGGTGCATTGGGCTCATCAGCACGGTCGTTCTGGCACGCCTCCTCGTGCCGGCAGATTTCGGCTTGATCGCGCTGGCGACGTCCTTGATCGCAATGCTGGAAGTGCTGGGTGCCTTCGGTCTCGATACCGCTCTCATCCAGCAGCCCGCCGCAGGGCGCCCGCAGTTCGACACGGTGTGGACTTTCAACGTGTTGTTCGGCCTCGGGATGGGACTGGTGGTCGCCGGTCTCGCTGCGCCGACTGCCTGGCTTTATGGCGATCGCCGGCTGGTGTCAGTCATGGTCGTGCTGGGGCTCGCGCGCGCGATCCAGGGCTTCGAGAACATCGGCGTCATCGCATTTCGCAAGGAAATGGCGTTCGACAAGGAATTCAAGTATCTCCTCGCGAAGAGATTCGCTACAACGGTGCTGGTCACGATCCCGCTCGCATTCGCCCTGAGAAGCTATTGGGCTCTGCTCGCGGGGAGTCTGGCCGGGATCTGTATCGGCGTAGGGCTCAGCTACGCGCTCCACCCGTTTCGTCCGCGGCCTTCCTTGGCAGCGCTCGGCCAACTGATGAAGTTCTCCAAGTGGCTGTTCGTCACGAGCTTGGTCGAATTTCTCTACTCGCGGATGGCAGACCTCATTGTAGGGCGATGGGTCGGCACGGCAGCGCTCGGTTCGTTCGCGCTCGCGCGTGAAGTCGCGAGGGTCCCGGCCCGCGAGCTGGCGGCATCAGTGCACCGGGCAGTGCTTCCTGGCTACGTCAAGCTCGCTGACGATCGAGCACTCCTGCGGCGGCAATACCTGAAAGTCACTTCGATCCTACTCCTCCTCGCAATGCCCGGAGGAATTGGCTTGAGCCTACTCGCTGAGCCGATCGTACTGATCCTCCTTGGCGCCAAGTGGAAGGAGACCGTGCCCTTGGTCCAGGTACTCTCGATCAACAGCGTACTAGCGGTGCTACTAAGCACGGTGCACTACGTGAATCTTGCGGTCGGCATGTCACGCGCGACGAGCTTGGTGCTCGCGGCCCATCCATGCATTTCGATCCCGCTGATGCTCTGGTGGGTGCCTTCTTACGCCGCCCAGGGTGCGGTCGCAGCGATGCTCGCAGCCTCGGTCGTAACGGCCCCGCTAAACTTTCAGCTGCTTGGCAAAGCAATCGAGTTCGGGCGCCGCGACCTGCTCGATATCCTCTGGCGGCCCGGCACGGGTTCGCTCGCGATGATCACTGCCGTTCTCGGCATCAAGACTTATTGGGCGCTGCTGCCATCGAGCCTTCCTGGTCAGATCGCTTACGTCACATTCGTGTCCGGCGTCGGGGCGCTCGTGTACACCGCGACTATCCTCTTGCTTTGGTGGTGGTGGCGAGGTGACTCTGACAGCCCGGAAGCCTGGCTACTCGAACGTGCCGCAAAGCTGGCAGGCGTCGTCCGCAAGCGCAGCGGCACTCGCTTTCGCTAGAACCGCGCTCCCCCACCATTCCGATCCTTGACATCTACGATTCGATCTGCAGGACCATGAAACTTCAGCACGAGTGTATCGAAGATGCGCTTGGGGCTCTCGCCGAAGACCGGCCGGCCGCGCCTGCGTTACAGGCACCGGGCCGCAAACCGCTGACCTACGCCGACCTCGCTGCCCAGATCAACCGCGTTCGAAAATACCTCGGCGGCCTGGACATCGGGCGGGGGGATATCGTCGCAGGAGTTATTCCGTCGCGGCCGGAAATGGCCGTCGCGTGTGCCACCCTCCCTGCGTCATCGACGTTCGCGCCGCTCAGCCCATCACTCACTCCCGACGACTATGCGCAATTGGTCGTTCGCATGGGCGCGAAGGCAATTCTGGCACCGAAAGGGGAGGACCATCCGGTTCGCGCGGCAGCGCGGCGGCACGGGGTTGCGGAAATCGACGTTGCGGTGGAGCCCGATGCACCCGCCGGTCTGTTCACGCTCGATCTCGGCCGGGCCGCGGACTCGCTTCGCAACCCGACGCCAGCGCGTCCGCAGCTCGCCTACATCTTGGTGTCCTCGGGTACGACGGGCCGGCCGAAGCTCATTCCTTCACCGCACCACCAAACGCTGCGCTACGCGAACGCGGTGGGCGAGTGGCTCGAATATTCGCCGCGCGACGTGGGCTGTCATCTCATGCCCATGCATCTTGGGAACGGCTTGCGCAGCGGATGGTTGAATCCGCTTCTAAACGGAGTATCGACCGTCTGCCTTCCTGAAGTCGACGTCGACGCTTTCTTCGCGGCTCTAGAGCAATACCGGCCGACGTGTTTGAACGCCGGGTTCACCCTGTTGAGCGCGATCCTGCGCCGGGTGCCCGATTACCGAGGCGCAGTTGCCCAAAGCCGCCTCCGGTTTCTGCGCGCTGGGTTGGGACGACTCGATTCCGACGAGATCGAACGCCTCGAACAGGACTTTAGCGCACCCTTGCTCGGCGCGCTTTCGTCGACCGAAACCACTTCGATCGCCCATGACCCGCTTCCGCCGCGTCCGCGGAAACGCGGCACGGCGGGGCTCCCCCTGGGGAACGAGATTGCGATCATGGACAGCTCCGGCGCGATCGCCGGCGCTCGCGCGGAAGGCGAGATCGTAGTCCGTGGCCCGCTCGTCTTTGGCGGCTATCTCGACGATCCACAACTTACGGCAGAGTCGTTCGTGGGCGATTGGTTCCGCACCGGCGACCTGGGACACATCGACGAGGACGGATATATCCATCTTTCTGGGCGTATCAAAGAGATCATCAACCGCGGCGGGGAAAAGATCTCTCCGCTCGAGATCGACCTAGCGATTCGGTCTTTGCCGGGCGTGAACGAGGCCGCTGCGTTCGGCATCCCTCACCCAACTCTCGGGGAGGAGATCGTCGCCGCAGTAGTTCGACAACCGGATGTGACGCTCCAGGAGGCGCAGGTTATCCAGCACGTCGGCCGGCGTCTCGAGCTACGGAAGGTGCCGCGACGCATTTACTTCGTCGAGCGTCTGCCACGCACCGACAACGGCAAACTGCGCCGTCATGCACTTCCGCAATTGCTGGGCTTGACTCAAGACGCCGCCGCTCAAGGCGCTCCCTCGCCGGACGCGAAAGAGATCCGGTGTCTGTCGCCGCTCGAAGGGGCGCTTGCCGGACTTTGGGCCACGTTGCTCAAGATCGAGCACGTCAACCCAGACGACAACTTCTTTCTCCTTGGCGGGGATTCGTTGCGCGGCGTCCAACTCATCGCGCAGGTCAAGGCCTTGTTCGGTGTCGAACTCGCTATCCAGTCGCTGTTCGAGGAAGGGGCCACACTTGTCGGCATGGCGCGCTCTATCGAGGCGATTCGCAACGCGGAAACTAAAGCGCCTGTCGGCGCCCGTAGCGCGGCGGGGCAAGCTGCCGATGCGACAATTCCTCGACGGCAAAGTCGCGAACCATCGATCCTCTCACACACGCAACGACGCGCATGGTTTCTCGCTCGGCTCGATCCAAGCAACCCCGCCTACAACGAGCGCCGCGCACATCGACTGACCGGGACCATCGACGTCGATGCGCTGCGCGGGAGCTTGCAAGCTGTCCTGCGTCGTCACGAGATCCTGCGAACCACCTACGCCCTGGTCGATGACGAGCCGCGGCAGGTCGTGCGTGAGCACGCGACGCTGGATCTCCGGCGCTTCGATCTCTCCTCTATGGCGGCGTCGAAGCAGGACGATGCGTTGGCCGACATCCTGACCGTCGAGGCACAACAGCCCTTCGACCTCGAAACCGGTCCGCTCGCGCGCTTCAGTCTTATCCGTCTTGGGGACGACGATCACGTGCTGATGCGAGTGTGGCATCACATCGTCTCCGATGGCTGGTCGGCGGGGCTATTCGAGCGTGAGCTCTCGATTTTGTACAACGCGTCGGTAGCGGGCCGTGCTGCGGAGTTGCCGGCACTTGCGCTGCAGTACGCAGACTATGCGGTATGGCAGCGCCAGTGGCTCGCCGGCGAAGCGCTGGACAAGCAGCTTGGCTACTGGAAGGGGAAGCTCGCCAACCTCTCGACCCTGGAGCTGCCTACCGACCGCCCCCGCCCGGCGGTGCAAAGCAACCATGGGGCACGCCTGGAGAGCGTACTCCCGCAGTCACTTGCGGAAGCGGTAAAGGCGCTCGGACACGTCGCAGGCACCACGCCGTTCATGACGCTACTGGCGGCATTCCAGGTGCTGCTGCATCGCTACAGCGGCGTCGAGGATATTGTGCTGGGCACGCCGATCGCCGGGCGCAGGCGCGCCGAGCTCGAGGGGCTGATCGGATTTTTCGCCAACACGCTGGTGCTGCGCGTGAGCCTGGCGGACGCGCCGACGTTTCGCGAGCTGCTCGCGCGAGTGCGCGAAAGCGCCCTCGCCGCCTACACGCAACAGGACGTCCCCTTCGAGAAGCTGGTCGAGGAGCTCGCCCCGAGCCGCGATTTGAGCCGCAATCCGCTGTTCCAGGTCTGCTTTGCGCTGCAGAACACGCCCGACGCGGTGCTCGCGCTGGAGGGCCTGCAGGCCAGCCGCCTGGCGCTGCCGACCCGCCACGCCAAGTTCGATCTCACCTTGACGCTAAGCGAGCGCGCGTCGGGGCTGCAGGCAAGCTGGGAGTACTGCACCGATCTTTTCGAGCGTGCGACGATCGAGCGCATGGCGGCCCATTTTCAGCGGTTGCTCGAAGCAATCGTGGCCGATCCGGGACAGCGCATCGGGCAGTTCGCGCTACTCGACGCGGCCGATCGCCACCGGCTGCTGGTGGAGTGGAACAACACCGCGGCAGATTACCCCAGAGAGGCCTGTCTCCACACGCTGTTCGAGGCCCGTGTAGTCAAGGCGCCGCAGGCGGTGGCGGTGGCCCACGAGGGCAACACGCTTACCTACGCCGAGCTCAACGCACGCGCCAACCGGCTCGCCCATCGCCTGCGCGCCCACGGAGTCGGGCCGCAGGCGCTGGTAGGCATTTGCATGGAGCGCAGCCTCGATCTCATAGTGGGCTTGCTCGGGATCCTGAAGGCGGGCGGCGCTTACGTGCCGCTCGATCCTTATGTGCCTCGCGAGCGGCTAGCCTGGATGCTTGACGACGCGCACGTCGCGGTGGTCCTCACGCACGCGCATCTACGGCAGCAGCTCCCCGCCGGCCCGAACCTGATCTGTCTCGACACCGACTGGTTTGAGATCGCGGCCGAACCCGATTACGAACCGGCATCCGCCACCACCCCCGACAACCCGATCTATGTCATCTACACGTCCGGCTCGACCGGCATGCCCAAGGGGGTTTTGGTCTCGCATCGATCGTTGGTGAACTACACGCAGTGTTTCAACGCCGAGTTGCAGATCGGTCCACGCGATCGGGTGCTTCAGTTTGCTTCGGTCGCATTCGATGTTAGCGCGGAAGAAATCTTCGGCGCCTTGACGGCCGGCGCGACGCTCGTGTTACGCGACCAACAGATGCCGCGCTCGGGATCGGCGTTTCTTCAGACGTGTGAAAGGTTGGGAATCACCGTGCTGGACCTACCGACCGCCTTCTGGCACGAACTCGTCAACGGTTTCACACCGCGCGCGCTTAAGCTGCCACAATCGGTCCGCGCGGTGATCATCGGAGGAGAAAGAGCGCTGCCCGAACTCACCCGTCGATGGCTGCGTGAAGTCGGTCCGACTGTGCGCACGGTCAACATGTACGGACCGACCGAGGCAACCATTGCAGCGACCTGCCACGACTTGACCAACGCCACCGGCGACTGGACAGAGGTGCCGATCGGTCGACCGATGGCGAATGTCCAGATCTACATTCTAGACGCGTACCTGCAGCCGGTGCCGGTGGGCGTACCCGGTGAGTTGCACGTCGGTGGCGTGGGGGTAGCCAAGGGCTATCTGAATCGACCCGACCTGACCGCCCAGAAATTTATTCCGCACCCATTCAGCGAGGACCCGCAGGCGCGCCTCTACAAGACCGGCGACTGGGCACGCTACCTGCCCGACGGCAATATCCAGTTCCTGGGACGGGTGGACGCGCAGGTGAAGCTGCGCGGGTTCCGCATCGAGCCGGCAGAAATCACCTCCGCGCTGGATACCTACCCGGCTGTGCGGGCGTCCCATGTCATAGCGTGGCGGCAGGCTTCGGGCGATGTCGCCCTCGGTGCTTACGTCGTTCCGCGGCACGCCGATCGGGATCCGCCGACCGCCGCAGAGCTACGGCGCTTCCTTTCCTCGCGCCTGCCGACCTACATGGTTCCGGTTTGGTTCGTCGTGTTGGAATCGATTCCGCTGACGTCGAATGGCAAGGTGGATTTGCATGCCCTGCCTGATCCTTCTGTCCATAGCGTGCGCGAATCCGGCGAGTATGTCGCGCCCAGGGACGAGACCGAGCGGGTCATATGTCGCCTGTGGGCCGAGGTACTCGGCATCGAGCGCGTTGGGCTCGATGACAATTTCTTCGAGATCGGCGGACACTCGCTGCTTGCGGCCCGGCTATTTGCCCGACTCGACAAGGAGTTCGGCCGGTCGCTTCCGCTCGGAGTACTGTTCGCCGCACCGACCGTCCGCGTCCTCGCCGAGAGCTACCGCGTTTCTTCAGCACCGCAAGGTTATTCCACGCTCGTCGCGCTCACGACGAGCGGCTCGCTGCCGGCCATCTACGCCGTGCCGGGGATGTTTGGAAACGTAATAGGCTTCGCTGAGCTCTCGCGCGAACTCGGGCTCGCACAACCATTCTATGGGTTGCAATCGCTAGGACTCGACGGAATGGCAACGCCGCTCGATTCGATCGACGTGATGGCAAGACGCTATGCAAGCGAGATCCAGACGATTCAGCCGCACGGACCTTATATTCTCTTCGGCGCGTGCTTCGGTGCGACCGTCGCCTACGAGATGGCTCGTCAGCTCCTCGCAGCGGGGGAAGAAGTGGCGTTCCTCGGGCTGCTGGATCCAGCGCGCCGCATTACGAGCGGGGCGAGTAAGGATCCGACTTCTACACCGCGGCTTTTGAAGCGCGCGCTGGCGCTCGGTAACTCCGTGAAGGACCGGCTGACGCTCTATCTCGAAGAGATGCGCGGCCGCGGCTACGGCGATCGTGTCACATACATCGCGCGCAAGCTTCGTGCGCTCGGCCGCTTGCTCGGGAAAGGCGACGCCTTCAAGGACGTCCAACGCGAGATCAATCAGCTCGAAGTCTATCGGGCGAACCTCCTTGCCCTAGATCGCTATCGGCGTAAGCCGCTGAGCGGCCGCCTGCGA
This sequence comes from Betaproteobacteria bacterium, assembly GCA_005881575.1. Lineage (GTDB taxonomy): Bacteria > Pseudomonadota > Gammaproteobacteria > Burkholderiales > SG8-39 > VBDM01. Next base: position 63,543 of record VBCA01000006.1, read on the forward strand.
GCGGTTGAAATCTTTGAAACGACCCGCCGGGGCCGCCGCCGCGAGGGCGGGTCCTCCGAATGGAGTGCGCTCTGGGAAGGCAAGGTGATTCGCCATCGCGTGCTGGGCAGAGACTCCGGGGACATGCTGACCGGTGCGAACGCACGCGTTCTCGCTGCGCTCGTTGCGGAGCGATTGCGGGTTGCCCGCGAGGGAAGCACATAGGGCCGGATCGCACCTATGCCGAGCGCCGGTGTCGATATGACTTGGCTACGCCGAGTTACCGTTCCTGACCGAAAATCGGTCAGTCTAGTCTCCGCGCAGCCTCGAACGTCGGCTCGAGTTCAATCAGAAGCGGGCGTAGCGCTTCCGTCACCGAGCCGATGGCAACCGAGACCACATGATCGGGCGTGGGCTGGAACGTCCGCACCTGCCAGCCGGTTCTGGAGCGGGGTTCGACGGTTGGATCGTTCACGAACGCAAGCTCGTCCGCGTCTCCGATCAGCACGCAGCGCGGGTCTATCTTTAGCCCCAAGCCCAACGCCTTCAACACCGCTTCTTTGCGGGTCCACAGTCGGTGAAACGCCGCGGTAGCCTCGTTCCCGGCCAGGGTGCCCATGCGCGCCAGCTCGGACGGGGAAAGGATGGCGCTGAGCAGCGGATCGTCCACCGCGCGGGTCGATAGTCGCTCCGCATCAACACCGCAGGCCACACGTCGCGTGAGCGACACGGCAAATAGGTCCAAAGTGTGGGTGAGGTTGAACCGAATCGGTGGTGCCCCTGTGGACCAAGCGAGCTCCGGACGCCCACCGCTGCCAGTTTCGAAGGCGAGCTCGTGGGCTGCCGTGCCTATATAGGTCGCAAGCGTCAACCTGAGCGCTGCGTGCGAGGCGAGGAACATGGTGCGGTCCTCAAGCCGCCTGAAGCGTCGAGCCGTCTCTCGCTCGCTTGCATCCAACAGTGTTCCGTCGTGGACCCATGGAGGCATGCACTGCGGGGATAGGCGCCCGATCCAGACGTGAACACAGGCATCTGAAGCATCCAGAGACTGGACGAGGCCAGGGGGTACGCGGATCCGCATATTGGCGTGTTGTCGACGTCCTCCGGGACTAGGCGAGGGGAAGTCGCGACGACGCTCGCGTTTCGTTGTCGTGAACTGCTACGATCCCACGCGCGTCGGGATGCATCTCGGCGACTCCAATCGCGCCGAGCATGACGCAGGCTGCATACCGCCGCTCCTGCTCGCCATGGCAAATCTGTCGATCGTGGCCCCTACCGACCGCAATGACCGCGACGACCAGCCGCGGGGGGATACTCTCAGCAATTACGGGTAACGTTGCGGGTATCACCGGGACGGAGCTGGGACAAGTATAGTGTAAGCAATCCGCTAGATCACTTATGCGACTCAAATTCACCAAGATGCATGGCGTCGGCAACGATTTCGTCGTGATCGACGGTGTCAGCCGGGACATCAAGATGACGCCACAGTTCGCGAAACGGCTCGCGGACAGGCATTTCGGCGTCGGCTGCGATCAGGTGCTGGTCGTGGAAAAACCTCAACGCAAGCACGTCGACTTCCGCTACCGCATCTGGAACGCCGACGGAGGCGAAGTCGAGCAGTGCGGCAATGGCGCGAGGTGCTTCGTCCGCTTCGTTCACGAAAAGGGACTGACGACCAAGAAGAAGATATGCGTCGAGACCCTCTCCAGCGTGATCGCTCTGCGCCTGGAGACCGACGGGCAGGTGAGCGTCGATATGGGCGCGCCAATATTCGAACCCGAACGCGTGCCCTTCGATGACTCTGGAATTGTACCGATCGGAAAAATTCCCCCCGATTCCCCCTTGAGGTGGCCGCTGGAAGTAGCCGGCCGCACGGTGCAAGTCGCGGTGCTTTCCATGGGCAATCCGCACGCCGTGCAGACAGTCGCCGACGTGGATTCGGCGCCGGTTACTACCGAAGGGCCGCTGATCGAGCGTCATCCCCGATTTCCGCGACGTGCGAACGCGGGCTACATGCAAGTGGTCGCGCGCACTCACATCCGGCTGCGCGTATGGGAGCGCGGCGCGGGAGAGACGCTCGCCTGCGGCACCGGCGCCTGCGCTGCAGTCGTCACCGGCATCCGCGAGGGGCTGCTCGACGAATCGGTCGAGGTCGACACGCGCGGCGGCCGATTGACGATACGCTGGGCGGGCGGGGAAAATGATCCAAACCGCACGGTGTGGATGACCGGTCCGGCCGTCGCCGTGTTCGAAGGGGAGATCGAAATTGAGAGCTGACGATGTCGCGCGCTACCTGAGGGAGAACCCCGACTTCTTCGAAAGCTACGCCGACATGCTCGCCGAGATCACCGTTCCGCATCCGCACGGCGGGCGCGCCATTCCGCTCTCGGACCGCCAGATGCTCGGCCTGCGCGAGAAAAGCAGAGCGCTCGAATCGCGCCTCACGGAGCTCCTGCAGATCGGCGAGGAGAACGACGCGATCGGCGAGAAGATGCACCGCCTGAGCCTTGCCCTGCTCTCCGCGCCCGACCTGCAAAGCCTCCTGACCGTGCTCTATCTGCACTTGCGCGAGGACTTCGCCGTCCCCCACTCCGCGCTGCGGATCTGGGGCGCGGAAGGCGGGGCCTTCCGGGGAGCGGCGGATGCCGCGGAGTTGCGCCCCGTGGGCGAACAACTGAAGCGTTACGCGGCGTCCTTGTCGCAGCCCTTCTGTGGCCCGAGCGGGGACGCGGAGGCCGCAGCCTGGTTCGGCGAGGGGGCCTCGCACGTTCGCTCGGTGGCCCACATGGCCCTGCGCGACAAGGAATGCTTCGGGATGCTTGCCCTGGGCAGCGAGGACGTTCTGCGTTTCTACCCGGAGATGGGCACGCTGTATCTGAAGCGCATGGGCGAGCTCACGGGCGCGGCCCTGCTGAGATTTCTCTAGCCGCGGCCGGCGGGAATGGCTCACGACTCCCGCCTCAGGCTGCTCGAAGAGTTTCTCGATCAGCTCGCGCACCAGCGGCGGCTGAGCCCCGGAACTGCGCGCAATTACCGCCGCGCGCTTGAGCAGCTGTTCGCCTCGAATGACGGCGTGCCCCTGAAGAGCCTCGAGGCGCAGCACCTACGTCGCACCGTGTCGCAGTTGCACGCGCGCGGCATGTCGGGCCGGACCATTGCGTACCTCCTCTCGGGCTGGCGGGGGTTTTTCAATTGGCTCGTCAAGCACCGCGGGTTTCCCCACAACCCCTGTGTCGGCTTGCGCGCGCCGAAAAGCCCGAAGGCGCTGCCCAAGGCGCTTTCCCCGGACCTTATGTCGCGCCTGTTGGACACCCCGGCGGCGGGGCCGGCGCAATCGCGGGACAAGGCCATGTTCGAGCTGCTCTACTCTTCCGGACTGCGGCTTGCCGAGCTGGTAAGCCTCGATACGGCGGACGGCGAAAGCCTGCAGCGGCAAGCGGAGGTCACGGTGACGGGCAAGGGTGCGAAGACACGCACCGTGCCGGTCGGCGGCAAAGCGTGCGCCGCAATCGCGGTTTGGCTCAGCGAGCGCGCGAGGCTCGCAAGGCCGGGGGAAACGGCGCTTTTCGTCGGCGCGCGCGGCCGGCGCATGGCGCCCAGCTCGGTGCGCTACGCTCTTGCGCACTGGGCGCGGCGTCTCGGCCTGCCGCAGCACGTCCACCCGCACATGCTGCGCCACTCTTTTGCAACGCACCTGCTCCAATCTTCCGGAGACCTGCGCGCAGTGCAGGAAATGCTCGGCCATTCGAGCATCTCGACCACGCAGGTCTACACTCATCTTGACTTCCAGCATCTCGCCAAAGCCTATGATGCGGCTCACCCGCGAGCGAAAAGGAAAGCGCAGATGCCGGTAAAAAAGCCGTGAGCGGAACGTGGGTGCTGCGCCACGACTCACCCTGAAGCCCGGGCGCGAGCGCTCGCTCCTGCGACGCCACCCGTGGATCTTTTCCGGGGCGATCGCCGAGGTCCGTGGAGCGCCGCAGAGCGGTGATACCGTCGATGTCCGAGGCGCAGACGGGCATTTCCTCGCCTGGGCGGCGTACAGCCCTGCCTCGCAGATCCGGGCCCGCGTCTGGAGCTTCGACGAGGCCGAAATCCCCGGCCCGGATCTGTTCGAAAGGAGAATCGGGGCCGCGCTCGACCTGCGGCGCGCAACGGTTCCGCCGGAGACGACCAATGCGTTGCGGCTCGTGCACGGAGAGTCGGACGGGCTCCCCGGCCTCGTCGCCGACCGCTACGCGGACACGCTGGTGGTGCAGATCCTTTCTGCGGGCTGCGAGAGGTGGCGCGACGCGCTGATCGCGATCCTCCGCGAGCGGAGCGGCTGCGCGAGGATCCACGAGCGCTCCGATACCGAGGGGCGCGAGCTCGAAGGTCTTTCCGCAAGTGCCGGACTGATCGCGGGCACAGCGGTCGACGGACCACTCGAGATCGTCGAACACGGCATCCGCTACGAAGTCGACGTCGCCGCTGGGCAGAAAACCGGGTTCTATCTGGACCAGCGGGACAACCGCGCTCGCGTGGGGCTCCTTGCCGAGGGCCGGGAGGCGCTCAACGGTTTCAGCTATACCGGCGGCTTCGCGCTTTGCGCGCTCGCCGGAGGCGCCCGCTCGGTGCTCTCCATCGACAGCTCGGCGCCCGCGCTCGAGCTGGCGAAGCGCAACCTCGCGCTGAACGGGCTCGAAGCGGACCGCGCGGAGTGGCTCGAGGCGGATGTATTCGGAGCCTTGCGCGGTTTGCGCACGGAAGACAGGCAATTCGACCTCGTCGTGCTCGACCCGCCTAAATTCGCTCCCACGCCCAAGGACGCCGAGCGCGCCGCGCGCGGTTACAAGGACATCAACCTGAATGCGCTGAAGCTGCTGCGGCGGGGAGGGCTGCTCGCTACTTTCTCGTGCTCCGGCGGCGTGTCCCCAGAGCTCTTCCAGAAAATCCTCGCCGGGGCCGCCGCAGACGCGGGGGTGTCGCTCCTTCTTCGCGAGCGCTACCGCGCGGCGGCGGACCACCCGGTGCGCATCGAGTTTCCCGAGGGCGAGTACCTGAAGGGGCTGTTGCTGGAACGGCTCTAGGGGCCTGCGCATGTGCAATGCCGTCGGGCGACGGAATGGGTTGCTTTGTAATGCCGGGCGTGCTGTAATGCGCCCTTTTTTCAGGACCGCCGGTGCCGTCCGGACTACCCGGACGCTTCGCTGCAAACTGCGAATCGATATGCTCAAATAAAGCTTGTTTGCCGGCGGAGAGCGTGGTTTTGGACTTGCGGTTTCGGCTACCGCCGGGCGCGCGGAAGGTGCCAGGAGATCGAATTGTCGGCACAGGAAAACATGGTTCCGGTGACCATACTCACCGGCTTCTTGGGAAGCGGCAAGACCACGCTCGTCAACCGTATCCTCAAGGAGCAGCACGGCCACCGCATCGCAGTGATCGAGAACGAGTTCGGCGAGGCGGGTGTGGACAACGAAATCCTCCTGAGCGAAGCTGGCGAGCAGATCATCGAGATGAACAACGGCTGCGTCTGCTGCACCGTGCGCGGCGACCTCATCCGTATACTGGGGGAGCTCAGGGAGCGGCGCGATTCGGGCAAGCTCAAATTCGAGCGCGTGATCATCGAGACAACCGGCATGGCCGATCCGGGCCCTGTCGCTCAGAGCTTCTTCATCGACGAGAAGATCGGCAACTATTATCTTCTGGACAGCGTCATCACCTTGGTGGACGCAAAGCATGCCGCGAGGCAACTCGACGAGTTCCACGAGGCCCAGGAGCAGGTCGGATTCGCCGACCGGATTCTCATGTCCAAGACCGACCTCGTGTCGGAATCCGAGCAGGAAACGCTGCGGAAGCGCCTCACGAAGATGAATCCTCGGGCGCCGATCAAGAAAGTCCATTTCGGCAACACGCCGATCGAGGACATTCTCGATATCCGCGGTTTCAACCTCAACGCGACCCTCGAGCTCGATCCGGGGTTCCTCGAGGACAGCGAGCACGAGCACGACGAGCACGTCAGCTCCTTCGCATTCCGCTCGGACAAGCCGTTCGAGAGCGCGAAGCTCGAGGAGTTCCTGTCCGGGGTCGTACAGATTTACGGACCGGACATGCTGCGCTATAAAGGGGTGCTGTATATGAAGGGCAACACGCACCGTGTCGTGTTTCAAGGGGTGCACATGCTCATGGGCGGCGATCTGGGTCGCGCCTGGGGCAAGGACGAAAAGCGTTCGAGCACGATGGTTTTCATCGGCAAGAATCTGCCGCAGGACCTATTTATGAAGGGATTGGAACAATGTTTGGTGGAAAAGCAGTAAAGAAGCTGGTGACCAAGGCGACGAAACCGGCGGAGCAGAAGCCGGCCGAGCACAAGCCGGCCGAGCACAAGCCGGCGAAGAAGAACGGCTTGACCGAGGCCGAGTTACTGCGTGCTCCTGCGTCGCAGTACATGAGCGCCGAGCAGCTCGCGTTCTTCCGCGAGCGCCTGCTCGAGACGCAAAGGGAATTGCTGGAGAAGGCGGATCTCACCTCGGAGCATCTGCGGGAGCACGAACTGGAGGCCGATCCGACCGACCAGGCGACGATCGAGGAAGAGTACGCGCTGGAGCTCCGCGCGCGCGATCGCGAGAGGAAGCTCCTCAAGAAAATCGACGAGGCCCTGCGCCGCATCGAGGAGGGCAGCTACGGCTACTGCGAGGAAACGGGAGAGCCGATCGGCATCCCCAGGCTGATCGCGCGGCCGACGGCGACGCTCTCCATCGAGGCGCAGTCGCGCCGCGAGCAGAAGCAGAAGCTTTACGGGGAGTAGACTTGTAGTAGACTTGCGTCCGGTGCTGCCTATGACGTCGGTCATGCCGAACCGCACTCTGCGTCACCTACTCCTCGCCGCCGCGCTGGTGTTTACCCAGCAGGCGGCGCAACTGCACGCGCTGTCGCACGTGCAGTACGATATGGCGAAGGCCGAGCGCAGCGGCAAATGCGTCCCGCCCGTCAGCCATCCCGCCGAGCAGTGCATCGCGTTTCACGCCGTCGACAGCGCGCTGCCGGTGCTCGCGCTTGCGATCGAGCCGCCGAAGATCGCGTTACCGGTCATTGCGTCCGTTGATCTTCCTCTTCCCTTCGCTCCGCGGATCGAATTCGATTCGCGTGCCCCTCCCGTCCTCTCCTAGTTCGGTCGCTCGGTAACCCGCTTCGCTTCTCGCGAAGCGACCGTGTTCGCGACCGCCCATCGAGGCGCATCGCGATCGCATGAACTTGGAGAGACAACATGCACAGAAAGGCAACCGTGACGCTCGCCGTCGCGGCGGCGTTCGGCCTGCCCCACGCCGCGACTGCGCAGACCCAGGACGAGCTGCGGACGTTGCGCGAGCAGGTCAGGCAACTCGACCGGCGCGTGACGGACGCCGAGCAGGCGGCGATTCAGGCCTCCAGCAGGCCGACCGGCGAGAACGCGATGAACCCGGCCGTTTCGGTGATCCTGAACGGCATCTATTCGAATCTTTCCCAGGATCCGAACGCGTTCAGGATCAACGGATTTGTGCCGACGCTGGGCGAAGTCGGGCCTGGGGTTCGCGGTCTGAGCCTGGGCGAATCGGAGCTCGCCCTTGCGGCAAACATCGATCACAACTTCCGCGGAACGCTGATCGCATCCATATCGCCCGAAGACAGCATCGGCGTCGAGGAGGGCTACATTCAAACCCTCTCCCTGTCGTATGGATTCACCGTCAAGGCCGGACGCTTCTTCTCAGGCGTGGGCTATCAGAACCAGATCCACGCGCACGCCTGGGACTTCACCGACGCGCCGCTTGCGAACAAGGTGTTTCTCGGCAACCAGTTGAACGAGGACGGGATCCAGCTCAAGTGGGTGGCGCCCACCGACACCTATTTCGACGTCGGCGTCGAGGTCGGGCGCGGAAGGCAGTTTCCCGCGGCCGCGGGCCCGGCCGGACCGCGCAACAAGAACGGCGTCAGTTCGGGCACCTTGTTCGCGCACGTCGGCGGAGACCTGGGAACGGGCACCGCATGGCAGACCGGAGTCTCGTATCTGGGCACCTCGCCCCAGGACCGGAGCTTCGAGGATCCAGCCGGCAAGACCAACAGCTTCACGGGCCAAAGCCGCCTTTGGGTGTTGGACGGAATCCTGAAGTGGGCGCCGAACTACAACCCGACTTACACCAACCTCAAGCTGCAGGGCGAATACTTCCGCCGCAAGGAAGATGGCGATCTCACCTCAGGTGCCGCGGCGCAAACGGGCGGGTTCGCATCGGTGCAGTCGGGCTGGTACCTGCAAAGCGTCTATCAGTTCGTTCCGATGTGGCGGGTCGGCTATCGATATGACAGGCTGAACTCGGGCACCGCCAGCTTTTCGGCTCCGCTCAACGCAGCGGATTTCCCGATCCTCGCCGCGTACAACCCGACGCGGCACACGGTGATGGCCGATTGGAGCCCGAGCGAGTTCAGCCGAGTGCGGCTGCAGTTCGCGAGCGACAAGTCGCGCAGCGATGTGACCGACAAGCAGGTCTTTCTCCAGTACATCGTGAGTCTGGGCGCGCACGGCGCCCACAAATTCTGAGGTGACGAACATGAAAGCGATTCTGAGATTTCTTTTCGCGTTGAGTTCGCTTGTTGTTGCGCTGCCGGCAACCGCGGCGCTCAACGTATTCGCCTGCGAGCCCGAATGGACCGCCCTGGCGCAGGAGCTGGGGGGAGACAAGGTGTCGATCTATTCGGCCACGACCGCGTTGCAGGATCCGCACCGCATCGAAGCGCGTCCCAGCCTGATCGCGCGCATCCGCTCCGCCGATCTGCTGATCTGTTCCGGTTCCGAGCTGGAGATCGGTTGGATCCCGCTCTTGCTCACGCAAAGCGGGAACAGCAAGATCCAGCTCGGCAGCCCGGGTTACTTCGAGGCCTCGCAGCACGTCGCCAGGCTGGAGATCCCGAAGGTGATCGACCGGGCGCTCGGGGACATGCATCCCGGCGGCAATCCGCACGTCCATACCGACCCGCGCAACATCGCCAGGATCGCGCCGGCGCTCATGGAGCGCATGTCGGAGCTCGATCCGGCGAACGCCGAAAGCTACCGTTCGCGCGGCAGATCGTTTCTCGAGCGCTGGCAGGCGGCGATCGCGCGCTGGGAGCAGCAGGCGACGCCGCTCAAGGGCGTCCCGGTCGTTGTGTACCATAAGGACTTCTCGTATTTCATCAATTGGACGGGAATGCGCGAAGTCGGAAGTCTTGAACCGAAACCCGGCATTCCGCCCACTCCCTCGCATCTCGCCGAATTGATAGACCAGATGAAACGCGCTCCCGCAAAAGTGATCGTCTATTCGCCCTACAGCAACCCGCAGGCCGCGGAGTTCCTGTCGAGCAGGGCCAACATTCCCGCAGTCATGGTGCCCTTCACGGTCGGCGGAACGGACAAGGCGAAAGACCTGTTCGGCTTGTTCGACGACACGATCGCTCGGTTGCTGGGAGCCGTGAAATGAACATCGACGCAGCGAGTCTCGGCATCCTCTGGCCTGCGTTCATCGCGGGTCTCTTGGTCACCGCCACCCACGTCCCGCTCGGGATGCAAGTACTGTCCCGCGGCATCGTGTTCATCGACCTGGCAGTGGCGCAAATTGCGGGTGTCGGAGTAATCCTGGCGGATTTCTTGGGCTGGGAGCCCACGGGCGTTGCGGTGCAGGTTGCTGCGCTCAGCGCGGCGATTGCGGGTGCCGTCCTTTTGACCTGGACCGAGCGCCGCTGGCCGGAAGTTCAAGAAGCGGTCATCGGCGTGGTATTCGTACTCGCCTCGAGTCTTGCGATCTTGCTGCTTGCCGGGAATCCGCGCGGTGGCGAACATCTCAAGGAGCTTCTGGTCGGCCAGATCTTGTGGGTAAACCCCGCACGGCTTCCGCTGGTTGCCCTGGCGACCGCTGCGATACTCGCGCTCTGGTTTGGTCTAGGCGAGCGACTGGGCAGGATGGGCTTCTATCTGTTGTTCGCGTGCGCGGTCACCATGTCATTGCAACTGGTCGGGCTGTACCTGGTTTTCATCTCGCTGGTGGTGCCTGCCCTCGCTACCTATTATCAAAGGCGCCGACGCTATGCCAAGGCCTATGCGGTCGGCGTACTCGGCTACGCGGCCGGCCTCCTCGCGTCGCTGTGGCTCGACCTTCCCTCCGGCGCGATGATCGTATGCGCCGTGGTTGCCGCCGGAGTGCTCGTGGCGTTCGTCGGTCGCAGGGCCTCGGCTTCCTGAACAGGAAGAATTCATCGCGGGGCTGCCGCGTTGCACGCTATCGAGCAAAGTGATACAAAGTGGTCCCTTTGCGTCACCAGGCAGATTCTCCGGGAGGCGGGTAGTTCCTCGTGTTCTTTTCACTATTCGGCAGGAAGAAGACCGAAAGTAAAAAAAAGCCGATTACCCGGCAACCGGTAAAGCCTTCGCCGGAGAAGTCCGCGACGCCCGTCGCAGGTCCGCAAGCGGGCGAGGATTCGCTCGATTTCAGCGCCTACGTTCCTCCGCCTCAATCGACGCCACTCCCGGCCTCGCCGGCTCCTGCCCCCGCGCCGCAATCGGATTCGCGAGACGCCGATGCCGTTCCTGCGCCGCCGACTCTGGACGTGTCCGCGCTCGCTTCGTCCCTCGCCGGCGAGCCGGGTCCCGCCCCGAGCGCGTCGCCCGCTCCCGAAGTCGCGCCCATCATCGCGGAGGCGGCGACCCTGTTCGCGAACGGAGAGGTCGAGCAGGCGCTGGCTAGACTTTCAAACTCGGTGCGCGAGGAAGATCTCGGGGATTCAGCGCAGCAGGCCTGGTTGATGCTTTTCGATCTATACCAGCATCGGGGTCAGAGGGTGGAGTTCGAGGCGCTCGCTCTGGAATTCGTGGTGAAATTCGAGCGCTCACCGCCCGCGTGGATCGAGTCCGACGAGCGTCATGATCCGGCGCTCGCCACCGGAGGCATCGGCTATTTTGCGCTGAACGGAATGCTGACCGGCGCGAGCGCCCCCGAGCTGGAAAAACTGCGCAACACGCCCGGCCGAACCGTGCGCATTGAGTGCGACAGACTCCTGGGCCTCGACGGGCCAGGCTGCAGGCTTCTCCGCGAGGCTCTCTTGTCCATCCGCGATGCGGGAAAGGAAGTAATGTTTACCGGAGAATCCCGGCTCCTCGCGTTTCTCGAGAGGTTCTGCCAGCCGGGAAAGATCGAAGCCGACGCTGCGGCTTGGGCGCTGTTGCTCGACGTATACAGAACGCTCGACCTCAAGGACAAGTTCGAGGAAGCGGCGGTCAACTATGCGGTGACGTTCGAGGTTTCTCCGCCTTCCTGGGAGCCCCAGCCGAAGGCCGAGGCAAGGCGTTCCGCGGTCCTCCGGCCGGTCGAAGCCGCGGAGCAGGCCTTGATACTCTCCGGGGAGCTGAGTGGGGCGGGCGAACCACTCGCCCGACAGTTGCAAGACTGGGCCGGTGCGAACAAGATGCTGGTCGTCGACATGTCGCGAGCGACGCGCGTTGATCTTGCCACGGCCGGGCTTATGCTGAGGGTGCTCTCGGAGCTCCAAAAGAGCGGCACCACGATTCAGATTCGCGGCGCGAATGAGCTGATCTGCGCCTTGTTCGGCGTCGTCGGCCTGAACAGGGTTGCCCGTATTATTCCGCGCAAATAGCTTGATAGCCGGCGCCCCGGCCCCATCTTCCCTGAACTCGGACATGGAACAATTCCACGGAACCACCATCATGTCGGCCCGTCGCGACGGAAAAGTCGCGTTGGGCGGTGACGGCCAGATCACCCTCGGCCAAGTCGTGGTGAAAGCGAGCGCGCGCAAGGTGCGCCGCCTTTATCACGACCGGATCCTCGCCGGCTTCGCCGGGGGGACCGCCGATGCGTTTACGCTGTTCGAGCGCTTCGAGGCGAAGCTCGAAAAGCACCAGGGCAATCTGCTTCGCTCAGCCGTGGAGCTCGCCAAGGACTGGCGCACCGACCGAATACTGCGGCGCCTGGAGGCGATGCTCGCGGTGGCCGACCGCGAATCCTCGCTGATCATCACCGGGATGGGCGACGTGATCGAACCGGAGTTGGGACTGATCGCGATTGGCTCGGGAGGCCCCTACGCGCAGGCGGCAGCGCGCGCGCTCCTCGAAAATACCCAACTCGACGCGGAGGCCGTCGTTCGCAAGGCCCTTTCGATCGCCGCCGACCTGTGCATCTACACCAATCAGCAAGTCGTCGTCGAAACGCTGGACTAGAGCGGCCGGTGTCCGGGGCCTCTAGAATCCCTCGACCTCCCGGCTCCCGGCATCCGCCTCCATGTCATCCATGACTCCCCAGGAAATCGTCCACGAGCTGGACAAGCACATCGTCGGCCAGACCCGCGCAAAGCGCGCCGTGGCGATCGCCCTCAGAAACCGCTGGCGGCGCCAGCAGGTGGCCGAGCCTCTGCGGCAGGAGATCACGCCCAAGAACATCCTCATGATCGGACCTACGGGCGTGGGAAAGACCGAGATCGCGCGTCGCCTCGCTCGCCTCGCGGATGCGCCTTTCATCAAGGTCGAAGCGACCAAGTTCACCGAGGTGGGCTATGTCGGCCGCGACGTCGATACGATCGTCCGCGACCTCGTCGAAATCTCGATTAAGGACACTCGCGAAGCGGCGACGAAGAAAGTGCGACGCAGAGCCGAGGATTCGGCCGAAGAACGGGTGCTCGATGTCCTGCTCCCCTCCGCACGCCGGCCGGGCGCCTTCGCGGCGAACGGTGCCGAGCTTCCGGCCGGCACCGTCGGCGAGGAAGAGTCCGCGACGCGGCAGAAGTTCCGCAAGAGACTGCGCGAGGGCGAGCTCGACGACAGGGAGGTCGAAATCGAAGTGTCGGCGCCGCAGGCGCACATGGAGATATTCGCCCCGCCGGGGATGGAGGAGCTGACGCAGCAGATCCAGGGCATGTTTCAGAATCTGGGCGGCAACAGGAGAAAACTTCGCAGGATGAAGATCCGCGAAGCGATGAGGATGCTCACCGACGATGAGGCGGCTCGCCTTGTCAACGAGGAGGACCTGCGTGCGAAGGCGCTCGCCAACGTCGAGCAGAACGGCATCGTGTTTCTGGACGAGATCGACAAGATCGCGAGCCGCGGGGAAACGGCCGGCCCCGACGTTTCGCGGCAAGGCGTGCAGCGGGACCTGCTCCCCCTCGTGGAGGGCACCACGGTCTCCACCAAGTACGGAATGGTGAAAACCGACCATATACTCTTCATCGCGAGCGGAGCGTTTCATCTTTCCAAACCCTCGGACCTGATTCCAGAGCTGCAGGGACGCTTCCCCATTCGCGTCGAGCTGGATTCGCTTTCGGTGGAGGATTTCGAGCGAATCCTCACGGCGACCGACGCCTGCCTCACCCGCCAGTACCAGGCGCTCCTCGCCACCGAGGCGGTCGAGGTCTGCTTCGTGCCGGACGGGATCCGGCGTCTCGCCGAGATCGCCTGGTCGGTGAATGAAAAAACCGAGAACATCGGCGCGCGGCGTCTTTACACGGTAATGGAGAAGCTGCTGGAGGAGATTTCGTTCGATGCGGGCAACCGTGGCGGGGAGAGCTTCAGGATCGACGCCGCCTTCGTCGATGCGAAACTCAAGGAGCTTGCGCAAAGCGAGGACCTCGCGCGCTACGTGCTGTGACGGTTTGAAGATGCGGACGGTGATAAGAGCGCTCCTCGCTGTGTTGTTCCTTGCCGCCGCAGCGGGCGCGCACGGACAGGTCGAGGCAAGAGGCGCATGGGTGCGCGGGACGGTGCTCGGCCAGACGACCGCCGGGGCCTACATGGAGCTCACGAGCGATCGGCGCGCGAGCCTCCTCGGCGCGGAAAGCCCGGCCGCCGGCAGTGCGGAAATCCACGAAATGAGAATGGACGGCAACGTGATGCGCATGCGCGCGGTGCCGAGGCTGGAACTCCCTCCCGGCAAGACCGTCGAGCTCAAGCCGGGCGGCCACCACATGATGCTGGTTGACCTGAAGCGGCCGCTGAAAAAGGGAGACCTCGTGCCCATCAGGCTCAAGGTCGAGCTGAGTGACAAAACGATCAAGACGATTCGGGTCCTGGCCGAAGTCAGGGACCTCGCCGCGACCGGCCGTCCCTGAGGGCTAAGGGCTTTCGTCTTCGATCGACTCTTCGAGACAGCGGGGGCAGTAGCAGCCTGAACCGGGGGTCGGAGCGGACAGCGCCGGGAATTCCCCGCACCAGCAATGCGCCCGACCTGTCTGCGCTCCGCATTCGAACACGTCGCCGCAGCGTGCGCAGTGGCTGGCTTGCAATGCCTCCTTCGAGCGGGAGCCCGGCCTCACGGTGGCGCCCAATCTAGCCGCTTCGCGCAAGGCTCGCAAGCGCGCTTGAAATCCTCGGCACGATCCCCATATCTGCGGTACGCGGGCTCTTGCCCGGAACGAACAGAAGGAGAGAATCATGGCAAACATTACTCGTTACGATCCGTTTGGCGACCTGTTCGACGACGTTTTCAGGGGTTTTGTCGTCGGGCCGGTCGGTTTTGAAGCGGCCAGTCCGGTGCGCCGCATGAAGGTCGATGTGGCCGAGCACAACGGCGAATACAAGGTGGTCGCCGAACTGCCGGGAGTCAAGAAGGAAGACATCAAGGTCAACATCGACGGCGACCAAGTTTCGATCACTGCCGAGTCGCGCGCCGAGCGCGATGAAAAAGACGGCGAGCGCGTTCTGCACAGCGAGCGCTACTTCGGCACGGTGTCGCGCGCTTTCCGGCTGAGCCAGGAAATCGACGACGCCCGCGCCAGCGCCAAGTACTCGGACGGTGTGCTCGAACTGACGCTGCCCAAGAAGGCGACCGCAGCCGCGAAGCAGCTCACCATCCAGTAATACGCAAGAAGCATCAAGACGAAAGGCGGCCGCCTGGCCGCCTTTTTTTTCTTTTTTTCCGCGCTCAAAGGTACAATCGGCGCTCAAGATGCGCACGCCGATGAGCAACGCCGCCCAGACTCCGGCCCACAAGGCCAATGTCCTCGCCGAAGCGCTGCCTTACATCAAGCGCTTCCACGGCAAGACCATCGTCGTCAAGTACGGCGGCAACGCAATGATCGAGGAGCCGCTCAAGCGCAGCTTCGCCCACGACGTGGTGCTGCTGAAGCTCGTCGGCATGAACCCGGTGATCGTGCACGGCGGCGGACCGCAGATCGACGAACAGCTGGCGCGCATGGGCAAGAAAGGTGAATTCGTCCAGGGTATGCGGGTGACGGACGCCGAGACGATGGATGTAGTCGAGATGGTGCTCGGCGGCCAGGTCAACAAGGAAGTGGTGACGCTCATCAACCAGGCGGGCGGCAAGGCGGTGGGGCTCACGGGCCAGGACGGAGCCTTCGTTCACGCAAGAAAGATGCTGCTCTCCGACAAGAACAACGGCGGCGGAAAGATCGACATCGGTCAGGTCGGCGAGATCGCCTCGATAGATCCGAAAGTGATCTGGGCGCTGGAGCAAGGGGGATTCATCCCGGTCGTCGCGCCTATCGGCGTTGGTGCGGACGGGCAGTCTTACAACATCAACGCCGATCTCGTGGCCGGAAAACTCGCGGAGGTCCTGAAGGCCGAAAAGCTCGTCGTGCTTACCAACACTCCCGGGGTCCTCGACAAGAACGGCAAGCTCCTGACGGGCCTGACGCCGAAAAAGATCGACGCTCTCGTGGCCGACGGAACGCTTTCCGGCGGAATGCTTCCCAAGATCAGCTCGGCGCTCGACGCCGCGAGGAACGGCGTCAAGAGCGTGCACGTCATCGATGGCCGCGTCGAGCATGCCTTGCTGCTGGAAATTCTCACCGATGAGGGTGTCGGGACGCTGATCCGCTCCCGGTAGGCGGGGGATCCAGGATTGCACTGACTGCCGGGAAGATCGCAGTGGGACCCGGTAGCGAGCACTTACCCGGAGTCATACAATAAGCATCCTGCCGTCCGCCCCGGAGTACGCCATGCCCGCCGTGAAGCCCGGTGCCCGCCGCCTGCAGATCCTGCAGGTGCTGGCACGGATGCTCGAGAACCCGAAGGGAGAGAAAGTGACGACCGCGGCTCTGGCCAAGGAGCTCGACGTGTCCGAAGCCGCGCTCTACCGGCACTTCGCGAGCAAGGCGCAGATGTTCGAGGGCCTGATCGAATTCATCGAGCAGACGCTGTTCGGCCTGGTGAACAAGATCACCGCGGAAGAGGAGAACGGCCTGAAGCAGGTCCAGGCGATCCTCTCCTCGCTCCTCAGCTTCGCCGAGAAAAACCCGGGGATGACGCGCGTGCTGGTCGGCGACGCGCTGGTCAACGAGGACGAGCGGCTCCAAGTCCGCATCAACCAGCTGCACGACCGCCTCGAGGCGACGCTCAAGCAGTGCCTGCGCGTGGCGGGGACGCAAGGACACGACACCGGATCCCAGCCTCCCGCCGATCCAGCTCCTCAGGCCAATCTGATGCTTTGCTACGTGATCGGGCGCTGGCAGCTGTTCGCGAAGAGCGGCTTCAAGCGAATACCTTCGGAGCTATGGGAGAAACAATGGCCGCTGCTCCTGTGAGCTAGGCCATCACCCTCGAGCACACTGTGCACGCCGGATCCTTGACGAGTTTGACCGTTCGCCACTGCATCGCGAGCGCGTCCAGGATCAGCAAGCGCCCCTTCAGCGTCTCGCCGGCTCCCGCGAGCAGCTTCAGCGCCTCTGCGGCCTGGACCGTACCGATGATCCCGGTGAGCGGCGCAAACACGCCCATGACCGCACAGCGCACTTCCTCGAGATCCGCATTCTCCGGGAACAGGCAGTGATAGCAGGGACTGAGGTCGTCCCTCAAGTCAAAAACGCTGACCTGGCCGTCGAAGCGCACAGCGGCGCCTGAGACGAGCGGCTTGCGATGCCGCACGCATGCGCGATTCACCGCGTGGCGCGTCGCGAAATTGTCCGAGCAGTCGAGGACGACGCTGCTCGAGGCGACCAGCGCGTCGAACCCCTCGTCCTTGAGGCGCTGTTGAAGGGGAACGACTTTCACTTCCGGGTTTATTTTTTCGAGCGCCTCGCGCCCGGACGCAGCCTTGGGCCTTCCTATCGATTCGGTGGTGTGAAGGATCTGGCGCTGCAGGTTGGTGAGGTCTACTGTATCGCCGTCGGCGAGAGTGATCGTTCCAACGCCTGCCGCGGCGAGATACAGCGCCGCGGGTGAACCGAGCCCTCCGGCGCCTATGACCAGGGCCGAGGACCCAAGCAGCTTCTCCTGCCCCTCGACTCCGATCTCCGGAAGCAGAATGTGGCGCGAATACCGTAGAAGCTGATCGTCGTTCATGTGAGAGCGAAATCATCCGCGGGATGAACCGCGCTCCGCGTCGGTTCCATCCCACGGAGATAAGGCGGCGCGCTTTTCGCGTCCGCCTTATCAATTCTTGACAGGCGCGGGCGGCGTGCTTTGCGCGGTGGTGAGCGGCATGCCCTTCAGGAGCTTTAGCGCCTGCTGGAACTGGAAGTCCTTTTCAGAGGCGAACTCGAGCGGCGCCGGCGGTTTCTCTTCCGCATCGGTCGACGGTTTTGCGCTGGTGCGCTGCGATTTCTCAGGCTGGGCTTCCCTCTCCTGGTCGTTGAGGAGATGCTTTTCCAGATCGGCTTCGCGCAAGCGCCCCGTGGTCGGCGTCGTGGGATCCTCGATGAGGACGTCGGGCACGATGCCTTTGGCCTGGATCGAGCGCCCGCTGGGGGTGTAATAGCGGGCGGTAGTCAGCTTGATCGCGGTATTGTTGCCGAGCGGAAGGATCGTCTGCACCGAGCCCTTGCCGAACGTGGGGGTGCCCAGCACCGTCGCGCGCTTGTGGTCCTGCAGCGCACCGGCGACGATTTCGGACGCGGAGGCCGATCCGCCGTTGACGAGCACCACCATCGGCACGGTCTTCACCGCGGCAGGCAGGTTCTTCAGATAATCCTCGCGGTTGCCCCGCAGATAATCCTCCGGCGCGGCGATGAACTTGCGCTTGGCGTCTTCGGTGCGGCCGTCGGTCGACACCACCACCACCCCCCGCGGCAGGAACGCCGAGGAGATCCCCACCGCGCCGTTCAGGAGCCCGCCCGGATCGTTGCGCAAATCCAGAATCAGGCCCTTCAGCGGCCCGTTCTTGTACAGCCCCTCGACGTGCTTCACCAGGTTTTCGCCGGTATGCTCCTGGAACTGGGACACTCGGACCCACCCGTAGCCGGGCTCGATCAGCTTGGACTTCACGCTTTGCACGCGAATGACGTCGCGCGTGAGGGTGACCTCGAAAGGCTTCGGCTCGCCCTTCCTCAGGATGGTGAGGCGGATGTTCGTTTTGGGCTTGCCGCGCATGCGCTTGACCGCCTCGTTCAGGCTCATGCCCTTGACCGAGGTGTCGTCGATCTTGATGATGAAATCCCCGGGCTTCAACCCGGCGCGAAATGCCGGCGTGTCCTCGATCGGCGACACGACCTTGACGAACCCTTCTTCCATGCCGACCTCGATGCCGAGGCCGCCGAATTGACCCTGCGTGCCCACCTGGAGCTCGCGGAACGCGTCCTGGTCCAGATAAGCGGAGTGTGGATCGAGCCCGGTCAGCATGCCGCTGATCGCTTCCGTGATGAGCTTCTTGTCCTCCACCGGCTCGACGTAGCTCGATTTGATCGCGCCGAACACTTCGGCGAAGGCGCGCAGCTCATCGACCGGAAGCGGGAAACGCGCCGCTTCGCGTTGCGCCACCGCGGAGAAGTTCAGGCTGAGCAGGACTCCTGCCAGCACGCCGACCAGCACCAGGCTGGCCTGTCTAATGTGGGTCATCATGATATTCGGTCCTGGCCCCTGCGCGGGCCGCTTGGCGTCGCTATCGCTCACTTCAAGGACACCCAGCGCATGGGATCAAAGGCCTTTCCTTCATGTCGAATCTCGAAGTATAGACCCGATTCCATGTTGCCGCCGCTTGCTCCTACGGTCGCAACCGCGTCCCCCGTTCGCACCGGCTCGCCGACCTGCTTGAGCACCGATTCGTTGTTCCCATAGATGGTGAGATAGCCCTTTCCGTGGTCGATGATGAGCAGGTTTCCGAAGCCGCGCAGCCAGTCGGCGAACACGACACGCCCCGATGCGACCGCCCGCACCTCCTGCCCCGAAGGCGAGCGAATGAACAGGCCCTTCCACGAAGGCCCGCCGCTGGGACGCTGGGCGCCGAAGCGGTTTGCGAGTACACCCCTGATCGGCAGCCGCAGTCCGCGCTTGAGCCCCGACAAGGACCCCTCCGCACCGTCGGGCTCGGGAACTCGTTCGTTGCGAAGGAGGGGCGTGGCCGCGATCACCCTGCCGAGCTCCTCGACGAGCCGCGACAACCGCGACTCGTCGCGTTCGAGGTGCTGTACCTCGCGGCGCTGCGCGTGCAACTGGCTGGAGACGCGCGCAAGCACTTTGCGGTGCTCCTCCTGCTGTTTGATCAGCGCGGCGCGCTCGGTGCGCCGCGCCGATTCGATGGCGGCGATCTCGGCGTTCCTTTCCCGGCTCCGCGCCTCGAGCTCTTTCAGCCGGGCGAGGCTGGAGCGCAGCTCACCGATGAACTCGGCTTGCGCGCGGGAAACATAACCGTAGTAATGCAGCTCGCGCGCGATGCGGCCGGGTTGCTCGGCCGAGAGCAGAAGTTTCAGTCCGCTTTGCTCTCCATTGAGATAACGCAGCGTGAGCAGTCTCCCGAGGCCTTCCCGGCGCGAAGCTATTTCCGTCTCGAGCGCCTGGCCGCGCCGCAGCAGTGTATCGAGGTCGCGCTGCGCCGCCGCGCGTCTGCCCCCCGAAGCGCGAAGCGCGCGGCTCGCTTCAGATATGGCGCGCTCGGAGTCCCGCAGCTGGTCGCGCGCTTCCGTGCGGCTTTCCTCGGCCTCCGCGATTTTCGCGCGCAGCCCTTCGATGCGCGTTCGGAGGGCGTCGAGCTTTTCCGCCTCGCTCTGGGCGAACGCCAGAACGGGCACAACGAGGAGAACCGCTCCGATCCGGATCAATTTCGCGCCTTGGCCTGGTCGGCAACCGCCTGGGTTCGCGCTTCCACCTCGGCCGGATCTCCAAGATAGTAGTGCCGCAGCGGCCGCAATCCCGAGTCCAGCTCGTAGACCAGCGGAATCCCCGTGGGGATGTTCACGCCCACGATTTCGGCGTCGCTCACGCCGTCGAGGTACTTGACCAGGGCGCGAAGGCTGTTGCCGTGGGCGGCGATGATGACCTTGCGGCCCCCAAGCACCTCGGGCGCGATCGTGGCGCTCCAGTACGGCAGAAAGCGCGCGACCGTGTCCTTCAGGCACTCGGTGAGCGGCAGCTCGGATTCAGCGAGACCGGCGTAGCGCGGGTCACTCCGGGGATGGCGGGGATCGTCACGCGCGAGCGCGGGAGGGGGCAAGTCATAGCTGCGACGCCAAAGGAGAACCTGTTCCTCGCCGAACTTCGCGGTCATTTCGGCCTTGTTCAGCCCCTGAAGAGCGCCATAGTGGCGTTCGTTCAGTCGCCACGAATGATGCACCGGGATCCACATCAGGTCCATCGTCTCCAGGGCGAGCCACAGGGTCTTGATGGCGCGCTTCAACACCGAAGTGTAGGCACAATCGAAGGCGAGGCCCGCCTCCTTGAGCGTTTCGCCGGCGCGCTTTGCTTCCTCGACGCCGCGTTGGGTGAGGTCCACGTCGGTCCAGCCGGTGAAGCGGTTTTCCATGTTCCAGACCGATTCACCGTGGCGCAACAGAACGACTTTATGCATAGTGACCATTCTCGACGCGGCGCCCGTCGCGCCGCAAGAAAGCATTTTATAATGAGCGCCTATGGAAATTCGAGGACAGGTCGCGCAGCGTCAGCCCCGGGACATTTTCGAACTGATCGGCCGCAAGGAGCAAATCGAGAAAATGGCTCGCGCGATGCGGGCCATCGCTCATCCGCTGCGGCTGAAGATCCTGTGCGTCCTCGGCGAACATGAGTTGAGCGTACAGGACATCGTCGAGGCGGTCGGGACTTCCCAGAGCAACGTCTCGCAACACCTGGCGATCCTCCGGGAAAAGCGCATCCTCAGTCCGAGAAAGAGTGCCAACCACGTCTATTATTCCGTGAGCGACCAGCGCACGCTGCAGCTTATCGCCACCATGCGCGAGGTGTTGTGCGGCAGCCCGCCGAGATCGTGACATGGCGGAAGTCAACATTCTGAAATTTGTCACCGACAATATATTTCTCGTCGGAGTGGCGTTCGTGAGCGGCGCGATGCTCATCTGGCCCGCGGTGCGCCGCGGACCGGCAGGCGCCTCGGTTTCGACCCTTCAGGCGACCTTGCTGATCAACCAGCAGAACGCCCTCGTGCTGGACGTGCGTGAAGGGGCCGAGTACGAAAAGGGGCACATGCTCAACGCCCGCAACATCGCCCTCGGGGAGCTCGAGTCGCGCGCCGCCGAGATCGAGAAGCACAAGGCGAAGCCGGTGATCGTCGTGTGCGACGACGGAAACCGCTCGGGCAGGGCCGCGACGGCGCTGCGCAAGCAGGGGTTCGAGCAGGTATTCACGCTGAGCGGCGGAATCGGCGCCTGGCGGCAAGCGGGCCTGCCTCTGGAGAAGTAGGTGGCCAAGATTCGGATGTACTCGACCGCCGTCTGCCCCTTCTGCCTGCGCGCGGAGATGCTGCTCGGCTCGAAGGGCGTAACCGAGATCGAGAAGATACGAGTCGATCTCGATCCGCGCCAGCGCGAGGAAATGATGAACAAGACCGGCAGACGCACGGTGCCGCAGATTTACATCGGTGATACGCACGTGGGCGGATTCGAAGAGCTCGCGGCGCTGGATCATGCCGGAAAGCTCGACTCGCTGCTCGCGGGCTAGCTTCCGCGCGCCTTTTCAATTTTATCGGAGCCCTGATGAGCGAAACGCAGCAGCCGACGTTCGGCATCGAGAAGATCTACGTGAAGGATCTGTCCCTCGAAGTCCCGGGCGGGCCACAGACGTTCATGCAGGGCGAGCAACCGCAGCTCGAAGTTCAGATCACACAGCAGTCGCAGCGCGTGAACGAGCTCCTGTTCGAGGTGACGTTGGTCATCACGGTAAGCGCAAAACGCGGAGACAAGACGCTGTTCCTCGTGGAGGCCTCGCAGGCGGGCGTCTTCCAGATCCGCAACGTTCCCGATGCGGACCTCGCCCCGGTGCTTGGGATAGTTTGCCCGAACGTCCTGTTTCCCTATGCGCGAGAAACCGTTTCCGATGTCGTCAGCCGCGCGGGTTTCCCTCCGGTGCTGCTCGCACCCGTGAATTTCGAGGCGCTCTATCAGCAGCGCGCCGCAGAAGCCTCCTCCGCGCAGCCCAGCGGGCCGCGCATCGAGATAGCCCACTGATGCGCAGTCTCGCCGCCTCCGCTCTGCTCGCGTTCGCGTGCTCGGCCGCGGCCGGGGAGTTTCGCTCGATCGCCGAAAACGGAACGCCGATGTACGACGCGCCCTCGGTTCGCGCGAAGAAACTCTTCGTCGCAAGCCGCTATTACCCCGTCGAAGTCGTGATCATCATCGACAGCTGGGTCAAGGTCCGCGATCAGGCGGGGGACCTAGTCTGGGTGGAAAAGAAGACGCTCTCGGACAAGCGCACGGTGATCGTGACCGTCCCCGTCGCCGAGGTCAGGCAGGCGGCGAACGACCAGGCGGCCCTTGTGTTCCAGGCGCAGCAGGGCGTCGCCCTCGACGTCGCGGAGCCGCCTGCGGGCGGCTGGATCAGGGTGCGCCACGCCGAGGGCCAGAGCGGTTACGTCAAAATCAATCAGGTCTGGGGCATCTAGCTGAACATCGCGATTCTCGGCGCAGGGGCGTGGGGTACGGCTCTGGCGATCTCGCTCGCGGGAAGGCACCGCGTCGGCCTCTGGGCGCGCGACGCGGCGCTGGCAGCCGCCATCGGGTCGAGTCGGCGCAATCCCCGTTATCTCCCCGAAGTTTCGATTCCGGATTCGGTCACGGTGACCGGAAACCTCTCCTCCGCATTGGCCGAGTGCGACGCGGCCCTGATCGCCACGCCGACCTCCGATCTGCGCGAGGTGCTCGGGCGCGTCCGCGCGACGCGGTTCGAGCAGCCCGTCGTCTGGGCCTGCAAGGGTTTCGAGCGGGCTAGCGGCAAGCTGGCCCATCAAGTCGCGGCCGACGTGCTCGGAAAGCCTGCCGCCTGCGGGGCCTTGTCGGGCCCGAGCTTTGCGCTGGAAGTGGCACGGGGGCTCCCCACGGCGCTCACGCTCGCCGCGGGCAACGCGGAGTTTGCGAAGCGCCTTGCGCGCGAACTGCACCAGCGGACCCTCAGGGTCTATTTCAGTACCGATCTCGCGGGGGTCGAGATCAGCGGAGCTGTGAAGAACGTCATGGCGATCGCCGCCGGCATCAGCGACGGCTTGGGGCTCGGCATGAACGCCCGTGCGGCGTTGATCACCCGGGGCCTTGCCGAGCTCACGCGGCTCGGCGTGGCTATGGGCGGGCGGTCGGAAACTTTCATGGGGCTCGCAGGGGCGGGGGACCTCATCCTGACCTGCACCGGTGAGCTTTCCCGCAACCGGCGCGTCGGGCTGCTCCTCGCCCGGGGCGAGTCGCTCGAGGCGATTCTCAAAGAGCTCGGCCACGTCGCCGAAGGCGTGTATTCCGCGCCCTCGATCGAGGCGCTTGCCGCCGAAAGGCGGATCGACATGCCGATCACCCGCGCGGTTTGCGCGGTGCTGTTCCGCGGCATCCGACCGCGCGACGCCGTGCAGGAGCTGCTCGCGCGCGACCCGAGGGAGGAAGCCTAGGCAGCAGTGGTCACGAAGACCATCACTGGGAGCCCGGCGGCTCGGAAGAGCCAAATAAAAAAACCGCAACCGTCACGGCAACGCCGACGCCAACACCAAAACCGGCCCCGATGGCGACGCCAATGCCGACATGAGCCATCGCTGCACCGACAACTGCGCCGAGCACGATGCCGACGAATACGCTCAACGGCAGGGCAGCTATGCCCCAACGTGAAATCTGTGTTCCTCGGGTTTTCCCACCGACACTCATGATTCCCGACATGGGTCTAAGGCATCCATAGGATACTCCTTCGGCGGGTGCTCGATCAGCGAAGGACGGTGCGCGCAATCACGAAGTTCTCGACTCTTCTCGCGCCTGCGCGCTTGAGCACCCGCGCGAGCTCGTTCAAGGTCGCCCCCGTCGTCATGACATCGTCCAAGACGGCGACGCTCGCTCCGGAGAGATCGAGCTCGCACCGGAACGCCCCGCGCACGTTTTTCGCACGATCCTCGTAAGGAAGTTCCGTCTGCGGCGGCGTGTTCTTCACGCGCAGCACGCCGCGCGGCTCGATCGGTGTGCCCCGGTACCGCGCGAGCCCGCGGGCGATCTCGAGCGCCTGATTGAATCCGCGCTCGGCGAGGCGTTTCGCGTGCAGCGGCATCGGCAGGACCACGTCGACCTCGGGCAGGGGCCGGGACGCGAGGCTGCGGGCGAAGAATCCCGCGAGCGCGAATTGCGCACGATACTTGAGCGCTTGCACCAGCCCATCGCACGGAAATTCGTAGCGCCACAATGCGAGCGTTGCGTCGAAGTGCGGGGAACGATTGATGCAGCTCCCGCAAACCGCAGCGGCGGGACTGGGGAGCGCGCACTGCGGGCAGGATTCGGGGAGCGCGGGCAATTCGCCGATACAAGCCGGGCAGAGCAGCTCTGGCCCGCTTTCCGCGCCGCAGAGCAGGCAGTCTCCGCCGGCCCAGGCATGGACGTTTCTTGCGCAGGTGCTGAACAGAGCGGACGGCGCCATTTGACAACTTTTCGACTTGCCCGGATGATCGTGCCGTGCGGAACCCCACGACGATTCCCCATAACGGACGAGCGGGCGCTGCGGTGCACGGCGACCGGGCCGATTCTCCCGTCGAGGCCGGGTCGCGCTGGACCCGTCCCGCGGTAGAGGCGCTCTTCGAGTTGCCTTTCAACGATCTCCTCCATCGCGCCCAGAGCGTGCATCGCCTGCACTTCGACGCCAACGCGGTGCAGCTCTCCACGCTGCTGTCGATCAAGACCGGAGGGTGTCCGGAAGATTGCGCCTATTGCCCGCAATCGGCGCGCTACCGAACCGGGGTGGAAAACGAGCCGCTGCTTCCGCTCGAGACGGTGCTTGCAGCGGCGCGCGCAGCGAAGCGGAACGGAGCCACGCGGTTTTGCATGGGCGCCGCCTGGCGGGGCCCCAAGCCGAAAGACCTCGAACAGGTGGCGCAGAGGGTGCGCGCGGTAAAAGCGCTGGGCCTCGAGACCTGCGCGACACTCGGATTGCTGCGCGAGGGCCAGGCGGAGGAGCTCAAGGCGGCGGGTCTCGACTATTACAACCACAACCTCGACACGGCCCCGGAGTTCTACGGCGAGATCATCACCACGCGCACTTACGGCGACCGGCTCGATACGCTAGCGCGGGTGCGCCGTGCCGGAATCAAGGTGTGCTGCGGGGGAATCGTCGGGATGGGCGAGTCGCGCACGCAGCGCGCGGGCCTCATCGCCGGGCTCGCGAGCCTGGATCCGCAGCCTGAATCGGTGCCGATCAACGATCTCGTTCGGGTGGAGGGCACGCCGCTCGAGAACGCACCGAAGCTCGACTGGAGCGAGTTCGTGCGCACTGTCGCCTGCGCCCGCATCACCATGCCGCGCAGCACCGTGCGACTCTCCGCAGGACGCGCCGATATGCCCGAGGCCGTGCAGGCCCTGTGCTTCCTCGCCGGGGCGAATTCGATTTTTTACGGTGACAAGCTCCTCACCACCGGCAATCCCGAAGCCGCGCGCGACCGCGCCCTGCTGGAAAAACTCGGGATTCGCCCCGCCTGAACCGAGGGCACCGAAACTTTCGGTGCTGCTCGCTGTCTGCTTTTACTTCGACCGTTGCCGCGTATAGTCGGCGGGAGACTCGAGATTTCCTCATTGAGCAGCAGTGAAAAAAATATCCCTCAGATTTGGCTTCATGATGACAGCCGTGGTCCTCGCCGCGATGCTGGGCGGAACGTGGCTCGCGGCCGTATATCGGGAAAACGGTTCGCAGGCCGTATTCCTACCGGACCGGGTGATGACCTTGTTCCCCGCTCCGAAGCCGCTGGCCGCCTTTGCGTTCACCGATCAAGAGAATCGCGTATTTGATCTTTCACGCCTAAAAGGCAAATGGTCCTTCCTATTTTTCGGCTACACGCATTGCCCGGACATCTGTCCGACGACCCTCGCGACATTGGCGCGCGCGCGAGAAAACATCGCCAAGAGTGCAGCCGGTGCCAAGGACGTCCAATTCGTCTTTATCTCGGTGGATCCCAATCGCGATACCGCCGGCAAGCTCGGGCAGTACGTGGCCTATTTTGACGCAACCTTTCTCGGCGTCACGGGAGGGGACGCGCAGCTCGGTAACCTGGCGGGTCAGCTCGGTGCCGTGTACCAGGTCGAGGTCAAACCGGGTACGGAAAATTATCCTGTGTATCACACCGCGGCGGTATTTCTGGTGGACCCGCAGGCCCGATATCGCGCCGTGTTCGCGCCGCCCCTCGATGCGGAGGGGATCAGCAGGCGCTTCGAAGTGCTGCGGCAACTTGAAGGACGCAAAGCGGCATGAGATGGCGGCATGCGGTTTTTGCCGGCCTGATACCGGCGCTGACAGCGCTCGCCGCCGCGACCGAAGACGCTGGGATTTCCGTGCGCGATGCCTGGGTGCGGGAAACGCCGCCCGGGATGGCGATGACGGCAGGATACATGGTGCTGCAAAACAAGACGTCACGGCCACAAGTACTCGTGGCCGCGAGAAGTTCCGGCTTCCAGACTATTACGATTCACCGCAGTATTACCAAGCAAGGGATGACGGGCATGGAGCACTCCCCGCAAGTCGAACTCTTGCCCCATGCGAGTTTGCCTTTTGCGCCGGGGGGGTATCACCTGATGCTGCTGAACCCGAAACGCACGCTGCGCGCCGGAGACCGGGTTGACATCCGCTTGGAATTCCGCGGCGGCCTCGTTTTACCCGTCGCATTCGAGGTCCGCAAATGAAAACCGCCGACGGGGCAGAACAGGTTTCCGCCGCTTATTTCGACCGCGCCACCATGTAGTCGACGGCCGCCTTGACCTCGGTGTCGCTCAAGCCGGGGTTCCCGCCCCTGGGCGGCATCGCTCCCGCGGCCCCCTGCACGCCGTTGAGGGCGCTGGCGTAGAGAGTGTCTGGGCCCTTTGCAACGTGCTTGGCCCACTGGCCCTTGTCGCCCAGCTTCGGCGCGCCGGCGATGCCGGCATCGTGGCAGGCGACGCAGGTGGTCTGGTAGACCTGCTGCCCGTTGCGGCTGGGTGAGGGCGCGACCGCCGCGCTTTTTACGGGCTCCCGCTGCGTCTCCGCCGAAGCGAGGCTGACCTGGGCGACGGGTTTGATCCGCTCGGTCACACTCGAACCGGTGCCCAAGAGCGGGCCGCGATCCAGTCGGACCCGGTCGGGGATGTCTCGGTGATGGCCCACCAGAAGGAAAATAAACAGCATCAGCAATGCACCGATCCCCAAAATGATCGAATAGCTTTTTTTCATGGGCAGTTCTTGTAGTAAGGAACGGAGTCCGACAATATGGGCTCGCCGCGCTCGTTACGCTAGAACAATCCCTTCACGAAGAAGACGCCTCGCGTGAGAAAGGTGTAATCCGCCTCGAGTGCTCCGATGCCCAAAAGCACCATCAGCAGCACCGTCGGGACCAAAATGGCATACACCATGGCCAGGCGCTCCCAGAGCATGTGCATGAAGACGGCAACGATCAGCCCCGCCTTCAGCAGCATGAACAGGATGATCAAAAACCACCTGAGATAACCCTGGAAGTGGAAGTAGTCAACCAGATAAGAGGCCGTGCTGAGAACAAACAGCAATCCCCAAATCTTGAGATAGATGCCGATCGGATGCTGCTGCCCCTCTACGTGTGCGGCCATTTTCCCTCACCAAAGATAGAAGACTGCAAAGATGAATACCCAGACCAGATCGACGAAGTGCCAATACAGACCCATGATCTCGACGATCTCGTATTTACCCTTCCTGCCGGTCATGAAGCCCGGCCTCTCGTGATCCAGATCTCCCCGGATAACCTTTGTTGCCGTGATCAGAAGGAAAATCACGCCGATCGACACGTGCGTGCCGTGGAAACCCGTGATCATGAAAAACGCCGCGCCAAACTGGGCCGCGCCCAAGGGGTTGCCCCAGGGACGTATTCCCTCATGGACGATCAGCTTGGTCCACTCGAAGGCTTGCATGCCGACGAATGTGGCGCCCAATGCCGCGGTGCACAGCAGGAGGATAAAGGTCATCTTTCTGTTTTTTTCGTAACCGAACTTGACCGCCATGGCCATGGTCCCGCTGCTGCTGATCAGGACGAAGGTCATGATGGCGATCAGAAGCAGGGGAATGCTCTGGCCGAACAGTGTCAGGCCGAACACCTCGCTCGGGTTGGGCCAGGGGTCCGTGGTGGACATGCGCACCGTCATGTACGAGATCAAGAAAGAGCTGAATATGAAGGTATCGCTGAGGAGGAAGATCCACATCATGGCCTTGCCCCAGGGGACATTCTTGAACGCCCGCTGGTCCGAGGACCAGTCGGCGACGATGCCTTGGATGCCTTCGGGCAGCGGGAGGGCCTGTCCTGTATTCGTCCGAATAGCTTGTGTCATGTTCTTTTTGGCCTGTTTACCTAATCCCACAGAGCTTCAACAAAATATCCAGGTTATTCCCTGAAAACAGCAGACCGAATAGGACCAGCCAAACCCCGAGCAGGTAGTGCCAGTAGAGGGTGCACAGCTCCACGCTGTGCCTGATTATCGCCACGTCAAAATCGCCCCACACTTTGGAGAAAGTTCTGCCCCAGGCCACCAGACCGCCCAGCAGATGCAGCCCGTGCAATCCCGTGATGAGATAGAAAAAGGCGATCGCCGGGTTCGTTACGTCGAAATAACCCATCGTGCTCAGCTGGCGCCAGGCCAATATCTGCCCGACCAGGAAAACGACGGTGAAAGCGCCGCCGGCAAGCAGGGCGACTCGCATGCCGTCCATGTGCCCGCGACGCACTGAAAACTGCGCCCACTGCAAGGCGACACTGCCCAATATCAGCGCAAGCGTATTCGCCCACAACAGCCCCAGTTGAGGCGAGGGACGCCAGTCCTCATACGCCATCCGGCGCCCATATGCAATGATCAAAAGCATGAACAGGACCGTGACCACCGCGAGGAATACCTTCAGAGCGAGCTTCCGCGCGGTGGCTCTGTCGTAAAGATTTTCGACCGTACCCGGCGCCGTCGCCCAAGGCTTGGCCGTCAGATCATGAAAAATACTCACGTCGCTGGAGTCCGGATCGCCTACGTCTTGCTGCTATTGCGGCCGGTTACCTCTCGCGGGGGGACGTTCTGGGGTATGAAGTCATCGACGGCGCCCGGCACGCTGTAGTCGTAGGCCCAGCGATAGACCACCGGCAAGGTCGCGCCAAAGTTGCCGTGCTTCGGCGGGGTGTCGGGGGTTTGCCATTCCAGCGTGGTGGCATTCCAGGGGTTGCTGCCCGACGGCTTGCCATTGAAATAGCTCCAGATGAGGTTGTACAGGAACACCATCTGGACTGCGCCCACGATCAAGGCCGCGATGGTGATCCACTCGTTCACGAAGTGGGCCGACGCGGGGATGAAGTCCGTCCCGCCAATTGCATAATACCGGCGCGGCACGCCCATCATTCCCAGGTAATGCATGGGATAGTAGATGCCATAGCTCCCGACGAACGTGACCCAGAAGTGGAATTTGCCCAAGGTATCGTTCAGCATCCGACCGGTGATCTTGGGGTACCAGTGGTAGATGGCCCCGAACACGACCAGGATGGGCGCAATGGCCATCACCATATGGAAGTGCGCGACCACGAACATGGTGTCCGAAAGCGGGACGCTCACGGTCGCGTTGCCGAGAAAGAGGCCCGTCAGGCCGCCGTTGATGAACGTGAAGATGAACCCGATGGCAAACAGCATCGGGACGGTGAGGTGGATGTTGCCGCGCCACAGCGTCAGCACCCAGTTGTAGACCTTGATGGCCGTGGGAACGGCGATGATCAGCGTGGTGGTGGCGAAAAAGAAGCCGAAGTACGGGTTCATGCCGCTCACGTACATGTGGTGCGCCCACACGATGAAGCTCAGGGCGCCGATCGCGAGGATCGCCCAGACCATCATCCGGTAGCCGAAGATGTTTTTTCTTGCATGGACGCTGAGCAGGTCCGAGACGATGCCGAAGGCCGGGAGGGCGACGATGTAGACTTCGGGATGGCCGAAAAACCAGAACAGGTGTTGAAACAGGAGCGGATTGCCCCCCGAGTGTCCACCCTGCTGTCCCATCGAGACGATCGCGGGCATGAAGAAACTCGTTCCCAGCGTCAGGTCCAGGGTCATCATGATGGCGCTGACGAACAAGGCGGGAAAGGCCAACAGCGCCAAAACCGTGGCCATGAAAATGCCCCACACGGTCAAGGGCAGCCGCATCATCGTCATCCCTCGCGTGCGCGCCTGCAACACCGTCACCACATAGTTCAAACCGCCCATGGTGAATCCGACGATGAAGAAAGCCAGGGAAACGAGCATCAGGATGATTCCCCAGCTCGACCCCGGCGTGCCCTGGGAGATCGCCTGGGGCGGATACAGGGTCCAGCCGGCGCCGGTGGGCCCGCCGGTCACGAAGAAGCTCGCCACCAGCAACAGCACGGCGAACAGATACACCCAGTAGCTCACCATGTTGACGTAGGGGAAAACCATATCGCGGGCGCCGACCATCAGCGGGATGAGGTAGTTGCCAAATCCCCCCAGGAACAGCGCCGTCAGAAGGTAGATGACCATGATCATGCCGTGCATGGTCACGAACTGAAGGTAGTTGCTGGGGTTGATGAAGGAGAAACTGTTCGGGTACCCCAATTGCAGCCGCATCAGCCACGACAACACCAGCGCCACCAACCCGATCCCCATCGCGGTCATCGCGTACTGGACGGCGATGACCTTGGCGTCCTGGCTCCAGACGTATTTCCCCACCCAGGTTTTCGGGTGGTAGAGCTCTACCTCTTCGACTTCGGCGGGCGGGGCGAAAGCCGATTCATCATGCGCGACGTAAGACATGGGTATTTCCTCTCGCTAATTCCTCACTTGTGCTCGGCGCCCGAGTCTCATCACCGTAATAATACCAGCATGGCCCTCGAGCAGGCCGGTCACCGCAAAGTATTGATGTAGGCGACGACGTCATGGGTTGCTTGATCATCGCCCAGAATGTCGGCCATCAACGCCATCTGCGGACCGTACAGGTCTTTGGGATGAGCGCCACGGATACCCTGTTTGAAATTTTTCAATTGAGTGACCATGTACCAGTCGCTCATGCCCTTGAGCCGGGGAGCATTGGTGGCCTGCATGCCCCGCCCGTCCGCACCGTGACAGGTTCCGCAGGTCACATAAGGCTTTTGGCCGTTCGTCGCGATTCCCTTCGTCGTGATCAAGGCAGGATTATCCGGAAGCGTCTTGATGTAAGCGATGACGTTGTCTATTGCGGCGTCGTCGGTCAGTGTCGCCGCCATCGGTGCCATCATCTTACCGAAAACATCTTTTTCGTGTGAACCCCGGGCACCGTTCTTGAAAGATTTCAATTGCCGTTTCAGGTACCAATCACCCTGTCCGCTCAATTTCGGCGCATTCATCGCAGGATTCCCCTCCGCTTGCAGGCCGTGACAGGCGGCACACACCGCAAAGAGCGCCTTGCCCGCTGCGGCATCGCCGGATACTTGAGCCGAGGTCTGCGCGAACGTCGGATGGCCGCTCAACCACGCCTGAAAAGCGGCGTCTTCCTCCACCACGACGCTGCCACGCATGACAAAGTGCCCGGTGCCGCACAATTCGTTGCAGAGGAGGTCGAATTTCCCGGTCCGAGTGGGGGTGAACCAGATATAGGTGACCAGGCCCGGCACCAGATCCATCTTGGCCCGGAACTGCGGTACCGCGAAATCGTGCAGGACGTCTATGGAGCGGAGCAGGGCCTTGACCGGCTTGCCCAAGGGCAGATGCAGCTCCGGGCTCGAGACCAAGACGTCGTCCTGGCCGTTGGGATCGTCGGGATTCATGCCGAACGGGTTTTTATCGCTGACGTATTTGGCATCGACGGTGCCCATCACGCCGTCCTTCCCCGGGAAGCGAAAGCCCCAGCTCCACTGCTTCCCCACGGCTTCGAACACGCCCGCGTCTTTCGGCACCTCGACGAAATTCGCCCAAACGAACAAGCCGGGAGCCAACATGGCGGCGACGCCCACCGTGGTCAAGCCCGTGAGCCACCATTCCAGCTTCTTGTTCTCGGGTTCGTACTGCGCGCGTTTTCCTTTTCTATACCGGTACCGGATCACGCAATAGGCCATGAACAAGTTGATGGCGACGAAGACAGACCCGGTGACCCAGAACGTGAGGCTGATCGTGTGGTCCATCGCGCTCCAGTTGGAGGCGATCGGCGTGAAATACCACGGGCTCAGGAAGTGAAACAGGACGGAGCCAACGACCAACAAAACCAATACGATTGCTACGACCATAGCGCTGGCCCCGGTTGATTGGACGGAATTTCGCAGGCGATGAATGTAAGATATTGTGAAGTTATTGTCCACATGTAATGTCGCCCGGACAGATTCTTCGGCCATTACACTATCCGGATGAACGCACAGGCATTCGGCCTGGACCCTGCACAGGTGCGACGCGCCTTCGAGCGTGCCGCGGCGGCGGGCGGCGATGCCGCAGTGCTCCAGAGGGAAGTCGAGCGGCGCATGTTCGAACGGCTCGATTACATCCGCTGCCGGCCGCATCGCGTGCTCGACTCCGGCTGCGGCGTGGGACACGGCCTGAAACTGCTGCGCCGCCGCTATCCCAAGGCGGA
This sequence comes from Betaproteobacteria bacterium, assembly GCA_005881575.1. Classification (GTDB taxonomy): domain Bacteria; phylum Pseudomonadota; class Gammaproteobacteria; order Burkholderiales; family SG8-39; genus VBDM01. The sequence continues at coordinate 96,406 of VBCA01000006.1, forward strand.
TCTCTTCGGCATGGACTTCGCGCCCGGCGTGCTGAGCGAAGCAAAGCGGCAAGAGTCCCTGTTCGAGCGCGCCCGGAGCCTCGTATCCGGCTCCAGGCGCTTTCATCTGTGCGCGGACTTTGCGCGCCTGCCGCTTCGCGCCGCGAGCATGGATATGGTGTGGTCGAATCTTGCGCTTGCCTGGGCGGGCGATCCGCTCGCGGCGCTGCGCGAGGTTCACCGCGTGCTCATCCCCGGCGGCCTCTTGATGTTCTCGAGCTACGGGCCCGACACCCTGAAGGAACTCAAATCGGCCTTCGGCGCGGGCTCCGTCGCGCGCCATGTGCATTCCTTCATCGACATGCACGACCTCGGCGACATGCTGGTCGCGAGCGGATTTGCCGCGCCTGTCATGGATATGGAAGTCATCACGCTGACCTACTCCGAGGTCGCGGCGCTCCTGCGTGATCTGAAAGCCTCCGGCGAGACTTGCGCGGCGCGTGATCGACAGCGCGGCCTCATGGGACGGCGTTCCTGGGAGCGCATGCTTGCCTCCTATGAGCGCGAGCGCAACGAAGGCAGGTTGCCGGCGACCATCGAGGTGATCTACGGGCACGCTTGGAAAAGCGAGCCGCGTACGACCGTCGACGGAAGGCGGATCATAGAAGTAGAATTGGAGGCGAAAAAATCGCGGCCACTTGTTCGACCGGAACCAACGAGGACATGATGACGAACAGGAGGGTCAACGCAATCGGCGCTGCGCTCCTCGCGCTGTCCGGGGCCGCGGAAGCGGCGTATCACTGGAACCTCCCGACTCCGGTGACGCGCGTCGCCGGCGAGATCTACAACCTGCACCTCGTCATGATGGGGATCATCCTGGTGATCTTCGTCGGCGTGTTCGGCGTGATGTTCTATTCGATCTACGCCCACCGCAAGTCCGTCGGCCACAAGGCTGAGAATTTCCACGAGAACATCACCGTCGAGATCATCTGGGCCATCATCCCGTTCCTGATCTTGATCGCCGTAGCCTGGCCGGCGACCAAGTCGATCCTGAACCTCAAGGACACCGCCAGCTCCGACATCACCATCAAGGCGACCGGCTATCAGTGGAAATGGGGCTACGACTATCTGAGGGGCGAGGGTGAGGGCATTTCATTCCTTTCGAATCTCTCCACTCCGCAGGACCAGATCACGGGCAAGGCGCCCAAGGGCGAGCACTATCTCCTCGAGGTGGACAACCCGATGGTCGTGCCGGTGGGCAAGAAGGTGCGCGTCCTCCTCACTTCCAACGACGTCATACACGCCTGGATGGTCCCGGCGTTCGGCGTGAAGCAGGACGCGATTCCCGGCTTCGTGCGCGATACCTGGTTCAGGGCGGAAAAGGAAGGCGTCTACCGCGGTCAGTGCGCGGAGCTCTGCGGCAAGGACCACGGGTTCATGCCGATCGTGGTCGAGGTCCTCTCGACCGAAAAGTACATGGCCTGGGTCGGCGAGCAGAAGAAGAGGATGGCTGCCGCGGCAGACGATCCGAACAAGAAATGGAATCTCTCCGAGCTGAAGGCCCGCGGCGAGAAGGTCTACGCCGCGAACTGCGTCGCCTGCCATCAGGCGAACGGGCAGGGGGTCAAGGGAACCTTCCCGGCGCTCGACGGCTCTTTGCTCGCCAACGGTCCCCGGGGACGCCACATCGAGATCGTGCTGAACGGCAAGCGCGGCACGGCGATGGCGCCGTTCGGCAAGCAGCTCTCGGATACCGACGTCGCCGCGGTCATCACTTACGAACGAAACGCATGGAGCAACAAGACCGGCGAAGTCATCCAGCCCAGCGAGATCGGTTCAGCGCGGAAGTAGAACCGAGAGTACGGACTCCAGACTCAGGAGAAACCATGAGCGCAGTCATCGATTCGGGCCACGCCCACGACGAGCACGCGCACGGCCCCTACGGCGGGGTTATGCGCTGGGTTACAACGACCAACCACAAAGACATCGGTACGCTTTACCTGTGGTTCAGTTTCACCATGTTTCTGGTCGGTGGCATGCTCGCGCTCGCCATCCGGGCGGAGCTGTTCCAGCCGGGCCTGCAGTTCTGGCATCCGGAGTTTTTCAACCAGCTCACCACGATGCACGGGCTCATCATGGTGTTCGGCGCGATCATGCCGGCCTTCGTCGGATTCGCCAACTGGCAGGTGCCGATGATGATCGGCGCTCCCGACATGGCTTTTGCGCGCCTGAACAACTGGAGCTTCTGGATGCTTCCGGTGGCTGCGACCCTGCTCGTCGGATCGTTCTTCGTGCCCGGGGGCGCCAGCGCCGCCGGCTGGACCATCTACGCGCCGCTCTCGACCCAGATGGGACCGGGGATGGACCTCGCGATCTTCGCGCTCCACATCATGGGCGCCTCCTCGATCATGGGCTCGATCAACATCATCACCACGATCCTCAACATGCGCGCACCGGGGATGACGCTCATACGGATGCCGCTTTTCGTATGGACGTGGCTGATCACGGCCTACCTCCTCATCGCGGTGATGCCGGTGCTCGCGGGCGCGATCACGATGCTGCTGACCGACCGCCACTTCGGCACCTCCTTCTTCAATGCGGCGGGAGGCGGCGACCCGGTGATGTTCCAGCACATCTTCTGGTTCTTCGGCCACCCCGAGGTCTACATCATGATCCTCCCGGGCTTCGGCATCATCAGCCAGGTGATTCCCGCGTTCTCGAGGAAGCCCCTGTTCGGCTATTCCTCGATGGTGTATGCGACCGCCTCGATCGCGGTCCTCTCGTTCATCGTGTGGGCGCACCACATGTTCACCGTGGGCATGCCCACGGCGGGGATCCTGTTCTTCATGTACGCGACGGTTCTGATCGCGGTGCCCACGGGCGTGAAGGTGTTCAACTGGCTCACGACCATGTGGCGCGGCTCGATGAGCTTCGAGACGCCGATGCTGTTCGCCGTGGGCTTCATCTTCGTGTTTACCATGGGCGGGTTCACCGGCCTCATCCTCGCGATCATGCCGATCGACATCCAGCTGCAAGATACCTACTACGTGGTGGCGCATTTCCACTACGTGCTGGTGGCGGGGTCGCTCTTCTCGCTCTTCGCCGGATTCTACTTCTGGGTGCCCAAATGGACCGGCAGGATGTACGACGAGAAGCTCGGAAAATGGCACTTCTGGCTCTCGATCATCTTCTTCAACGTCACCTTCTTCCCGATGCACTTCCTGGGCCTGGCCGGCATGCCGCGCAGGATACCGGACTACGCGCTGCAGTTCGCCGGGTTCAACGAGATCGCATCGATCGGCGCGTTCGCCTTCGGCCTCTCGCAGATCCTGTTCCTGTGGATCGCCCTGAAAGTGACCGTGCTCGGGCGAGGCGAGGAGGCGGGGCAACGCCCCTGGGACGGCGCCGACACGCTCGAGTGGACGCATCTGCCGAGTCCCGCTCCCTATCACAGCTTCCATGAGCAACCGGTGCTGGGATGACGCCCGAACTCCTGCAGCGGCGAAGCAATCGCAAGACTGCGCTGGTGCTCGGCTCGATCGCGCTCGCTTTCTTTGTGGCGATCATGCTCAAGTACGCGATGCTCAAATGACGCAGCCGACCGAGAATCGCGGGAAGGCCAACCGGAAACTGATGGGAAGACTGCTGGTGGTCGTTGCCGTGATGTTCGGCTTCGGCTTCGCGCTGGTTCCTTTCTACGAGAAGATCTGCGAGGTGACGGGCATCCGGAATGTTTTTCAGCCGGACGCCGCGGCGGCGCAAAGCACTCAAGTGGACGCCACGCGCAATGTGTCGGTCGAATTCGACGCCAACACGCAGCGCCTGCCCTGGACCTTCAAACCGCTCCAGGCCAGCGTGTCGGTACACCCGGGCGAGGTGACGCAGATCGTGTACGAGGTCAGGAACACGCTCGAGCGGCCCGTGACGGGACAAGCCGTTCCGAGCTACAGCCCGCAACAGGCGGCGCTCTATTTCAGAAAGATGGAATGCTTCTGCTTCCGGCAACAGACGCTCGCTCCGGGCGAAGCGCGCAGGCTGCCGGTGGTTTTCGTGATCGACCCGAAGCTGCCGCCTGAGCTCAATACGGTCACGCTGTCCTACACCTTCTTCGAGGTGAACGGCGCGCGCGGAAGCGGAGGATGACGGCAATGGCGAGCGAGCAAACACCGAAGTCCGCGTCGCCGCTGCAGGTCGCCAAGGCGGTGCTCGGGTCGTTCCTCGGCATCAGGGGGCGCGCCGCGCATGAGTCGGACGTGACGCAGCTCAAACCGGCGCAGGTGATCATCGCCGGCCTCATCGGAGCCGCGATTTTCGTATTGAGCCTGGTCCTGCTAGTGAGGTTCATCGTCGGCAGCGCCGCGTAAGGAGAGGAGAGCCAAGATGAGCGATCGCGCTCAGCACTACTACGTTCCGCAGCCGTCCCACTGGATGATCTTCGGATCGGCAGCGCTGTTTTGCATGGCGACCGGCGCCGCGAGCTGGTTGAACGGCTGGGAACCCGGGCGCTACATCGTGTTCGCCGGGCTCGCCATCCTCGCCTTCATGATGGCGCGCTGGTTCGGCGACGTGGTGCGCGAGTCCGAGGGCGGCAAGTACGGGCGCTGGGAAGACGTTTCGTTCCGCTGGGGCATGAGCTGGTTCATTTTCTCGGAGGTCATGTTCTTTGCCGCCTTCTTCGGAGCGCTCTACTACGCGCGGCTCATCGCCGTGCCCGACCTGGGAAGCCTCGACAACAAGCTGCTCTGGCCGGATTTCGCCGCGCAATGGCCGACGGCCGGTCCGGTTTTCAAGGATCCGTTCACGCCGATGGCGGCCTGGGGAATCCCGGCGATCAATACGCTGCTTCTCCTCTCGTCGGGTGTCACGGTCACGGTCGCCCACTGGGCGCTGAAGGAGGGAAAGCGCGCGCAGCTCGCGCTCTTCATGTTCTTCACGGTGGCGCTGGGCGTCACCTTCCTTTGCTTGCAGGCCTATGAATACGGCCATGCCTATTCCGAACTCAACCTGAAGCTCTCGACCGGCGTCTACGGCTCGACGTTCTTCATGCTCACGGGCTTCCACGGATTCCACGTGACCGTCGGCACGCTCATGCTCACCGTGATTCTCGCCCGTTGCCTCGCGGGGCACTTCAAGCCCGAAAACCATTTCGCGTTCGAAGCGGTCGCGTGGTACTGGCACTTCGTCGATGTCGTGTGGCTGGGCCTGTTCATTTTCGTGTACTGGCTTTAGGAATCCGTGCGTCTCAGCTGATCTTGCCCGGTATAAGGCCGAAGTAGTAGCCGGCCATGAGCAACAGGAACAGCGTCAGCGACAATCCGACGCGCAGCGCGAGCGCTTTCACGGTGCGCCTGGACTGGCCGCCGTCGGTCACCAGAAAAAACAGCGCCGAGCCCAGGCTCGCCACAATCGCGACGAACAAGAGGATGACGATGATTTTCACGGCGCGGCGGCGGGAACCTTCTGCGTCGAGTGTACTCCTTGTGAAATCATGACGGGAAGCCGCATCCGCGGGCGGGCCTTTCGTCCGGGAATCGCGCCGGGAGTCGCGGCGGCGGCTTTCATTGCGCTTGCGATCTCGCTCGGCAACTGGCAGGCGCGGCGCGCCGAAGAAAAACTCGAGCTCGGCCGCCGCCTCGACGAAGGAGCCAAGGGCCCGGTGCTTTCGGTGTCTTCGGTGCGGCTGGACGCCTCGGCCGTCGAGCGCCGGCGCGTCAGCGCGCGGGGCCGTTTCGTCGCGCGCGCCGTGCTCCTCCTCGACAACAAGGTGCTGCACGGTGCCGCTGGCTATCACGTGCTGACGCCGCTGAAGCTCGAAGGCGGCGAAGACGTCCACGTCCTCGTCAACCGCGGCTGGATCGCAGCCGGCGATCGCTCCAGGCTGCCTGCGGTCCCGACCCCGGAGGCCGTGCAAACAATCGAGGGCATCGCGGTGACGCCGAGCCGGCGCTTTTTCGAGCTCGCTCCCGAAGCGGCTTCGGGTCCTTTGCGCCAGAACCTGGTGCCGGAGCGGGAGGAGAAGCGGCTCGGGCTCTTGCTTCAGCCGTTCGTGATCGAGCAGACGAGCGACGCGAGTGACGGCCTCGCGCGCGAATGGCGGCGTCCCGATACCGGAGTCGATCGGCATCACGGCTACGCGCTGCAGTGGTATTCGTTTGCGGCGCTTGCCGCAGTGCTCTATGTCGCCCTCAGCTTCAAGCGAGCCGGTTTCGGGAGCAACTGAGGACCGGCGTCGCGGTAGGCGCACCGCGCTTGTCATCCTCGCCCTTTGCGCCGCACCCACGGTCGCGGCTTGGCTCGCCTACGTCCTATGGCAGCCGCAGCCGCGGCTGAATCACGGCGAGCTGATCGAAGCGCGCGCCATCTCGGACCCCGAACTTCGGCGCTTGGACGGCAGCCCATTCCGGCTCTCGCAGTTGCGCGGGCGATGGGTACTGCTGCAGATCGACTCCGGCGCCTGCGCCGAAGCTTGCGGCAAGAAACTCCTCTACATGCGCCAGGTGCGCCTCGCGCAAGGCAAGGAGGCGGAGCGAATCGAGCGAATGTGGCTCCTCGCCGACGCCGCGCCGCCCGACGCGACCCTGTTGCGCGACCACGAGGGCCTGCGCGTCGCGCGTGCGCCCGGAAGGTTCCTCGCGGAATTCCCTGCGGCGCGGAGCCCCTCCGATCACATCTACCTCCTCGATCCGCTGGGCAACCTGATGCTGCGATTCCCGAGCGATCCCGATCCACGGCGGATGATGAAGGACCTCGAGCGCCTGCTCAGGGCGTCGCGGGTCGGCTAGGCGGCGAGGCGAGCGTGATAAAATTTCCCCTCATGCAGCTCGCTTCGACCGCCACCCACTTCCGCCTGCGCCAGTTCCTGAGTCTCACCAAGCCGCGCGTGGTGTCTTTGATCGTGTTCTGCGCGGTGATCGGTATGTTCCTCGCCGTTCCGGGCATGGTGCCGCCGAAGCTTCTGCTCGCTGCGACCATGGGCATCTGGCTGGTGGCGGGCGCGGCGGCGGCGGTGAATTGCCTCGTCGAGCAGAGGATCGACGCGGTCATGACGCGAACCCGGGCGAGGCCCTTGCCCCGCGGGGAGCTCACGTCGCTTCAGACGCTTGCGTTCGCCGGCGCAGTCGGCGGCACCGGGCTGTGGATGCTGTACACCCTCGTCAATCCGCTCACCATGTGGCTCACCTTCGGCACCTTCATCGGCTACGCCGTGGTCTACACCGTCTTGTTGAAGCCCATGACCCCGCAGAACATCGTGATCGGAGGGGCCTCCGGGGCGATGCCGCCGGTCCTCGGGTGGGCTGCCGTCACCGGCGACGTCACCCCCGAGGCCCTGCTTCTGTTCCTGATCATTTTCGCGTGGACCCCGCCGCATTTCTGGGCGCTCGCGCTCTATCGCACCGCAGATTTCGCCAAGGCCGGACTCCCGATGCTGCCGGTGACGCACGGGCACCGCTTCACCCGGCTCTATGTATTGCTCTACACCTTGATCCTGTTCGCCTCGGCGCTGCTGCCCTTCGCCTACGGGATGAGCGGGTGGGTCTATCTCGCCGCCGCGATCGCTCTGAACGGAATATTCCTGGGTTACGCAGTGCGCCTTTACGTGAGCTACAGCGATGCGCTCGCACGACGCACTTTCCGCTATTCGATCGGGTACCTCGCGGCGCTCTTCGCCGCGCTGCTCGTCGATCATCATTTTTTCGCGTGAGCGCTGACCTGCGCATCTGGGCCGGGCTCGTCCTTGCGGCATTCGCGCTCGCCGGCTGCGGTGGGTCGCGCCCTTCGTTCAAGAATACCGATGTCACGGGGGCCGATTACGGCAAGGATTTCGCGCTCACCGACCACACCGGCAAGGCGCGCACTCTTGCCGATTTCCGCGGCAAGGCGGTGGTGATGTTCTTCGGCTACACCCGCTGCCCGGACGTATGTCCGACGACGCTTGCCGAGCTCAAGGCGGTGAAAGATCAGCTCGGCGAGGACGGGAAGAGGCTGCAGGTGCTCTTCGTCACGGTCGACCCGGAACGCGACACGCAAAAACTTCTCGCGAACTACGTGCCGGCGTTCGACCCCAGTTTCCTCGGGCTCTACGGCGATTCCGCCGCGACGGCCAGGGTCGCAAAAGACTTCAGGGTGTTCTATCAGAAGTCGCCGGGAAAGACACCGGACAGCTATACGGTGGATCACACCGCGGGCAGTTACGTGTTCGATCCGCAGGGGCGGCTGCGCCTGTTCGTGCGCCACGGCAACGCAGCCAACCTCGCAGCCGATGTCCGCATCCTGTTGAACGCGTCCGGCTGAAAATCGAGCTACCGGTCCTGTCCGGGCCGAGTTGGGCGTGAAGCTGTATCCTTGAACGCTCAATCGGAGTCAAGGGGCGCAGGCGGCCATGAAAATCCTCGTCGTCGACGATTCCCCGACCATTCGTGCGGCGCTCAGGGCCCTGCTCGAGCGCATGGGCCACACGGTGGTCGAGGCGAACGACGGCAAGCAGGCCTTGCAGATGTACCGCCAGGACCGCCCGGGCCTCGTGCTCATCGACGTCGTGATGCCGATCATGGACGGATACGAATCCGCGCAGCACATGCGCGAGACCAAGGCCGACGAGTGGGTGCCGATCATTTTCCTGAGCTCGAAGGAAGCCGATCAGGACCTGGACCGCGCGATCGAGGCGGGTGGCGACGACTACCTCGTAAAGCCGGTGAGCTTCGTCGTGCTGAACGCGAAAATCCGGGCATTGCAGCGACTCGAATCCATGCGTACCAAGCAGCTCGAGATGTCGCGCGACCTCGCTTCGGCCAACCGCGAGCTCGAGAAGCTGTCACGGCAGGACGGGCTGACCGGAATCGCCAACCGGCGCTATTTCGACAGCTACCTGGTGACCGAAGTGCGGCGCGGCGCGCGCGAGCGGCAGCCGCTGTCGCTGGTTCTCTCCGACGTCGATCACTTCAAGGCCTTCAACGACTGTTACGGCCACCAGGCGGGCGACGACTGTCTGCGACGCGTGGCCGCGGCGCTCAGCTCGGCGGGCAGGCGACCTGCGGACCTTGCCGCCCGCTACGGCGGAGAGGAGTTCGCAATGGTCTTGCCGGGAACTGCTCTCGAGGGCGCCGTCGATGTGGCCCAGGCGGTGTCTCGCGTGATCGAAAGCCTAGGGATCCCGCACGCGCGCTCGGCAGTCAACGCGAAAGTCACTCTCAGCCAGGGAATCGTCTCGCTCACCCCGGAGAAGGAGACTTCCTCCGAGGACTTGATCCAGCGCGCGGACCAGGCCCTCTATCTGGCCAAGCAGCAGGGCCGGAACCGCTACGTCGTGTTCGGGGGAGAATAAAAAGCCGCGGGCTCGCCGCGGCTTGGTAGGGACCGCCCGGCCGCACTTATGCCGCAGCGATCACGCTCTTCATTTTCGCAAGCGCTTTCGCCTCGATCTGGCGGATGCGCTCGGCAGAGACCTTGAACTCGGCGGCAAGCTCGTGCAGCGTTGCCGTGTCCTTTTCCCGCAGCCAGCGCGCCTCGACGATGCGGCGGCTGCGCGCATCGAGGCTCGCGAGTGCGGTTTCAAGCCCGCGCGCGCGCAGAGATTCATCCTGTTTCGTCTCGGCGATCTCCGAGGGCCCCGGCGCGCGGTCGGCGAGGTACGCGATCGGCGCATACGGCTCGTCCTCGTCGCTCGCCGGCTCGAGCGAAATCTCCTGGCCCGCGAGCCGCATCTCCATTTCAGCGACCTCTTCGGGCTTGACGCGGAGCTGTTTGGACATGGACCCGATCTCGGTTTGCGTCAACGGGGCGAGCGAGGGCTTCATGCTGCGAAGGTTGAAGAAGAGCTTTCGCTGCGCCTTGGTGGTGGCGACCTTCACCATGCGCCAGTTGCGCAGGACGAATTCGTGGATCTCGGCGCGTATCCAGTGGACCGCGAACGATACGAGCCGCACCCCGCGTTCCGGGTCGAAGCGCTTGACCGCTTTCATCAGACCGATGTTGCCTTCCTGGATCAGGTCTCCTTGCGGCAGTCCGTAACCCATGTAGCCGCGGGCGATGGCGACCACCAGGCGCAAGTGCGACAGCACCAGCTGGCGCGCTGCTTCGACGTCGTTGTCGGACCTGAATTTGCGCGCGAGGGCGCGCTCTTCCTCGAGCGAAAGCATCGGAAAGCGATTCACCGCCTGGATGTAGCTTTCCAGGCTTCCTACCGGGACGGGCAAAGTCATTGAGCGAGTCATTTGTGGTTTCCTCCGGCTCTGTCGCCAGAACGGCGATTTTAGCACTCAGGGCTTTAGAGTGCTAAGGGCATGACCCGGTTCCCGAAATCTCATGCCTTGAGAGGGTTCTACCTTTAGCCTAATCCCGGTCCGTTTCGAGTAAGTGTCTACTCACTGATAGATAAGCACCCAGCCAACCCAAGGCGACAGCCGCAAGCAGCGCCGAGATCATCTCGTTTGGGCTCGGGAATTTCAGGCTGACGTTCGAGCCGTACAAATACGCGAGATCCGCCAGATCGCGATTCAGGACGGTGAGCCCGGAAAGGACGATCGCCAGGGCGGCGATCCCTCCGAACAGGCCAAGCAGTGACCCGAGATAAAAATAGGGCCGGCGGATGTAGGCGTGCGTCGCGCCGATCAGACGGCACAGCTCGATCTCGTCGCGCTGCGTCAGTATTTGGAGGCGGATGGTGTTGAAGGTCACCGCCACGAGAGCGAGGCCGAGCAACACCGCGAGCAGCCCCACCGCGGTCCGCCCCAGGCGCAACAGGGCATCGAGGCGTCTCACCCACGCCGAATCCGCCTGAACGTAGGCGACCTTCGGCAGCGACTTGAACTCGAGTTCCAGCCGGTCCGCGAGCGCAGGATCGCTTCCCGAAAGCGTCACGACGAACGCGTCCGGCAGCGGATTTTGCGGCAGGCTCGCGATCACCTCTTGCATGCCTGCGACGCGATTGAGCTCCACGAGCGCCGCGTCCCGGGACACGAAACGCACGGCGCTCACGCCCCTCGCGTCCTTCAGCCGCGCTTCGACCGCGCCGATCTCGGGCTTCGCGGCGTCCCTCGCGAGGAACACGGAGAGCTGGGGATCAACCGAGGCGTTGCGGGATAGCGACTCGAAATTGCCCAATACGCAGTAGACCCCGAACGGGAGCGCGGCCGCGACCCCGATCGCCAGCACGTTGAGCGTCGTGGCGAAGGGGGACCGCGCCAGGCGCGCGAGCGTCTGCGCGAGACTCAGACCGTGATGCTGCAGCCAGGCTCTCATTGGAGCTTGCCGTGATCGAGCGTCAAGACGCGTTTGCGGTACTTGCCGATCAATTGTCGATCGTGCGTGGCAACCAGCACGGTGACTCCGACCTGGTTGAAGGCGCTGAACATCTCCATGATCTCATCCGCGTAAGCGGCGTCCAGGCTGGCGGTGGGTTCATCGGCGAGGAGGATCGCTGGCCGGTTTACCACCGCGCGCGCGACGCACAGGCGCTGCTGCTCGCCGCCCGAGAGCGTCACTGGGTTGGCCTTTTCCCGCGGAAGCAGGCCGACCTTGTCGAGCGCGGCGCGTGCGCGCCGCGCCGCTTCGCGGTAGGGCTGCCCGGTCACGATCAGGGGCAGCATGACGTTGTCGAATACGCTCCGGTCGAAGAGCAGCTTCTGCCCCTGAAACACGAGGCCCAGATTGCGCCGCAGGTAAGGGATCGCCGCCGGGCGCAAGGCCGAGAGGTTCTGGCCGTTGACGAGAACCGCGCCGCCGTTGGCTCGCTCGATCGCGGCGATCAGCTTGAGAAGCGTCGTCTTGCCGGCACCGGAGTGGCCGGTGAGGAACAGCATCTCCCCCGGCTCGACCGCGAAGCTAACTGCCTTGAGCGCCTCGAATCCCCCCGGATAGCGCTTGCTGACCTGGCGGAGCGAGATGATGGCCACGCCGTCGGTCAATCGAGAAGCGCCGAAACGAAAGCGTCGGCGGCGAATGGGCGCAGATCGGCTATCCCTTCGCCGACGCCCACGAATCTGAGCGGCAGCGGACGCTGCGATCGCGCCAGCGCGATGGCGCATACGATACCGCCCTTTGCAGTGCCGTCGAGCTTGGTGAGAATCAGTCCCGTGAGGCCGAGCGCGTCGTCGAAGGCCTCGACCTGTTTGAGGGCGTTCTGGCCCGTGTTGGCGTCGAGCACGAGCCATACCTCGTGAGGCGCGCCGGGTTCTGCCTTGGCGATGACTCGTTTGATCCTGCCGATCTCCTCCATGAGGTGCAGCTGCGTGGGCAGCCGCCCGGCCGTGTCGGCGAGAACCAAGTCGATTCCGCGCGATCGCGCCGCGACAATGGCATCGAACAGGACCGCTCCGGGATCGCCGCCCGATTGGGCGACGACCGCGACGGCATTTTCCTCGCCCCAGGCGGCGAGCTGCTCGCGCGCCGCGGCGCGAAAGGTGTCCCCCGCGGCGAGCAGCACCGAGCGGCCCTGATCCTGGAAGTACCTTGCGAGCTTGCCGATCGAGGTCGTCTTTCCCGAGCCGTTGACTCCTGCGAGCATCACGACGCACGGCTTCTTGCCCGACAAATCGAGCGTCTGCTCGAGCGGCGCGAGCAGCTCGACGAGAATGGCCTGCAACGCGGTTTTCAGCTGCCCCGCGGTCGCTCCTTGGCTCGCGCGCTCGTGCAGGGCCGCGAGCAGGAACCGCGTCGCCTCGGCCCCGGCATCGCTCGCGAGCAGCGCGGTTTCGATCTCCTCGAACAAAGCCGGATCGACGCTTCGGTCGCTGAAGAGTCCCGAGAGCCGCGAGCGCGTCTTTCCGAGGCCGCTTCGAAGCCGTGTGGCCCAGGACAGCTCTGCGCGGGCGATCTTGGAAGACAGTTCGAGCATGGGCGAGAAAAAAGAACCGGCAAAAGAACCGCTATAGAATAGCAGTTGGATTTTAGCATCCGTCGCAATGATTCCCGCACGCGCCGCCTTTCTCGCCCTACTTCTCGCCCTCGCGCTCGTTTCAGGCGCGCAAGCGAACCCGCACGAGTTCACCCTGGCGAACGGCCTGCGCCTCATTGTGAAGGAGGACCACCGCGCACCCACCGTCGTCCATCAGGTATGGTACCGAGCGGGTAGCATGGACGAATCGCCCGGCACGACCGGTGTCGCACATGTGCTCGAGCACATGATGTTCAAGGGGACCCGGCGTTTCGGTCAGGGCGAGTTCTCGCGGCTCGTTGCGGAGGCGGGCGGACGCGACAACGCGTTCACCTCAACGGATTTCACCGTCTACCACGAGCAGGTGCACCGCGACCGCCTTCCCCTCGCGATGCAGCTCGAGGCCGACCGCATGGCGAACCTCGTGATCCGCCCGGAGAATTTCGCGCGGGAGATCAAGGTGGTGATGGAGGAGCGCCGGCGCAGTTACGAAGACCGTCCGCGATCGCTTCTCATCGAGAATCTCCTCTCCACGGCCTTCGCCGCGCATCCCTACAAGTGGCCGACGATCGGCTGGATGGAGGACCTGGAGAACATGAGCTGGCGCGACGCCCGGGACTGGTACAAGCATTGGTACGCGCCCAACGACGCCATCGTCGTCGTGGTCGGCGACGTCGTCCCGCAGCAGGTGCTCGCATGGGCCCGGCGTTATTACGGCGCGCTCGCGCGAAAGGCGACCCCCGCACGCAAAACGCTCGCCGAGCCGGCCCAGCGGGGCCCGAAGCGCGTTACGGTGAAAGCGCCGGCAGAGCTCCCCTACCTGCGCCTGGGATACAAGGCGCCGGCACTGCGCGATCTCGCGAAAGACTGGGAGCCGTTCGCGATTTCCCTTCTTGCGGAGCTGCTCGGCGGCAGCGACGCGGCGCGCCTCCACCAAGTGCTGGTGCGCGAGCAGCGCATCGCCACTTCCGTCGGCGCCGACTACGAAATGGTGTCGCGCGGGCCGGGGATGGTGTTCGTGGAAGCTGCTGCCGCGCAAGGTCGCAGCGGGGCCGAGCTCGAGGTCGCGGTACGCGAAGTCGTCGCCAGCATCGCCGCGGCCGGCGTCAGCGCCGAGGAGTTGAACCGGGCAAGGGTCCAGCTGCTCGCTCAGCTCGTCTACAAGCGCGACTCGTTTTTCGCGCAGGCGCTCGAGCTCGGGGAACTGGAGGCGAGCGGGCTCTCCTTCCGCGACGCCGATCGCATCGCCGGACGGCTCAAGGAAATCACCGCGGATCAGATCCGGGCCGTGGCTGCGCGCTACCTCGTCGACGAGGGATTGACGGTGGCCGTGCTCGACCCGCAGCCCTTGAATCCGCGCCCGGCGAGCGCCGTCGTTCCGCGGGTGAAACCCTGACCATGCGCAGCCGGGTGCTCTGGATATTGTTCGCTCTCGCCGCGGCCGCACCCGCCGAGGCGGGAGTGAAGATCGATCACTGGACCGCGGAATCGGGAGCGCAGGTCAACTTCGTCGAAAGCCATGCCCTGCCGATCGTGGACGTAGCGGTCGAGTTCGCGGCGGGCAGCGCGTACGATTCGCGCGAGCAAGCCGGCCTCGCGCGGCTCACGCTCGCCATGCTCAAAGCGGGCTCGTCTCGCTATTCGGAGACCGAGGCGAGCCGCCGCATCGCCGACGCGGGCGCGCAGCTGCAGGAGAATTTCGACCTGGATCGCGCGGGCGTCGCGCTGAGGAGCCTCTCCTCCGAGGCCGAACGGAAGGCGGCCGCGCAAACTCTCGCCGACATGCTGCAGGCGCCGCTCTTCCCGGCCGAGGCCTTCGAGCGCGAGAGGGCGAGCGCCATCGCGAACGCGCGTGAAGCGGAAACCCAGCCCGACCGCATCGCCGAGCGGCGCCTATATGCGCTCATGTATCCGGCGCATCCCTACGGATTCAGCGAGACCCCGGACACGCTCGCCTCGATCAGGCGCGAGGACGTCGAGCGTCAGTATCGCAGCTGCTACGGCGCCGCCCGCGCGGTGGTCACGATCGTCGGCGATCTGGACCGCGACGCAGCCAAGGCGCTCGCCGAGGAGCTGACCTCGCGTCTTTCGAAAGAGACCGGGCCCGTGCTGGCGCCGGTCGCGGCGCCGCCCGCGGGTGCGACGCTGCGCGTGGCGCACCCCTCCACCCAGAGCCACCTGCTGCTGGGCGCCGCGGCGCTCACGCGAGCCGCCCCGGACTACTTTGCGCTTTTCGTCGGAAATTACTCTCTGGGAGGCGGCGGATTCATGTCGCGGCTCCTCAAGGAAATACGCGAGAAGCGGGGCTACGCCTACAGCGCCTACAGCTACTTCCGGCCCTACGAGCGCGAAGGGCCGTTCCTGGTGGGATTGGAGACGCGGCGCGACCAGGCGCGCGAGGCCCTCGAACTGGCGCGCGCGGTCGTCGGCGAGTTCGTGAAACACGGGCCCACCGAAGCGGAGCTGAAAGCGGCAAAGAAAAGCCTCGTCGGCGGGTTTCCTCTGCGCATCGACACCAACCGCAAGATCCTCGAGCAGATCGCCATGATCGGTTTCTACAGACTGCCGCTAGCCTGGCTCGACGAGTTTCCGGCGCGCGTTGAAGCGGTGACCCTCGCGCAGGTCAGGAGCGCCTTTGCGCGGCGCATCGATCCCGAAAAGCTCTCCATCGTCGTCGTCGGTGCGCCGGACTAGACCCAACACCGTGCGCATCATCGGCGGTCTGTGGCGCAGCCGCCTCATCGAATTCCCCGATGCGGCGGATTTGAGGCCGACTCCGGACCGCGTGCGCGAAACGCTGTTCAACTGGCTCGGGCAGGATCTCGCCGGCATGGCCTGCCTCGACCTCTTTGCGGGCAGCGGCGCGCTCGGCTTCGAGGCGCTTTCGCGCGGGGCGGCGTCGGTGGTCATGGTCGAGAAACACCCCGCGGCGCTGCGCGCGCTTCGCGACAACGCGCAAAAACTCGGCGCGGCGAACCTGACTGTCGTCCGCGGCGATGCGTTAGAATTCGCCCGCGGCGCGCGCTCCCGCTTCGATGTCGTATTCGTCGATCCGCCGTACCGTCTGGGCATGCGGGACGCGGCGCTCGATCTGCTGCGCGGGCTTGTCGCCCAAGGGGGCCGGGTGTACCTGGAGGGCGACGCCGCCTTCGAGGCGCCCCGCGGGTGGGCCATTTTCAAGCGCGCTCGCGCGGGAAACGTGCACTTTCATCTTCTGGCGAGGGAGGCCGATGATCAAGGCGGTGTATCCGGGAACGTTTGACCCGATCACGCGAGGCCACGAAGACCTGGTGCGGCGCGCCGCGGCCCTGGTCGACGAAGTCGTGGTGGGCATCGCCGCCAGCCAGACGAAGCGCCCGTTTTTCACTCTGGAGGAACGCGTGGACCTCGCGCGCGAGGTTCTAAAGCCGTACCG
The DNA here is from genome assembly GCA_005881575.1 of Betaproteobacteria bacterium. Lineage (GTDB taxonomy): Bacteria > Pseudomonadota > Gammaproteobacteria > Burkholderiales > SG8-39 > VBDM01. The sequence goes on from VBCA01000006.1 coordinate 112,671, forward strand.
GAACGTGAAGGTCGAGGGATTCCGGGGACTGCTCATGGATTTTGTGCGCGGACAGAAGGCCCAGGTGGTTGTGCGCGGCTTGAGGGCGGTGTCGGACTTCGAGTACGAATTTCAGATGGCCGGAATGAACCGCAATCTCTATCCGGACGTCGAAACGATATTCTTGACGCCGGAGGAGCAATACCAGTTCATCTCGGCGTCCATCGTGCGCGAGATCGCCGTTCTCGGCGGCGATGTCAGCAAGTTCGTGCAGCCGCGCGTCGCGCGCGCTCTCGCCGCAAAGGTCGGCAAGGGGCGGAAGTAGCCTGCTCACTTCTTCTGGCAGGTCGCGCAGAAGAAGCTTGAGCGCTGGCCCATCCGCGACACGCGGATCGCGGCTCCGCAGACCCGGCACGGAAGCGCGGCACGGTCGTAGACGTAATAGCTCTGCTGAAAATACCCCGGGGAGCCGTCGGAGCGCACGAAGTCGCGCAGGCTCGATCCGCCGGCGGCTATCGCGGCCAGAAGAACCTCCCTCACGGCGGCGACCAGCCGCTCGCAGCGTGCGCGCGAGAGGCGCCCGGAGCGCGCGCGCGGATGGATGCCCGCCCTGAACAGGCTTTCGTTCGCGTAGATGTTTCCGACCCCGACCATGACGCTCGCGTTCATCAACAACTGCTTGATGCCGACGTTGCGGCCGCGCGTGGCCCGATAGAGGAATTCGGGAGAGAAATGCTCGCCGAGCGGCTCGACCCCGAGCCGCGCGAGCAAGGGATGACGGAACGCGTCGCCGTCGTTCCACAACACCACGCCGAAGCGTCGCGGATCGCGCAGGCGCAACACGGTGCCGTCGAAGACCAGATCCACGTGATCGTGCTTGCGGGGGACGGTTCCCGATTCGGTCACGCGCAGGCTCCCCGACATCCCCAAGTGCACGATGAGCGAGCCGGTGTCGCATTCGAACAGCAGATACTTTCCACGCCGCATCACGCGTTTCACCCGCTGGCCGACGAGGGTGCGGGCGAGTTTGCGGGGAACGCGTTGACGCAGGTTGGGATTGCGCACGGCGACACCCGTGATCGTCTTGCCGAGCACCAAAGGCTCGATGCCGCGGCGGGTGATCTCGACTTCGGGCAGCTCTGGCACGGGAACTCAATGTCCTTGTCGGGCCTCTGAAATATACCTAAACTAGCCCTTCGAGACAGCAAGTACCTCCATGCTTGGTCCACACAGCCAGTTGCCCATCCGCGCCGCCGCTTTGCGGCTGCTCGCCGCGATGGCGATCGTCGTCGTCGTGTTTGCCGGATGCGCCGCAACTGCGCCGCGGCAGGCCGCGGTGGGCGAGGAAGCGCAGGACGAATCGGACGCGGACGCGTCCGCCGGCGAAGCGCAGGCGCTCGCACCCGAGCCCGCAGACCGCACGGCCCTTCCCAATCAGGAGCTGACCGAGAACCTGCTCTACGAGTTCCTGCTCGCCGAGATCGCGGGCCAGCGCGGCAACGCCGCGCTCTCCGCGCAGGCGTACGTCGATCTCGCGAAACGCACGCGCGATCCGCGCATCGCGCGGCGCGCCACCGAAGTCGCCCTCTACGCGCGCATGAACAACGCTGCGATCGAGTCCGCAACGATCTGGCACGAGACCGAGCCCGGCTCGCGCCCACTTCAGGCGCTTGCCGGATTGCTGGTCGCCGCCGGCCGCTACGACGAGGCGCTGCCCAATCTCAGGAAGCTGCTGGCCGGCTCCGCCAACGAGCCCGCAAACGGTTTCACGCAGCTGACCCGCACGCTTGCCAATGCGCAGGACAAGCAGGCCGCCCTGAAGCTCGTGCACAGTCTCGCGGCAGACTATCCCAAGCTCGCCGAGTCGCATCTTGCCGTCGCGCGGGCGGCAGTCAACGCGGGCGACGAACGGCTTGCGCTCGAGGAAGCGCGCAAGGCCGGGCAACTGCGGCCGGACTGGGAGGCGCCTGCCCTGCTCGAAGCGCAGCTGCTGCAGAAGTCCTCGGTGGATCAGGCCGCATCGTTCCTCACCGCCTATTTGAAAAGATATCCTGCCGCGCGGGAGACGCGCCTCGCCTACGCGCGCCTGCTGGTGGCACAAAAGCGGTTCGGCGAAGCGCGCGCCGAGTTCCAGAAGCTCATGGCTGGCGCGCCCGACGGCACCGAAGTGGCCTTCGCCGTGGCGCTGCTTTCCCTGCAGCTCAAGGACTACGACGCCGCGGAGAAATATCTCCGGGGTCTGATCGAGAGCCCCTACCGCGACAAGGACGGGGTCCGCTTGTACCTCGGCCAGGTCGCCGAAGAGCGGAAGAATCTTCCGGAGGCGCTCCGCTGGTACGCCGAGGTCGGCGAGGGCGAGCAATATGTGCAAGCGCAGATCCGCTACGCGCAAGTGCTCGCCAAGCAAGGCAAGCTCGACGAGGCGCGGGGACGGCTGCAGGACGCGGCCGCGAAGGACGGCCAGCAGCGGGTGCAGCTGGTCCTCGCAGAAGCGCAGCTCCTGCGCGACGCCAACCAGCCGAAGACCGCGTTCGATCTGGTCGGGCAGGCGCTCGATCGCGTTCCGAACAATCCCGAGCTGCTCTACGACTACGCCATGCTCGCGGAGAAGCTCGAGCGGGTGGACATCCTCGAAGCTTCCCTGCGCAAGCTGATCGAGATACGGCCCGAGCATGCGCACGCGTACAACGCGCTCGGCTATTCGCTCGCCGACCGCAACCAGCGCCTGCCCGAGGCGCGCGAGCTGATCGAAAAGGCGCTGCAGCTCGCCCCCGAGGATTCGTTCATCATCGACAGCATGGGATGGGTGCTGTACCGGATGGGCAAGCTGAAGGACTCGCTCGGCTACCTGCGCCGCGCGTTCGCCGGGCGGCCCGACCCGGAAATCGCCGCTCACTTGGGCGAAGTGCTGTGGGCGATGGGCGAGCGCGCCGAGGCGGAACGCGTCTGGGGCGATGCCACCCGGGAAAGCCCGGACAACGAAACCCTCGCCAATACGATCAAGCGCCTCAAGCACTGATTTCCCTGTGGTGCGCTTTGCCCCCGCGTTTGCTCTGGCGGCATTGCTCGGCGCCTGCGCATCCCTGCCCGAGGCCGGGGGCCCTCTCCCGGGCGGCTTCGAGCTGTCCGGCCGCGTCGCGGTCCGCCACGGAAAAGACCCCGCATCCGGCAAGATCTTCTGGCGTCATTCGGACGACTCCGACGAGTTGCTCATCACTTCGCCCATCGGCCAGGGAATCGCGCGCATCAGCCGCGAGCGCGATCGCTTCCGGCTGGTGACCGGCGACAAGCAGGAATACCACGCTGCCGACGCGGAGAGCCTGACCGAGCAGGCGCTGGGCTGGCCGCTTCCGCTGGCTGGGCTCGCAGACTGGGTGCAGGCGCGGGCGAGCCCCGGCCGGCCGGCGGAGATGAGCGGCGACGCGGACCAAGGCATGGAACTCAGGCAGGACGGCTGGCGCATCGTCTACGAGGAGTTCCAGGGCGGTAGGCCTCACCGGATGCGCTTGACGCGCGAAGATCTCGAAATTCGCCTCATCGTGGATCGATGGACAAATTGAATCCGTGGGAGCGCCGCTATCCGGCGCCCGCGAAGCTGAACCTGTTCCTGCACGTCCTCGGCCGGCGGCCCGACGGGTATCACCTGCTTCAGACGGCGTTCCGGCTGATCGATCGCTCCGATTGGCTGCGCTTCACGCCGCTCGAGGACGGGGAAATCAGGCTCGCGCGAGCGATTCCTGGAATCGCCGACGACGAGAATCTCGCCGTGCGGGCCGCGCGCCTGCTGCAATCCGAGGGCGGGGCGCGCGCAGGTGTCCAGATCGAGATCGAGAAGATCATCCCGGTCGGCGGGGGACTGGGCGGGGGCAGCTCCGATTGCGCAACCACGCTCGCGGTCCTGAACCGCCTGTGGGGGCTCGCTCTGCCGAAGGAAAAGCTGGCTGCGATGGCGCTCACGCTCGGGGCGGATGTTCCGTTCTTTCTTTTCGGCGGGAACGCTTTCGCCGAGGGCGTCGGCGAGCGGCTCGCTCCGCTCCGATTGCCGCAAGCGTGGTACGTCGTGCTCGTTCCGCCGGTTGCAGTGGCTACGCACGCGATTTTCGCGGCGCCTGAATTGACACGAAATTCGAAAACCATCAAAATATCAAGCTTTTCTGCCGGTTTCGGAAGGAACGACCTGGAATCGGTCGTGTGTCGGCGCCATGCGGAGGTGGGGGCGCATCTCGAATGGCTCAGGCAGTTCGGAGATGCGCGCATGAGCGGCTCTGGCGCCTGCGTATTCGTCGAATTCGCAACCGAGCGCGAGGCGCGCTCGGTTCTATCCAGAATGCCCGCGGAGATGCGCGGCTTCGCCGTGCGCGGGCTGGATCGGCATCCGCTCGCGGCGTTGCTGGAACAAGTTTAGCGCTTGGGGAGTCGCCAAGCTGGTTAAGGCAGCGGATTTTGATTCCGCCATGCGAGGGTTCGAATCCTTCCTCCCCAGCCATCAGATTTCGAGACGAGGGCCCAGGGATTAGGGACTGGCAACACAGCGAGCCGCGGGTGCGGCTGATTTTTTGTGAGCAAGGCTGGGGCCGAGTCCCCGGCCCCAGGACTAGAGCGCATGGCCTACGAAAGCCTGATGGTTTTCACCGGGAACGCCAACCCGCTGCTCGCGCACGCGGTGGTGAGAAGGTTGAACATCCCGCTCGGCCACGCCACGGTGGGCAAGTTCTCCGACGGAGAGATCATGGTCGAGCTCCTGGAGAACGTGCGCGGCAAGGACTGCTTCGTGCTGCAGTCGACCTGCGCGCCTGCGAACGACAGCTTGATGGAAGTGCTCCTGATCGTGGATGCGCTGAAGCGCGCATCGGCCGCCCGCGTGACGGCGGCGATTCCATATTTCGGTTATGCGCGCCAGGATCGGCGTCCGCGCTCGGCGCGCGTGGCGATCAGCGCCAAGGTGGCGGCGAACATGCTGCAGGCGGCGGGGGTCGACCGGGTGCTGACGATGGATCTGCACGCCGACCAGATACAGGGATTTTTCGACGTGCCGGTGGACAACATCTACGCGACGCCGGTGCTGCTCGGCGACGTGTGGAAGCACCAGTACGAGAATCTGCTGGTGGTGTCGCCCGACGTGGGCGGCGTGGTGCGCGCGCGCGCGATGGCGAAGCGCCTGGAGTCGGACCTCGCAATCATCGACAAGCGCCGGCCGCAGCCGAACGTGTCGGAGGTGATGAACGTGATCGGCGACGTGAAAGGGCGCAACTGCGTCATCATGGACGACATGGTCGACACCGCCAACACGTTGGTGAAGGCGGCGCACGCGCTGAAGCAGGAGGGCGCGATCCGCGTGGTCGCGTATTGCACGCACCCGGTGCTCTCGGGCGGGGCGGTGGAGCGCATCGCCGAGTCGGAGATCGACGAGCTGGTGGTCACCGACTCGATCCCGCTGTCCAAGGCGGCCCAGGCGTCTAAGAAAATCCGCGTGCTGTCGGTCGCGGGGCTGCTCGCGGAAACGATTCTGAGGATCAGCAACGAGGATTCGGTGAGCTCGCTGTTCATCGAATAGATTTTTCAACGGCGGAGCCTGGTCGCGGGCGCCGCCTCAATCGAGGAGAGGCAACATGGCATTCGAAGTCGTCGCGCAAGCACGCAAAGGGCAAGGGAGGGGTGCGAGCCGCCGCCTGCGCCACAGCGGGAAAGTGCCCGGGATTCTCTACGGGGGCAAGAAACCCGCGGTCAACATCGAGCTCGATCACAACCCGCTGTACCACCATCTGCGCAACGAGAAGTTCCACGCGTCCGTCCTGACGCTCGAGCTGGACGGCGCGAAGGAGCAGGTGCTGTTGCGGGCGGTCAACATGCACCCGTTCAAGATGGAGGTGCAGCACGTCGACTTCCAGAGGGTTTCGGCGGACGAGAAGATCCACATCAAGGTGCCGCTGCACTTCGTCAACGCGGAGAAGTCGCCCGCGATCAAGGAGCAGGGCGGCCTCATCACGCACGTCCTGAGCGAGATCGACGTCCGCTGCCTGCCTGCGGACTTGCCCGAGTTCATCGAGGTGGACCTGTCCGCGCTCGCGATCGGGCATTCGATCCACGTGCGCGCGCTCCCGCTGCCCAAGGGGGTGGAGGTCTCCTTGGGGGGCAACGAGAATCCGACTGTCGCTTCGGCGCAGATCCCGAAGGCGGCGATCGCCGAGGAAGAGGAGGCCGCCGCCGCTGCCGCGGCTGCCGGTGTCGGAGTCGAGGGAGCCCTCGCGCCCGCTGCGGAAGCCGTTCCTGCCGCCGCCGACGTGCCGACCCTCAAGCAAAAAGCGCCCGAAGCCGCTGCGCCCACTGCGGAGGAGAAGGGCGGCAAAGGCGCCAAAGGCGAGAAGGCCGACAGAGGCGACAGAGGCGACAGAGGCGACAAGAAGTAGCGCCTGTTGCCATTACGCGAAAGGGCGCGGCGACCCCCGCGCCCTTTTTCATCCATGCATTCTCTAAAACTGATCGCCGGCCTCGGGAACCCCGGGAGGAAGCACGAGAGGGACCGGCACAACGCCGGCTTCTGGTTCGCTTCGCGGCTCGCTGCCGCGCAGCGAATCGAGCTGAAAGCGGTCGCGAAATATCACGGCCTTCTCGGCAAGCTCGCGCTGGCCTCGGGCGATCTGTGGCTGCTCTTGCCGCAGACCTATATGAACGTCTCGGGCAAATCGGTCGGCGCGCTCGCGCGCTTCTACAAGATCCCGCCGCAGGAAATCCTGGTGGTGCACGATGAGCTCGACTTCCCGCCGGGGACGGCGAGGCTCAAGCTGGGCGGCGGGGTCGCCGGCCACAACGGCCTGAAGGACGTCGCGGCGCAGCTCGGCACGCACGGGTTCTGGCGCCTGCGGATCGGCATCGGCCACCCGGGGAACAAGGACCTCGTCGCCGACTACGTGCTCACGCCGCCGCCCGCGGGCGAGCGCGAGCTCATCGAAGCGGCGCTCGATCGCTGCATAGAGGCCTCCGGGCATTTGCTCGACGGCGACATGGAAGCGGCGATGCTCAAACTGCACACGAAATCCTGATGGCCTTGAAATGCGGAATCGTCGGGCTGCCCAACGTAGGTAAATCGACTCTATTCAACGCCCTCACCAAGGCGGGGATCGCGGCGGAGAACTATCCGTTCTGCACCATCGACCCCAACATCGGCATCGTCGAGGTGCCCGACCCGCGGCTCGCACAAATTGCGGCGATCGCCCGGCCGCAGAAAGTCGTCGCGGCGGCAGTCGAGTTCGTCGACATTGCCGGACTGGTGGCCGGCGCGTCGAAAGGCGAAGGCCTGGGGAATCAGTTCCTTGCCAATATCCGCGAGTGCGACGCGATCGCGCACGTGGTGCGATGCTTCGAGGATCCGAACGTCGTGCATGTCGCCGGCAAGGTCGATCCGGTTTCCGACATCGAGACGATCCACACCGAGCTCGCTCTCGCCGATCTCGCGACGGTGGAAAAAACCTATGCGCGCTACGCGAAAGTCGCCAAGACGGGCGGCGACAAGGACGCGCAGCGCATCGTCGCCGTGCTCGACAAGGTGCGTCCGGCGCTCGACGAGGCGCGCCCGGCGCGCAGCGTATCGCTCTCGAAGGAAGAGCAGGCGGTGCTGAAACCCTTGTTCCTGATGACCTCGAAGCCCGAGATGTTCATCGCCAATCTCGCCGAACATGGTTTTGAAAACAACCCGCTGCTCGCGCGAGTCGTGGAGTATGCCAAGCGCCACGATTCACCCGTGGTGCCGATCTGCGCGGCTCTGGAAGCGCAGATCGCCGATCTTTCAGACGAAGACAAGCAGGTTTTTCTAGACGACATGGGAATGCACGAGCCGGGTTTGAACCGCCTGATCCGCACCGGCTACGCGCTGCTCGGGCTGCAGACCTTCTTCACCGCAGGACCGAAGGAAGTGCACGCCTGGACCGTGCAAGTCGGCGCCACGGCGCCGCAGGCCGCGGGCGTGATCCACACCGACTTCGAGCGCGGCTTCATCCGCGCCGAAGTGATCGCCTACGCGGACTACGTCGCCTGCAAAGGCGAGCAGGGCGCGAAAGAAGCCGGAAAGATGAGGCTGGAAGGAAAGGAATACGTCGTGCGCGACGGCGATGTGATCTACTTCCGGTTCAATGTCTGACGGGAACGTCGACTATCGACGTGCAAACGCTGTATGTGCTAGTGTGACCAAAGAAGCTGATTCAAATCAGCCCGGCGGTAAGTGTCACCTTCGGCCGTCACCAGGTCATGCATCCTACTTCAAGAGGAACACCCGGACTATCCGTCTTTGCATCCGGGTTTTTCACAAATCAGACTTTTATCAAGGGGGAGTTATGAAGAAATTAATCAGCTTCGTTGTCGGCTTATTGGTTCCCGCCTTCATTATGGCAGGGGGGATGGCGAATTCTGCGGAGGCACAGGAAAAGCTAGCCAAGGCTTCGGTCAAACCGAAGGTACTGCTGGAAAATGCCAAGGTGCGGGTGTATGAGGTCACCTACGAACCGGGTGATGAAAATACCGGTATCGTCTCAACCGCGACCCGTATCATTCGCCCATTGAAGGGAGGCACACTCCAGCTTACCTATGCCGACGGCAAAAAGGAAACCGTAGTCCGAAAGGCTGGCAAGCCCTACATGCTGGAACCGGGTCCAGCGTACGTTACCAAGAACATCGGCAAGACCGTGATCCGGCTGTACGTCGTCCAGTTGAAGTGATACACGCGATTTAGCACGCGTATCCAATACTAGCGAACAGCCCTAACCCCTTCTTCGGAGGGGTTTCTTTTTGAAGCGTGCGCAGATCGTTCAGCCTAGCACTCTCGCCAGAAGGCACTAATTCGAGCAGTACCCTTAGAATCCGGATGCCAGATTTGCCCTGGTCAAAGAGGCCAGCAGGGCTCGAACCTCTGCGTTCGGTGCGTCGCTTTTTTGCAGCGACGCAGGACTCACTCCAGGCGTTTGAATTTTCCTGTGCGTTCGGTGTAAGATTTCCGCGCTCTCCCCAGACAAGAACTGACCGGAACGTTCGGATCTTATCTGCTCGGTATCCATACATTCAAAGCTGATGGAGGAAGCAAAGATGAGAATGAATCTGAGGCGGAAGTCTATTCTGGCCGCTGTCGCGTTGACGGTGGTGGCGGCGCCGATTGCATCCGCTGCGCGAGACGATCGCGACGACGTGACTAGCTACCGCGCGCGGCTCACCGGCTTCGGCGAGGTGCCGCCCAAGTTAGTCGACGGCCAAGGCAGGTTTACCGGTACGCTGAGCGCCGACGGCGCCAGCATCTCGTGGACTCTGACGTGGGCCGACCTGACCGGCGCGGCGCAGGCGGCGCACATCCACTTCGGTCAGCCGCAAAATACCGGCTCAGTGGTCGTGTTCTTCTGCGGCGGGGGAGGCAGGCCCGCGTGCCCGGACGGGCCTGGGCATAGTGGCTCGGTCTCCGGCACGTGGACGGCGGTCGACATCTTGGCCGTGCCCTCGCAGAACATCACCGCGGGCGACTTCGCCGGCTTCCTGAGGATTCTGCGCGCCCACTTGGGGTACGCCAATATCCACACGCCACTGTTTCCCGGGGGCGAAATCCGGGGACAGGTCAGTCACGAAGACGACAATTAGCGCGTAGTCGTGATTCGTACCCGCTCTAACCCCTCTTCGGAGGGGTTTCTTTTTTCAAATCCACCATCATAAAAAGCGAGTGCTGAATGAGCATCAAACTGATTCTCGCGTCTGCGGCGGCGATCCTCACCGCTTGCGCCTCTTCGCCGCAAGCCCAGGCGACGCAAGGCCTCGCGCGCATCGAACATATCGTTGTCATCTACGCGGAGAACCGCAGCTTCGATCACCTCTACGGCCTCTTTCCCGGTGCGGACGGGATCGCAAGCGCAACGCTCGGGCAGAAGACTCAACTCGACCACGACGGCAACCCGCTGGCACACCTCCCTCCGGTATACGAGGACGGCAAGCCCAGCCTCGGGTTTCCCCGGGGCCTGCCGAACGGCCCGTTCCGCATCGACGCGCCGCCGGTGAACCGCCGGATGGACGAGGTTCTTCCCAACCCGATTCATGCCTATTACCACAACCGCGAGCAGATCAACGGCGGCAAGAACAACATGTTCGTCGCCATGTCGACCGTAGGCGCCTGGGTGATGGGCTATTTCGACGGCTCGAACATGAAGCTGTGGAAGTGGGCGCGGGAATACACGCTCGCCGATCATTTCTTCATGGGCGCGTTCGGCGGCTCGTACCTCAACCACCAGTGGCTCGCCTGCGCGTGCACGCCGATGGATACCGGCGCGCCTGCGAGCGTGAAACCGCAGCTCGATGAGAAGGGAAACCTGAAGAAAAAGCCGGTCTCGCCCGCCTCGGTGATGCAGGGGCCGGTGGAAGTCTTCGACGGGCGCGTGACGCCCGACGGCTACACGGTGAACACCTCGCAGCCGCCGTACCAGCCGAGCGGCATCCCGCCCGCCGCGGGCGCCAGCCTCGACCTCGCCGACGCGGCGCTCCACCCGGTGCCGCCGCTCAAGGAGAAGACGATCGGTGACACGCTCTCCGCAAAGGGTGTCAGCTGGGCGTGGTACGCAGGCGGCTGGAACGAAGCGCTTGCCGACGGCCGACAGGATCCGAAAGCGAAGCGCAAGGTCATCTACAACCGCGAGACGGGCAACGGCGGCAAGAACAACATGTTCGTCGCCATGTCGACCGTAGGCGCCTGGGTGATGGGCTATTTCGACGGCTCGAACATGAAGCTGTGGAAGTGGGCGCGGGAATACACGCTCGCCGATCATTTCTTCATGGGCGCGTTCGGCGGCTCGTACCTCAACCACCAGTGGCTCGCCTGCGCGTGCACGCCGATGGATACCGGCGCGCCTGCGAGCGTGAAACCGCAGCTCGATGAGAAGGGAAACCTGAAGAAAAAGCCGGTCTCGCCCGCCTCGGTGATGCAGGGGCCGGTGGAAGTCTTCGACGGGCGCGTGACGCCCGACGGCTACACGGTGAACACCTCGCAGCCGCCGTACCAGCCGAGCGGCATCCCGCCCGCCGCGGGCGCCAGCCTCGACCTCGCCGACGCGGCGCTCCACCCGGTGCCGCCGCTCAAGGAGAAGACGATCGGTGACACGCTCTCCGCAAAGGGTGTCAGCTGGGCGTGGTACGCAGGCGGCTGGAACGAAGCGCTTGCCGACGGCCGACAGGATCCGAAAGCGAAGCGCAAGGTCATCTACAACCGCGAGACGGGCAGCCCGAACTTCCAGCCGCACCACCAGCCGTTCAACTACTATGCGCGCTTCGCGCCGGGCACCGCAGACCGCGCGCGCCACCTGAAGGACGTCACGGCGTTCCTTGCCGACATCGAAAAGGGCACGCTGCCGCAGGTAGCCTTCTACAAGCCGACCGGGCGTCTCAACCAGCATCCGAGTTACACCGATCTGGCGAGCGGCGACGAACACATTGCCGACGTGCTCGAACGGCTGCGCAAGAGCCCGCAGTGGGCAAAGATGGCGGTGATCGTCACCTACGACGAGAACGGCGGCTACTGGGATCACGTGCCGCCGCCCTCGGGACCGGGCTGGGGCGACCGCTGGGGGCCTGGCACGCGCGTTCCCGCGATCATCGTTTCGCCCTTCGCCAAGCGCGGCTACGTGGACAAGACGCCCTACGACACGACGTCCCTCATCAAGCTCATCACCCGACGATTCGAGCTCGAGCCGCTCCCGGGAGTGCGTGCCAACATGGGCGACCTCAGCAACGCGCTCGATCTCCAGACGCGCTGACGGCGGAACCGCTACTTGCGCGGCTAGCGTTCGATGCCGCCCATGCAGAGATACTTGATGACGAGGTAGTCCTCGATCCCGTACTTGGAACCCTCGCGCCCCATGCCCGATTCCTTCACGCCGCCGAAGGGCGCGACTTCGGTGGAGATGATGCCGGTGTTGATGCCGACGATGCCGTATTCGAGCGCCTCGGCGACGCGCCACATGCGGTTGAGGTCGCGGCCGTAGAAGTACGAGGCGAGTCCGAATTCGGTGTCGTTGGCGAGGCGGATGGCTTCTTTTTCGTCCTTGAATCTGAATAGCGGCGCGACCGGGCCGAAGGTCTCTTCTTTGGTCACCTTCATGCTGGTGTTGACGTTGGCGAGGACGGTGGGCTCGAAGAAGGTCCCTCCGAGCGCATGGCGCTTGCCTCCGGTCAGGAGTTTCGCGCCTTTCGACAGCGCGTCCGCGATGTGCTCCTCGACTTTCGCCACCGCCGCCTTGTCGATGAGCGGGCCCTGCACGACGCCCGGCTCCATGCCGTTGCCGACTTTCATCGCTTTCACCTTTTCGGTGAGCTTGGCGGCGAAGGCGTCGTAGACCTTGTCCTGAATCAGCAGCCGGTTCGCGCACACGCAGGTCTGGCCGGTGTTCCTGTACTTGGAGGCGAGCGCGCCTTCGACCGCGGAATCGAGGTCGGCGTCGTCGAAGACGATGAAAGGCGCGTTGCCGCCGAGCTCCATGGAAGTCTTCTTCACGGTCTTCGAGCATTGCTCGAGGAGGATCTTTCCGACCGCGGTCGAGCCGGTGAAGGTGAGCTTGCGCACGAGCGGATGGGATGTGATCTCGCCGCCGATCGCGGCGGAGCTGCCGGTGAGCACGCTGAAGACGCCCTTCGGGATTCCCGCGCGCTCGCCCAGCTCCGCCATCGCGAGCGCGGAGTACGGGGTCGCGGTCGCTGGCTTCAAGACCATGGTGCAGCCGGCCGCGAGCGCCGGGCCCGATTTGCGCGTGATCATGGCGTTGGGGAAATTCCACGGCGTGATCGCCGCGCACACGCCGATCGGCTCCTTGATAACGACGATGCGCTTATCGGCCTGGTGCCCCGGAATGGTGTCCCCGTAGATGCGCTTGGCTTCCTCCGCGAACCACTCGATGAAGGAGGCGCCGTAGGAGATCTCGGTGCGCGCTTCCGCGAGCGGCTTCCCTTGCTCGGCGGTGAGGATCTTGGCCAAGTCTTCCTGGTTCGCCATCATCAGATCGAACCATTTGCGAAGGATGTTGGCGCGTTCCTTCGCGGTCTTCGCGCGCCAGGCGGGAAACGCGGCGCTCGCCGCCTCGATCGCGCGGCGCGTTTCGGCCGCCCCCATATTGGGCACGGTCCCGAGAATTTCAGCGGTGGCGGGGTTGTTGACCGGAAGCGTTTTGCCGCTGTCGGCGTCGGCCCATTTGCCGTCGATGTAGCACTGCTGGCGAAACAGAGCGGGGTCCTTGAGATTGAGGGCGGCGATGCCGGAAATCTTGGGATCGTTCATGGGAAGCTCCGATAGGAAACTGGAAGGCCGATGCGGCCGCCAACGCCGAAATTCTACCGCAAACCGTGTGCTGCTTCAGCGGTGCGGAGAGGGCTTGCCGAGCTTGGGTGGTTGGAATAGATTGCCGAGTGTGCCTGCTAAATCCGCTCGAATGTCGCTCGCAACGCGATCCTCTCTCGTAGAGGAGCCAGCATGAACGCAAAACCAGCGGTCTCGACGCTGCTGCTCCGAAATGTGCCGCTGTTCTCCCTGTTGCCCGAGGATCAGCTCCTGCTGCTCACCCAGGTGCTGGTACGCAAACCGTATCCCAAGGGCTCGACCGTCATCGCTGCCGGCGATCCCGCCGACGCGATGTACATCGTGGTTTCTGGGCGGCTCAGAGTCGTCATGCGTGACAAGGAGGGGCAAGAGGTAATCCTGGCGATTCTGAACCAAGGCGAGGTCTTTGGCGAGATGGGACTGATCGATCAGGCGCCGCGATCGGCGACTGTGGTTGCCGTCGAACCCTGCGAACTGCTCACAATTACACGAGCAGATTTCACGAAGTGTTTGCGCGAGAAATTTGACCTTACCATGAACGTGATGCGCGGGCTCGTGAAGCGCCTGCGGGAGGCGGACAAGAAGATTGGAAGCCTCGCCTTGATGGACGTTTGCGGACGCGTCGCGCGACTTCTAATGGAAATGGCCGAGACGGTCGACGGCCAGAAAGTGGTCACCAAGAAGCTGCCCAAGCAGCAGATCGCGAAGATGGTCGGGGCGTCGCGCGAGATGGTGACCCGCGTTATGAAAGAACTGGAGACGAGCGGACACATTGCGGTCAGCGCGCATCAAATCCTCCTTCGCGATTCGTTGGCGCTCACCAAGTAGCTCGCCGCAGCGGGCAGGGCGCCCTACTTCAGGATCCGGTATACGTCGCTGTAGTCGTCGGTCCACAGCCGCACGCGCGGCACCGCGTCGATCCTTTCCGCCGCTTCCTTCAGCAGCTCTCCTTCGAAAGGGGCGGGCGAGGCCGAAAGCAGCATCCAGTCCGAACGGTACACCCCCGCTTCGTCGTCGTCGTCGCTTTCCACTTGGCGCACCTCGAGCGAAAGGCGCCGCCCCGCCTGCTGCACCACGGGAACGAGGTCGAGGTAGCGGTTGGAGATATGCACGGCGAGGACTCCGCCCGGCTTCAAATGCCGCAAATAGGTTTTAAAGGCTTCCACCGTGAGCAGGTGCACCGGGATCGCGTCACTCGAAAAGGCGTCGAGCGCGAGAACGTCGAAATTCTGAGGCCGTTCGCGCTCGAGCGACAGCCGCGCGTCGCCGAGCGCCACCTCCACCTTCGCCGGGCTGTCCTTCAGAAAAGTGAATTCCGAGCGGGCGAGCTCGACCACGCCGGAATTGATGTCGTAGAAGCGGAAGACGTCGCCCGCCCTGCCGTAGGCCGCGAGCGTCCCCGCGCCCAGCCCCACCACGCCCACCCTCAAGGGGCCGTGCGCGCGCGCGTCGAGGAGGGCGAGCCCGATGCCCGATCTCGGCCCGTAGTAGCTCGTGGGCAGGCCGCGCCGGTCCGGGTCCAGGAACTGCTTGCCGTGGACGATGGTGCCGTGCGAGAGGATGCGCATCGCGTCCGGCCCCTCGCCCGAATCGTGCACATTGAGCACGCCGTAGAAGTTGCGCGACCTGACCCGGGTGTCGGCGGAATTCTCCGCGTACGTCCTGTACAGGGTGACGGCGAGCGCGGCGGCCAGCGCGAGAGACGCGATCCGGGCGGCGATTCCAAAGCGTCCGTGGAGGAGGCTCGCTCGATCGCGCAGCAGCGCGGCGATCACGAGCAGCGAGAGCGCGAGCATGCCGATCGGCAGCTCGTAGAGGTCCTCGAACACGTTGGGCGCGACCAGCCCGGCGAGCACGCCGCCCGCCGCCCCGCCCAGGGCGAGCATGAGATAGAAACCGGTGAGATGCTGCGGATGGGGCTTGGAGCGCGCAAGCTCCCCGTGGCAGACCATGCACGCCGCGAAGAGCGTGGCGCAGTAGAGCGGGATCAGGGTCCAGATGCTCGGGTTGGAGCGGGTGAGCGTCACGCAGACTCCCGCGAATCCCGCGGTGAGGAGCGGCAGAAAGAGCCAGCGCCGGTACCAGCCCGAAGCCTCGAAGCAGAGCACGAAGGAGAGGAGGTAGAGCGCGAGAGGCAGCACCCAGAGGAAGGGAATGGCCGCGATGTTGAGCGTCATGTGGCCGGTGAAGGCGAGGAGCAGCAGGGAGGCGCAGCAGGCGAGCGACGCCCAGAGCGTCTGCAGTCCGGGTCCGGGCTTGCCCGACTCGCCTCCCGCGAGAGGCTGCGCCTCGGCGCCTTTGCTGCGCCAGGCGAGCGCCGCGCACGCGAGCGCGAACAGCGCAAAGCCCGCGGACCAGACGGCCGCCTGCGTGCCCAGGGCGAGAAGAGGCTCGACGGCGAGGGGATACGAGACGAGCGCGAGCATCGAGCCCAGATTGGACAGCGCAAACAGCCGATAGGGCGCAGCACCTTCGCGCGAGCGCGCGTACCAGGCCTGCACCAAAGGGCCCGTGGTGGACAGCGCGAAATAGGGCAGCCCGACGCTCGTCGCGAGGAGGCCGAGTATGCGCCACGTCGGGTCTTCGCCGCCTGCGGGCTTCCAGGCGGCGCCCGCGGCGAGCGGCAGCGTCGCCGCGGCGAGGGCGAGGAGCGCAATGTGGATGTGGCGCCGGGCCGGGATGCGCAAGCGCACGTAGGCGTGCGAATAGACGTAGCCGGCGAGCAGCAGCACCTGGAAAAAGAGCATGCAGACCGTCCACACCGCCGCGCTGCCGCCGAACCAGGGCAGGATGACCTTGGCGATGAGCGGCTGCACCTGGAAGAGCAGGAAGGCGCTCAGGAAAATCGTGATGGCGTAGAGGATCATGAGATTTTGTCATCCTGAGCGGAGCGAAGGATCTGCTTTTTACAGCCAACGAAGCAGATTCTTCGGGCTGCGCCCTCAGAATGACAATGCATTTGGATCGGACAACTAGAACGTGCCGGGGTAGATGCCGCCGTCGATCAGGAAATTCTGGCCGGTGATGTAGCCCGCCTGCACGCTGCACAGATAGGCGCAGAGCTCGCCGAACTCCTCGGGCGTGCCGAAGCGGCCCGCGGGAATCGCCTTTTCGATGTCGCGTCGCACCTCTTCCACGGTCTTGCCTTTCTCCTTCGCGGTGAACTCGGTGTTGCTCTTCAGCCGGTCGGTCCAGAAGCGCCCGGGGAGCAGGTTGTTGATCGTGACATTGTGCGCGACGGTCGCGCGCGCGAGGCCCGCGACGAAGCCGGTGAGGCCGCTCCTCGCGCCGTTCGAGAGCGCGAGCTCCGCGATCGGGGCCTTCACCGCGCTCGAGGTGATGTTCACGATGCGCCCGAAGCGCCGCGCGATCATTCCGTCCACCGTGGCCTTCATCAGCTCGATCGGAGTGATCATGTTGGCGCCTACCGCCTTCAGCCAGTCCTCGCGCGAGAACTTGCGGAAATCCCCCGGAGGAGGGCCGCCCGCGTTGGTGACGAGGATGTCCGGCTGCGGGCAGGCGGCGAGCGCAGCGATGCGGCCCTCTTCGCTCGTGATGTCCGCCGCCACGGCGACCACCGTCGCGCCCGTCGCGGCGCGGATTTCATCGGCGGTCTTCTCCAGCGCCTGGCGCTCGCGCGCGACCAGGGTGACGCGGCAACCTTCGCGCGCGAGCGATGTCGCGCACCCCCGCCCGAGGCCCTTGCTCGCGCCGCACACGAGCGCGGCCTTGCCGCGAATTTTCAGATCCACTATCGATCTCCAGAGAAATTATCTCGCCGGCCGCAGCGTAACCAGCATCACGCCGCCGAGCACCAGTGCGGCACCCGCCAATTGTACCGGGGTCATGGTCTCGTCCAATCCTATCCAGCCAAAAAAAATCGTGGTCACCGGACCGAGCGCCCCGACCAGGGCAACCTGGTTTGCGCCGATGCGGCGTAGCGCCTCCGAGGTGATGAATACCGGGAGCACGGTCGAAAAAATCGCCATGGCGATCGCTATGCCGTAGACGGGCGGCGGCAGTGCGAGCGCCGACAGCGGCCTGAACAAAAAGAACTGCGCGATGCAAAAAATGCTCGCGACCGTCGTGGCGTAGGCGGTGAAACGGATCGAGCCGACCCGTTGCACCACCTGGCTGCCGGCCACGAGGTAGACGGCGTAGCCTGTCGCGCTCGCGAAACAAAAGGCTGCGCC
>VBCA01000065.1 GCA_005881575.1 Betaproteobacteria bacterium
TCGCCGACCACCCCCAGTTTGTGTCGGGCAATCTGACGCCGGCCGTCATGATCGCCGCCATGAAGCACGACTCCGACTTCATCCGAGCGCGGGCGCTGGCCGCCGGCTGGGCCGCGGCGCAGATCATCTAAGCCTGAGCCCAACGTGGCGCACGACCGGTGCGCCACGCTACGAGAGCGTGATGCGGCGCTCGCCCTGATTGGGCGGCACGGCGTGCAGCAGATAACTGGGAAACAGCACCAGGTCGCCCGGCGCCGGGCTAGTGGTTGTCGCGCGGCACGAAGTCGCCGCTTTTCCCCACGAGGAAATCGAGGTCCGCGCCCTCGTTCGCCTGCAGCACGTGATCGAAGTACAGGCGCCAGTAGCCGCGCTCAAGCGGCGGTTTGGGCTCCTTCCACTTCCCGCGCCTTTGCGCGAGCTCGTCCTCCGATACGAGCAGCTGCAGCCTGCGCTTCGCGACGTCGAGCTCGATCTCGTCGCCGTTCTCGACGAGCGCGAGCGCGCCGCCCGCAGCGGCTTCGGGCGCGACGTGCAGCACCACCGTGCCGTAGGCGGTGCCGCTCATGCGCGCGTCCGACACCCGAACCATGTCGGTCACGCCTTTTTTCAGGAGCTTGGGGGGCAGCGGCATATTGCCCACTTCGGCCATGCCCGGGTAGCCCTTCGGCCCACAGTTCTTCAGCACCATCACCGAGTTCTTGTCGATGGCGAGCTTCGGATCGTCGATGCGCTTGTGGAAGTCCTCGATGCTCTCGAATACGACTGCGCGCCCCTTGTGCTTCATGAGCTTCGGCGTCGCGGCGGAGGGCTTGATGATCGCGCCGTCGGGGCAGAGGTTGCCGCGCAGCACCGCGATGCCGGAGTTCTTCTTGAAGGGTTTCTTGAAGGGGAAGATCACGTCGCGGTTCCAGCAAGGGGCGCTCTTGTTGTTCTCCCAGAGACTCTTGCCGTTTACGGTGCGGGCGTCCTTGTGCAGGAGGCCGTTTGCGCCGAGCTCGCGGATCACCGCGGGCAGCCCTCCCGCGTAATAGAAATCCTCCATCAAGAACTTCCCGGAGGGCATGAGGTTCACCAGGCAGTGCACGCCGCGGCCCATGCGGTCGAAGTCGTCGAGCGAAAGATCGACGCCGATGCGCCGCGCGATGGCGATCAAGTGGATCACGGCGTTGGTCGAGCCGCCGATCGCGGCGTTGACACGAATCGCGTTCTCGAAGGACTTGCGCGTGAGGATCTTGGAGAGCGTCACCTTCTCCTTCACCAGTTCCACGATGCGCCGGCCCGCGGTGCGCGCGAGCACGTAGCGGCGCGCGTCCACCGCCGGGATCGCGGCGTTGCCGGGCATGCCGACGCCGAGCGCTTCCACCATCGAGGCCATCGTGGAGGCCGTGCCCATGGTCATGCAATGCCCGTGCGAACGGTTCATGCAGGATTCGGCTTCGTGGAAATCCGAGAGCGTGATTTTCCCCGCGCGCAGGTCTTCCGACATCGACCAGACGTTGGTGCCCGAGCCGATGTCGGTGCCGCGGTACTTGCCCGAGAGCATCGGGCCGCCGGACACGCCGATCGTGGGAATATCGACGCTCGCCGCACCCATCAGGAGGGATGGAGTTGTTTTATCGCAGCCCATGAGGAGCACCACGCCGTCGAGCGGGTTGGCGCGTATCGATTCCTCGACGTCCATGCTCGCGAGATTGCGATAGAGCATCGCGGTGGGCCGCAGCAGCGTCTCGCCGAGCGACATCACCGGGAATTCCATGGGGAAACCGCCCGCCTCGAGCACGCCGTTGCGCACGTGCTCGGCGAGCGTGCGGAAGTGCGTGTTGCAGGGCGTGAGCTCCGACCAGGTGTTGCAGATCCCGATCACCGGGCGCCCGTCGAACTGGTCCTGCGGCACCCCGCGGTTCTTCACCCAGCCGCGGTAGATGAAACCGTAGATGTCCTGTCGCCCGAACCATTGCGCCGACCGCAATTCCCTCTTTTTCTTTGCCATGTCAGTAAGTCGCTCTTCCCCCGGAAATGTCGAACACGGCTCCGGTGGAGAACGAGCAGTCCTCGGAGGCGAGCCAGCACACGAGCGAGGCGATCTCCGCCACCGTGACGAAGCGGTTCATCGGAATCTTCGAAAGCATATAGTTGATGTGCTGTTCCGTCATTTGGTCGAAAATCGCCGTCTTCGCCGCAGCGGGAGTCACGCAGTTCACGAGGACGCCCGTCTGCGCAAGCTCTTTGCCCAAGGACTTGGTAAGCGCGATGACCCCCGCCTTGGACGCGCTGTAGGCGACCGCGTTCGGGTTGCCTTCCTTGCCCGCGATCGAAGAGATATTGACGATGCGCCCGTACTTGCGCTTCACCATGTGCGGGGCGATCGCGCGGCAGCACAGGAACTGGCTGGTGAGATTGACTCTCAGCACGCGCTCCCATTCCTCGATGGGATAGTCCACGGTGGGAACGTTCAGGCCCGCGACGCCGGCGTTGTTGACGAGCACGTCGATCTTGCCGACGTCGGCGAGCGCCCTTGCCGTCGCTCGCTCCACCGCCGCGGCATCCGAGACGTCGACGGGGTCGGTCTTCGCGGCCGCGTCCCAGACGCGGGTCCTTGCGCCGGAAGCCTCGAGGCGTTTCACGATCGCGGCGCCGATTCCCTGCAAACCGCCGGTGACGATGGCAATGCGGCCCTTGAAATCGAGCGAGTTCATTCTTTGACCGCGCCCGTCATGCCCGAGACGTAGTACTCGACGAAGAACGAATAGAGAATCGCCACGGGCAGCGAGCCGAGCAGCGCGCCCGCCATGAGAGCGCCCCAGTGATACACGTCGCCCTCGACGAGTTCGGTGACCACCCCCACCGGCACGGTCTTCACCTCCGACGAGGACACGAAGGTGAGCGCGTAGATGAATTCGTTCCACGACAGCGTGAAGGCGAAGATTCCGGCGGAAATCAGCCCCGGCACCGCCAGCGGCAGGATGATCTTGGTGAGGATCTGCCAGCGCGTCGCGCCGTCGATGAGCGCGCATTCCTCGAGCTCGTACGGAATGGTGCGGAAGTAGCCCATCAGGAGCCAGGTGCAGAACGGGATCAGGAACGTCGGGTAAGTGAGGATCAGCGCCCAGCGCGTGTCGAAGAGCCCCATCTGAAAGACGACGGTCGCGAGCGGGATGAACAGGATCGAGGGCGGCACGAGGTAGGCGAGGAAAATCGCCATGCCCGTGCCCTTTGCCCCGCGGAAGCGCAGGCGCTCGATCGCGTACGCGGCGAACACGCTCGCCGCGAGCGAGGTGAACGTAGCGACGACCGAGACGATGATGGTGTTCCACATCCACTCGGGATAGGAAGTGTGCAGGAGCAGCTTCTCGAAATGGGCAAAGGTCGGGTTGTGGATCCAGAAAGGATTGGCTTCGCGGCTCATCAGCTCCGCGTCCGGCTTGAACGAGGTCATCGTCATCCAGTAGAACGGGAAGAGGAGCACGATCAGGAAACACAGCAAGGGCAGATACAGCGTCACCCAGCGCCGCGGCAGCGACTCGAGATACCCCATGCCGCGGGATTCTTCGGCGGGCCCGCTCACGGTCATTTGTCCCCGCCGCCCTGCTGCCAGGCGCGGCGCTGCAGGCCGAAGTAGGAGAAGAGGATCGCAGCGAGGAGGAAGGGTGCCATCGCCATGGCGAGCGCGGCGCCTTCGCCGAGGTTGCCTCCCGGGATCGCGCGCTGGAAGGAGAGCGTCGCCATGAGGTGCGTGGCGTTCAAGGGGCCGCCGCGCGTGAGCACGTAGATCAGCTGGAAGTCGGTGAAGGTGAAGAGCACACTGAAGGTCATCACCACGGCGATGATCGGCGTGAGCATAGGCAAGGTCACGTGGCGGAATTTCTGCCACTCGGTGGCGCCGTCGAGCGCTGCGGCCTCGTAGAGCGTGGGCGAGATCGTCTGCAGCCCGGCGAGCAGGCAAATCGCGACGAAGGGCACGCCGCGCCAGACGTTCGCCGCGATGGTCGAGAAGCGCGCCATCCAGGGCTCGCCGAGGAAATCGATGTAGGTGTCGATCAGGCCCATCTTCACCAGCAGCCACGAGACGACCGAGAACTGAGCGTCGTAGATCCACCAGAAGGCGATCGCCGAGAGCGCGGTCGGCACGATGAAGGGCAGGAGCACGATCGCGCGGAGGAAAGCCTTGAAGGGTAGGTGGCGGTTGAGGAGCAGCGCGAGCCAGAGCCCCAGCGCGAACTTCACCACGCTCGCGATCACCGTGTAGAAGAGCGTGTTGAAAAGCGACAGCCGTGCGAGCGAATCGCCGAAGAGCGACTCGAAATTGTCGATGCCGATCCAGTGGCCCGGCCGCCCGATGCGCGCGTCGGTGAACCCCAGCCACAGCCCGAGGCCGAGCGGGTAGGTAAGGAACACGAGCAGGAGCGCGGCGGCGGGCAGCATGAACGCCAGCCCGAGCGCGTTGCGGTTGTCGAGGAAAGGGCGCATGGTTGCGGGGATTTCCCCTCATCCGTTTTTGGAGGAGGGGTGTCGCCGAAGGCGACGGGGTGGTGGTCGGCGCGATCAAACCACCCCGCCGGCTGCGCCGGCACCCCTCCTTATCCAAGGAGGGGAAACTTCGGAGCAATCAGACTTTGTAATACCGCTCGGCGCGCTTCTGCGCGCGCTCGGCTGCTTCCTTGGGCGTCTTCGACCCGCTCGCGGCCTCGGCGACCATGTTGACCACGATGAAGTCGGCCATGCACTGCGCCGAGGCGTAGCCGAGTTTGCCGCTGTAGCCGTTCGGCAGCATGATCTTCATGCAGTCGCGATACGGCGTGTGCTTCGGGTCGACGGTCCAGATCGGATTCGACTCGTAGGCCTTGAGCGGATGCGTGACGTAGCCGATCGAGGCCTGCTGCCAGGGTTCGTACTGCTCCTTCTCCATCATGAAGCGCAGATACTCCTTCGCCGCGTTCGGGTACTTCGTATACTTGAAGATCATCTGGTTGAAGAAGAGGTGCAGCTCGGTCGGCCGCCCCACGGGGCCGATCGGCAGATTGGCGTGCCCGATGTCCGCCGCCATCGCCTTGATCTTCGGGTCCTGGGAGTTCTTCGCCGCGTAGTAGATGGAGATGCCGTTCTCGGTGATGCTGATCTGGTCGTCGAGGAACGCCTTGTTGTTGTTCGGATCGAGCCAGGCGAGCGTTCCCGGCACGAAGGTCTGATAGAGCTCCTTGGCGTACTCCAGCGCCTGGATCGTCTGCGGGCTCTCGACGACGACGTTGTTCTTATCGTCGACGAGCTTTCCGCCGAAGGACCACAGCAGCCAATGCGTCCAGGTGTTGCCGTCGCCGGTCGCGTTGCCGAGCGCGAAGCCGAGCGGATGGTTCTTCGCCTTCAGCGCCTTGGCGAGCTTGAGAAATCCGGCCGTATCCCTGGGGAAGCTATCGAATCCGGCTTCCTTCATCTGGCTGATGCGGTAGACGAAGGCGTTGCCCGCGCAGCCGAGCGGCAGCCCGATCCAGCGCTTGCCGCCGGGCTGGAGATATTGCCGGCACACGTCGTACCAGCCGCCGTATTTCTTGCCGAGATAGTCGGCGAGATCGGTCACGTCGAGGAGCTTCTCGGGATAGAGATTGGCGTCGTCGAAGGTCGACAAAATGATGTCCGGGCCCGAGCCTACGTTCGCCGCCACCGCCGCCTTCGGACGCACGTCTTCCCAGCTCTCGTTGTCGACGCGCACCTCGACTCCGGTCTTCTTCGTGAAGGCGGCGACGTTCTTCATGTACTGATCCTCGTCGCCCGCGACGAAGCGCTTCCAGCGCAGCACGCGCAGCTTCGCGCCCTTCTCGGGCTTCCAGGCGGTCTGCGCCTGGGCGAGCAGCGGCACGCCGCCCGCGGCGCCGGCCGCGAGACCGGCGGAAATCTTCAGAAAATCGCGACGCTTGATGTTGCTCATGGCCCCTCCTTTTGGGTGTGACGTTTTATGCGAGCCTCGTTCCGCTCGCCGGATCGAAGAGAAAAGTGAGCTGCGGCTTCAGGCGCACCGCCGCGCCGGGTCGAAAGGCGTGGCGCTCGCGCACCACCGCCGTGACGTCGACGCCGGCGAGCTTGCAGAAGATCTGCGTGTCGGCGCCGGTGGGCTCGACCACGACCACTTCCGCGGGCACGCCGTCGTCGGCGACCACGAAATGCTCCGGCCGCACGCCGACCACCACTTCGCGGCCCTCCGGGATTTCGGCGCGCACCGGGATGGGCAGGTGCACGCCGCCGCCGACCGCCACCGCGAATCCGGCACCGTTTCTCGCCATGCGGCCGGCGAGAAAATTCATCGCCGGCGAGCCGATGAAGCCGGCGACGAACTGGTTCGCCGGGTCGTCGTAGAGCTCGAGCGGCGCGCCGATCTGCTCGACGCGGCCCGCGTTCATGACCACGATCTTGTCCGCCATGGTCATCGCCTCGATCTGGTCGTGGGTGACGTAGACGGAGGTCGTACGCAATCTCTGGTGCAGCGCCTTGATCTCGGTGCGCATCGCGACGCGCAATTTGGCGTCCAGGTTGGACAGCGGTTCGTCGAACAGGAACACTTGGGGCTTCCTCACGATCGCGCGTCCCATCGCGACGCGCTGGCGCTGGCCGCCGGAGAGCTGGCGCGGATAGCGCCGCAGGTATTCTTCGAGCCCGAGGATCAGGGCCGCCTCCTCGACCCGCAGGCGCGTCTGCTCGCGCGATTCGCCGGCGAGCATGAGGCTGAAGGCCATGTTGTCGTACACACTCATGTGCGGGTAGAGCGCATAGTTCTGGAACACCATGGCGATGTCCCGCTCCTTCGGCGCGACGCCGTTGACGACTCGCTCGCCGATCGCGATCCGGCCGCCGGAAATTTCCTCCAGCCCCGCGATCATCCGCAGGAGCGTCGACTTGCCGCAACCCGAAGGGCCCACCAGCACGCAGAACTCGCCGTCCTCGACCCCGATGTCCACGCCGTGCACGACCTCGGTCGAGCCGAAGCTCTTGCGCACCGCGCTCAGGGTCACCGATGCCATGCGAGTGATCGATTTGCCGAGGCGTCGCGTTTTTGGGAAAATTTCGGGAGGCGAGGGCAGGTTAGCCGCGCCCACTGTAGCGGTCAAGTGGATTCGCGGAAGAGGTGCCGGGGGAGAGCCATGAAAGAGCGTTTTTCGATCGATCGCGCGGACTTCTCCGGGCCCGTCCTCGTCACCGGCGCGGGCGGCTGCATCGGCAGCTGGGTGCTCGCGCTCCTCGTGCGCGCCGGCGTTCCGGCGTGCGCGCTCGACTTGTCGGAGGACAAGCGGCGGCCGCGCCTGCTGCTCGCCGAGAGCGACCTGCAAAAGATCGCGTGGCGCACCGGTGACATCTCCGAGAGCAAGACCGTCGTTCAGGTTTTCGAGGCGGTGCGCCCTTGCGCGGTGATTCATCTCGCGGCGCTGCAGGTCCCGTTCTGTAAGGCCGACCCCGTCGCCGGGGCGAAAGTGAACGTCGTCGGCACAGTCAACGTGTTCGAGGCCGCGCGGCGTCTCGGGATCGGGCGCATCGCCTACGCGAGCTCGATCGCGGCCTACGGCGCGATGGACGACGGCCACGGCGCCATGCACACGCTCTACGGCGCGTACAAATACTGCGACGAGCAGATCGCCAAGGTGTATTCCGAGGACTGGAACGTCGCGAGCGTCGGCATCAGACCGGGGGTCGTCTACGGCGTGGGCCGCGACCAGGGCCTCACCTCGAAAACGACCTTCGCGATTCTCGCCGCTGCGGCGGGCAAGCCCTACGAGGTGCCTTTTTCCGGCGGCGTATCGTGGCTGTACGCGGGCGAAGTCGCGAGCGCGTTCATCCACGCGGTCTCGCGCGAGCGCAAGGGCGCCCCGGTGTTCGACATGAACGGCGTCTATGCGCCGGTCGAGGAAGGCTTGAGCATCCTCAGGCAGCTCGCGCCTTCCGCCGCGATCACCTCTACGGGGCAACCCCTCGCGTTTCCCATGCACCTGCCCGACGAGCCGCTTCGCGCGCAGCTGGGAAATTACGGAAACATGCCGCTCGCCGAAGGCATCCGCGAGACCTACGAGGCGTTCCGCTCGCTCATCGGGCGCGGGCTTGTGAGCATGCCCGAGTCGGCGTAGAGCATCCCGCATGAAACAACCCGAAACCGCGCTCATCGTCGGCGCGGGCAGCGGCCTCTCCGCTTCGCTCGCCCGCCTGTTCGCAAGGGAAGGGATGCGCGTCGCAGCGGCCGCGCGCGACACGGCGAAGCTCGGGCCGCTCGCGAAGGAGACCGGCGCCCTCGCGCTCGCCTGCGACGCGGCCGATCCGGTGCAGGTCGAGGCGATGTTCGCCGCGGTCGAAACCAAATGGGGCGTGCCCGATCTCGTGGTCTACAACGCGGGCTACCGCGTGCGCGGGCCCTTCGTCGGACTCGACCCGAAAGAGGTCGAGCGCACGATCAGGGTGACGGGCTATGCGGGGTTTCTCGTCGCTCAAAGCGCGGCGAAGCGCATGCTCCCCCGCGGCTCGGGTGCCGTTTTCTTCACCGGCGCGTCCGCGAGCGTAAAAGGCTACGCGGAATCGGCGCCTTTCGCGATGGGAAAGTTCGCGCTGCGGGGGCTCGCGCAGAGCATGGGGCGGGAGTTGGCGCCCAAGGGCATCCACGTCGCGCACTTCGTCATCGACGGCGGGATCGCGAGGGGCGCGGGCGATGCTAGAGCGGGCGAGCGCGGCGCGGACGGGATGCTCCTCCCCGACGAGATCGCGAAGAACTACCTGCACGTATACAGACAGCACCGCAGCGCCTGGACCTGGGAAGTCGAGCTGCGGCCCTGGATCGAGAAGTTCTGACGCGCGTCAGCCCCGCGCGAGGCTCGCCAGCGCGGCGAGCGCAGCGGCGAGGCCGGCGCACTTGCGCGCAGTGAACGGTTCCCGGAGGAAGAGGAACCCGAGAAGCGCGGTCACGACGAATCCCATTTGCGCGACCGGCACCACTACGCTCGCTTCCCCGCCCTCGAGGCCTTTCGCGAGGAAAGTGAAGGCGACGACCAGCAGCGCCGCGGCGGCGGGCGCGTGACTCCACGCCGCGCGCGAAGGCCGGATGCCGCGGTCGACGTAAGCCGAGAATGCAGTCGACAAAGTAACGGCGACCGCCCCTTGAGCGGCGACGAGGGAAATCGGCGTCGCCCCGTCGCGTAGGCCCAGCTTGTAGGTGAAGCTCGCGATTCCGACCGCGACGGTCGCAACGAGCACGCGCACGAGGGAGGACCGGCGCTCGCGATGGGCGTCGCCGCCCGCAGCGCCCGGCGCGGCGAGCAGCAGCCAGACCGCCACCAGCGCGAGCGCGAGGCCCGCGAGCTTGGGCGCGGTGAGCGGCTCGCCCAGCACCAGCACGGCGAGCGCCACGGTGACGGCGAAGCTCATCCGGAAAATCGTCGCGTGGGTGCTGACCGCGCCCGACTTGAGGCTGCGGGCGAAGTTGTAGTAGCCGACGACGACCAGCACGCCGGCCGCCGCGCCCCACAGCGCCCCGCGATTGAGCGCGAGCGCTCCCGAGAAAAATCCGTATAGGATCGCAAGCGAGGAGAAGAACCAGGTCTGCACCATCAGAAACTGGTGCGGTTCGGCCCCCGCCGCTGCGCCGCGCTTGTAGACGAAATCCGCCACTCCGTAGAGCAGCATCGCGCCGAGCGCGTATCCGATGCCTTCGCTCATGATCGGTCAGCTTCGTCGGCGAGTATAAGATGGCGGCATCTCAGGAAGGAGAAATCATGCCGCTTCGTCCCGGATTCGACGTCGATCGCTTCAACCGGTTCGGCAGGGAATTTCTGCCCGGCTTCGTCGGCCTTCTCATCACCGAAGTGTCCGAAGGGCTGCTGAAAGGGGAGCTCGAGTTGCGCAAGGCGCTGCTCGCGCCGAACGGCTATCTGCACGCCGGGGCGGTCGTCAGCTTCGCCGACACGCTCGCGGGCTACGGATGCATTTCGCACCTGCCCGCGAACGCGCAGAACTTCACCACGGTGGAATTGAAGGCGAACTTCCTCAATACCGCGCAGGAAGGCAAGCTCCACGGCGAAGCGCGCGCCGTGCACCTGGGGCGCACCACGCAGGTCTGGGACGCGACCGTGACCCACGGCGAGGAGCGGCGCAAGCTCGCGCTGTTTCGCTGCACCCAGCTGGTTCTCTATCCGAAGTAGGATCTCACATGCACGAAAAGGCGTGACCGAAAGGGGGAAAAATGATCGATTCATTGAGAGCACCATACGGAGCGTTGCTGCTGCGCGTGAGCATGGGCGTCCTCTTCATCCTGCATGGCCTTTACCTCAAGGCCATGGTTTTCGGGATGGCGGGGGCCGGAAAGTATTTCGCGTCCCTGGGGCTGCCGGACTGGTTCGCCTGGGTCGTCGTGGCGTACGAAACGCTCGGCGGACTGGCGCTCATCTTCGGGGTCTATGCGCGATGGGTTGCGGTCTTTCTCGGGGTTCACCTGCTCTTCGCGGCCTATCTGGGCCACTTGGGAAACGGCTGGATGTTCACCGCCAAGGGCGGCGGCTACGAGTATCCGCTGTTCTGGGCGATCGTCTGCTTCGCGCTCGCTCTCGTAGGCGACGGCGCGTATGCGTTAAAGACGAGAAGGGCCGCCGTCTAGACGCAGCAGCGCAGTGCTGAGGCGGCGGCGCTGTCGCGCTGGCTCTCCGCCGCCTCGGTGGTGTACGCTTTCGTTTCCCGCCCAAGCGCAAAGACCCTGTCCGGAGGAGAGTATGGCCGACTTCACATTGCGGGTGAACGGAGCGACGCGAAAAGTGTCTTCCGTCGCGCCCGACACGCCGCTTCTGTACGTTCTGCGCAACGACCTGGAGCTGAACGGCCCGAAGTTCGGCTGCGGGCTCGCCCAATGCGGCGCGTGCACCGTGCTGATCGACGGCAAGTCCGTGCGCTCCTGCTCGGTGCCGGTGTCGGCCGCGGCGAAGGGAGCGATCACCACGCTCGAGGGGCTCGGCACCATCGAGAAGCTCCACCCGCTGCAGCGCGCCTTCATCGAGGAGCAGGCGTGCCAGTGCGGCTACTGCAGCAACGGCATGATCATGGCCGCCAAGGCGCTGCTAGCCGGCAATCCACGCCCGAGCGAAGTCGAGATCAAGCAGGCCTTGAACGGCCACCTGTGCCGCTGCGCCTCGCACAACCGCATCGTTCGCGCCGTGCAGCGCGCGGCAAAGGAGATGGCATGAAACCCTCTCTCTCGCGCCGCAATTTCCTGAAGACCGGCAGCGCGCTGGTGATCTCGTTCTCGCTCGCCCCCGACGCGTTCGGCCAGGCGAAGCCCGCCCCGCTTCCCGGGAGCCTCAACAACAACCGCATGCTCGACTCGTGGCTGCGCGTCGACGCCGACGGCACGGTCACGATCTTCACCGGAAAGATCGAGCTCGGGCAGGGCATCGGCACCGCGCTCGCGCAGATCGCCGCCGACGAGCTCGACGTCGATCTGAAGCGCATCAAGATCGTTCACGGCGACACCGCGCTCACCCCCAACGAGGGCCAGACCGCGGGCAGCCAGTCGGTCGAGAGTAGCGGCACCGCGCTGCGCTTCGCCTGCGCCGAGGCGCGCGACATTCTCGTGAACGCCGCGGCTGCGAAGCTCGGCGTCGCGGCGACCGCTCTCGCCGTGAGCGACGGCACTTGCACGGCGGGCGGAAAGTCGGTCGCCTACTGGGACCTCGTAGGCGACGTGAACCTGAAGCGCGAGGCGCAGGCCATGGTCAAGCCCAAGCTAGCGTCCGAGCACAAGTGGGTCGGCAAGAGCGTGCTTCGCCGCGACATCCCGAAGAAGATGACCGGCGGCGCCGCCTATGTCCAGGACGTGCGCCTGCCCGGGATGGTGTTCGGGCGCGTGGTGCGCCCGCCTTCACCCGGCGCGCGGCTCGTCGCCTTCGACGAAGCCGCCGTGAAGCGCATGCCCGGGGTGATCGCAGTCGTGCGCGACGGCGATTTCCTCGGCCTGGCTGCAGAGCGCGAGGAGCAGGCGATCAAGGCGCGCGAGCTGCTCAAGAAATCCGCGCGATGGAAAGAGAGCGAATCGCTGCCGCCGTCGGGCGACGCTCTGTACGAGCACCTGATGACGAAGGCGAAGTCGGTGGACTCGGTAGTGAATGAAAAGACTTCCGTGACCGTGGCCGCGCCGGCGAAGACGCTGAATGCGACCTACACGCGCCCGTTCCAGGTCCACGGCTCGATCGGCCCCTCGTGCGCGGTCGCGCAGTGGCGCGAGGGCAGGCTCACGGTGTGGACGCACAGCCAGGGCGTGTTTCCGCTGCGCGGCGATCTCGCCAAGGTCTTCGCGACCGATCCCGCGAACGTGCACTGCATCCACGCCGAAGGCGCCGGCTGCTACGGTCACAACGGCGCCGACGACGTGGCGCTCGACGCGGCGCTGGTCGCGCGCGCAACGGGCGGCCGCCCGGTCAAGCTGCAGTGGATGCGCGACGATGAGTTCCAGTGGGAGCCGTACGGCTCTGCGATGGTGATGAAGCTCTCGGGCGGGCTCGACGCTCAGGGGAACGTCGTCAACTGGACCCACGAGGTCTGGAGCCATCCGCACAACAACCGGCCCGGCGCGGCGGGCGGCGTCAACCTTCTCGCGAGCTGGCACCTGGAGAAGCCCTCCAGGGCGCCGTTCCCGGTCGACCCGCCGCAGCCGACCGGGGGCGGCGACCGCAACTCGATCCCGCTCTACGATTTCCCGAACCAGAAAGTGGTGAAGCACTTCCTGCCGGAGATGCCGCTGCGCACCTCGGCCTTGCGCACGCTCGGGGGCTACTCCAACGTGTTCGCGCTCGAATCGTTTATCGACGAGCTGGCGCTGGCGGCGGGCGCCGATCCGGTCGAATTCCGCCTTCGGCACTTGAAAGATCCTCGCGCGCGCGCCGCGATCGAGGCCGCGGCGCAGCGCTCCGGTTGGCGGCCGAACGCGAAGGGGGACGGCGCGCGCGGTCGCGGCTTCGCGTTCGCCAAGTACAAGAATCTCGCCTGCTACGTGGCGGTGGTCGCCGACGTCGAAGTCGATCGCGCGAGCGGCAAGGTGCGCGTCACGCGCGCGGTCGCGGCGGTCGATGCCGGGCAGATCGTCAACCCGGACGGCGTCGTCAACCAGATCGAGGGCGGCATCATCCAGTCGGCGAGCTGGACGCTGATGGAAGCGGTGCGCTACGACCGCACGCGCGTCAGCACGCGGTCCTGGGCGGACTACCCCATCATCCACTTCGGGGACGTGCCGCAAGTCGAGGTCGTTCTTCTCGACCATCCGGGGGATCGCTT
Source organism: Betaproteobacteria bacterium (assembly GCA_005881575.1). GTDB lineage: Bacteria > Pseudomonadota > Gammaproteobacteria > Burkholderiales > SG8-39 > VBDM01. The sequence continues at coordinate 13,276 of VBCA01000065.1, forward strand.
TCACGGCGTGGGCGAAGGCTCGCAGGGTCCGGCCGCCGCGGCGATCGCCAATGCCATCGCGAACGCCACCGGCAAGCGCCTGCGCGCGCTGCCTTTTGCGCCGGAGCGGGTCAGGCAGGCGCTGGCGTAACTCGTCCGGCTATGGAATCAAAATTTTTTTTGATCTCCACCCCTAGACCAGAGACTTGGATCAGATAAGATACGTACGAACAATGATCGCAATTGCGCATTATGCCTCTCATCCCGATCAAGCCTAGTCACATTCAACTCGTTGTCTCGTTGGCCGCTCTGACCAGCTTCGCCCTCATCCGCGAGTTGGTCAAAGATGGAGCGCGTGCGGCGTTGATCAGGATGCGGAAGGGCGCGTGGATTTTCATCCACCCGCGCATTTGCTTCGAGGTTGCTAAAGTACTAGCGTCGGCCGAAACGCGACCTGTCGTGCGCGCCGAACCACGGTTGTTGTTCAAGTACCTGAGCGATTATTTGGCAGCGGATCTGTCGCGCAAGGAGCGTGCGTCGATCTTAATCGATCACTACGCGTTCCTCACGGATCGTGTCCAGGGAAAGTTCTTCCGGATGATCGTCGATTGTCGGGTCGAACTGTGGCAACAGATCATACGCGAGCATATGTATCGTATCCGCCTGACTTTTCCACGCACGCCGACAGCGCACTACGAGGGCGATCTATCGCTGATCTTCGAGGCGGATGGCGTCGATATCTACGTCCTGTCCTTCGCGATTGGTCCTGGAAGCATCGCCGGTCTGGCTGCGTCCCGCGCCATCTATATCGCCCGCGTGCAGGGCAAGGGTAAAGGACTGCATCTGATCAGAACTGCGACGAAGATGTGCGTCGACATTTCGCCTCAGGCACTGTTGCTCGCAGCGGCAGAGGGAGTCGCGACGGCGCTGGGCCTCAGCCACATCATCGGAATCGGCGCAGACAACCACGTCTCCGCCGGCACTGATTTTCGAACGAACGACATAGGCCGGGCGTACGACGAATTCTGGCTCGCTGCGGGTGGCTTGCGCCTGGAGCGCAACATGTACTATCTGCCCGTGCCGTTGCCGCACAAACCGATCCAATCTATTAAGCGCAATCACCGCTCAAGAGCGCTGCGCAAGCGCGAATACAAGCTCATCGTCAAAGAACAGGTCTGCCGCGCGTTTCGCGACGTTGCCTTTAGTCGCCCGCCGAAGCCCGTGGTAGACCGCCTTTCGCGCCGGTGCGGGTGAAGCAGACGCTGGCGTAGTTGCACTCAGGGAGGAAGAAATCATGAACTGCATGAAATCGTCATTACTGGCGCTCGGCGCGCTACTTCTGGCCACGGCCCAGGCGGGAGAGGGTCCGTCCAATTTCGAGATCGTGTCGCTGTCGAACCGCGCCGATCTCGTGAGCGGAGGCGACGCGCTGCTCGAGGTGCGCGTGCCGAAGAACGTGCCGCTGAACCAGGTTAGCTTGCGGCTCAACGGCCGGGACGTCACCGCTGCGTTCAGGGGCAATGCCGCCGCTCGCACCCTGCGAGGCGTGGTGACGGATCTCGTTGACGGCGACAACGAGTTTGCCGCCGAAGCCAGGGGCGACGGGCACGGCGGGCCGCACGCACGGCTGACAATCACCAACCACCCGATCGGCGGACCGGTGTTACTGGGCTCGCAGACCCAGCCCTGGATCTGCGCGACGCCCGCGCCGACGGCCGCATCGGGTAACACGCCGGCGACGAACGCGAGCGGCCTGACGACCTTCGCCGTCGATGCGCAGTGCAACATCGCGACCGAGTACAAGCTGTTCTACCGCACGACGACCGCGGGTTGCTCGACCGCGCTGCCGGATCCGAGCCCACCGACCCCCGCGCCGACTAATAACTGCTTCAAGCCGTACACTTCCGGCACCGCGCCGGCGGATCTTGCGACCACGACGACTACGGCGGGCGTCACGGTGCCGTACATCGTGCGCGTCGAGCGCGGAACCTTGAATCGCGGCATCTACGACATCGCGGTGCTGTTCGACCCGACCCGCGCAACGCCCTGGACGGCGCTGACGCCCCAGCCCCAATGGAACGGCAAGGTTGTCTACACCTTCGGCGCCTCGACCGGCCAGCCGCGGCTGCAGTTCCGCAGTGAGCAGAACTGGGCCGATGACTCGGCCTTGTCGCGCGGCTTCATGGTCGCGGACAACAGCCTCACCGATTCGCTGTTCAACTCGAACCGGGTCCTGAACGCCGAGACGCTGATGATGATGAAGGAGCACATCGTCGACACCTACGGCGAGATCGGGTACACGCTCGGGAACGGCTGCTCGGGCGGCTCGATCCAGCAGAACACCGCCGCCTCAATCTTCCCCGGCCTGCTCGACGGCATCCAGCCGAGCTGCGATTACCCCGACTCGATCACCACCGGCCTCGAGGTCACCGACTGCGTGCTGCTGGTGAACTTCTACGCCGGGGCGGAGTGGACGTCTTTGATGGCGGGCCTGACGCAGGCTCAGATCAACGCGAAGAAGACCGCGATCAACGGCCATCTCGACCACAGCGGCTGCCATGGGTGGAACAACTCGTTCGGGTTCAACAACAAGTCCGGAAACTACGCCCGCACGCTGGTCATCGACAACACCACCGGCGCGTTGGCCACTCTGGTCGAGTCGCGCAACAACTGCCTGCTCCCGGCCGCACTGGTCTACAACCCGGTGACCAATCCGAACGGCACGCGTTGCGGCGACCCCGACCTGGCCGCCGCCGTCTGGGGCACCACCGACAACGCCAACGCACCCGGCAGCTTGCGCGCGCGACAGACCGGCGACAACGTCGGCATCCAGTATGGCCTGAAGGCCCTGCTCGCGCGCGCGATCACGCCCGAGGAGTTCGTCACGCTGAACGAGAAGATCGGCGGTTTCGATGCTGATTCGAACCGCAGGGCGGCGCGCACCACGGCCGACCTGCCGGCCCTAGCCATCGCCTACAGGGCGGGGATCGTATCGAGCGGCGCGAACCTCGGCAAGCTGCCGATCATCGATTCGCGCGGCTTCGACGAGGCTCCCCCGCCAATCGGGCCCTTCGGCATCCACTACATCTGGCGCAGCTTCGCGGAACGCGCCCGCATCGACGCGGCCAACGACGGCAATCACGGCAATCAGCTGATGTGGCGCTATGGGACGGGGCTCCTGCCCGCCACGGCGGCACAGTTCGCCGCGGTCACGCTGAAGTCGTTCTTGACCATGGACACCTGGCTGTCGAACCTGAACGTCAGCGCCCCCAAGGAGACGCTCAACTCCGTGCGCAGGCAGGCGGAGGTGATCGCCGCGAAACCAGTGGGCGCGGCCGATTTCTGCTTCTTGACTGGCGACACGACCTTCTCCACTCCGGTCCCCGACATGGCGCGGTGCGATGCCGACCCGCGGCTTCAGAAACACTCGTCGCCTCGCCAGGTCGCCGGGGGCCCGCTGGCGGAGAACATCCTCAAGTGCCAGCTGAAGCCGCTCAACTCCGCCGACTATGCGCCGCTGGTCCTCTCGTCCGCGCAATTGGACAGGCTGCACGCCGTTTTCCCGGACGGCGTGTGCGACTGGGACCGGCCCGGCGTCGGCCAGCGGCGCGCGGCTTCTCCGCTGACGTTCGCCGACGGTCCGGGCGGCAAACGGCTCCCCCCGGCGCCCGTCTCGCATCCGCGCTCCGGCCTCGGTCGGGACCACGGTGACGATGACCATGACAATGGGCGCGACCATCACGATCGGGACGAGGACTGACCTGGCCGCCCGACCGGAGCGGGTGATTGAAGTCGTAGTTGGGCCGCGAGGCGGAATCCACGACTCTTTACGGAGAAATCGGGCTTCAGCGACAGACACCCTGAGCCCCTGCCTCCTATAGTACTTCGCGTAAGAACCGATAGGAGGAGTCAACCATGTCAGAAAGACTTCCGGGTTCACGCGAAGAAGACGCCTGGTTGAGCGACGCGCAGCTCGAACGCTGCGCTCCGGCGGAGAGCGAGCCCTTTCAGTCCCCCGTTCCGACTCGCATGATCTCCAACGGCGAGTACGTGCCTTTCCCGCAGACGCAGAAGCAGAAGCAGGTCGAATCTCGGGTGAAGGAGCTCGCCGGCAAGGCCTCGAAAAAGCTCGGGATGACGCGGCGGCAGTTCCTCGAAGGCACGGGCGGCCTGGCTGCCTCCTTCCTCGCGATGAACGAGGTGTACGGCAACGCGTTCTTCAAGGTCGACGAGGTCGAGATGTTCGAGAAGGCGGCGTTCGCGGAGAACGCAACGCCCCGCAACCTGTTCGTCTTCGACGATCAAACCCACATCGTTCGCTCCAGCACGAACACCCCTCAAGGCTTGAGGGCTCTTGCACAGGGACCGGGTTCGGTCTCCACGGCTGCGGGATTCAGCCCCGCTACGACGCCACCGCACGGCAATCCCAACAACGGCCGCGGCGGAAACCCGGCGGGTGTCGATGAGCTCGGCGCAACGTGGACACCTTGGAACCCGACGCAGCTCCATCCCGATTTTCCTCCGAATCCCGGTCCGGCGACCACGGTGGCGGGCGAATTCCATCTCGGCCAGTACATCAACCGGATGTATCTGGAAGCGCAGACGAGCGTCTCCATCATCAGCAACGCGAACATCGCGCTTTTCACGCCGCCTGGCGGAGGTACGCCCGGGCCGGCGACCAACATCCACGACAGCCTGGTGAGCGAAATCCTGACCGGCTGGCAAACCGCGCAATGCAGGGATTACATCAATCAGCTCGCCGGCTCGACGCGCGCCCTTGCGCATGGGCAGCTCTATCCCGGTCCCGGAAATCTCGCCGACCCGCTCTTCGGCGATTACACGCAGTGGCAGATCGAGAACATGCAGCCGGACTCGTGGAAGGGCTACAACGTCGCGTTCGCGGCCAGCGCGGCTCCCGGGACCGCGTTTGCGCGCTGGCGCCTCGATGACGAGGCGATCGCCTACCCGACGTACCAAGTCATCGCCAGGAACAAGGATCAGCTCAAGAAGCACCCCGGCTTCTTCAACATCTGCATCCACAAAGGCCTGTCGGCCAACGCCACGCAACCCGGCGGCGCCAACAACCTGCCGAATTTCGGGAACCCCGACGACATCGTGAAGGTGGCCACGGACTGGCCGCAATTCAACTGGATCATGTATCACTCCTGCATCCGGCCGAGCTTCTGGGTGTTGCAAGCCCTGATGGACATCGAGAATCTGCCGGGAGCCATGCCGCCGACGCTGCTCACGGACAGCCATGGGCACAGCGTTCCCAACATCCGGTGGTCCACGCAGTTCGCGCAGATCGCCGGAGGCAGGTACGTGGCCGGGGCGGAACCGACGTCCGCGTCGCCCTCGAGCTTGCACCGGCTCCCCAACGTGTACGCCGAGCTCGGCACGACGATGGCGTCGATGATCGTGACGTTCCCCACGGTGTGGGCGCACTTCATCGGCCAGCTCCTGCACTACATGGGGCCAACCAACATCGTCTTCGGCTCGGACTCGCTCTGGTACGGCGGCCCGCAATGGCAGATCGAGGCGCTGTGGCGCTCGCAGATCCCCGAGGATATCGCAAGCCGGTGGGGCTATCCGCCGCTGACGGAAGGGGCGAAGCGGCACATTCTCGGCCTCAACTCGGCCCGGCTTTACGGGCTTCCCGCTGCAGCGGTCCGCTACGCCGATGGCGGTTTGCCGGGCTATGCCACCGCGCCGGAGCTCCAGCCCGGCGGCAGCATGGATGCGGTGCTCCGCGGGGTCGGTTATCCGGAACCCGTGACGCCCGCCAGCCTCATGCCCGAGGACCGGTTCGCGAAGTTGAAGAGATGGACCGACAGCATCGGCCTGGGGCGGAGCAATACCCGCAACGGCTGGATGCGAACGCGAGCGTAGTCTCCGCGACCCGGCGTCGCGGATCGATGGCGGGATCGCTCTAGTCCACTGTCGCGCCGGTCGCGCGGATCAGCGGCGCCCAGCGCGCGATCTCGCTTTTCATGTAGGCGGCGAATTCCGCCGAGCCCGAGCCGACGGCGATCAAGCCGTTCGCGGCGTACTGCTCGCGCACTTCCGCGGAGTTGAGGACGCCGCGCAGGTCGGTCTCGAGCTTCTTCAGGATCGCTGCGGGCGTGCCTTTAGGCGCGAGCACGCCGGAACCCCCGCCGACTTCGTACCCGGAGAGCCCCGACTCGTCGAGCGTGGGAACGTCGGGGGCGAGCGCGAGCCGGGTCTTCGTCGTGACGGCGAGCGCGCGCAGCCTGCCTGCCTTGATGAAGGGCAGGACGAGCGGCGCGTTGTTGAACGAGAGCTCGAACTGTCCGCTCACCAATTCGGTGGTCATCTGCGCGACCGACTTGTAGGGAACATGCTGCATGTCGACCCCGGTCATTTTCTTGAACAGCTCGCCCGAGAGATGCTGGGAGCTGCCGCTGCCCGGCGAGCCGAAGCGCAACTTGCCCGGGTTGGCCCTCGCGTAGGCTATCAGCTCTTTCACCGAGCGAAGCGGGACGCTCGGGTGCACCGCGAGGATGTTGGGCACATTCGACACCTGCGTGATCGGCTCGAAGTCGCGCTGGATGTCGTAGGGAAGCTTCGTATACAGAGTCGGATTGAAATACAGCGGCCCTGCGGAGGCCATAAGCAGCGTGTAGCCGTCGGGGGGCGCCTTCGCGACGCGCTCGGGCGCGATGTTGGCTCCGGCCCCCGGCAGGTTCTCGATCACCCAGATGTAGCCGTGGAGCTGCGTCATGCGCTGGGTGTAGATCCTCGCCTGCAGGTCGGGCGATCCTCCGGCGGCGGAGGACACGACGAGCTTCACCGGCTTCGAAGGATAAGGCTGCGCGGAGGCCGGAATCGCCGCGGCGGTGAGGAGCGCGAGCGCCGCGCGGAGGAACAGGAGATCGCCGAGCTTCACTTTCCCAGCCCGGGCAGCAGCACCACGATGCCGCTCGCAAAAATTTCCACCGCCACGGCGGCGAGCAGCAATCCCATGATCCGGATCACGACGTTGATGCCGATCTTCCCGAGCCGGCGTCCGATCTGGGTCGCCGCCCTGAGCGCGATCCAGGTCGTGAGCGCGACCAGCAGGCAGCAAGCGACCACGGCGGCCAAGTGGGCGAGCGAGGGACGCTGCGCCGCGTAGATGATCGTCGTCGAGATCGCTCCCGGCCCGGCGAGCAGCGGAAGGGCGAGCGGCACGACGGCGACGCTCTCCTTGTCCTCGGCCTCCTTCGCCTCTTCGGGGGTCTGCCGCTCGCCGCTGGCCGCGGCGTGCATCATCGATATGGCGAGCAACAGTATGAGGATCGCCCCGCCGACCCTGAACGAGGCGATGGTGATGCCGAAGAACCCGAGAAGGTGCTCGCCCACGATGGCCGAGGCGGTCAGGACGACGGCCACCGAGATGCTCGCCACGCGCGCAATGCGCTTCTTCTCGGCGACCGTGTGCCTGTGAGTCAGGCCGAGGAACATCGGCATCGTCCCGATGGGATTGACGATCACCAGCAGCGCCACGAAGATCTTTACGTACCCGGCGAAATCGAGCATGGGGGGCTGTTCCTCGATGTGAGCGCTATTGTATGCTTGAGCGAACCCGCAACACCGCGTCGGAGGAAAAGCTCGTGCTGCGATCGATAGTGCTGACGACGGTTCTCGCGCTCGTCGCGGCCCATGCAGGCTTTGCGCAGAACCCTTCGACAAGCTCGGGGCAAGCTTTCCCGTCCCGGCCGGTGCGGCTGGTCGTGCCCTTCGCCGCCGGCGGCGTCACCGACACCAGCGCGCGCGCGGTCGCCGACCCGCTCGGAGCGCGCCTCGGACAGCCGGTGGTGGTCGAGAACCGCCCGGGCGCCTCGGGCAACATCGGTACCGAGCAGGTCGCAAGGAGTGCGCCCGACGGCCATACGCTGGTGCTCGGCTTCGACGGCACGATGGTGATCAATCCGCACGTGTTCGCGAAGATTCCATTCGACACCTTGCGCGATTTCGCGCCCGTCACCAAGCTCGGCGATGCAACGCTGATCCTGGTCGCGCATCCTTCGGTCCCGGCGAATTCGCTGCAGGAGCTGATCGCTCAGGCGAAGGCAAGGCCCTTCGCCTTCGGCACCTCGGGCACCGGCGGCACGCCCCACCTCGCCGGGGAGATGCTCGCGCAGCGCACCGGCGCGCAGTTGACACACGTGCCCTACAAGGGAGGCGGCCAGGCGATCATCGATGCGGTCGGCGGACAGATCCCGCTCGTCTTTACCGCCGTCGCCTCATCGCAGCAATTCGTGAAATCGGGGAAACTGAAGGCGATCGGCGTGTCTTCCGCCAGGCGCTCGTCTTCGCTGCCCGATGTCCCGACCTTCGCGGAGAGCGGTCTCCCGGGGTTCGTCGTGGATTCCTGGGTCGGCGTGCTCGCACCCGCCAAGACGCCGCTGCCGGTGATCGAGCGCCTGCAGCGCGAAATCGCCTCGGTTCTCGCCGACCCGGTCGTGAAGGAGCGCTACGGTGTGCTCGGCATCGAGCCGGTGGGCAACACTCCGGAGCAGTTTGCGGCGCAGATCCGCGAAGATCTGGCGCGCTGGGAAAAAGTGGTCAGGCAGGCCGGCATCAAGCTCGAGTAGCGCGGACGATTCCCAGGAAAAACCGGGGCGGCCGGAGCCGCCCCGCGTGCTTGCGACGGAAACGCTATTGCTTGCCGAAAGGCCCGCGCAGGTCGGCCGGGATGTTGGCCGCGTTGAAGATGAAGTCGCGCGAGTTCTCGAGCTGCCGGCGCAAGTTGTTGAGGTCGACGTCGAGCAGCTTGCCTTTCCACTTGCGCACCTTGCCGGCGACGATCACCGTCTCGACGTTGGTGCGGTCCATCAGCGATACGACCGCCCCGGGCACGTTGTTGACCGGGGCCACGTTAATCGCGGTCGCGTCGAGGATGACGATGTCTGCCTCCTTGCCCGGGGTGAGCGTGCCGGTCTTGCCCTCGAGCCGCAGGGCTTTCGCTCCGTTAATGGTGGCGTAGCGCAGCACGTCGCGCGTCGTCAGCGGGGCCGGGACGCCGGCGGGCGGCGTCGGCCAGAACGGGAACGGCCCGGGGACCTGGACCGCGGTTTGCGGGAGCTCCCAGTTCCGGGGATCCGGAAGGTTCTGATTCCCGTTCGGGCTGTCGAGGATCATCTGATTCACCACCACGCGCTGCAGGTTCATGGCGACGCGCATCTGGGTGAAGAAGTCCGCCGTCATCGTGACTTCCACATCCGTGGAGAGCGAGGGCTCCATCCCCATCATCTGCATCCTGACGATCGGCGGCATGCCGTGGCGCATGTTCATCTCGATCGGGAAGGCGATCGACACCTGCGCGCCGACGTCCTTGACCCTCTGCCATGCCGTGTCGGACATCCCGGTCATGTGGATGAACAGGTTGTCCCCTCTCATTCCGGTGTTGCCGTTGCCGCCCGTTCCGGCGGCGAGCGAGTCGAAAATCGGACGGATGCCGAAGGGCGAGAGAATGTGCGCCGCGACCTGTAGGCCGAGGTCGCGCCCTATCCTCCACGAGTCGTCGGTGCTCTGATTGCCGAGATAAACCTCGCCGCCCATGATCATGTGGACGAGCTGGTCGCTTGAGGAGAACCACTGCTTCTTGATGCGGGGCGCGTCAAACGGATATTGATTGCCGGCGACCCCGCCCGCGCTTTCGAAATAGCCGAAGGCGGCGCGGCGCCCGGTGTCGAACAGCGCCTGGATGGCGGCGTCCGAGTGCTGCGGAGAGTGGTGGATCTGCGAGACGTCGTGCACCGTGGTGACGCCATCGTCCAGCTGCGCCAGTCCCCCGAACAGCTCGCTGATGTAGACATCGTGCGGCCGGTACTTCGGCGCGAAGGTGAGCAGGATGAATTCGAAGTAGGTCGTGCTCCCGGCCACCGAACCGGACCCGTCGTTGATGAGCACGCCGTCGGCAAGGAAGCTGCGCAGCGCCGTCTCGAACTGGTGGTGGTGAGTGTCGATGAAGCCCGGCATCACGATCTTGCCGCGCGCGTCGATTTCGGCCGCGCCGCCCGCGTGCAGGTTCGGACCGACGGCGACGATCTTCTTGCCCTCGACCAGCACGTCCGCCTGGGCGAACTCGCCCTTGTTGGGCATGCTCGGGTCCATCGTCATCACCGCGCCGCCGCGGATGATATAGCGCCGGCCACGCCCGCCGCTGTCTTCCGGCGCGTCGTCGCCTTGAGCTGCGGCAGGGCGCGCCGCGAACAGACCCAGGCCCGCGGCGGCTCCGCCTGCGGCCGTCGTCTTCAGGAAATCGCGGCGCCCGAGTTGCGAGCCCGCATGGCTCTGCGGAAATCCTTTATCGCACAGTATGCACATCTTGGTTCCCCTCCGAAGTGAAAGTTGCGATACCGCGGCGCGCCGCGGGACTTCTTGCGACCAGCATGGATGCAGATCAGGCTCCGGCCCGACTCTTCGGACAGGCTCGGTTTCGATTCAAGTGTAGCAAACTGTCTTCGGGAAGTCGTCCACAAAACGAGGCGCTCACTCTTGCCCATCCGCGCAAAGTGGGCAGGCAGTACGCCCAAGCTTCGCCCGGGGAGCGGTTCGGCCCTGAACCCCTATAATCGCGCATGCGCGTCGTCAGGATATTCACGAAGAACTCGGGGGAATCGGCGATCGAGATCCGCGAGGTGCCGATGACCGGGGCCGAGAGGCCGGCGTCGGGAACCTTCGGATGCGACTCGATTTTCTTCCGCGAGACGCCCGAAGGCCACGTCCAGGATTTTCACAACGCTCCCCGGCGCCAGCTGATTTTCCTCACTTCGGGCATCCTCGAGCTCGAGGCGAGCGACGGCCATCGCACCCTGTGTATGCCGGGAGATCTCATCTTTGCCGAGGACGTGCGGGGCAAGGGCCACATTACGCGGTCGCTTCGCGGCGTGCGCGGCTTCGTGCACGTGGCCGTGCCCGACGGTTTCGACGTCAGCGGCTGGCCGCTCGTGGAGGCTTGATGTGAAGACATTGCGCAATCGAGTCCTCGCCCTCGCCCTGGCATCCTTGAGCTTCGCGGCGTCGGCTCAGACCGCGCCGCGCGCCTTGCGCATCCTCGTGCCCTTCTCGGCGGGCGGCGCGAGCGACACCTACACCCGCATCGCGACGCTGAAGATCAGCGAGCAGACGGGCAAGACCTTCGTCGTCGAGAACCGCACCGGCGCAGGGGGCAGGATCGCCTGGGAGGCGGCGGCGAAGTCGGCGCCCGACGGCACGACCGCGGCGCTCATCGACGCCACCTATCCCATGCTCCCCGGGCTGTACGACAAGCTGCCCTGGGACGTCGCAGGCGACCTGGTTCCCGCCGCGATGATCGCGCAGACGCCTTTCGTCATCGTCGTCAACGCCGGGTCGAAGCTGGAGAGCCTCGCCGCGCTCATCGCCGATGCCCGCGCGCGGCCGGGGAAGCTCAACTTCGGCTCGGCCGGAGTAGGCAGCGTCATCCACGTCGTGAGCGAGCTCTTCAACGCGAACGCGCACGTGAACCTCACGCACATTCCCTACAAGGGCATGAGCGACGCGAGCGTCGCCCTGCAGGCGCGGCAGATCGACCTCATCATCGCCGCTTCGCCGACGGCGCTCGGACCCATCCGGGGCGGCAAGGCGAGGGGCCTCGCGGTGAGCACGGAGCGGCGCTCGGCGGCCTTTCCCGGCGTGCCGACGGCGCTCGAGCAAGGCGTCGATTACCTCGTCACCAACTGGTTCGGGTTCGCGTTCCCCAAGGGGACGCCGAAGGAAGCCATCGACACCCTGCGCGAGGACGTCGTCAGGGCGCTCGCGGCTCCCGACGTCAGGGAAAAGCTCGCCGCGCAGGGAGCCGAGCCGTCGAACTTCACCCCCGGCGAATTCGCCCGGTTCCTCAAGGAAGACACGCGCAGGTGGACCGAGCTCATCCGCGCGAGCGGGATCAAGGTGGAGCCCTGAGCGCTCGCGCGCTAAACTGACGCAGTCGACAAGAGGGGAGACAATCATGCGACATCGCGCGCGGAAATTCATCGGAGTCGGATTCATCGGAGTCGGGCTTGCGGCTCTCGCAGGGGCGTTCGCCGCAGAGTACCAGATGACCGTCAACAGGGACCGCCTGGTCAACGCGCAGAACGAGCCGCACAACTGGCTGCTGATGAACGGCGACTACGGCGCCACGCGCTATTCGAAGCTCACCCAG